>JAMFRP010000003.1 GCA_026224775.1 Bacteroidota bacterium
CTTTGGAAGCAGCATGCACGTCGTCAGATGAAACTTTATGATTGATATAAAAATCGGCTATCGCCCCGCAGTCCGAAACAACTAAATATTTAAAGCCCCAATCATCGCGAAGTATCCTTTCGAGTAAGCGGTTGCTGCCGCAGCAAGGCTCATCGTCCAAACGCTGGTAAGCACACATCACTTCCCGGACATCGGATTGCTCGACCAATGATTTAAAAGCCGGTAAATAGGTTTCCCATAAATCGCGGGGACTCACGTTGTTGAGATTCAATGTATGGCGGCTCCATTCCGGGCCTGAATGAACAGCAAAATGCTTGGCACAAGCGAGGAGCTTTTTATACCTGGAGCTAGGAGGCCCCTGAAGTCCATTTACAACCGAAATGCCCATGCGCGAGGTTAAATACGGATCTTCACCATAGGTTTCCTGTCCCCGGCCCCAACGCGGGTCGCGAAATATATTGATATTGGGCGTCCAAACCGAAAGGTTCAGAAACGCGCGGTTTTCTTCACCATTTTTCCTTGCCTGGTTGTATTTGGCACGAAATTCATCAGAAACAGCATCAAATACATGATAAACAAGCCGATCATCAAATGACGCGGCCATCCCAATTGGTTCAGGAAAAACAGTAACGTCATTGCTTTGCGCGAGACCATGCAAAGCCTCGCTCCACCAATTGAATTTTTTTATTCCCAATCGGGGAATGGCTTCAGACTGATCACACATCAGGGCAGCTTTCTCTTGTAAGGACAGACGGGATATTAAATCCCTGGCCCGCTCCTCGGAAGTCAACTTTGGATTCTGGAATGACAGCTGTCCAAAGAGATTTAACGAAAACAATAAAATAGCACCAATTATTATACCTCTTTTCATATATTATCTTTGCATCTGACTCTCACAGTACAATTGTCTGCAAGGGTTGTGCGTTTTTCGATTTAAACTGTTAAAAGGACCAAAATCGCCATGAATACCTTTGTAGACTCTTTATCTCAAGAGACCCTTCTTTTCTGCATTGTGGCTAACTTAAAGCCCAAAATTCTGCCAGTATCACAGATGAAAATATTTCATCCAATGGTACCGGCAGTTCTTTGTGTCATCAGTCTTGAATAACTTTCATTCAAAACTCTCCTGCAATAAAAATATACGCTCCTCTTTTATCATAGGGCACCTCTACAAACTCACCTTTATTTCTTCTCCTTTGGAGAGGAATTAAAGGTGAGGGATAAAACAAAACGAGTTTTTAGAGGTGTCCTAAATAAGTGTAACCTGCTTATTGAAACGGCGTGCCTGAGCCGTATGTAGCTATGCCTCTGTTTACGCCAACTTTTACCGAATCCAGTGTTACCTTGTCTCCTACATACGCTGGCCCGGTCGGAACTCCGTTATTAGCGGGCCGGTTAAATATACCTGCCCATAAATACGGTATTACGCCATTTGCTTTGGCTTGTTGGGCAATATAAGCAATGAAATGTGTCTCAGATGCTCTTGATTTTAACGAATCGGCCTGATACCCTGCTAATCTCGCAAAGTGATCACTCGGCGCATATTCGCCCATAAACAATGGGATACCCTTATCAGCAAATCTTTTTTTCACGGTTTTAAATATAGAATCTGCATAATCTTCTTCAGTCGAGGCTACGCAATTGCGGGTCAAAAACAGCGGATTTGTTGTATGATAATTAGTATATGTACCGTTTACAGAATACGTCATCCTGTTCCCCCAAAAATACAACTCAATACCCCAGCTTGCGTCTTGAGGTGTCGCTGTATTATCATTACCTCCTAATATGCAATATTGCGACGGGTTATAATAATGGAACTCAAGCATCATTCTATTATGCGTAATATCGGTAGGTAGCGAAGGTGTTTTATACACGTTAGCCGGATTGAGTAATGAGTTAGCCGCATCTATTGACGCAGAAGGCGACTGAATAACTAAAGTACGATAAACATTTTTACCGCCAGTACTTCGCACCGCGTTGATAAATGATTGGTGATACCGCATTAAGGTAGCCGTTGATGTTGGATCGACAGCACTGGTTTCGTTGCAACTGGCAAACATCAAATGCTCGTCAAAACCGCGCATAGCTGTAGCTATTTGCTCCCAATATGCTTTATGCCTGGCATTAGCGGTATCCTGTGCAGCACCGGTAAGCGTAGTTCCGGGATCATAATGAATATTAATGGTCACATACATACCATCATTAACGCCATATTGAACCACCTGTTGAATGCGGGCAAGCCAGGCCGGATCTATTTGTGCAGTTGCAGCGTTAATTAAATGGTCAGCGTATTCAATAGGTACTCTTACGGCATTTACACCATTTGCTTTTAACAAATCAAACATTTGCTGGGTAATTGGCGGGTTTCCCCATCCGGTTTCGCTACCCGGGGCTTCCATGGTATCCCAGAAATTCCAACCATAGGTAATGTTTGCGGCAATTTGCGAAGCTGTGCTACTCATGCCAGTTGCATCAGCTGCTATTGCCGATGTATTGTAGGATGGGAAAATAATAACATCCTGCCACACATTAATATTTCGGGTCTGGCCATTCGTTGCATTTAAAATTAACTGCAACGAACGACTCGCGCCCGATTTATTATTAGCGTTACCTGTTAAAGTAATGACAGCATTACCGCTACCACCCGATGTTTGGCTTAATTTCAGCCATCCAAAACCAGTAGTATCAATACTCCACGCGGCATTCGACGTAAATGTTAACATTTTGGTGCCGCCACCTGCTGGTATTGTATCGGTAACATTAGCCTGTGTAAGTTGCGGGGCATTTATGGTGTTTTTCTTGCAGGAAACGACAGCTAACAGTGCGATAAATATCCCGGCAATCTTGTAGGCTGTCCCTATTTTTTTTATCATCATTTTCATATTCTACTTATTTAAAAGCCCGCAGCAATATGTTGCCGCGGGGGTTTAATCTATTTAATTTTTACACATCTGAAATTATCAAAAGCACCATAAAAGCCGGTTGCTGTGGCCGCCGTGCCATAGTTATAGATATACACTGTAGTTGAGGTATTTCCTGAAGGACCTGTTAAATCGGTAATTTGCGCAACTGGAGCCCCTTCACCCGCGCCAAGCGTAGGATCTGTTGTCTTGAATGATGACAAAGGAATAGTTACCGTTATCCAGCTGTTATTTTTCACCAAGCCGGTTGTAGTGTATGCAGCAGTAGACCCGGTTTTTTGCCATGGTTCCCATCTGTATATAAAGCTACCAAACCCGGTTTGAATAATAATGGAACCACCATTCCAGGGTTGCGGAACACTTACTTCGAATTTAAATGCCCATTTGCTTGGTGGATCGTTAAGATTGGCTGCCGGCACCCACTGTTCTGCATTCATGAGTATGGCATAGTTGGAATACGTATTCCCTTCTCCTGGGGCCAGGATACCGGTTTTTAGCACCATATACTGGGTTGAATTACCGGGAAAATCAGGGCTGCCACTTGTATAGTTCGAACCACCATACCATTCCCAGTTAAACAAACCACTCCATTCCCAATTTGATATCGCGCCTGTGGCTACATCATTCACGTTGTACACAGTTGCAACTGTGCCAAACTTTGTGGTCACAGATGCAGGTCCGCTTTGCGATATGGAAGGCATAACAAAGCCGATAGAATTTCCCGTAGCGGATGATGTAAAGGAAGTAATGGCAGTACCCGCGAAAGTTACCGCCTGAATACTTTTAAAATACGTACCATAAATATAAACAGAATCGCCAGGGCTGGCGTTTTCATCCGAAATACTGGTAATGGTTGGTGTGGCATTTATTGTATCCAGAACGGTACCAGACTTAGTGGTTACTACTATTTGATTCGTGGGTGTTGCTGCCGGCATAAGAAAACCAAGGGCAGTACCATCAGGGCTTGAATTAAACGATGAAATCTTGGTTCCCCCATATACAAAGTGCTGAACCAACACTAAATTTGCACCATAAAGATAAACCGAATCGCCAGGAGTGGCAAACACATTGGAGATAGCGGTAATCGTTGGCGCCGCGGGGCCCAATTTAAAAGAAAAAGTTGTTGTACCTCCAGGTGTTGTATAGGTGAGAGTATAAAGCTTAGCGGTATCAATTGTTGAAAACGCTATCGTTGGTATTTGTACCACCGCGCTATTCGGCGCAAATAAAGCAGTATTGAAAGTTGCAGGTACTCCATCAAAGTCGATTTGGGTAGCGTTTTGCAAGTTGTGCCCTGTTATAACAACCCATTGGGTATTTGCTACGGCGCTATGTAAAACTGTATCATTAGGTGAGGCAACATAATTCCTAACGGCCGTAATGACAGGAGCCATAGAATTTTCGCTATTTTTCTTACAAGCAGGGAGTAAACCCACTAACGCGAAGAGAAGCGACAATAAACACAGGCGGGCGTCTAATTTTTTTTTCATAATAATATATTTAATATTAAATTAATAATAAGGAACAGGTGGCTGTGCCAATTTCGGGTCAGTACTTACCTCGGATGCCGGAATTGGCAATGTAAATGAACTTATGGTTGCCGGAAGTGTTGCTACAGTAGCAGTGGTATCTGGCGTGGCTACCTTTGCGACAGGATCATAAGTAAAGGTGTACCTTTTTTGCGAATTAAGAATATTAACAGCTTTTGCCGGATTGTAATAAGAAAGTCGCACCATGTCAATCCAATATTGCCCTTCAAAAGCCAATTCAATCCTTCTTTCCCGAAGTATGGTGTCAGCGCTCAATATAGTAGCCGGATTTACGCCGGCCCTTGCACGTACTTTGTTAAAATAAAGCAGGGCATCTCCATTCGCAGTGGAAGCATTATTGCCTAAAATAGCTTCGGCGTATACCAAATATACATCGGCCAACCTAAGCATTGCGAAGTCTTCAGGGGATGACCACTCAGTCATTGTTGGCGAGTTATTATCTTTTTCGTTGCCAATAATGTGTTTTTTCATACATATCCCAGTTGACGTATAACCGCCATCTGCAGCATCCAGTTCCGGATAATAATCTCCGGTTAGCATAATAGTGGCTTTGCGCCGTACTGTATCTTTAGCGGTGTACATCTGATACAAGTCCCAGGTTATCTGCAGGGTCTCCCATCCGCCAGTCTTTTGAGCATTTATAGTAGAAGAGGGTGAGAAATAAACTGGCAATACGTTACCAAATCCGTAACCCACGCCTGGAGCCCATTGAAGTGCAAATAATGATTCCGGATTGTTGTTGTTTTGCGTCTTGAAAAGATCATAATAACTGGGAAACAAGTTCAATCCACTATTTTTACACACATTGCCTGCGTATTTTTGGGCACTGTCCAGTAATGCCTGGTTACGTGAGCCGCTTTGTCCCCAACCCGACATAGTTAAATATACTTTGCCCAGCATCCCCTGCGCAGACCATGTGGTTACCCGACCTGGTTGATCGGAAACAGGAAGATTTTGCGATGCATAAGTTAGGTCGAGGGTGATAAATTTATAAACATCAGAAACAGTATTACGATTAAGCAAAGGGTTATTTACCAACTTGGTGTTATCCTCAATAATAGGCACGGCACCCCAATAAACAACCAAATGATAATAGGCTACCGCGCGAATAAACCTTGCTTCGGCGATTGCTTGATTTTTGTTTACAACCGGTATAGACGCAGAAGATTGATTTATGGCATTAATAACCATATTGCACTGTGCAATAACATTGTACAGACCTGTCCAGCCACTCGATACAATGCCATTTTGCGCTGTAATTGTACGTGTATAAAGCTGCATTAAATCGCCATAATAGCTGTATAAGGCTGTTCCGGGCAATACATCGCCGAGTAGTAGCCAAGGCTGCTGCCATTGCCACCAAGGCGCCCCCCCATACAGATTCGCTGTAGCCAACCGCAAATCGGAGGGGGATTGGTAAAAATTATCAGAACTGATCTGCGAGGTGGACGGACGGTCCAAGAAACTCTTTTTGCACCCTGCAATTGCTGCGCAGCATAGCAAAATGATTACAATTTTATAAATTGGTTTCATAAATATCTCTTTTAATTGGTGATTGTGTTATTTGTTAAAGGTTATGTTTGCACCAATAGTATATACTCGTGGCTGCGGATAGTAACCGCTGTCCCAACCTGCCTGAAGAGGGTTCCACGAACCAATTTCAGGATCCATGCCCTGGTATTTTGTAATGGTAAACACATTAGTTACGGTAGCATATACCCGGATTGAATGCACGTATATTTTCGACAAAACACTTTCAGGCAGGCGGTAACCTAATGTGATGTTTTTGCACTTCAGGAATGACCCATCTTGTATATACAAACTAGAAGAACGCGTATTATCGTTGGTATTGTCATTTCTCAAACCTACAATAGTTGTACTCGGGTTGGTAACATATACATTGTTAATATCGGATGCAGAGCCATTGGGATTTATTAAAGCCAAATGCGCGTAATTTGATACCGATGAAAAATAGGCAGTACTAGCAATGGGGTTGGTTTGTGTTATAGACAGTTGATTGAATATTTTGTTGCCATAGTCGCCGCTAAAGAAAAAATTCAGGTCAAAGCTTTTGTAAGAAAATGAATTGTTGATACCATACTGGAATTTCGGGATCGGCGAACCCAAAAAAGTTTCATCTCTTGAGTCGATAATACCGTCGCCATTTAAGTCCTTATACATATGGTCGCCGTACCAGATCCCCCCGCCTGATGAAGAAATTGGATAAGGTTGGCCGGATTGGTTAACAGGCAAGGCATGTGTTTGAAAATCTTTGGCTGTTGCAAATATGCCGTCGTAAACATATCCGTAAAATTCGCCGATGGGCTGCCCTACCACTGTTTTTTCGATTACCTCGTTATTAGTACCAGATGTTTGGGTTAAGCTGGCGTCAGATCCGCCATTACCTAAACTAAGCACTTTATTAATGTTCCGCGATATGGTAAAACCACTTTTCCAGGTGAAATTCTTATGGTTAATATTGGTAGTACTGATCTGGAAATCAATCCCACTATTGCGCATAGAACCAACATTGGCATAAGGCCCTGCCATGGCCCCCGGCGAATAACCGGTAGTGGTACCCGAATATAGAGGAAGCGGTTCCTGTAACAAAAGTCCGTGTGTTTCGCGGTCATAAACATCTAACGAAAAACTTAAACGCTCATTAAAAAACGATCCGTCAAGCCCGGCATCGTAATAATTTGTTTTTTCCCAGTTAACGTCAGGATTAGGCAAATTGGATTGAAACTGTGCGGTACCTGATAAACCGTTAGCCTCTGTTGTAAGCTGGGTTACATAAGAATTGCCCGGTATGTTTTGGTTATTGGTAAGCCCATAACTGAGCCTCAGTTTCAATTCGTTTACAGCTTTTACATCTTTCAAAAAAACTTCATTATTAATTTTCCAGGCAAATGCCCCCGAATAGGTAGTAGCCCATCGATTGTTAGCTGGAAAATTCGATGAACCATCGTCCCGGATATTGGCGGTGATCAGATATTTATCATCCCAGGATAAATTGACACGGCCAAAATAAGATTCCAATGCACTACCCAGCCCATAACTACCTGAATTTGTAGCCGTAGTAGGATCGCCGGCACTAATTGATTTAACAGAGTTTGAAGGGAAATTTGACCGTGCGCCACTAAGATTTTCGAAGGAGCTCGACTGCGATTCATGCCCGGCTAAAGCATTAAGATTAAATTTACTGAAATTATGGTTATACGTTATAAAATTACGTAATACCGTATAAATATTTTGGGACATGTTTGAGCTACCACTGCTGGTGCCATTAACAACTTTACCAAAAGTATAAACTGGCGTAAAATTGTCGGTAGTACCAAAATCGAAATTACCCGATACTTCAGTACGGAATGACAAATCTTTAGTAAATTGTATTTCGGCATACGCGTTGCCAAACACTTGATTTTTCGTTGAAACGTTTGTTACAAGTTGGGCTATTGCTACAGGGTTTACAGTACCAGGCACCCAGCCGTCTGTGTTGGTAACCCCTCCCCAGGAGCCATCGGAGTTCTGTACAGGAACATCAGGCGTAAGGCTTAATGCCGAACTTATTACATTAGAGGCGGTACTATTTTGATTTTCATAAATATGCGCCAATTGAAGGCTGGTTCCAATTTTCAGCCAATTAGTGGTTTTATTGTCCAAGTTCAGCCGAACGGAGTATCTTGTGAAATCCGACCCAAGCGCAATTCCTTGCTGATCGAAATAAGAGGCCGACAATAAATATTGGGTTTTGGGATCGCCGCCGCTTACTGTTATTGTATTGCTATTCATTGGTGCCCTCCGGAATAATTCACTTTGCCAGTTGGTACCCGCACCTAAATATTGTGGATTGGCAAAGTCAGCATTTGCACCGAAGCCCCAAACTTGTGCACGGGCATTCATAAAGGTAGCATACTGCTGTAAGTTCATTGTAGGGAGTTCCTTTGGTATCTCCTGATCACCAGTATAGAAATCGTAACTTACCATTGGTGCCCCAATTTTGCCTCTTTTTGTGGTAATAACAACAACGCCATTGGTTGCCTGTGAACCATATATAGCGGTTGCAGATGCGTCTTTCAATACGTCTATTGATTCTATTTCAGCCGGATTGATAGCATTTAATGGATTACCTCCATTACCTGGGTCGCTAACTGGAGGAATAATAACACCATCTATTACATATAATGGTGAGTTAGAACCGGTTATTGAAGACACGCCACGTATTTGAATGGATACACCACCACCGGGTTGCCCTGATATCTGTTGCACCACAACACCTGCAACCTTTCCCTGTAAGGCCTGGTCAAAAGTCGTTGGTTGTGTTTCGCGCAAGTCCGCCCCCTTTATTGAACTGATTGAACCAGTATTATCTTTTCTTGCTTGCTTGGCATAACCAATAACAACCACTTCGTTTAAGTTGCTGGATGTAGAATTTAGCTTAACATTAATTGTGTTAGCCTGTGTAACCACAATCTCCTGAGATGTATATCCTACAAAGCTAAATACAAGCACATTGCCCGGTACTGCCGTTATTGTATAACTACCGTCATTGGCTGTTACTGTACTTGTTTGTGTTCCTTTTACTTTAATGTTTACTCCCTGTATTGCCTGAGCATTGTCGGCATCTCTTACCTTCCCTACCACCGTAAGGGTTTGCGCGTGGCCTGAAACATAAAGTAACATGCTGGTGATAAGCAATGAAATATAGCGTCTCATTCTCTTTTGTAAATTTTTATCCATTGATAAAGGATTTTTAAGTTTTTTAATAATTAGGTTAATTGGTTTTTGGTTAGTGTTTAATTGGTTTTAATTTTCATTCATATCTGTTTTAATTTTAAATTATGGATACACAAACGCAGCGAAAGACCTTTAAAATTTACCTCCCTGACGGTTTATGCACATTAAACTGCGCGAACTGTCAGAAAAAACTTTAAACACAGTCAGATGCTGTTTATTAAGTCAGAAAATAAATTAACTGTTGGTTCTATTAATAATTGGTGGAACATTGTTTAAGGCAGCATTAAACAGCGATATTAAACCCATGTTCCGAGGGATGAAACTATGATAACCTGAAAAAAGGAAAGGGCTGTTTTGAACAAAAAGATAGACGAAAAATCCAATACTATATAAATACCTGTAAATAAGTATCTTAAACACAAAACAAACTCATTCCAGCATAAAATCGAACTAAGCAAGAATTTAGAATAGGTTGAACCGTTATGAAAATGCAGCTAATGGCATTGATCGACCAAAACAAACGCTGACAGTTGTGTCACCTTTTATAGGAAACGAAAATTTGAAAGAAACTGTTGGACAATAATTGCTGTATCCAAACCCGTCCGCTTACTGTAAATCCTATCCTTCTTTCCAAAGCTTACCGAACGATAAAAGGCATACCATTATTTGCTGCAGTCTGTTTTGAAGGTATGTTCCTGCCCGGTTGCTTTTGACTCATTTCACTCGCATTTACAGGAAATAAACAACGTGAAAGTCATTATTCTTTACTTTCAGCTTCGGATACACTTTTCTTCTGCCGAATAGAATTGATATACGCAGAAGGAAGGATATTATATTCGTCCTTGAACAGTTTCGTAAAATGTTTGGGGGTATTAAATCCGACTTCGTAGCAAATCTGACTAATGGTCATCTGGCTATTCTCAAGCAAATAAACCGCTTTCTTTAACCTTATGGAACGGATAAACTCACCGGGTGATTTACCGGTAAGCATTATAACCTTGTTATAAAGCGATCCCCGGCTGATGCTCATTTGGCGACCTAATTCTTCCACTGACAGGTTGTCGTTTAAGATATTAAGTTCTATGTACTCGACTATACTCTTTAAAAGTTTTTCATCTTCGTTTTGTAAAGGTGTTTCCTGTAATTGCACATCCATTTGCTTTTTGTATGTCCGTTTATAGTTATCCCTAAGGATAAGGATGTTTTTGATTTTCGAAAGAAGTATTTCGAAATTAAAAGGCTTTGTCATGTAGTCATTGGCACCTATTTCCAAACCTTTTAACTGTTCATCCTCACCGGTCAAAGCTGTTAGTAGAACCACGGGAATATGCGATGTACGTTTATCATTCTTTAGTTTTTTGCAAAGCTCGACCCCTGTCATTTCGGGCATACTGATGTCACTTACGATGATATCCGGATGTTGAGCAAGCGCCCTTTGCCAGCCCTCTCTTCCGTTTGAAGCTTCGATTATAAAAAATATATCTTTTAAATTATCCTTCAGGTAAAAACGGAAATCATCGTTATCCTCAACTAAAAGAATCAGTGGTTTTTTATTTGAGTTCTGCTGTTTGAGCGTAATTTTATTTTCATTGTCACCGATGTGGTCCAGATTTTCAATATCAGTATCCATGTCCAAGGATTTATCCGTTTCACTACCAGCAAAAATAACGACAAGTGGCAGTTTAATGATAAAACAACTGCCGTGATCCGGTTCACTTTCAACCGATATTTCGCCCCCGTGCATCTTCACAAATTCACGTGTAATTGCAAGACCAATGCCGCTGCCCTGGTTTATCATTGACGTCGGAACATCATGTTGAAAAAACCGTTCGAAAATTTTATCGTGTTTTTCAAATGGGATACCAATGCCTGTATCCATCACCTTAATTTCAAGTAAACTGTCGTCGCCAACTTGATTGCCCCTTGTCACATTCAGTAAAACGCTCACATGGCCGCCTGTTGGGGTAAATTTAAAGGCATTTGATATCACGTTAAATAATATCCTTTCTATCTTATCATGATCAAAGCTGGTAAACAGGGAATCAACGGTGGTATCAAATATAAAACCATTTTTTTTTCCTTCGGCAATATCTGAAAAGGACAGGCTTATCTCTTTGATGAACTTAACAATATCTCCGGGCTTGCTGTGCAGCTTTAACTCCTGAACTTCCATCTTACGAAAATCAAGCAACTGGTTTACCAGGTGTAACAAACGCCTGGCGTTTTTCCCGATCATGGTTAGCTGTTGTCTCTGTTCCTCGTCAGCGTGAGTAAACATTTTTTCAACCGGCGCCATAATCAATGACAGCGGCGTTCTGAACTCATGACTTACGTTCGTCAGAAATTTAGTTTTCAGTTGGTCGAGTTCTTGCATACGCTTAACCTCCTGGCGCTCGTGTTCTATGAGTTGACTTTGTTCCTGCCTCTCCTTTTCTGCGGCAAATTGCATCCTGATTTTTTCAATCCCGCGTCTGCGAATGAGGTACAGCGTCCCCGCAATAATCATTAAATAAACAATATATGCCCAGGTTGTTTTCCAGAATGGCGGCAATATTTTAACTTTTAAGAATATATAATCCGGGTCCAATCCTCCGTTTGAATCGAAAGCCCGTACCTTAAATACATAATCACCCTCATCCAGGTTAGTATAGTTAGCTTTTCGCGTTCTATTATCCGTGTTAACCCACCCTTTGTCAAAACCTTCGAGGATGTACTGATATTTTACTTTTCCCGGATCAAAAAAATCAAGGGCGGCAAATTCTACAGAGAAGACATTTTCATTGTGATTAAGTGTCAGGCTATGTGTTTCGGTTATGGCTTTTGTAAGTACTAAATGACCATTAATAACTTCATTGGCTGATATACTTTTGTTGAACAACTGAAAATCGGTAAAGGCTAACTGGAGTTTGTTTGTAACGGGTTCTATGCTTGCGGGATCGAAAACATTAAAGCCATCACCGCCTCCGAATATTAGCTCACCGCTGCGTGTCTTCAAAGCAGAATTTATATTAAATTCCCGCCCCTGTAGGCCATCCATCTCATCAAAGTTCTCGAAGCGAAAATTAAAAGTATTAACTGTTGGTGTTAAGGTGACACGACTCAATCCGTTCGAGGTACTTAGCCACACGGCTCCTTTGTTATCCTCCAATGTACACAATATTGAATTAGCGGGCAGCCCGTTTTTTGTTGTCAGGGAGGTAAAACCACTTGTTTTGGGATTCAGAATGCTCAATCCGCTCGGTGTCGCTATCCATATTAAACCGCGGCTATCCTGGTTAATACTATTTATGGTATTGTCGACTAAACCACTTGCGACATTTCCATTTGAGATATAATGGATCACTCGTCCCGTTTTTTTCAATATGACATCTATCCCCGAAAAACCACCTATCCATATATTGCCTTGTTTATCCTCAAAGATTGAGGATACCACCGAAGACCTTATATCGGACTGCTTAAAAGGATGATAAAATATTTTCTTTGACCGGTCGAAAATCTCCAATCCGCCTCCAAATGTTCCAATCCATAAACGGTGGGAGGAATCTTCCAGAATGCTCCATACCCTGTCATCAGCAATACTGGTGGCTACTTTATCGTCGTGCGTGTAATGTGTAAAAGTCTTTCCATCAAAACAGTTCAGACCGCCTAAGTAGGTGCCGATCCATAACTTTTGGTCGTGGTCAATACATAAGTTAACAATAATATCGTTATTCAGACTATTGGGGTTTGCCGGATCGTGCTTATACTGTGTAAACTTTCCGGTTTTGCGGTTAAAATAAATCAGTCCCCCTCCGTTGGTGCCAATCCATAAATTCCCAAGTTTATCTTCAACAAATTTGTCAACATCGTCGAAAGTTAAACTGGCTGGATCTGAGGCAAAATGCCGGTAAAGCGGAAACCTGATAATATTTTTATGATAGTAACTTATTCCCTTTTTGAATGTGCCGGCCCAAATTATACCCAGGTTATCCTTATAAAGAACCGCGCTGTTTTGCCTTAATGATTTTGCGTCATCTTGCCGGTTTAGTAAATAAGTGATTTTGAAATCTTTTTTATCCAGCACATTTATGCCCCCGTGGTCGGTGGCAATCCATATCAAGCCACCATCGGCCTGAATAATATTGCTTATGACGTTCGTAGTTAACTTTGCCCCGGCTGATTCCTTATCAATGTGTCGGAGTACCCCAGTTGAAGGCTCATAATAAAATATGCCCAAATCGCCATATGACGCGTAAAACCACAAATCATTATCCCGATCGACAATTAACGAATATTTACTGTTTTTGTCATTGTTTACCTTATTAAGCTTATTAAAAATATTCGTGTGATAGGTGATTTTATTAGCCTTAATATCCAACATCTCAACCGTCCTATCGCGGTATACTATCCATATATTGCGTTTAACATCAAAGGTGATATCAGCAATGGCGTTTGAATATAAAGACGGGGTGAAGTTAATGCCATGAGAATACCGTTTTGTTTGCTTGGTCAAAGCATTATACCTGTAAATACCTGAATCAGGATATAAAAACCAAAAGTCGGTAGCGCTCGTTTGCACCATCTTAGCGACGCTCTGATGAACAGGGAGTTTTAAAGGACGTAACAACAATGACATGTCACTATTAAACTGCTCTGTTTCAGGATTGTAAAAACAATACCCATTTCGGGTTAATATCCATATTTTTTTATCAGGGCCTTCAGAAATGCCCTCTATATAGTCATCAATAACAGAATTTTTATTGTTACTATCATGCTTAAATACTTTAAAGGTATAACCGTCATAACGATTAAGGCCCGACGCAGTACCAAACCACATAAAGCCTTCCGGGTCTTTAAAAATGCTGTTCACCTGGTTATGAGACAGCCCATTGCTTATATCAAGTTGTGAAAAACGGTACTGATTGCTTTGACCGAAAGCCTTATTACATGCAAACATTAATGTAACCGCAAGAAGATAATAAAATTTTACGCGCATAGCGGTATTATTGAAAAAGCCCAAAATCAACAGGTTAACTTCTTAAAGCTAGTACACTAAGGTAATAAAAGTATTGCATCAACAGCCAATTTCTATTTACTAAGACGGACATTTTTCAATTTTTAAGCTAACCATCGATGGGTGAGTTATTAAATAAAAAATGCGCCCGTATTTCACCCCGGAACGCATTGCCATGATATTATAAAATAACATCAAGGCTATTAACCAACTATATTCTTACTTATTATTCAATTTTCAGGTGTGCTCGCTTTACTTTAATTTCACAACAAGTGCCTTGCCTTCATATTTAACCATACTATCAACACTGTTTGCAACCAATGGTCCTGAACCATGTTTGCCGTTAACCACAATAACATTGAAAATACGCCGCTTTAACATACCTGGAAAATTGCCTTTGGTATCTGATATGCTTAGTTCTTTCTGTTTGTCATTCCAGGCAAATGTAAAAGTAGAATACCGACCTTTCTCATAATTGTAATTATCATTCTCGTCCTCATAAAAGGTAAACCGGCCATCTGCACCGGGATATACCCGCAGTTCAATAATCTTATTGGTTTTTTGGGTAGCATATTCCACTTCGGGGCCCATCGGTACGATAGAACCGGCACGCACATATAATGGCATCTCATCAATCGGTGCAGCAGCATTAATTGTTTTACCCCCGTTAAGGCTTTCACCTGTCCAGAAATTATACCACAGGCCCGACCCCGGCAAATAAACATTTCTTTCCGTTTCACCTTTTCCGGTAACGGGGTTAACCAAAAATGCAGGGCCAAACATATATTGATCTGGTATTTTGTATACATTCTTATCATTGCGGAAATCAAATGCCAGCGAACGCATCATAGTATAATTATCAAGCGTAGTTTTTGCTGCAAGCGAATAAATATAAGGCAACAGGCGATAACGCAGCTTATCATATTTTAATAAGATTGACCTTGTGCCTTCGTCCCAATTCTTTGAAAATATGGCCCGTTCACCCTTGCCGTGGATGCGCATAATTGGGCAAAATGTACCAAACTGGAACCAACGGGTAAACAGTTCCCTAAATTCCGGTTTAGACCAATCCGGCACCCCCCAATTATAATGGTATCCACCTATATCTGATGTCCAGTAAGGAATGCCCGATGTACAGGTATTAATGCCTTGTGGTATCTGATTTTTAAATGAGCTAAACGTGCAGGAAATATCGGATGACCAAAGCGTTGCTGCATTTCGTTGCTCGCCCGCAAAAGATTGTCGGAGTAAAAAAAACGCTCTTTTTTTGGGAATATCCCGGCGCCAGCCCTGATACAACCCTGTTGAGTGTTCAAGGGAGTAGGTATTAAAATAATTAATACCCTTCCCTATCCAGAAATTGCTTTTTCGGCGTTCGTCCAACAATAGGCCATTGTCAGGTTCGCATTGGTCAACCCACCAGGCATCCCAGCCATATCTTTTAATCAGGCTGTCGCGGGCCATATCCCAATATAATTCACGGGCTTTGGGATTGTGTGCATCATAATAATTATCAAAAGTGTGGGTAACAATATTATCCCAGGTTATATTTGTTAACCCACCCATTTTTTGCAAGGTATCGAAGTCTCTGGTTCCTTTGCCAAACACCGGCCAGATGGAAATCATCCCATGAATATTTGATTTATGTAATTCATCAATCATTTTTTTGGGGTCAGGATAACGTGCTGGGTTCATTACATTAGCGCCAATAGGGAACGGATCCCAATAATACCAATCCTGTACAATCACATCTACCGGGATGTGATTATTGCGGTAATTGTCCTTTACTGAAAGTATTTCATCCTGGCTCATATACCTGTCCTGTGACTGGAACAGCCCGAATGCCCACTTTGCAAACATGGGAGCCTTGCCGGTGGCAGTACGGTATAGGTTGATAATCTGGTCAAAGCCCGGGCCGTAAAAAAAGTAATAGTCGGCCTGCCTCCCACTTTCGGATACATATTTAAATTTGGTATTCTCTGCCTCGGCACCGTAAAAGTTTGATGCCGAATAATTATCCCACATCAGTCCATAACCTTTAGTGGACAACAGCACAGGAACCGCCCCTGTAAGGTATTTTATTGCTAAATCCTGGTTTCTGCCTTTATAATTGATGGAACCAGTGTCGACGGGATGGCAACCCAGGCCAAAAAGCGCTTCATCCGCAGGTGAATTAAATTGGGTGCTTATGTTATAGGTGCTTATGCCGGCTATGGTAGCCGGAGTAATGCTTTTATTATCTTCGGAGGTTATTTCCTTACCATAAAGGTCTTGGTAAGTAACATTATTAGTGAATTTGTTTATTATTACTTTTAGCTTGGCCGTTGTAATAATAACCTTATTCTTATCTTCTGAAACCTTAAAAGAAGGGAGGCTCCATTTTGCGTTTACAATAAGTGAGGGCTTGCTGACAAAGTCGTTAAAAATGGTGTATTTTACTTCGATGATATCGTCCCTGCAGATGGTAACCTTCATCAGGCCTTTATCTAACCTAAATAAAAGCCCGTTAGCTTCCTTTTTATAAGATTTTACAGAGGCGTTAGCAGCAGATATCGCTGTCATTAGCAGTAAGAGAACTGCTGTCACTATTTTGGACAACAGAGAATTGAACGTAACTTTTTTATTTATCATGAATACAGGGTTATACCGGTTTAATTATTTTATTGGTTATCGCTATTTTTAACAAAGCGAATTGGTAATTAATAAAAACAAACACCATTTAAACCGGGTATCCCCAACCGTCCCTACGCAGGAATATTTGAGCTACCCATATTTAATACATTCTTAGGTTTATTAATCCGGCGATAAAATTATAGAGGAGAAAAATGGATGGACGGGTACAAAAGTCAAAAAATAGGTTGCGAAACGTTCAATTTGATAAAAATCGGTGCACCCCAAACCCAATAATATCTGGAATAGACTGACTTTAAGACTGCGTTTACATCTCGTTCAATTTTAAGTCACTTTAAACCCGCACTTCAACTGAAGTACGGGTTTTGTGGGGGGATGGGCATGAATGTCCTGATGTGGCTATGGTGAAATGTCAAAATGCTATCGGTTTCTGACGATAAAAGTATAACTGTTCCCTCACTACGTAAGGCGGCCTACCTGGTTTCAATTTGCAGAACCGTTATGGAATAAGGCATGAAAAGATAATTAAACTCCTTTTTCATACCATTGAACACAGAACTTACTGGGGTAATCTTTTTTGGATCTGTGATAGTATTGGTATCTTGTGGGTTTTCAGCCTTCATGATAATTACCTTTCCGCCGGTTTTAACACTGGCGGCTCCTGCTAATTGGAGGTTAACTTTCTCAACAGTCGGCAGGCAATTTACTACTTTCAAAAATACCGTCCCGGTTTTACTATTGCGGGTCGCCACGTAAAATAGGCCCGGGTAAGCTTTCGGCTTTACCTGTGCCAGTGAATCTGCGTGGTTCAGTTTCTGCAATTGGTTTGGGACTCCTTCGGCATTTATACGGATCACTTCATCCCCCCTGTAATTGTTAAACATCTGCTGAGCATAATAGGAAGGTGAGCCATAACTACTGAGCGTATTGTATCCGATAAGATCAGATTCCCACTGCATTCCACCAGGATTCACATTGACAAAAAGCGGTGCTGAACAGGACATCACCACAATGTCTGAATTGCGTTCCATCCCCGTCATCCAGGCAGCATCCGCTAATGCCGAATTGAAATTTGGCGTCGGCGAGCCTTCGCGTGTTGCCCATTCCCCAACAAAAACTTTCGGGCCTTTGCGGTCGTAGTGATCATAGTGGTCCGCATCGCTTTCCATTTCAAAGGCGTTCCTGTAATAATGTTCATCTACAATGTCCGGGGTGCGCGATGTAACAGGGTAACGTGAACCAAGCCAATCCTTACCGCCCATTGTTGAAATCACCTCAATATCAGGAAATTTAGTCTTTATCGCGTCAAAAAATTGGGCGAACCGACCGTTATAACTGATTGATTTATCAAAACCGTCTTCATTTCCAACCTCTACGTAATGAAGTTTGAACGGCTGAGGGTGACCATCCAGCGCTCTTCTTTTACCCCATAAGGTAGTTGTATCACCTGCTACATATTCAATTTCTTCCAATGCATCGTCAACAAATGGTTTTAATAACGGACCGGCTTCCAGATAATCGCCATTAAGCGTATATCCGGCGAAAACGGCAAGAACCGGTTCCATATGCAGGTCTTCGCACCATTCCAGGTATTCCAGTAATCCCATGCCATCTGATGAGCGGTAACCCCAGGTACCCATATGCCCGGGTCTTTTTTCGATAGGCCCCAAGGTTTTTTTCCAGTCGAAGCGTGTAGAAAACATGCCGCCTTCCAGGTAATTTCCACCGGGAAGCCGCAGAAAGGAAGGATTCATCGCTGCCAATAGCTGCATGATGTCCCGACGGTTTCCATTATTCCGCCCATTATAAGTGGGCGGAAATAAGGAAACCAGCGTCAAATAAAAGCTGCCGGTGCTTTTAGGTCTTAGTACCAACCTCGTGTCTGCTGTCGGTACAGCGGTAGGCAATGTACTTAATGTATAGGTGAATTTTTGCCATTTATCGCCTATCCCGCTAACGGTTGCCATTGCATATACGATTTTGCCATCGGTTGATTCAATATTTACCGTGAAAGCACTTTTTGCTCCGGAGCCTTCTTTTAATGCATAGAAACTTCCGCTGTAAATAGTCGACGGCTTAACAGGTATCCCCCAGAAGCCATCGTTAGCAACACCAGTTGATTTGTTAGCAGAGGCGACATGGAGATGAAGGCAGATTGGCAAAGTTTCATTTACCGGGTGCCTGGCGTCCAGATTTATCGAGGAGCTGTCGCCATCCGCTTTTATTAAAAACCAATGCTCCGGTTTTTCAGGATGATCCCGGAATACCCTGTTGCGGATCAACTCTCCGTAGATTCCCCCATCATAAGAATAGTTTATTTCTTCTGTCATTAAGCCGTAAAGCCGTGGACTAACATTGGCAGCCGGGTGTGTAAGATCAAGGCTAAGTGCTGTATTAACCTGCGCGCAAAGCAGCAGCGGCGAGAACAGGCCACAAAAGGTAAAGATTGAAAGAAAACGTATTTTTTTGAAAGTGAACATGTTTTTTAATTATATTGATAAAGTGTTTCTGCTTCTTTTCTATCTTACAATTTCACAAATCCCCATTGCTGGTTTTTGCCGCCATTATAATCATATTGGTCAACCGCGCTGCCATTTCTGAATGGAATTGCCGCATTGTTCCCTAATGTAACTTCCAAAGCTTTTCCACTATTTACATTAATAATCTTATAGAACCCATTGTCGGTTGGCTGGATTAACCAGTTTTGATTGTTTCCGCCCGTACCTGTGTAACTCCATATATCCGCAGTACCGCCGTTAGCGCCGGACCAACCATTTATTTCCAAACACTCGCCCGAAACGTGCATTGGTGTTAGCAGGTAGCTGCCATTTGCCGCACTCTGCACTTTAAATTGCTGGTTTTGGCCGCTTAAATAATCCCACTGGTCCGCCAAGGATCCATTAGCGGTGCCCCAGCCGGCAATCTCTAAAGCCTTGAAACTGTACCTGTTGATAATCTGGTACACACCACCAACTTGGAATGCAGGGGATACGCCAGTTTGTGCTCCCTGCACAAGGGCCGCTAAATCCCGTTGATCTTGTACCGCATAAGTCGACCTGTTAATGATCGAACCGGTATCCCACAGAAAAGGCAGCATACCATTGGCCAATGCCTGGTGCATATTGTAATTATACCAATACGCCCTGGAAGCAAGATTGAAGTTTAAATAATCTCCCGTAAGATTCTGGGTCTCAACTGCAAATTCGCCCATGACTACCGGGATGCCATTGTTAACAAACTTTGTCTTCATCATTTGAAAATAGCTACTAAGGGTCGATTCCTCACCCCAGGTGGGATTGTGCGCAACATCGAAAGTGGTGTGATATCCCGAGCCCCAATAATAAAACATGTTTCCCCATGATTGGTCCGAAGTCATCAAACAGAAGTTGTAGGGAGTGTAGTTATGAACCTCCACCATCAAACGATTGGATGCCTGATCTGTTGGCATCGTGTTCATCAGATTGTTTGTTGCCACGATATCGGCGCCATTGGGGCCCTGAACAACCAAAGTCCTGTAGCTGTTGTGCCCGCCGGTTGACCTCACCGCGTTGATAAAAGTTTGATGATAAGAAAGCAGAACGCTCATTGCAGCGGCAGTGGTTCCACCAGGTTCGTTGGTGCTGGCAAACAGTAGGTGTTGATCAAAACCACGCATTTGCGTTGCAATTTGCTCCCAAAGCGCCTTTTGCTTGGCATTGGTTACAGCTTGCATGGTAACCGTATCATTGCTTTGCAACCATCCGTTATCCCAATGTATATTTAATATGACATACATGCCGTCGTTAACGCAGTATTGCACAACCTGCTGCACGCGTGCAAGCCAGGCCGGGTCTATTTGCTCAGTAGTTCTATTGGTTATATGTGACCAATCCCACTGACAAGGTATCCGTACCGCGTTAAAACCGCTTTGTTTATAGCTATCAATTAGCGCCTGGGTAATCATGGGGTTTCCCCACCCTTGTTCGTTGTTGACAGCTTCCATTGTGTTGCCGATATTAATCCCTAACGTGATATTTGAGGCGATCTGGACTGCGGTACTGGTCATCCCTGTTTGATCGGGCGGAAGCGGTGAAGTATTGTAACTGGGGTAACTGGAAGCGTCGAATGCTTTACTAGCTGTGTTTGTAATAAGCGGTTTAACGCTTGAACTAGCAATTTCTTGCTTGCTGCATCTTGTCAATGCCGGGATTGCCAGGATGCATAAAAAATAATTTAGATTTCTTTTCATATAAAATTTGGTTAAGTCGCGACGTAGTAGTTTGTCGCTGTGAATAATTGGTTATTTGCAATTGAAGATGTTAAGCAAAGAGATGAATTAAGGAAATTTGCTATGTACCCACTAGGTTTTACATAAGTACTGATCATGGTAGTTTGATTTATTACCGACTTCAGGCCGGTATTTTCTACGTTAATACCATCACTGTTGCAAATAATGACCTTAATCAGCTCTTTTTTTAATGTAAAAAAAGAGTTGATTAATATTTCTTGCAAGGCACAACAGTAGTTTTTTACAGTATTATACTGACTAAAAAAAACTAATAATAAGCCGGTAACCTTTCTGGCTACAGAAGAGTTTAATATCAGCTTCATTTTTTAATATGAAATCAAAACAGGTCTGAACAGGCGTATATGTATAATTGGTCAAATTTTCTTTTCCGCTAGGCGGACGAATAGTTAATAAAAACAAACGTACTTTAATGGCATCGAGCAAAGGCGTTGAAATAACAGCCAAAATTCAACTACAATATTTTAGGCACTACTGAGTTTATTAATCTGGCATTAAAATTATAGAAGAGAAAAATGATTGAACGGGTACAAAAGTCCTTAAATAGAGTACGAAACGTTCAATTTGAAAGAAAATATCAGCTTCTATCCGGGAAAGCTTGTCTTTTAACCAAACAATCACGGCAAGCCGAAAGTGGGAGCGTGTATTAAAATAAGGATTTGTATATCAACTACAAGAAACAAAATTACGCAAGTCCAGAGCTCTTCATCCACCGTTATAAAGATGGATGAAAAGAATTGGTTAGCGTAATTAATACCAAAATTACCCTAGTCAGTACGCTCTACTAGGTATGCTTGTTCCTTTAAAACTGACAGCTGAGTCGGGGGTTTCAATTGACTTTAAAAATAGCATATTTTCATTTCAATTCATAAGTAACCACTTTATAGATCGCAGGAGTTTGAACTTCTGTACTCTTAGCTGATTCCGATGCAGGTTGATTTGGGCCTGGCTGAGGAGGAACTATTTGTCCCTCTAAAGTCTGAGAAATCATTGCTTTACGCCCTGTCATAATTAAACATTCATTATGCCAGGTTTCGTCACCATTAAGCATACGGGTCGTTACCCAATGATCTCCTTCAAACCCTCCTTCAAACACCTGGCCAATGCGAATATTTTTTGATGGATTTTGGGATTCAAATCTTAGTTGTGCAGTAATCCCCGCTACTATATATTCATCCGGAGCAGTTTGAATAACCAGGCCATATCCTGTATTGTCCCAATTATTATAGGCTACAATTACTTTATCCCCGCCAAATACAAGCGTGTCGGTGGTACTATTTTTAGTGCGCATAAAACCCCGCATTTTACCTGTACCCTGATATTTTAATAGGTAAGGCATTAATTCATTTATAACAGATATTGCCTGCCGATAGGCCAAATTGGTATAAGCATCTTCAATACCAAATGGAGAAAAGCAAATGGCATCATGCTCTGCATAGGCATAAAAAGCCCGTGCCTGTTCAGTAGTACTTTCGGGAATAAAAAGTGGGTTATCAGAACGATGGTACATCGACAATATTTCTTTATAATTAGGCGCATAAATATCAGGTGCGCATATATCGATATCAGGCGCAATGGCTTTGTAAATATCAATTACTCTGGATACAGGCCCACCGTTTGGATATACTCCGGGTAAATCAGTAGCTTTTTGAACCAACCAGGCATTTACATACATTGGAAGGTTTAATTCTTTTTTGCCTAAGCGGCATATTTCATTTATATATTTGGCAGATTGCCAGGTCATGAAGAAATTTTGTGCACTTTTCATGGTATCCGCAAATATCTCCGACCATGTTCCTTTAGTTTTGCTCCCATTTTTTTGCCAAACATATTTGATTTCAGGGCTCAGATTATTTGTATTTTTTTGTAAATACCGGATTAAGGTTTCCGGAACCTGAGAATTAAATAAATCAAATGCTTGTTTATTGTAATCAATATCCTGGAATGCTCCAACTTCGTTTTCGGCTTGAATCATTACAACAGTATGCTCTTTGTCTACCTCCTTTATTCGTCTCATTAATTGTACAAATGCCTTAGCATCTGCAATTTGCGCTTCCTTGCAAAAAGGTGAAATTACTTCGCCGGTACTCCCATTACTTTGCTTCAGTTTAAAAAAACGTTTTGAATCTTTTTTTACCCAAAGTGGCGGGTACGTGGAAAGTCCATTTTTCCAGCTTCCAAACCAGAGAAGACAAAGTTTTAGTTTGTTTTCGCGCGCTTGGGATATGATCCCATCAATGATCGAATAGTCAAATTTCCCCTCCTGAGGTTCGAATTGTTCCCATGCAATAGATGCGAGAACTGTATTAAGCCCCATTTCTTTTAATTTGGGAAAAATGGGTTTTAAATATGTTAAATTGGAGGATGTAGAGTTATGTAATTCTCCGGCAACCATAATAAATGGCTTACCATCAACATACAATCTGTTTATATTACCCTCATGCTTTAATTGAGGTAATTCCTGCGCGTATAAATAATGAAGTTGTATAGCTGTAGAAAATAAAAGAGTAAGTAGAATTAACTTTTTCATAAAATAAATGTTTCTGATGATTTCAACAAAAAAATAAATACTTGTTGCATGTTTAATTTGTAATATAATTTGCCAACGCTTTCCACAACAGTTCTTTTATCGGGCGATAACAGCTTAAAAGTTTGTGCAAAACAAGGAACTGCCAGTAAAACGAAAGCACTCAGGATATAGTAAAATTTCAGATTCATAATAACATGCTAAATAGCTCCTTCAATTTTTAAAGCGAATGCATCTTTACCCGGAGCCTGTTCCGGCAATTTGACCTTCAGGCCGGCCGCAGTTTGCTCAAAACTCAACTTATCATTTCCAAGTAGTTTCACCTCGCTTACGTGCCCGGTCAGAGCACTCGCCGCTAATTTTTTAATTAGGATGCTATTATCTTTTGGCCATCCCATCATAATAGCATAAAGCGTTTTGTCTTTGGTCGTAAAGCGAAAATCTTCAGCTCCAAGTGGTCTGCCCTTACCTTCGTTAAAACCCTGCTCACTTATCGGTGCCGCCGATTCTATAGCCGGGCCCTCACCAAACACGTTCCAGGGCCGTGTACCATAAATAGATTCACTGTTGATCTGCATCCAGGCGGCAATTTCTTCCACAACCGCGCGTTCTTCGCTGTCAATAGTGCCATCACCACGTACCGGGATATTTAATAGCAAATTGCCATTTTTGCTTACCACATCTACCAATGTATGGATCACTGTTTTGGCACTTTTATAGCCCTTGTTATCAAACAAACGGCGATCATAATGCCAACCGCCAATACAAGTATCCGTTTGCCAGGGCAGTGGCTCAATCTGGTTGCTTTGCCCGCGTTCAATATCCCATATCATACATTTGCGCTGCTGCTCATCCAGTATCTTGCCAAAGAGAGCAGCTTGCAACTTGCCGTGCTTTTTGATACTGGTATTATACATATGTGCGGCAAGTTTTAAGCCCACATCACTTATTGGCCAAAGCGGTAACACAGTGTCATCAAAATAAATAAGTTCGGGGTCGTACTTGTCGATCAGTTCAATAGTGCGGTTAAAAAATTTATCGCAATAGGCTTTATCAGGTACACTTGCGCCATTGCCCCAGGCCCAATGGCGGCCCATGCTGTCATCATCAAGACTATCCTGACTCAAGGCATGGTTTTGTGCATACAACTCCTGTGGATCATACCCGTCCCACCATTTACCTATACCTTCTGCCTTGTGAAGCTTGCCATCATAAGGGATGCCCGCGTAAGGTCCACTTTTATCCGCCCGTTGGGCAACCTCATACCAGGTCCATGGGTGCGAGGCGTGAACTGTGACACCAAAAGGCAGATCATGTTGTTTAGCCGCCTTGGCCCAGCCGCCGATCAGATCTTTCTTAGGGCCAATTTTTGTAGAATTCCATTGCTGATATTTGCTATCATACAAATCAAAGTTATCATGATGATTAGCCAAAGCCATAAAGTATTTGGCACCGGCACGTTTGTATAAGCCAACCAATTCACCGGGATCCCAGTTCTCGGCTTTCCAATCGTTGATCACATCCTTAAACCCGAATTTTGAAGGATGCCCATATTTTTGAATGTGGTATTTATACTGGTCACTACCCTCCTCATACATCCCCCTGCCATACCAGTCACCACGTTCGGGCTGACATTGCGGCCCCCAATGCGCCCATATCCCAAATTTGGCATCGCGAAACCAATCGGGAACTTGATATTGCGCCAATGACTTCCATGTTGGTTGAAATGGCCCTGCGCCAATACCTGGATTTGAATGGGAAGGCAATAGATTGCTGCCATAGAGCTTCGATAGATACAAAGAGGATAATCCTGTAGCTAACCCCTTTATGAGCGTTCTTCTTTTCATTGAAAATAATTTAATTATTAGTTATATATAATCCTTTTGCATAGCAAGCAGTCCTGGTTTTCAGATCATATTTAATAAGGATCGTCCATTGAAACCATAGCTTTTATCACGCGGCTTTCCGGTTTTAGCCAACTTGCAAAGTCTCTTTTAGCCTCACTGAATTTCACCCTGTGGGTTATATACTTTAAAGGGCTAATCAAACCCTTTCTAATAGAATTGATAACATAATCAAAATCCAATTCGGTGGCATTTCTGCTGCTCATCAAAGTTGCTTCCCGTTTATGAAATTCGGGATGACTGAAGCAGATATCCCCTTTTTGCAATCCTATTAAGACATACCTGCCTCCATGTGCCAGGTATTGAAAGGCGTTATTAATAGCTTTAAGATTTCCTGTCGCTTCAACAACTACAGTTGGCATATCTCCACCGGTTATATCTTTTAATTGTTGTATCACATCAACAGAGGAGGCATTAATGGTATAATCTACATTAAGTATTTCCCGGCAAAAATTAAGTCGCTCTTCATTAATATCTAAGGCAATTACTTTTGCACCGCGTAGCTTGGCAAACTCCATCGTGCCTAAACCAATAGGCCCCGCACCAATGATCAACACAAACTCACCACCTGTAACGGCTGCACGTCTGATGCCGTGAGCACCAATGGCCAATGGCTCAACAAGTGCCAGCTCATCAAAACTAAGTCCCTCACCATGCAGCAAGGTATGCGAAGGAACCATCAGATATTCAGCCATCCCCCCATCTATATGTACGCCGCAAACTTGAATGCTAACACAACAATTCGTATTGCCAGACCGGCACGCTATGCAATACCCGCAACTAAAGTATGGCGTAAAAGTTACGCTTTCATTGATTTCAAATCCAGGTGCATTATCAAATGCCACTAATTCTCCGGAGAGTTCGTGCCCCAACACACGGGGGTAGTTAAAAAAAGGTTGCGTACCTTCAAATGCATGCAAGTCGGTTCCGCAAATGCCAATCCTTTTGATCTTGATAATCGCATGATCCTTGATTAACACCGGCTTCTGGCGTTCTCCATAATCAAGTATTCCTGGTTCAACACATGTTAATATTTCCATTTATTCCGGTGCTTGTATTTATAAAACTTAATGGTACTTCTGATAAAACTCTTCAATTAAGCGTCATACGATCTATCCAAGCCTAACCGGGCCGTATTGCCAGAAATCCTGGTGCAAATCAATCTTAACCTATATCAACCTAATTGAAATATCTTATCCATCAATACCCACTTCTCGCCTGGCTTGGCCCATTTCAGCGGCTGCTGAAATTTCCACATCAATTCCTCCCATTCCTGAACATCTGGATTACTGGCATCAGCCGCCGCTTTCCTCCCGAAATCAAATGTTTCATTGGTAGCCATTATCATAAACAGGCGGTTACCGGTACGATAGATCTGCATATCGGTAATACCCGCATCCTTGATACTCCTCATGATAGCGGGCCGGGCATTTTCACTTTTATGCCAATGCTCATACTCTGCTATCAATGCAGGGTCGTCCTTCAAATCGACTGCTAAACAATATCTTTTCATTAGCTAATGCTTGCGTATTCAAAATACTTTTTATCGATCAATTCCTGGCTGATCATTTCATCCCAGAATGCTTTTGGTACACTCTCCGCTCCCATTGCTATATTATCCTTAACTCTTTTGGGGTTAGTAGTGCTCAGGGCAATGCTTTTAACGCCTGGTGCCATTAAGGCAAACTGCACGCAGGCCTCGGCAGGTTTTATATTGTATTTAGCGCAGAGCTTAAAAAAATCCTCGCGCCATTTTACCAGTACTTTATTTTGAGGTTCATCAGCAGCTATAAGTTTATAGTCGAAATAATCGCCCCCAATTAAATAGCCGGAATGGAACACCGCGGAGTTGATGATCTGCACACCATCATCTTCCAGTCTTTTCATAAAATCGAGCAAGGGCCTCGGGTGGCTTTTAATGGTCATGCTGTTGGCTATCATCACCCAATCCAGGTCAACATCATTATAAACCCGTTCTATGGAGCGCCAGTCTTTAGCGCCAACGCCTATTGCTTTAACCTTACCATCGCGTTTTAAGGTTTCAAGCGCACGGTAAGCTTCCAGAATATCGCTGTATAACTTTTCATCCTCATCGGCCGATTGCGCTTTAGCCAGGTACTCATCCGGATCATGTACCGATACCATTTGCGGGATATAACCGTTCAGCAATTCATTGCCCTGCTCAAAACACTCAAGTATGCCATCATAGCTGATATGCTGCTCCGCGTCATATTTTAGATCGCACCAAACGCCGGGCTCAAAGGTTGGTTCAGGTGTTTTTAGCGCTGTACGTACCCATCCTAATTTATTGCTGATGATCACATCTTCCGGATCAACATTTAAGGCCTTTAAACATTTACCCAATGATTCAAGCGCTAACCCGGCACCATATTTACCGGCCGAATCAAAGATGAGCTTGCCGTTGGTATGGGTAATGCATTCCTTTACTATTTCTTGTTTTATCTCATCGGGCAAGGCCACAAACAAATTCCCTAAACCGCTGGTGCCGAAAACTACCGGCGGCATATCAAAAGTGTATGGCGTGAAATTTTTATCAGGCATAATAATTAATGTGTAGGTAATATTTTGGCAGATGCTGCAACTTCTTCAATAAGTTCACCGGGTATTTTTGA
The DNA here is from genome assembly GCA_026224775.1 of Bacteroidota bacterium. Lineage (GTDB taxonomy): Bacteria > Bacteroidota > Bacteroidia > Sphingobacteriales > Sphingobacteriaceae > Mucilaginibacter. Next base: position 28,182 of record JAMFRP010000003.1, read on the forward strand.
ACCCCTGAACGCGTAGTAAGCAATATACAGGTAGCATATTAATGGTATGACCATAGCAATGGCCATGCTTTTGGTTGATTCGGCAATTAAGCCCATCACAGGTGGAAAGAATGCCCCGCCTACAATAGCCATCACCATAATTGAGCCGCCAATTTTTGCGTTATTGCCCAGGTTGCGAATACTGAGTGCAAAATTGGTTGGGTACATCAGCGACATAAAAAAGCTGGTGAAAAATATGGCCCAAACGCCTATGAAACCAGGTATTAATATGGCAATCGCCACCAACGCTACGTTGACAAACCCGTATATCCCCATTAGTTTGCCCGGCGATACATAACGCATGATGTAAGTGGCCGAAAACCGGCCCACACCAAAAGCTACCAAAGTGCCCGTTAAAAAATATCCCGCTATTTTCTCGGGCTGGCCTGTAAAATCCTGTACGTATTGGATAAAGAAACTCCAGGTACAGGTTTGCGCGCCGCAGTAAAAAAATTGCGAAAGTACCCCTTTATAAAAATGCGGGTATTTCAATAATTCCCTGCTGTTGGCTTTAACATCGGTTTCTTCCTTTAGTTCATCCCTACCCTTCGGAAATTTGGTAAACATCAGGAAAATGCTCCATAACACGGCAAAGGCAGCCAACACCAGGTAAGGCGTTACAACGCGCATGGTTTCCTGCTGCAGATAATGTTGGTATTCGCCGGATAGTTTCATAGCGGCAATTTTCAGCGGATCGTGTTCAATACCTGAAAGAATAAATATAGTGCCTATAAGCACACCCAAAACCGCGCCTATAGGGTTAAATGCCTGCGAAAAGTTAAGGCGGCGCTCCGCTGATTGGGATCTGCCCAGTTCAACAATAAATATATTGGCGCCGGTCTCCAAAAAAGTTAAGCCCGAGGCGATCACAAATAAGGCGAATAAGAACAAGCCATATTTACCCGCAACTGCTGCGGGCCAAAACAGGCAACACCCCAATGCAAAAAGCAGCAAACCGGCAATAAGGCCTACTTTATAGGAGTACTTTTTCATGATAAGCCCGGATGGCACTGCCAGAAAGAAATAACCCATGTAAAAGGCCGATTGAATTAATCCTGCCTGGGTCCGGCTTAGCTCAAAAGATTTCATGAACTGTTTTATCAAAATGTCGTTCATATTGTTGGGGATACCCCAAATAAGGAACAACATGGTAACCAGCGAAAATGATAACAAATTCCGACGTGGTACAAAACCCCAAACTTCATTCTTCGATTGTGATAAAACACCCATTAACTTATAATTAGATAGTAAGATTGATATTTTTCCATTGTTGATTCATTAGTGAGAATAAGCCATTAAAATCCGGTAATCACTTAGAACAAATGAGGTTACTCAAAAATGAATAAACTGGATGTTCCCGGTAAACAAGATTTTTAAAACAATAATTGGTTCGCAGCTTACTGCGTATTATGCTGCCAAATCTATAGTGAATAAGTCCGTCAAATTTGATTTAATTGGACTATTTGTTGTACAAATCCGACTTTACGAAGCGCAAAATTTAAAATAGTTGTATATATTACGCTCTTAATTTATATTTTTTCAAATATGATTAAGAGAGCTTTACAACACACCTTTTCGTTGCTGAATGTCGACTATGTCCATCTTAATGCAAAATGGAACTACAGGAATGTCATCAGCCCCTATTACAGGATATATTATATTGATCGTGGGGCTGGCAAAATATCAGACCCAACAGTTTTATTGAAACTTGAGCCGGGCCACTTGTACATCATTCCTAGTTTTACGTTATGTAATTTGAGTTGTAACGATCATCTCGGTCAATATTTTGTGCAGTTTTTTGAAGAGTCTAATGATGGCACTTCACTATTTTCTAATAACAGGACCATATTAAAGGCTGAAGCCAGCGATATAGATATAAAACTATTCATCCGTTTGCTGGAAATCAATCCAGGTAGGGGGATTAATCGCTCTGATAATCCTAAAATATACGAAAAGAATATTTTCTATAAAGAATATCAAGAGCTTAATAATCAACAAAACATAGCAACGTATATGGAAACGCAGGGTATACTTTTACAGTTAGTAGCCAAATTTTTGAACCCGAAGATTTATACATACCACGAAAAAAATATCATACCGATTAAAATAACCGAAACACTAAGCTATATTTTGGTTAACCTCCATCAAGAACTTTCCGTCTCTTATTTGGCATCAAGGGTTAATCAAAATATAGATTATTTTTCCCGACTGTTCAAAGAATACACTGGAGAGAGACCAATAAATTATATTAACGAGAAGCGTATTGAACGGGCACAATATCTAATGGCGACGAGTCGAATGGCTCATTCAGAAATCAGCCTGCAAACAGGCTTTGAAAATTCGTCCTATTTTTCAAAGACCTTTAAAAAGTTCACCGGAATGTCTCCCCGTGAATATAAAAAACAAATTTATTCGGTTGGCTTTGATCATCAAGGCTAAATTGCTGTTGGCTATCAAGCCTATACGCTGAGCTACAGGGTATTCTATGTTAGTACGCCTAAGCCATTTGAAAGGACACAACTGCTCACACCGGATGACTTAGGTTACAGGCTTTTGATGCACGAAGTGGGGCTACGCACAAGCAAAGTTCTTTCAAATAAAATTTCCTATACCATTTCATACAATCATATAAGTCAACGCCCTCAGAAGATCCAATTTAGTCTCAGAAAACGGAATACAATTTGGCATTTGGTAATCTGAATCCTTTTATCTAGGAAGTAGATGATACGGTAATTAGCATACCAACGGGTTCCATTGCTTGTACATCTCTTTGGCCACCGGGATAATCACTTTATCGTCTAGCTGTGTTTGCGGAACGCTGCCTTTATACTCGGATATTTGTTAATCAGGTTGCCTTGGGTGTCATATTACGCAACGGTTCGCATTTTGAATAGTTCTTGCATCAATGGCTACGGTCAACGGTTTTCAGGAATGGAGATAGCATCCGGTCAAGCATGATAGTCGGCAACTTTTTTACCGGTATTGATTTAAATTAGATTAGTTGATATCAAAAATTCACTTTTATGGCACTTCCTTTTTTTATGTTCACACTTCTTAATTTGTCTCCGTAACGTAGTTTACCCTGGGTGCCATTAACATTATGTATGGTGGCAGATGTTAGCTTATTGTTTTTCCAGGTGATATCTACTTCAAAACCGCCCCTGGCGCGTAACCCTTTAACTGATCCAGTTGACCAATCTTTTGGCAATGCGGGCAACAGATTTATCTCGCCTTCGTGACTTTGTAATAATATTTCAGCAATAGCCGCTGTTAACCCAAAATTGCCATCCATTTGCATAGGCGGGTGCAGGCCAAATAAATTCAGGCAACTATTGCGGTCGCTAAAAAATTGTTTAAACATTGCATGGGCATCTTCCCCATCGTGCAATCGGGCATATAAAGCAGTGCGCCAGGCATAAGACCATTCGCGTACATCCCCTGTTGGCCCGCGGGCATCTAAAGATACCTTCGCCGCTTTGGCAAGTTCAGGAGTTTTGGCAACGGTAATTTGCCTGCCTGGAAACACAGCAAAAAGGTTGCTGGTATGGCGGTGATGATCATTCGGGTCGTCTTTATCATCCATCCATTCTTGCACCTGTCCCCATCTCCCTATTTTAGGTCCGACCAGTTTATCCCGCATGGTGGCAATTTTGTTACCGTAATCTGAATCAATACCAAGAGCCCTAGTAGCTTCAACATAATTGTTAAAAAGGTCCCAGACTATTTGTTGATTATAGCTCACACCGTCCTCGGTGGGCCCATGTTCCGGCGACCAACCATCGGGTACAACCAAACGACCATCTGCTAAGGATTTCAGGTGATCTTCCCAAAACTCACAGGTTTCTTTCATAATTGGATAAGCTGTTGTTTTGAGATAGCTCTTATCCATACCAAAAGCATAGTGCTCCCATAATTGTTGACAATACCAGGCGTTGGCAGTTTTATCCCATTTCCAATCACTATGGCCATAAATATTGTGTGATGTACGCAGTGCAAAACCACGTTTAGAAACCTCACCGGATGGGGTGTTGAGTTCTTTAGCCTCGGTTGTAGCTTTTCTCCATGGTATTAATTGACTTTGTATTAGCTTAAAAAAAGGCAACGAACACTCGGCCATATTAACGGGTTCAGCTGGCCAATAGTTCATTTCAACATTAATATTGTCGTGATAATCACTGCCCCAAGCAGCGTTATTACTATCATTCCAAATGCCTTGCAGATTAGCAGCAATGCCGCCTGCGCGCGAACTGGATATTAGCAGATAGCGGCCATATTGAAACATCAATGCTTCCAGTTCAGGGTCGGTTGTAGTGGCGGCCTCAAGCTTCCTTTCCCCTGTTGGTTTAGATAACTGATCGGGCGATGATTTCCCCAAGTCAAGCGACACCCGATTAAAAATAGACTGAAAGTCTTTTATGTGTGCGCTTTTGATCAAACCGTATGATTTGTTTGATGCCGCTGCCAGTTGGGCTTCAATTTGAGTATCCGGTGATATGGCGTTCCTGTATTTTTTATTGTAATCAAATGAGTAATTTGTGCCAGCGGCTATTAGTAAGGTAATGCTATTGCAGCCATTGAAAACTAATCTATTGCCATCAATTTTTAGCGTTCCACCATTATTAATTGCTTTTATGGTGCTTTCATATTCCAGGGCATTATCTAATTTACCTGCTGCGATTAATTGTTGCTGCTTGCAGGTAGTTTTTGCATTATGCATATCTTCCAATTCGATGCTTCCCGTGTATGCTCCGGGCTTATCCGCCGTTAAACGCACTATTATAAGTTGTGCCGGATTACTGGCGAAGTACTCTCGTTTATAATTTACGCCATTAATCGTGTAGTTAACATGTGACGTTGCTGTATTCAAATCCAAATCACGGCGATAATTTGTTGTGCTTTCGTGTCCAGGTAAATTAATATAAGCATTTGCTAATGTTTGGTAAGACCCTTCGTTGTCTTCGTCACCGGTCCACAAGCTCACATCATTTAACACTAATCTTTCTCGCGCAGTTCCGCCAAATATCAATGCACCAATACGGCCATTACCTATAGGAAGTGTTTCATTCATGGCAGTGCCAGGCGTTTCGCCTACGGTTTTTGCCGGGGTTTGATACCATAGGGTTAAACAGTCAGATTTTTTTTTCTGCGCACTGCATATAATTGGTATTAAAAAGAGAGCCAGTATAAATTTAATCATAGAATGTTTCATCATGGTTTATCTGTTTTCATGCAGTTTAGTCTTTCCGATAGTGAGCGTTTGGTGGCTTTCGTTCCAATCAAACGAACAGAGGATGTATTTACTCTTTTAATAGTTATAGCCGTTGTCTTCGTCTTCATATAAATCAAAACGCCAATTACTTCTTTTTATAAACTCTGATTTCAATTGTATCAGTTTTTAACTCCGAGTTATATTGCATAAATTTTCCTAACGGGATTATAGAGCCGGATTTATTAAATAAGGGATAATATCTCTTGGCGCAGCTGTTTTGATAGTTTTCCCACCTTTAAACTTTTCTCCGGTCCAAAAGTTATACCAATCAGCGCCTTTAGGCAGGTAAACGCCCGTTTGGGAAATACCAGGATTTGTAACGGGGGCAACCCGTATCCCATGCCTGAACATATATTCAAAGTTTTGTTTGAGAGCCTGCGGATCATCCGGAAAATCCATTACTAACGGCCGCATCATAGCCGAACCTTTGGTTAATTGCCATGCGGCTGAATAAATATAAGGTAACAGATGATAACGCAAATTTAGCATTTTCCGCATGTCATTTTCAGTATCCTTGCCAAAATTCCAGGTTTCTGTTTTGTACCCGTGAATACGCACCTTAACCTGTCATAAAATTTAAGTTAATAATTGTCGTAAAGATATATCGGAGGAAACATACCATGATGGACCATTTAGCATTTAATCATGCCCTAAATGTTTAAATCCATTAAAAACAACCTAATATTTATGGAATGTGTAGTTATTTAGAGCCTATACGGTAGCAGAATGGTGTAAGCAATAGCTCTCCCTAAACAACCCTATCATTTGTTTATCCTGGCAAAAAAAGCATCCTGCTATTTTTAAATTATAGAATTATCTTTCAATTCGATTCAACTTGTTAAAACAAAAGCCGCCCTCATTATTGAGAACGGCTTTGCTTTGATTGTAAATTCTTTTGATTAGAATTTACCGTTTTTGTTTTTCCAGTTCTCTTTTGCCGGAATTTCCTCAATGGTGTCCCAATGCTCAACAATTTTTCCTTTTTCTATGCGGAACAGATCATAAAACGAAGTGTGTTTTTCTGCAAAATCACCTTCGCTCACTATTAAAACAAAATTACCTTCCCAATACTTTATGAACGGCGCTATATTTCATAGCTATACCCTGCGAGGCCATATACTCCAGTGCTTCTCCTAACCCCGACAAGCCATCAGCAATTTGCGGATTGTGCTGGGTATAGTTATCACCATCAATATATCCGGTAAGTTTTTCCATTCGTCCATTTACTAAAATATCGTTCACAAAACTATGTGCCAAAGCCTTATTTGTTTCGGTTTTATCAAGCTCTGTACTTGTTGTGGGCCCATCTGTCATTGTGTGGCCACTTGGATTTGGCCCAGTTGTTTCCTGCAAGTTATCCCAGTGTTCTACAATTTTACCATCTTCAAAACTAAAAATATCAAAACCGATCTTTGGACCAAAAAAATTATAATCGGTATGTGTGAAAACATAATTACCGTCCTCGAAAGCCCTTACTGTATTTACTTTTGCAGAACCCGGAGGCAATGCCTTAAGCAATGCGCCAAATCCGGCAAGCCCGTCTGCGGCACCTAAATTATGCTGTATGTACTTGTTGGGATTAATATATCCGACAGCTTCTGTGGCGCCCGTTTCAATGGCTTTTAGTAACTCCACTACTTTTTGTTTGTTGCTCATTCTCTTATTTTTTAATTATTATATATTTTTATTTAAATGCAGAATATTAATTGTTTAAAGCGATGTCAAAGCTCCTTTTAAGTTTAAAAAATCATGCCCGCCGCCAGCAATATTGGTATATACCGTATTGTTTTCAAAATCCTGTACATGGGTTACCCTCGCGCCTGATTTTTCTTTCCAGTACACCATATACAGATTGGGCCTGATCTCGGTCCTGGTTATTTGAACAGTTTCAGAATCACCAAAGCCGCTATCAGCCAAAGCCCTCCATGTTAGCTGTGTTTCACTTTCAAAATGCAATTCAAAAGCATATTCACCAAAATCGGCTTTGAATTTCTTTCCAATAATCTCAATTTTATTTCCCATCGTCTTTTGCGTTTATTGAAGCAAAGATGTGAACTATGAAGGCGTTAGAAAGGTGAAAAACCTACTTTAAATGATACATTTAGTCCCGATTGTTTTTCTTTCGGAATTCAGCAGGAGTCGAATGACTATGTTTCTTGAAATATTTAATAAAGTTTGTCGGCTCATCAAAACCCAAATCAAAGCCAATCGCCTTTATGCTTTCGGTGGTATGCCCTAAAAATCGTTTAGCCTCGAGCATAACCCGGTCGTCGATAAACTCCTTGGGGGTTTTGGACAGGAGCTTTGTTGTCGCCTGGTTAAGACGTTTTTCTGTAATGAGTATTTTTTCAGCATAAAAGCTTACCTGCTTTTTACTTTTGTAATTTGCGTCTAAGGCATCTCTAAACAGCATCACGTAATCAAGATCAGCGCCTTTTTTCAACTCACCAATATTTTGTTTTCTCCGCTCCCGCTCAGAAAGTAACAGCAAGTTATGAAGAAGGTTTTGCAGGATTTCATCTTGCGAACTGTCTTTTACGTTTTGTAATTCGTTAGTCATCAGTTGAAATACACTTTCAAATAAATTTGCCTGATGCCCGACTTTAATTTGCGAAACCGGGAATAAATTATTGAACAAAATAGTGTCCCGCAAAAACTTACCGTCGGCTTCTGTCTTGCAAAAGAAACTGTCGGTAAATAAAATGGCCTTCCCGTCAAATGGGTTTTTACTGTCAAAATGATGAACAGTATCTTTGCTTAAAAAAAGAAGCGTATTGGGTTCAATAATTACCGGATTGAAGTCAACTGAATGTATTGCGTTCCCCTTTTGAAACCAGATAATATGATAAAACCTTGCACGGTGGGCCGCGGTTATCATCTCTTTAAACCCTCCGTACAAATCAGCAAGCCCCACAATTTCAAATTCTTGCGGAAGTCCCTCTTTGAAGCTGTACTTTTTAATATCTGTTGTCATTTGCGGGGTTTCTTACAATTACTTGCTTTCAGGAATGAATCGATTTCAAAAATAATAATTACTTGGCAAGCTTATTTATAGTTCAATTAAATTTAAAAGCAGGAAGAGTAAGAAGAATCTGGGCAGGTTATATCCACACTTAACGATTACAATTCCGTTAACTGAATCATTAATGCTCGTTGCCTTAAACTAAATTTTCTTATAGCCGAAATGAATTCTTACTACAAAATAAATTCAAGCCTTGTATTTATGATTGTAGCATTGATGCTCTGCGGTTGTCGTACTATTAAAGAATCAAACCTCGTTGCAAAAGCACAATTTAAAGAACTTACAGGAAGTAAGGGAGCATTATTATTGGGAAGTCCGGAACAGGTATCAGAAAAAATTGAGCATCATAGCAATGCATTGTGTGGAATTTCACGAATAACCTTTCAGATGGATAATGCTGCTTTACCAAATGAAAAGTTGATGGAATCAATAGCATTAATCGGCAGAAGCGTTAAGCCAAATCTTCGTTAGAGGTTGCAATAATTTTTGGAGCAATAGAATCCGAAGCCAATTCTCGTATTAATAAATACCTGGTTGACTTATACGATGTTTATCTGATCCAAAAACACATCTAATTTCATGCGCCTGTTTAATCCCCAATTACTTTGTATGACTATTGATTTTATCTCAGCTTCTGTGACTACTGGATATAGACAGAAACATTATCAGGATTAAATTAGCGGAGGATTTCGTCGTAATGTGAAAGAATTCAGTTAAATGAATGTTTAAATTTGAGTGGGGACGTTTTTGTCTTGTTTTTGAATAATTTGTTAAAAGACTGTGTATGTTCAAAACCAAGTTTATAGGCAACTTCGCTTACAGATAAATCGGTAGTTAATAAAAAATGCTTAGCCTTTTTTATTAACCTGTTTTGAATATGCTGTTGGGTGTTTTGTCCGGTCATATTTCTCAACAAGTCGCTCAGATAATTGGGTGAAATATTCATTTGCTCCGAAATTAATTTTACGGAAGGCTGCCCATTTAATATCAAAGCATTGTCTTCAAGATATTTATCTAATACTAAATCGAGCTTCATCAGCAGGTCGCTGTTGATGCTTTTACGGGTAATAAATTGTCTGTTGTAGAATCGGTTTGCATAATTGAGCAGCGTTTCCACCTGTGACAGGATGATATCCTGGCTATAAGGATCAATAATTGACAGATATTCCTGCCTGATATTGTCGAGCAGCCGCTCTATGACCTGCTCTTCTTTGGGTGATAAGTGTAACGCTTCATTTACTTCATAATGAAAAAAACCATGCGCAATGATCCGCTGGTGTAAAGAATGGCCAATTAGAAAGTCCGGATGCATACTTAGCATCCAGCCTTTTTCCGGCAAATTGTCCTTTGGCTCCAATACGCGTTTAATGTCAGGGGCACAAAAGTTCATCAGGCCCTGATTAAAATCAAGCATATTTCGCCCGTATTTTTCATTAGAGCTGCACTTATTCTTTAGCGTAATCGTATAGAACTTATTGATAAAACTGACGGGCGCCGATCTGGCTCTAATAGCTATTGCGTCAAATTCGACGATGCTGAGTAAAGGATGATCAGGCCTCTCTAAGCCCAATAATTCGTGTTGTTCTGATATAGAATTTATGGTCAGCATGATACAGCATTAGCATTCATAACGATAAATTTACGGATAAGCCTATTCTAAACCTCATTCGGTTGGCTGAAAGTTTGGTCTGAATCCTTTGGCGCCCATTTTAGTGAGTATCGCATTTGGGAATAAGTATAATGCGGCAACTAATAGCCTGTTTCTGAATCCTGAAATCACTTTCGTTTTGCCTTTATGGAGACCTACCATGGCTTCATTAACAACATCCTCCGGCGTTTGGAATTTAAAACCATGTGAAAGTGTCTGTTTATCTTGTTCGGACATGCTTCCATTTTCAAAAAAATTGGATTCTGTTAATCCAGGACATAGCAACAGGAACCGAATTTTATAAGGCAGGTTTTCTGCGATAATCGCTTCGGTAAATGAGCGGACAAAAGCTTTGGATGCAGCGTAAGTCGCCTGAAAAGGCGTTGGTGTGAAACTTGCAACAGAACCGACATTAATTATTGTTCCGCTATTGTCCTCTCTCATTATTTTAAGATAGCGCTGGGTCAAACCTACCAAAGTTGAAATGTTTAGCTGGATAAGGTTAAATTCACTTTGCAGGTCAAGTTTAACAAAATCTCCCGCCGAACCGATACCAGCATTATTGATAAGCCAATTCACCTGTAAATTACGTTTTTGAGTTTCCTTGAATACTTGTTCATCAGCGCCGGGTTGAGATAAATCTATAGCTATATACTGGGCTTCTATTTTGTACAACTGTTTTAACTCTTCACATAAGGTTTTTAACTTGGTTTCCGAACGGGCTATGAGCAGTAAGTTATGATTTTCGCCGGCAAGTCTTTTTGCAAATGCCTCGCCTATCCCGCTTGAAGCCCCTGTAATTATTGTTACTTTCATTTTCTTTTCCTTTGTTTGTGCAAAGGTCAGGGTTACCGGCTAAGCCCAGTTATCCATATCCCCGAAAATTGTAGCTGTATCAATGAATCAATCAGCACAATACCATATTTGCGGATGTTCAAACCCTAATTGATGACTCTAAGTTTCATTGAAGCCCAGAGCCTTAATAGTCAGTGGAAAAAACGTTTCAGGCCAGATTTGCCGACCTTAATATTTTGGTCTCTACCTCGATGATTTTGTTTCTATCAAATCCCGCGGTGTCGTCGGCAAATTCAGAGCTTTTCACATAGCGTTCTGTCATTCCCTCTACGTCAGCATTGTCCGGAAAAGATACAAGAGCCACAACCTGGTTTGCAACCCCGGCTGTGTTTCCGATCCAAACTCCTTTAACTTCAAAGCCAAACTTGGGCAGGTTGACCCTGTGCTTTGACCAATGGTCTTTAAAATAATGTGCTGCTGTTTCCATGTCAGCAAGGGTATAAATTCTTAACTGTTCCATTATGTTTATTATAATTCGCTGTACTATTTTTTTTATTGTCTTTTTCGATTTTCATGCGTCGCTTGCTGAGTAGTCTTTTGACTCTCCTTCGCGGTTTAGCTTAATACTACCTCTTTCTTTAATGGAGCTTTTATTTGAGCTTTAGTTGCCAATAAAATTATACCGACCACTGAACAGATGATGGTCGCTGCGATATGCGGAATCGCCTGCTGCACACCGTTATAACTTTTGCTGAACACAGTAAGCATATCGGAAACCGGGATTATTGTCGCCACGAATAACATTGCGCCCACAGCCCGGCGTTCGTTCATCAGAACCAAAGCGCACAACAAGATCCCGGAGAATATATCCCTGATACCCTTGATGTGATGAAAGGAGTAATCCCCATTGGCGTTAAAGCGAATGCCGAATGCAGCAGTTGCTGCTTCAGGATTGAAAAAAAACGGGCTCCCAGGAAAATCATTGCCAGGCCCAGTAAAAATGCGATTGCATAAGAGATTTTTGTTGTCATGATATTTTGTTTTTAAATGTTGAAACAAAATTACCCTTGCAACGGCTGGCGTTCATGCACCCGGGTTAACAAATCAATATCGGGGAAATTTTTATTTTTGATGGCGTTAGCGGCTTGTTTTTAAAATGACATCTTTGGTAAGGGTTGAGAGCTTTTTATATTGATATGAACCCTAATGAATTAAAATAGATTAGAAAAATAATGGAGCGCAATTAGTTTATCCATCCTTTTTTAAGATCGGAGTAATTTCAGGATTTAATTAACTATGAGAGAGGTCTTATAACAGCAGGCCGCGTTGAGTTGTATTTAAATCACCTACCAAATACCCGATTTCAGCCGTGAGTCATACAAATAGCTATAGTCCTGTTAATGTCCTTTAACTTTATGTTGAAGTATTCTTTTTTTTATACGCGTCATCGATGGGTTTTTTATCCCAAGGTAAGATGATATGTGGTAAGCTGCGATCCGGTTGACAATATCGGGATGCTCCTCCATCATTTTTAGATACCGCTCTTCGGGGGTATTGAATAAAAACTCTTCTGTACGGGATTGGGAATAATTAAAAAACAATTCTGCAACTAACCTTCCAAATTTCTCCCAACCACCGGGAATGGTATAAAGATGTTGCAGGTTTTGATAGTTTACAGAAACGATCTCCGCATCTTCCAGGGCCTGTATAAAGTAATAGCATGGATATTGCGTGATAAAACTACGGAAGGAAACTAGAAACTGCTTTTCAGAAAAAAAGTAAATATTCTTTTCTTCCTGCGTTTTAGGGTGAATATAATAAACCCTAAATATTCCTTTAATGATCAAAGCGAGATCCGTACAAACGAAACTTTGCATATTAAAGAATTCCCCTTTTGCAATTTTACGAGTACGCCAATAAGGCAAACTTATGGACACATCCTCATCGGATAGATCTGCAAATTCCTTAAGTACCTCATTTAATATCTCTTGCGTTTCAGTCATTCAGTTAAAGCCTTACCTAAGTCGTAAAGGTCGTGAATATTACTTTTAAAACTTTTCACTTAAGTGAAAATCGTACATGAAAACACACGGTTTTCACCTAAGTGAAAAATCCGCTGTTTCTTTCATAGCAACTTTGTCCCATTCAAAACAAATAACTATGAAATCAAACATCAACAAAGCCAGTAGATTAAAAAGATCGATCCCGGCGCTCATTTTCGCATTTGCAACCCTATCAATTTTTGCAAGTTGTAAAAAAAACAACTACACCCAGACAGTAAGTAAAACATTTGTATTAGTACACGGCTCTTTTCAGGCACCGTATGCCTGGCAATATGTACAAGCAGAATTACAACAGGCGGGTCAGAAGGTGGTTGTGGTAGAACTGCCCGGCCATGGTCAGGACCAGACGCCTCCAGCAACATTAACTTTAAACTCTTATCGCGACAAAGTAATTGCAGCAATTAATGGTGTACAGGGACAGGTAGTATTAGTTGGCCATAGCCTCGGCGGAGCAATCATTACAGCGGTATCAGATTCGGTACCTAACCGTATCGAAAAGTTGGTTTACTTGGCAGGTTTTGTGCCTGCAAACGGTCAGTCGGTGATTGATTTGAACGGAATGGACCCGAACTCACAATTAACTCCAGCATTAATGCCATCAGCAGATTTTACAACAGCCAGCGTTGCTAATGATAAATTGATGCCAATTTTTTGCCAGGATGGTAACGCCACCGTCACGCAATTGCTGATAGCAAATAACCGACCTGAGCCAGCCGCTCCGTTATACAGCAAGATTGTACTGAAAAATCCGGCAAGGGCAGCAGTGCCGAAGTACTATATCCATACCATGCAGGATAGGGCAATAACCATTGCACTACAAAATCAAATGGTGACAGCAGCGGGTATTACCAATATTTATTCCATCAACAGCAGCCACACCCCACAGCTGTCAATGCCAGACCAAGTAACGGCTATTCTTATGCAAATCATCAAATAATTACCTAATAGCTCTAAAACAATGAAACTACAATCCGCTCAAACCGCACCTGATTTCAAAGCAAAAGACGTTCAGGGCAACTCGGTTCAACTCAGTTCCTTTAAAGGCAAAAAAGTTTTTCTTACTTTTTACCGTAACGTGGGTTGCCCGGTATGCAACCTCCGGTTCCACGAACTGCTGCCTCTTGAAAAAGAATTTAAAGATAAGGGGGTAATCGTCCTGGCCATATATGAAAGCAGCGAAGCCAACCTTAAAAGATATGTAGGTAATGAAACCTACTATACTGAGATGATTGCTAACCCTAAGTTTGACCTTTATGAAAAATATGCCATTGAACGTAGCACGCTTAAATTACTTTCCTCAATTTATAAAGGAGTAATAGGCAAAGCCGAACAAGGTAAAAAATTATATAAAGAAAAATTTGATCAGGATGGTCATGCAAATCTTTTGGGCGGGGAGTTTTTAATTGATGAAAATGGAAAGATTAAAACCGCCTACTACAATCAGTTCATTGGAGATCATTTGCCGGTAAAGGATTTAAAAGCTTTTATTAACAGCTAATTCACAATTTGTTATCGATGCTAAAAATCCTGTTTCTGATCCAGAGGCAGGATTTTTATTTTTTTTAATTCAGCCGCTTTCCCAAAACTTAAGAAATATTGCGGATATTTGATTTTCATAATTCCGGCATATGAAAACAGTCGAAACAACAAATGAATTTTACCGTAGGTTTACTAACGACAACGCCTTGCCTGGTAAGTTCAATGTCTACAAGATTGAGGATTTCCAAAAGACAACACCATTGCCGCATTACCGCCGCGACTTTTACAAAATATCCCTGCTGACAAAGGGTAAGGGCATCATATCTTATGCAGACAGGAGCTTTACTGTTAATCAAGCCATTCTTACTTTTTCCAATCCACTGATTCCATATTCCTGGGAACCGGCTTTAAAAAATGAGGAAGGGTATTTTTGTTTATTTAAGGAAGATTTTATGGATCACAGCCTGCGGGCGGAAAGTTTAGCACAATCGCCTTTGTTTAAGGTTGGCGGTGAACACGTTTTATTTCCTGATAACACTACCGTTTCCTTTTTGCAAGCCATCTTTGAAAAAATGATGGTTGAACTTCATTCTCCGTATGCAAACAAGTATGAACTGCTGCGCAGCTATGTTCAGATACTGATTCATGAGGGCCTGAAAATAAAACCTGCGGATGCTTCAATTCATCCCGGACATTCCTCCGAACGCATCAGCCACCTTTTTTTGGAATTATTGGAACGACAGTTCCCTGTCGCTTCCCCTCATGACCCGATCAAACTAAAAAGCGCCGGTCAATTGGCCGAACAGTTAGCGGTACACCCTAATCACTTGAACAGGGCGATTCGGGAAACCACCGGCAAAACCACTTCGGAGTTGATTGCGGCCCGTATTATCAAAGAGGCAAAAGCATTGCTGATACACAGTGACTGGGATATTACGTCTATCGGTTACAGCCTCGGTTTCGATCACAGCTCTAACTTCAATCTTTACTTCAAAAAAAACACTGGTGAAAACCCAAGCAACTTTCGCCGCAGACTACCCGTAAATTCATAAACATCTGTTTGATTTTCATAATCAGTGCGTAATTCTGACTGCTAATTTTGTTTAAAAAAATAAGCAAAATGAAACAGGAAGGACAATTTAGCGGAAAGACCGCATTTATTACCGGTGGCGGCACAGGAATAGGAAGAGCCGTAGCAATGGCGCTGGCAGAAGAAGGCTGCCTCGTTACAGTAGCCGGAAGAACGGCTGCAACTTTGGAGGAAACGGTAAAACTGATTATCGAAAATGGTGGATCGGCACGTTACGCTATCGCCTGCGTAACCGATGAAAAAGCCGTTAAGGCTGGTGTTGCCATCGCCGTCGGCGAGAGTGGCAGACTTGATTTTGCGATTAATAGCGCAGGCATTGACGGAGGGGATAACGCCATGATGACCACCGAATACGATAGTGATGTATTCGACCAGATGATGGCCACCAATGTGCGGGGAATGTTCCTGTCGATGAAATACGAATTGATCCAGATGGAAAAACAGGGCTTTGGTTCTATCGTCAACATTTCTTCAGGAGCCGGGCTTGTGGGTGTTGCAGGGTATTCCGGTTATTCAGCCTCGAAACATGCCGAAATCGGCATGACCAAAAGTTCCGCCATTGAATACGCGTCCAAGGGAATCCGTATCAACGCGATATGCCCAGGATTAGTAGATACCCCTTTGATAGCCAAAATGATCGAAGATTCACCGGAACTTCATGAGCATTTGTTAGCCAGTCACCCCATAGGAAGAATAGCGAGGGCAAGTGAAGTTGCGGATGTTATCACCTGGTTATGTTCGGATAAATCCAGTTATATGATTGGTGCCGCGATTCCTTTGGATGGCGGCTACACCGCACGTTAATAACAAAAACAGGCAATAAAGCCTGAATTCATAAATATCTGTTTGATTTTCATAAATCAGGCAGATATACGCACGCTACCTTTGTGTTATAAAATCAATAAAGCTATGGATACACAGAAAGTCTGGTTTGTTACCGGCGCATCGAAGGGCCTGGGCCTTTCATTAATTAAACAATTACTTCAGGCGGGATATAAGGTCGCTGCTACTTCGCGGAAAGCACATGATATTGACGCTGTAATTAACGACCACAAAGAGAATTTACTGGTACTGACCGTTGATATCACCAGCGAAAATAGTGTTGACGATGCCGTCGCAAAAACGATAGCGCATTTCGGCCGACTGGACGTTATTGTAAACAACGCGGGTTATTCCATTTATGGCAGCGTGGAGGTCCTTACCAATGAAGAATTCCGCAAGACCATCGATGTCAACCTTTTTGGAACCGTAAATGTGATCCGTGCGGCTATGCCATATTTCCGTAAGCAACGCTCCGGGTATGTATTCAATATATCGTCTGTTGCAGGTTATAAAGGTTTTGGCAACTCACCAAGTTATGCTGCGGGAAAATTCGCGGTGATCGGCTTGTCTGAGTCTCTTGCCGAAGAAGTAAAACAGTTCGGCGTTAAGGTTACGGTAGTAGCTCCCGGATTCTTCAGAACAAGTTTCCTTGACAAGGGCGAGGAATTGGTTTCTAAAAACACTATTGAAGAATACCAGGTGGAAGGTTTGGTTGACCGTCTCAGAGCCATGAACGGTAAACAACCTGGTGACCCGGAAAAGCTGGTCGCTGCACTGATCAAGCTATCCAATGAACAAAATCCACCGGTACACTTGCTTATGGGACCTGATGCTTACCAGATCGTCATGCAAAAAAGGAATGCTGAGCAGGAAGAGTTTGAAGCATGGAAAGAATTGACACTATCTACTGACCTGGATGAGCATCAAAAGGGAGCATCTCCCAAATTTTAAATAGTCCGGCTGGTAGGATTTGTTACCAGCCGCACTTTTTAACTTAAAAATTTTTTCCCAAGCAAGTTCAAGAAGGTTTTAATGGGAAGCATCTTACGCAATAAAACCACCATCTTTGCATCTTTTCCAACCACGGTTCTGAAAGCTGTACTTTTACCCGTTGCCAGCTTATAAATTTCATCAACTATCGGTTGTGCATTTGAATTGGGTTCGGCGCTGGTTGCCGCGGTCAGTACGGCTGAAACTTTACCCGTGATCAGGTCATAATCTTTTATGGTTTCGCTCTTGCTAAAAGTAACATTTTCGCCGAAGGAAGATCCAAACCCCCCGGGCTCCACTAAATGCAAGCCGATATTCAAGGGTTTTAATTCAAAGGTCAGGCCTTCGGTTAATCCCTCTAAAGCGAATTTAGACATATTGTATAAAGAGCCTAATGGTAAGGCTGTGCTGACACCCATCAACGAACTGATATTAATAATTTGTCCTGCCCGTTTGGCCCTGAAATGCGGAAGGACCGCGCGAATCACATTGATTACCCCTTTAACATTAACCGCAAATTGCTTTTCGATATCGGCATCGTTCGTTAACTCCAGTGCGCCATACATACCGATGCCAGCATTGTTAACCACCACATCTACATTGCCAAAAGTGGTAATGGCATCGTTAACTGCTGTTGTTGCCGTTTCTGCTTGCGTAACATCCAGTTTAAAAAGTTTTACGTTTGAGAATTTTGTCAGTTCTTTTTCCTTTTCAGGGCTGCGCATTGTTGCCGCCACATTCCAACCCTTATTTGCAAAATGTATTGCCGTTAATTTTCCGAGTCCTGTGCTTGTGCCGGTTATAAATATTGTTTTTGCCATTTGATTAAATTTTTACAAACGTATATCTTTGTTGGTATATATTCGTAACCAGTATACTCAGGTATACCACAATCATGACACATTATGGACAATACATTAATAATTAGAAATGAGGTTCAGGAAATTCAGGCCTTGCAGGATACACTTTATGTAATAGGAGGCAAATGGCGGTTGCCGATCATGAACTCATTATGCAATGGCAATACCCGGTTTAGGGAAATAGAGAGGAGCATTCCCGGAATTACCACCCGGATGCTATCCAAAGAATTACGGGAACTTGAACAAAATGGCATTATAAGCCGGACTGTACATGACAACTCTCCAGTACTTGTTGAATATAAAACAACTGAGTATTGCAAAACATTCAGCAGTATCTTACTTGAAATGATCAGGTGGGGAATTGAGCATAAAAAGCATATAACCCGAAAGAGCGAATAATTTTCATAAAATCCAAAGACACCCCGCTCCCAATTATAATAGATTAGAAACAAAAAAGGAATGCAAAATGCATCCCCTTTTAAGTACCGAAATACGATACCGAAATTATTTAATTACAACTGCACGGATAATTGTAAATGTCCATTAAGGCCGTTCTCAACTATGTTTTGAAGCGTGGACAGCCGCACATCTTTCAGGTTGTTTTCAACTTTCGAGATATAGGCCTTCGTTGTACCGCATTTTTTAGCCAATTCTTCTTGTGTCATTCCTTTAGACAACCGGGCCTCTTTCAACATTACACCAAGTATAAAATCTTCTGCTTCCCATTCATATTTGTCACGCGAAGGAGTTCCCAACAGTCCATATTCACGATCTTTTAATTCATCGAATGTAGTTATATCTTTATTTAGCGTTTTCATACTGCTTTTTAATTTTTAATGCTTTTTCAATTTCTTTAACCGGCGTTTTCATCGTTTTCTTTTGAAAGCCATTCATCAGAACTACTAATTTTCCTCTATCGAAAAAACAAAAGATCCTGAAAATATCACTACCTGCCTGAACCCGGATTTCATACAATCTTTCGGTTCCTTTAATATGCTTTAAATATTGCTCAGGTATCTGAAAACAAGTTTCAATCAGATCGAGTGTCCAATTTATTTTCTTCCTGATTTTTGGCTTTTGAGCTTCATAAAAATCAAGAAAATACCGTTCGTGAAAAAATACTTTTCTAATTCTTTCCATACAAATTTAATTAAAGTAGCCCAAATAGGCAACTTATTGAATAGGATAAGATCCAGGCATCCGGAGCGGTTATCATACGGGGCCTGGAGGTCAAACAATTACTTTTTTCGAAGAAGAACCTCCGGAGCATTGTTTATAATTTGATTTCAAACGCCATTAAATTCAGGCGGGAAGAGAGCCCGGTGATCCATATTGCGACAAAAAACGACGGTGATCATATTATTTTAACGGTGGCTGATAATGGAAAGGGTATCCCTGCAGCATGAAACAGATATTTGACATGTATGGCCAGCTGAACCAGGACGTAGAAGGGCACGGCATCGGCCTGTACCTGGCTAAGAAAATCGTAAATGCTGCAGGCGGTAATATCGTCGTAGCGAGTGAACCGGGAATTGGAACTACTTTTAGTATCTATATTAAAATGGAAGCCGAAAAAATAACACCTACCCCCTTTTTAAATTAACCATATGAAAAAAATATTGATACTGGATGACGATAAGGATAATCTGGAGATACTTTCCTTTATTTTAACGGAATATGGCTATGAAGTAAAGGGGCGACTATGCGGTGACACGCTGTTTGACGACATTAAAACTTATCAGCCGGACCTGATCCTAATGGATGTGATGCTGGCCGACCTGGACGGGCGGGAGCTCTGCCGGAATATTAAGGAAAATCGTCTGACCGCATTCCTACCAGTGATCCTGGTCTCCGGGACACACGACCTTTCGGAATCTATGCATCTGCCGGGCGCACCGGATGATTATATCGCTAAACCATACGATATCGACCTCTTAATTAACAGGGTTGCTAAGCATCTTGCGGCCTGACTTAGAATGCTTCTCCGATATTTAATACGACAGCATTGTAGCCTTTACTGAAAGCATAATCGATTCCGATATTGGTGTTGGAGCCCTTATTGAATTTTATCCTTAACCCGGTACCGGCAGCCGGGTGCCAGGATTTGAAAAGGGTGCCGGAACCGCTGACGGTATTGACATCGGTAAAGACTACAAAACCAAGCAGGCCATTGGCCGTAATATCCCGCCGGTATTCGCTCTCCAGGTAAAACAAGGATTTTCCACGGTAACGGTTTTGATCTAAACCCTCACCTGAACGGTTATAAGGATCCCAGCCAATGCTCGGCAGATCAAGGTAAGGCGCGTTGCTATCAAATACGGTCCAGAAATAGGACCAGAAAGCCAGTGTGTTCTGCTGGTTTTTATTGGCCGGGTTCAACGGCACATACTTTCTCACATCCACATATAATGAATTCCAGGTCTGATCGCTGCCCATAAAGGTTGGATTAATCCGGTAGACGATATTCACATACGAGCCGGGCATTGGGTTGATGGAATTGTTACGGGTATCGTACAACAGGTCCAGGTTAACGCCCGAGGATACTGAGCTGCCATTGGTGCCATAATTATAGCCGGTAAATTGCTTCAGATCGACTGCCGGGTCATCACTTTTGATACTGCTGCGGTAATCGACATTGTAACCACCACCGACAAAAAAATAAGGCTTGATCCGCTTGAGTGCAGTCTGGTAAAAACGGATATAATTATCATCCACTAAGGTCTTATCACTGGAAGAATGGTTACTACCTAAGCCCCAGGTGTATTGAGGATAAACCAGGAAACGGATATCCCCCTGGATATTCCAGGTATTATCTTTCAGCCAGATACTCGAACGCAGCGGCAGGCCAAACCTGCTCTTCAGATTCCAGTAAGGCGCGAAGGTGGCACTGGATAAGTTAGTAGTGCTTTGCGGGCCGAGGTAAGTGCCGGCCGTGGTACTGGTGATCAGCGCCCTTCCCGTGCCGCCGGGTACCGATCCGGGAATAGGTAAAAAAGAAAAATAGATCTTCTTTTCCCGCTGTGTTTTGGGTTGCTGTGGGTTAATGTTAAAGAGTTGCCTGGCAAGGTCGATCAAGTCAGTTTGGCGGGAGGTATCTTTTACCGCGCTCTGCTTGGGGATCATATTGGAGGCATCCTGGGCCAGCAACGTAACAGGAGAACAGCAAAGCAGGAACACAATCGTTTGAAATAATTTAGTCATTTTCATGTTAGTATTCTTAGCGTATTAGTCTGTTGGGGCTGTAAGCCACCAGGTATTGTAAACGTTGCCTCCGGATAGCGGCTGTATCCAAAGTATTTTCCAATCCGGCCGGTTTCTGCGTTAGTTTGAATTTAACGGCTTCAAGTAATTCTGCGAGTATTTCGGGCAGTACACTTGCAGACAGCGTCGGGAAATATTGCTTTTCAATCGCCGCTTTTCCCGCGCTGTTAGCCATGCTAACCACCCAATGCTCATCAGCTTTAAAACCGAATTCGCGGGCGCAATTCTTCAGGTCATAGACATAGATCTTAGCCTGGGATTCAATAGTTTGATCGTTATTCATTTACTTTTTATTGTTCATTACTACGTCGTCTTTCGACACGGTTTTCTTGCCTGCCTGGTAATCTGAAGTCGATTTTTTACCTTCAGCCGCAGGGGCCTTTTTGACATTTTTACTGCCTTTATCCTTACTCATGATATTGTGTTTAATGATTTGAATTAATATGCTTTCCTCAGTTTGAGGATACGCAGCCAGTGCATGATTTTCATCACCGGGTAATTTGGTACATTTCTACGAAAAAATGTGGCAAATGCGGGTCCTGTTCCATGTCGCTGTAAGCATGGTGCGCCCGCTGCATTGGTGCATTAAAGCATAAGCACGGGGGGGGGTAAAAAGGAAGCGTCCTCAAAAAGATAGGTCAGTAAATAAAACACCCGTTCCCAGAATTTATTGGTGGTAAACGTGCGGTGAGAGGCGTGGCGATGCAGGAAGAATGTTTGAAAGAACTGTGACAGGAACCAGTGGGCAATAAAAAACAAAAAGATAATCAGCATAAAATTGATTTAATAGCAATGGGAATTTCCATAACCAAAGCATAGCCCGGCATGGGTAGATGATTTAGTAAACAGAGAGGATTGTTTCACTGTGGCCTGGACTTCACAAGGATAGGCAGCGCGTTAATGATTTAGGTGCACTGACCGGCCAAAAAACAGCAGGTTCTTAATAGTATCTTTAAAGATTATAATAATAACGTTCTATAAACGGTTTTGTTTGATTACGCTAAATTAGCCAACCCCATGGGCTATTAAGAATAAGTTTTTGTCCCGGAGTGAAACATATATCGATTTAAAAGCTTATTATACAAAGGCTTAAATAACCTTCAAATAAGTTATGGAAGCTGAGAAATATAAATTGTGCCTGTATATCGCCGGGAAAACCCAAAAGTCCAACAATGCAATCGAAAATTTGAAAAAATATTGCGAGGAAGAACTGAAAGATAAATATACCGTGGAGATCATTGACCTGCTCGAACATCCTCACCTAGCCGAAGGAGAACAAATCATCGCCGTACCAACCCTGGTTAAAAAACTTCCTGCGCCGGTACGTATACTGGTTGGCGATCTCTCTGATAAAATCAAAGTGCTCGTTGGCCTTAACCTGGTGGCGGATAATGATTAACTGGCTTGTAATTCGAGGAAATCTATTAGTTGGTCCTCCAGCAACCCTGTATTATAATCTGCATCAGCCGCGTGGTTAGTAACAGTAAGTTCGTTATCGGTTACAGTAACGGTTAGGGCCGGTCCTTCGATCACTTCGGGGAAAAGTACATTGATTACATCATATACGTGAGCGTACTCAATTGCCAGGTTGGACCCAAGTTTTTCGTTTATATAATCCGCGAATTCAGTCTTTAACAGGTCAAACAGCTTTTCTGCACTGAGTGGTTTAATATTGTTTATAGTTGCCATAGGTTTATACAAGCGTTCAAGGGTAATTAAGTTTCAGCTCAAGGCAACTAATTTTCTGGCTGACGCCATTTTCTTAAAAGAACAAATTTCAGCAGGTCGTTAATGGTAAATGAAATGATAGCAGTATAGCCAATAACAATCAGGGTATCCAATAGCGGCAATGAGGTGAAGGATAACCAACCAAAGGTAACTAAGATCACGCCCAGTATCATATCGCCGACAATCAGGTACAACAAGGTTTTACTTGGCCATGAGTTCCAGAAATGCCGCTTTTCTCTGACGACAAACAGCGAAAATAAACCAAAATAAAGGATGATGGTAAAGCTATAAGTGCTTAATGCCGCGTTATTGTTGTTAAGGTTCAAGTAGTGTAAACCATAATAAAGCAGCGGAAAAGCTTCCACGGTCATCATCAGGCCTAACACCAGCCCGACTTTTGCCAATCCGTTTACGTTCCATTTCGCCGGTTTTTGGGAAATGATCACGTTATCGGTGGCAAGCGATATTTTTACAAAATCGGTCATAAAAATAATGATCAGAATGGCCGATGCCGAAATGACATATTTACCAAAAACTAGGTAGGCGATCACCACAAAACAGGTTTTAAATATGGAACGTGTAATCTTGTTTAATATCCAGATATTGATCCGTTCGAACATTTTACGCCCTGTAATAATGGGGGCAGGAATGCTGGACAAGCCTTCTTTGGTGAGCACGATACTGGCTGCACCTTTAGCTACGTCTGTTGCATTACTAACTGCTATACCAACTTCGGCCTGCTTTAAAGCAGGCGAATCGTTAACACCATCGCCGGTCATGCCTACGATATGGCCATTAGCCTGGAAGGTTTTTACAATATTGTATTTGTCCTCTGGGTATACGCCCGCAAATCCACTGTTTTGTTCCAGTAGTTCTATGGCTTTTTGGGGATCACTTAGGCAGTCCTTGAACACCGAAGCATTTAGTATCTTGTCGCCGATCTGGAGTGCCTTTGACATTTCCTCTGCAATTGGCAGCGCGTCACCGGTGAGCATTTTTACAGTAACACCCAGTGCTGCTAAGTCCTTAATGATCTGCATGGAGTCTGCACGCTGCGGGTCATGCAGTGCAACCAGGCCGACAAATTGGGTCTTATTAGCTTTGGTCTGTGCTACAGCTATAGCACGATAGCCGGATTTCGCAAGATCATCGATCTGTTTGTTCCAGTTAGTGATAGCCGCTGCATCCAGTTTACAAAGGGGGTACAAGGTTTCTGCCGCGCCTTTAATAACCTCAAACTGGTCATTGCCGTTTAAAATAGTTGCTTCTGTTTTGCGCGTTTTGGGATCAAATGGGACAAAACTCTTTTGTACAAAGTCGGCAGTGATTAGCTTCTTCTCTTTGGCTGCTCCGATCATTGCCATATCTATGGCGTCATGATCTGCTTCTTGTGAAGCTAAGGCTCCGTAAAGCAGCACCTGGTCTTCGGTGAAACCCGTTGCCGGGATGAGTTTAGCTACGGTAAGCTTATTAATGGTCAGGGTACCTGTCTTATCCACGCATAAGGTGTCCATGCTGGCAGCGTCGTTCGGTGCGTTTAGCCTGGTTACCAACACGCCCTGTCTGGAAAGCTCTTTGGAACCGAGCGCCATGCTGATGGTGAACATGGCGGTTAAGGCAACCGGGATCGCGCCCAGCAGCAACACCAGCATCAATGGCAATAATTGCAGGAAATTCATACCCCTGATCAAGGAAACCGCGAAGGCAACAAGCAATAAAGCAGCCACAATAAATAAAAGCCATTGCACCACTTTGGCCAGTATTTCATCAATATGCGATTTGGGAGCAGCTGATTTCACCAGTGATGCGGTCTTGCCAAAATACGTATTCAGCCCTGTTAAAGTCACTATGCCGGTAGCTTCACCCTTAGTAACAATAGAACCAGAATAGACCGTTTTGCCTACAGGCATGTCGACCTCACCCGACTCACCGGTCAAAGCCGACTGGTCGACGCTTAACTGTCCATCGGTAATCGTAAAGTCGGCAGGCACAAAGTCGCCGATCCTCACCCGGATGATATCACCGGGAACCAGTTCGCGGGCAAGCGTGGTTTTCCAAATACTGTCCCGCAATAGCTTAACATTGACCTGTAATTTCTTCCTGAGTTCAGCTACCGCATTTGCAGCGCTTTGCTCCAGCGTAAAACTGATCAGCGCATTTAAAATCAACAGTCCGCCGACCACGTAAGCGTCCGAAAAGTTATGCAGGAATACGGATAGCACCACGATAAATTCCAGCATCCACGCGGTAAGCCCCCAAAACTTTGATAGAAAGTTAAGGAGGGGGTGCGTTTTATTTTCAGTGATCTCGTTATAACCAAACTGCTTCAGCAAAGCGGGTACTTCACTTTGACTTAACCCTGTTGCCGGGTTGGTTTTTAATTCTGCCATTTCCAGTCCAGTATTTCAGGCATATCCTTACCGTGCGCACCTATATAATGTTTATGTTCGATCAGTTTATCCTGCAAGAGTTGTTTTAAATAAACTCCCTTAGTGCCTGTTTGCGGCAACCGGTCAATAACATCTATCACCAGGTGAAATCTGTCCATTTCGTTCAATACAGTCATATCAAATGAAGTGGTGATCGTTCCTTCTTCCTTATAGCCACGCACATGCATATTAACGTTATTCGCCCGGTTGTACGTCAGGCGGTGTACCAGCCATGGATAACCATGGAAAGCAAATACTACTGGCTTATTTGTAGTAAAAAGGGCGTTATAATCGGCATCCGTTAATCCGTGTGTATGTTCGGTGCTTTTTTCCAGTTTAAATAAATCAACTACATTAACTACCCTGATTTTAATCTCAGGTAAATGTTCACGAATAATAGAAACCGCTGCCAAAATCTCTAATGTAGGCACGTCACCACTGCAAGCCATGACTACATCGGGTTCATTCTCCTGGTCGTTACTGGCGAAGTTCCAGATGCCGATTCCA
This sequence comes from Bacteroidota bacterium, assembly GCA_026224775.1. Taxonomy (GTDB): domain Bacteria; phylum Bacteroidota; class Bacteroidia; order Sphingobacteriales; family Sphingobacteriaceae; genus Mucilaginibacter. Next base: position 54,184 of record JAMFRP010000003.1, read on the forward strand.
CGCGTACAATGCTCAACTGCCTGCTCCATATTCAGCCATTGCGGAGCCGCGTGTTTGCCCGCGACAATCACGTTTACATAGTGATAACTACGCAAGCAATGGTCCATAACCGATAACAGGCAATTGGCATCTGGTGGTAAATAAACTCTTACAATAGTAGCCTTTTTATTTACTACATGGTCAATAAAGCCCGGATCCTGGTGGGTGAAGCCGTTATGATCCTGCCGCCATACTGTGGAAGTTAACAATATGTTTAACGAAGCAATTCTTCGTCTCCATGGTAGTTCAGCGCTTGCCTTTAACCATTTGGCATGTTGGTTAAACATCGAATCAATAATATGGATAAAGGCTTCGTAACAATTAAATAAACCATGCCTGCCGGTAAGCAGGTAGCCTTCCAGCCAGCCTTCGCATTGGTGTTCGCTCAGCATCTCCATCACGCTGCCGTCGGCAGCCAGAAATTCATCATGTTCGACAATCGGAGCCATCCATTGGCGGTTCGAGGCTTCAAAAATAATATCTAACCTGTTAGATACCGTTTCATCCGGGCCGAATATCCTGAAGTTGCGGCTTTGCTGGTTTTCCTTGATTACATCGCGAAGGAAGCGGCCGGAAACATAGGTGTCACCCTCACCATCCGCCCCCGGTTGATCGACAGCGGTAGCATAATTCCTGAAATCCGGCAAACGCAGGTCATGCAGTAGCTGGCCGCCATTGGTGTGCAGGTTCGCGCCCATCCTGCGTTCGCCTTTCGGCGCAAGTTCCTGGAGTTCAGGTATGAGTTTGCCGGTTTCATCAAATAGTTCTTCCGGCTTATAACTTTTCATCCAGTCTTCCAGCATGGTTAAGTGCTCAGGCGGGTTGCTTGCAGAAACAGCCAATGGGATTTGATGCGCCCTGAAATTACCTTCAATTTTATAACCGTCAACCTCTTTGGGGCCTGTCCACCCTTTAGGTGATTTTAACACGATCATCGGCCATCGCGGGCGGCTGGCATCTTCTTTAGCAAGAGCATCGCTTTTGATCTGGTCAATATGTGCGACAACCTTATCCAGTGCGGAGGCCATTGCCTGGTGCATTAATTGAGGATCGTCGCCCGATACAAAATATGGGGTCCAGCCATAACCCAAAAACAACTGTTCCAATTCTTCCTGGCTGATGCGGGCTAAAACCGTAGGGTTAGATATTTTATAACCGTTTAAATGCAGGATAGGTAATACCACGCCATCGGTTATTGGGTTCAGAAACTTGTTCGAATGCCAGGCGGTAGCAAGTGGCCCGGTTTCAGCTTCACCGTCGCCGACTACGCATGCAGCAATCAATCCGGGATTATCCAAAACGGCACCAAATGCATGGCTTAAGGAATAACCCAACTCGCCGCCTTCATGTATAGAACCAGGTGTTTGCGGTGAGGCATGACTGGATATGCCACCTGGGTAAGAAAACTGCGTAAACAGTTTCTTCAAACCGTCTTCATCCTGTGTAATATTTGGATAAACTTCGGTGTAGGTGCCCTCTAAATACGTGCTCCCCACAACCGCCGGGCCGCCATGACCAGGGCCGGAGATGTAAAACATATCCAGGTCGTATTGCTTTATAACCCGGTTAAGGTGCGTATAAATAAAGTTTTGGCCGGGCGTCGTACCCCAATGGCCGAGCAACATGTTTTTTACATGCTTCAATTGCAGTGGTTCTTTAAGTAAGGGGTTATCCCGCAGGTAAAGCTGTCCGACAGCTATATAGTTGGCCGCGCGCCAATAAGCATGCATTTTTTGCAGCAATTCAGTTGAAAGCGTCTGGCTTGCATTTTCTGTGTCTTCAATTACGTTATTCATAGGTAGCATTTTAGTAGAGGTAAATATTTTGTTAACTATCGATCATTTTGTTGACCAGTTGAGCAATCATCGATTCTTCATCCGTCGGGATAACATAAACCGGCACCCGGCTTTTATCTTTGGATATTATCAATGAATTATCAGCATTTCTTTTTTCATCCAGTTCAATTCCTAAAAATCCCAGGCCATCGCATATTCTCGTCCTGATGAGCGGTGAATTTTCTCCAATTCCACCTGAAAGCACCAGCGTATCAATCCCGCCCAATGCAGCGGTAAAAGCGCCAATCCATTTCTTCACATGGTAACAGAATAATCCAATTGCCTCCGCTGAACGATTGTCGTCCGCCTCTTGTGCCAGCAGGGTGGCCATGTCTCCACTGGTTTCGGAAATTCCAAGTAAACCGGATTCGTGATTGATTAAATGATTAAATTGACCTGGCGAAAGTTTTTCTGTTTTCAGCATGATCCAGGAAACCCCCGGGTCCAGGTCTCCGGAGCGGCTGCTCATAGGTATCCCGCCCGCCGGGGTGAAACCCATACTGGTATCGATGCTTTTGCCTTTAAATACAGCTGCCAGGCTGGCACCGCTGCCTAAATGCGCCAGAACAACCTTACCGTGGGCGATTTTTTTTCCAGCCACATTTTCCAGTTCCTTAACCAGATACTGATAAGACAAGCCATGAAATCCATACTTGCGAATTCCTTGTTTTTCAAATCGCCGTGGAATGGGCAGCAATTTTGCCACTAAGGGCATTGTTTGGTGAAAAGCCGCATCGAAACAGGCGTATTGCCGGATACCTGTAAAGTGCTTTTGGAATGCTTCTATCAGCTTAATTTCCGATGGAAGGTGGTCTGGGTCATATGGGATAATTTGTTTAAGTTCTGCTAAAATTTCACGAGTGACCAAACAAGGTTCTGTACGTTTCATGCCGTGAACTACCCGGTGGCCGATAGCGGTTACTGTGGTAGCGCTATTGCTTTCTTTCAACCAGCCGAGCAGACAGATTATGGCGGAGGGATAATCACTAACGGGAATGATAAGCGTTTGCTTCACTTTATTGATGACCAGGTTTGCATGGCTGGTACCAATCCCGGATAATTCACCGGAAACTGTTTTTTCCAGCAAGAGCGCTGTTTCATACAAAGCGAATTTGATACTTGATGACCCGCCGTTTATCGTAAGGATCATAATAAGTGCTGGTCTACGGCACCCGGCAAGTTATTTTCTACCTCATAGATATTTGCTTCAACCAAATTGATATTTAAGTCTTCATAGTGATCCATTCGGTATTGAATCAGGGTTTGTTCACCGGCCTCACCCATAGCGATCAGTGAATTGATATAGAATAACGCCCCGGCTTTGGCCCCCTCCATTGCTTCAGCATGTGTTTTATAACCATAATATAGTACCCCTAACGGAGGCAGCACGTAGTGAATATCCGCTATTGCGCCGAGTATCTCGCCGGTATTTCCTATTGTCCAGTTCCTTCCCGATGCCTTTAGCTTTAGTGGCTGAAAGTCGTTGGCAGAAAATTCAGTGATTACGGTATCATTTTTAAAAACGCGGTAATACCGGGTGTAATTTTGCTGTTTCATGATTGTATAGTGTTGAAATTGAAGGAACGCCCAATATTGGCGATGGCAGCAGAACGGTAATTGACTGTTATAGGTTCGTTTTTCAAAATAAGTCTGTGAAACAAATCAGTAAATGCCGAACCTTTAATTGGCCAAACAGTCCCTAAATTTCCAGAATTGTTTTTCTTAGTTAAGATTGCTGCATAGCTTTTTGATTCTGCTCTGGCGATACCTGCCATCCAAATAAGGAAGGTGCTATTGTTAACATCAAAATCATGAATATCATTCCAAGTTTTATATAGCGTTTTTTCAAGAGCCAGTTCAACTAATATGGGATTATTAACTGAACAGGAGATTACCTTAAAAAGCATTTGTGCATAGCGATCATAAAGATTTTCTGCCCCCGTTTGGCTGCGTTTTTGGATTGCACGGATCAACGCGGCTTCGGATAACTCTCTTTTCATCGACTTCAAATTACACAGGGAACGGCTCAAATAAATACGCCACCAAGAGGATTTATATTTAATTGATAGTCAAAAATTTAGCCAGTATCAAAGCAAGTGTAAAGTGCAGGCCTTTTAAAATATATTAACCAATAGTGTAGCTTATTAAAGGCTAAGTGTGTGCACAGGACTAATTGCTTATTTATCCGGGTACGGAGTTATTAAGATAATAAGCTTGTTTAACATGCTTTTGGCGTATCGCGATAGGTATGGCTTGATAATGGACGGCTATAAATCCCGTGGCAGGTGTTATAGCTACAATCCTGAAATTGCTGCCGAAAATAGCACTGTTCCGTGCAAAGTAGTTAATCTGGATAAGCAAACCGAATAGCCAATTAACTAATTATGTCTAACATGCGAAAAGCAAATTTTTATATTGTCGGAATTGGGCTGTCCATTGGAGGAATTGATCCGTTGTGCAAGATTTTGTCTTCTCTGCCAGTTCAGGCTAATGCGGCCTTTTTAATTGTTCAGCATCTTGATCCTGCCCATAGGAGCTTATTGGCAGAGCGGCTGCGAAAATCAAGCTCGCTGAAGGTGGTGGTAGCCACACACCAACAAGTAATTGAAAATCATGTGATTTATGTTCTGGCAGAAGGCCAAATGATGACTATCGAAGGAGGATCAATTATATTGAGGAAAAGAAGACATGATGAAACAGTAAATAAAGCCGTTGATATTTTATTCAAATCCATGGCCTTTAACCTGGGAAGCAGGGCGGTTAGCGTAATCCTATCCGGCCTGGACGGAGATGGCTCACTTGGAGCCGAGCAAGTAAATTTGAAAGGCGGGATAACCATTGCACAATTACCTGCTACGGCTCAATACCCTTCTATGCCGGAGTCTGCGATATCTACAGGGCAGACCCATTTTATTTTGTCACCAGTCAAAATTGCTGAATTGCTGACAGAAATCATAAAAGCATGATAGCTTATTTAATTTACCATGGAAGAGGTTGTTGATGAATAAAAAGCGGGAGCCCCATTCCGCAGATGAGACGAGGTAATCGCGACGAGCGAGTTTCGGGTTGCCATAACCAAGTATCGCGGCGATAGTGATTCATGATAAAGGAAGAATGTATGTAATTTTTCGGGCCGAAACTGATTTTTTTAACTTCTTTTGGGTTCTTGGGATTTTCTTCCATCGGATCAACATAAATTTCAAATATATGAAAGTGGCAAAATTTCGGGTCGCGGTAAATATTGTCAGTGAAATAATGCTATAGTCATGGATTACACCAGGAACTTTTGGACTTGCATCAATAACTGATAGATATCAAATGGCTTGCTGATATAATGATCCGCTCCGCATTGATTGGCCAGTACTTCCAGATCAGTTTCAGCCGATACCAATATGACCGGCATTTTTTCCTCCTTATATATTTCTTTTAGTTCTGCGCATATTTCATCACCTCTTTTAGCTGATCCTTCAATACGTACGTCCAATAAAATCAAATCAGGATGGATCACTTGAATGTGCTCAGCGGCTTCACCGGTATTAGATAATATTACTTCATAACCTTCTTCCTTGAAAACGATATGCAGGATTTCCAAAATATCCTCATCATCGTCAATTACGAGTATTCTTTTAGACATAACGTTCTCCCATGTGCATAGCAAAGCCTTTTCCCACTCTGCCATTTAGGCAAATAAATTAATTTTAACATTTCACACCCGTTAAAATGGTGTAAGCAGCCAAAACCTTAATAGCTAATAGAGAAAATTTGTTCAATAAAAATTGCCGATGTGCCTCTTTAAGTAAACACCCGTTTTTGAACTTCTACATGCAATTATAAAAGACACCCTGATTTTTCACGATGTCTTTTATAATTTGAAAAGCTATTTGACGGCTTCGTCAGCTACAGCCTCACTTGTTTTTTTAGAAAGTTTGGCCTTTTTTTGGATGATGTCGGTTGCGGCATCCTTAGCGATTTCTTTAATTTTCTTCTTGAGGCTTTTCCGGGTTTCGTTGCCGCTTTCGGACAGAAAAAGATAGGCTAAAGCGCCTGCAGCAACACTGGCGATTGCGATTCCGGCGATGAGTACGGTGTGGTCACTTTTTTTAAATGGATTTTTCATAGTTCAAATAATATAAAAGTTTGTTTCGCAATATCGTCCCGTTAAATCAGAACTTCGGCTACTAAACTGCAAAAGAAATATTTTGTTTTTGCATTTTTTAAATTAGTCCCAATTTAATTCTCGTTAAATATTTTTACCAAAAAGAAAATATGCCATTATTTATACCTACATTGTCGACTTATTAATAATCAATATAATGCAACAAGGAACAGTAAAATTTTTTAATGAAACAAAAGGATTCGGATTTATCACACCAAACAATGGTGGAAGCGAGATTTTTGTTCATTCTACAGGCTTAATCGACAACATTCGTGAGAATAGCGTGGTTAGCTTTGATGTAGAAGAAGGCCGTAAAGGCCCTAACGCAGTAAATGTAAAAGTAGCTTAATACACTATATATTTAAAATTATTGTGAAAAACACCTTCCCTTAAACGGAAGGTGTTTTTTTTTTAATTTAAATTCCGATCTGCACTTTTATATTCACCCTCGCAGAGAGGACTAATCATGAAAATGGAAAAAGAAATTAAGAACGAAGATCTTAAGATAGAATTAAGAACGCTTACCAAAGACGATTATTTAGGCTTAAAAGCTTCGATGATTGAAGCATACGCCGAATGGGAAGGCGCTTCCTATTGGGGAGAACCACATATAACCGAATTGGTTAAAATATTTCCTGAGGGCCAGATCTGCATATTAGTCAACGGATCAATTGCCGGCTGTGCACTCTCGCTGATCGTGGATTACGACAAATTTGGCGATAACCATACCTATGCACAAATAACTGGCAACTATACATTTTCAACCCATGATAAAGATGGCGATGTATTATATGGCATTGACTTTTTTGTTCATCCCGACCACCGGGGTATGCGTATTGGGAGAAGGTTATATGATGCACGTAAAGAAATATGCGAGAGGCATAACCTTAGGGCAATAATCGCCGGAGGGCGTATCCCAAAATATAAAGACTACGCTGATAAAGTGACACCAAAAGCCTATTTGGAGAAAGTAAAAGGTAAAGAGATCCATGATCCGACTTTATCTTTTCAATTGGCCAACGATTTCCACGTACGGAAAATCTTAAAAGGCTATCTACCCGGAGATACGCAATCGCTTGAATACGCATCATTATTGGAGTGGAATAATATTTACTACAACGAGGAAGCTGCACATATCAACTCCAAAAAATCTATCATCCGATTAGGATTAGTGCAATGGCAAATGCGCCCATTTGAGAATATGGAATCGCTGTGCGAGCAGATCGAATTTTTTGTAGATGTGATAAGCGATTATCAAAGTGATTTTGTATTGTTCCCGGAATTGTTCAATGCGCCGTTAATGACGGCTTATAATCATTTAAGCGGGTCAGATGCGATGCGAGAGATAGCAAACTTCACTATTCCTTTGCGCGACAAATTTATGGAGTACGCCATCAGTTATAACATTAATATCATAACAGGTAGTATGCCTTATCTGGAAAACGGAGTGCTGCAAAATGTAGGATATCTTTGCCGCAGGGACGGTTCTTATGAAATGTACCGTAAAATTCACCTAACACCGGCGGAACAAAGTGCCTGGGGAATGGTCGGTGGGGATCAAATTACTACCTATGACACGGATTGCGGTAAGATTGGGATATTGATCTGTTATGACGTAGAATTTCCGGAACTGCCTCGATTGTTGGCAGAACAGGGTATGCAAATTCTTTTTGTTCCTTTTATGACCGACACGCAAAATGGCTATACACGGGTTAGAAGCTGCGCACAGGCAAGGGCTATCGAAAACGAATGTTATGTTGCTATAGCGGGCAGTGTGGGGAATTTACCTAAAGTTCATAACATGGATATACAATATGCGCAGTCAGCCGTTTTTACGCCTTCGGATTTTTCTTTCCCAAGTAATGGTATCAAAGCGGAAGCCACACCTAATACCGAAACAACCTTGATAGCCGATGTGGACGTAGATTTGTTAAAAGAACTTCATAATTTCGGCGCAGTCAGGAACCTGAAAGACAGAAGATTAGATATTTATAAAATAATTAATAAGAGCAAGAAATAATTTTAAGACTCGTTTATATGTTTAACTACATAGTAGTATGTTAATGATCCATTATGGATAAAATTCATGTATTATTTAAATAAAGTATTTTTGCAGTACAATTGCATTTAAGGATTGATAATGAATAAAGACAGTGGCGTGAACGAGTTTCCTGAAGAGAATTGTAATTCAGATCTCCCCGAGCCTTTCCATGAGATAGATATAGCCGAGATCGCCCTTGATTCTGCGAATGTCGGTATCTGGATCATGGACCCCGCATCCGGAAAATTCCTTCCCTCGGAACGTACCAGGGAACTTTTCGGCTTTTTGCCTGGCGAAGAAATGTCTTTTGAGGATGCGATGTTAAAAGTCGTGGATAAACACAGGAAAAGTGTAACGGAAGCGATTGAAAATGCTTTTAAGAAACACAGCGCCCTTTACATTGAGTACCCCATAATTGGTCTTGACGAACATAAACAAAGATGGTTGAGCGTAACCGGAGGCTTTAGTAGCACAACCGCAAATAGCAGCTATTTCTCGGGGATCATCATGGACATTACCGAGCAGAAGCAAAGTGACCTCAGACGGAGTAAATTCATTGGCATGGTTAGTCATGAGTTGAAAACGCCGCTTACCGCTTTGAAGGCTTATGTTCAGATGCTGAATAACTGGGCTAAGAAACAGAAAGATAATTTCACCATAGGGGCATTGTCAAAAGTGGATAAGCAGGTCAAAAAAATGCTTAATATGATCAACAGCTTGCTTAACCTGTCCGGTGCCGAGGCCGGTAAGATACACCTGAAAAAAGAAGAATTCAGGCTTGATGTATTGATCAATGAAGTAGTTGAGGAAACCTTATTTATCACATCTGCTCATCATATTGTAATCAATCCCTGCACGGCAGTAAATGTTAATGCTGACCGGGAAAAAATAGAACAGGTTGTGGTAAATCTGCTCAGCAACGCTGCGAAATATTCGGAGAAAACCGCGCAGATTGAAATAGCTTGCGTGTTGCAACATAACTATATTGAAGTAAGTGTCAGAGATCAGGGATTAGGTATAGCGCAAACGGATATCCAAAAACTTTTTTTGCCGCATTATAGGGTGGAAAGCAAGGAAACAGAAAAAATTGCCGGTTTCGGTATAGGGCTATATTTGTGCGCCGAGATCATCAACAGGCATCATGGTAAGATATGGGCAGAAAGCGAACTCGGAAAAGGCAGCACTTTTAAATTTACACTTCCTTTAAATTGAGTTTTTGGGAAACATGTTGATGCTCTGTGTGTAGTAAGCACTTTTTAAAACATCCATAAATTAATAGCACCACCTAAAAGTATTTGAGATATCCTGAACAATTGGCTTTTTGAAAAATGGTTTGATAACTAATTTTTATTTGGTTGCTGAGAAGGAATTGGACCAAGACTTGTAAGCGTTTCCTAAATATTAAAAAGCGATGGAAACTAACTTTCAAATTTCACTTCACATGAAAACGCCGGCCGGATTTGAAACGTACGGCAACTTTGATCTTGGGTCTGACCGCGAACAGGCAATGGCGATAGTAAAGCAGTTTAAAGGCACGGATGAGCTATCGGAAAATTTTATTTTATACATGGATTTTACTGAAGTACAGGCAGGTGTTCCCCTTCCTGTAAAAATATTGCATTGCACGCTGGATGATCTTACTTATAACATCCGTATCATTACAAGGGACATATTCAAAAACTTCAGTCTCTGAAAAAATGACATCAGGGCTGAAATATTTTCAGTCCCAAACTGAAATTTTTACGGTTTTGACGTATTGGTATTCAAGTTGTATTATAATGTTCAGTTACAAATTAAATTATAACATTAAAAAAAGAAAGCCATGACACTGGTTAAATTTAACAACAACAAAGGAGCGAACGCATTATTGCCAGGCTTTAATGACGTTTTTGAATCAATCTTTAATGACACATTTTTTAATGACCGCATGGTAACCCGCGTACCTGCCGTTAACATCAGCGAAACCGCAGATCATTTCCACGTAGATCTTGCTGCGCCTGGTTTGAAGAAGCAGGACTTTAAGATCAGTTTGGATAGGAATGTGTTAAATATCACTGTTGAAAACCAAACTGAAAACAGTGAAGAAAACAAACGTTATGCTAAACGTGAGTTTAGTTATTCATCTTTCGTCCGTTCGTTTACTTTACCTGAACAGGCCGACCATAACCGCATCGAAGCGGCTTATGAAGATGGTATCCTGAAAGTGGATATTGCAAAAAAAGAAGAAGCTAAAATGGCGAGCCGCCAGATAGAACTAAAATAAATTTTTAGAAATTAGATTTAAAGAAAGGGCTGAATCATCAGCCCTTTCTAATTTTCTGTTAACCTCAGCATGGTTAAATTCTACCTCAAAACATAAATACGAAACAATCTTCCGGTTTTTCGCTTGTATAGATGAGCAATCATCCTCTTTTCTTTGATCACATATCATTAATGGAATCCGGGTTAAATCTCCTGCCCATAGGATTCGTAAGTTAAATTTTCAATAAAATCTTACCCTGCCTTGAGCAGTAATTTTTTGCGCATTTTTTTTGTAATTAAATTTTTTTTTCAAAACCCGGCTTGCTATCATTGCGCCTCGATTTGAAATACATAAGGATTGACGTTAAGCTATAGCATAATTATAATTTAATTTTTAAACACCATGCCATTTTTAGATCACGTATTGCAGCGCCCGGCTTATGGATGGCAAGATGCCAACGGTAACCTGGTTAAGCCAACGAAAGGACAAATATTTAAGGAGTTTTTTAGCAGGCTGAATGTTTTTAAAGACCGAAAAAATTGGTTACCATTCTTTAGCTGGTTCAAGGTAATTTGCCTCGTTCCTTTTTTTCTGCTTTTCCTTACCAGTTATTTACATTGGTGGACATTGTTAGCAGCCTTTGTTTATAGTATGATTATTATGGGAACGCACGGTACCATCTGGCATCACCGCTATTGTACCCATGGCGCTTACAAGTTCCGTAATCCTTTCTGGCGCTTCTTTACCCAAAATTTGACTTTAAATGTCATCCCGGAGGAAATCTACGTGATTTCCCATCATGTGCATCATGCGAAATCAGATCAACCAGGTGATCCCTATAATGCTCAAGCCGGATTTTTATACTGTTTCCTGGCAGATGTCAATCACCAGCCAATTGCAAAAGATTTGAGTGAGGCTGATTACAATCGCGTGAAACTCCTGATGCAGCATACGGGTGTAACGGGTAATACTTATGCCCAATATTTGAAATGGGGGTCTTATGTAAATCCGACATCCGCGATCACATCGTGGCTATTGAACTGGTCGTTTTGGTATCTTGTATTTTACCTGATTGGTGGCCACGCATTGGCCTGTAGCCTTTTTGGCGCGGCAGGATTTTGGGCAGTGGGTGTGCGCACATTTAATTACGAAGGCCATGCCAAAGGCAAAGATAAGCAGCGGGAAGGCACCGACTTCAGTGAAAACGACAAATCCATTAACCAGTTGTGGCCTGGCATCGTTGCAGGTGAATGGCATAATAACCACCATTTGTATCCCAAAAGTGCGCGTAGTGGGTTTAAGTCCCACCAGGTTGACCTTGCCTGGTACTACATTAAATTCATGCATAAACTTGGAGCGGTAAGTAGCTATAAAGATTATAAGAAACGCTTTTATGACCAGTATCACGAGCCCTACTTAAAAATGAAAGCCGGATCTCTTGGTGATCCTGATAAATCGGAAGATGTAATTATCGAAACAAACTCAGTGTTATAAATATTGTATTTGACTTCAAATTGTGATTGAAATTCAAAAAAATTAACGAAAAGTTGTTTATCTTTATATCATAAGATTTGCAATTAATCTGTATCAAAAAAAAGCGGTGAGTAATTCGGTGAGTACAGAATTTAAACCACTATAAAATATTGAAATTCAGCGATTTGGGGATTAAGTTTGATTCTCGTCGGAGATACATAGCCTGATTTCTTAAGATCAACTGTAAACAACCAATAATATTTTTCCAAAAGAGTTTTGCTGTTCAGGAAAACCTACCTCGTTCTCTATATCAATTTAAAACTTGTCTTTCAAGATAATTACCTGTTACATATTAGTATACAAATAGGCGCTAAATAACGACACACGCATAAATATTAGTTTTTTTTAATGGATTTGAACATTTGGGGCATGATTAAATGCTCAATGGTCCATCGTGGTATGTTTCTCCGATATATCTTTACGACAACCATTAACTTAAATTTTATCACCAATGGAAAAACCAAATGACTTAAGGTCGGTACTGATTAGTAAAACAATATCATCAAATCTGGTCTTGGTTTCGTTAAGAACAGATAAAGGGCGCACTTTCTAGAAACCCTGCGGAGACCAAAAATTTAAGTGCCCCCGTAAAATAAACGTTACTATGAGAAAAGCATTAGTGTTATTATTTCCAATATTACTAACATCCTGTATTACTATTAATAAGGAGGAAAAGCCTGATGTAGGTATTCAAAAAACACCCCTGCCCGGTATAGGTGTCCCGATGAAACCATCTACCGAAAGTGAAAGTTTTGTTGACCCAACCGATGGACTTACCTATAAATGGGTAAAAGTACGTGTAACACCCTATTCAGATGTTCCCCTGTGTGGACATGTGGGAGATGTATTGCAACCTGCGTCAGTGGCATCTATGCGTGTTAAGCCAATAACAGGATCTTTTAAAGATGAAAGAGATGGCCAGGTTTATAAAACCGTAACCTTGGGCAAGCAAACCTGGATGGCTCAAAACTTGAATTATAAAACCCCGCAATCATTGAATTATAATAATGATCCTAAAAACGGCCCCATTTATGGGATGTTATACAATTATGGTGGTCTTTCGCTCGACTGTCCGAAAGGATGGCATGTCCCTACAGATGCCGAGTGGGAGGAATTGGAATACAACGCGGGCATGAGTAAGGACGATACAGCTAAAGACATGTACCGCGGCAATATAGCAGCTAATTTTATGAGCGGTGGTGCTACCAAAATGAATATTGTATTTGGCGGATTTTGGGGCCAGGGTAGATACAAAGGCGAAGGCGGGGAAGCGAATTATTGGACATCGACCCTCGACAAAGACAATCACGTTGCCAGTCGGTTATTCCGAATGGGTGATAGCAGGATATGTAAAAATCGGGTAGGTTTAGCTCATCTTTTCAGTATCCGTTGTGTTAAAGATGCCGGGGTAATTGTAAAAAAACAGTGAGCAGGTAAATTAAGTTATGCCTTAATATTCACTTATAGCAACCAAAAAGCCGGCCCACCTTTGTAAAGCGGCTTTGTAGTCCATAGAGGAATCGATCCCTTTCATGTTGCTTGCAAATCATTTAAAATCTTCAATTGTTCCACCAAGTGGTTCGAATTATGTCCAGTTTGGGGATAGCTTTAAAATATTGTTAAAACCCATCCTCCCTTTCGTAAGATCTATAAAGTCGATATCCTGCATTATTTGTTCCCCGCTGGTCAGTTTAGAAAATAAAGATACTCTGTATTTTTTTTTAATTTTTAAATAAATGTCTCAATATTGAGACATTTACATATATTTGTATATGGTTAGCGATCAACATATATTACAAGCAACAATAGAAGTCTTGAGTGGCGATTTTTCAGCGGCTTTAGATGTCATCGCTGACAAGGCCGGGATAAATCGAAGAACGTTATACCGGCGTTATAAAGACCGTGATCAACTTATCTTAGCGTGTAAAAAGGAAATGATGCTGATTTGTAAAGAAGCAATGAATCTTGCATATAATAGTGAGCGGCAGCCGTTGAAACAATTGGAAAGAATGTTGTATGCTGGCATTGATTGCAATTACAAATATGCTTTTTTAAACAATCTACAACAGCGCGAGCAACCTAAGCTTTTTAGTGACCATGACAAAGACGATTTAAATGATAATGTAAAAGTTAAGTGGCGTGAACTCATTATTGCCCTGCAAAAAGAAGGGGTTATTAACAAAGAGATAACCGTTCATTGGGTCTTTTTTCTGTTTGATGGGATGATCAGCACGACCATTACTGCAATGGCATCAGGTGATGTCGATATAAATGATATCAAACGTTATGCATGGTATTCCTTTGCTCGAAGTATTGGCATAATTCTAAAATAAAAAAACAAGTTGACTATGAATAAAATGGAAAACGCACAATTCCCAAATGATGACGAACTTGCGGTAAGCCTTGGTTCTTTTAAAAGTAAAGAAGTTCAGGTAAACGGCATTACTTTGCATTACGTAGAGGGTGGACAAGGTCAGCCATTAGTTTTTTTGCCAGGATGGCCCGAAACATGGTGGTCTTATCATAAGATCATGCCGGAACTGGCTAAACATTTTTTTGTAATCAGTCTGGACATTCGTGGAATGGGAATTTCATCCACTCCTGAATCAGGTTACCGCAAAAAAGAGATGGCATCCGATGTGGCGGAAATGGTCAGAAAATTAAGTTTAGGGAAGATACATATTGCCGGACATGACATTGGCGCAGGGGTCGCTTACAGTTTCGCAGCATTATACCCTGAATTGACTGCCAGTTTGATCGTCATGGATACTCCTCCTATAGATGAATCCATATACAAATTGCCAATGCTTCCCATTCCCGGGTCATTCTATCCGTGGTGGCTTGCATTTAACCAAGTTAATGAGTTGCCAGAAAAAATACTTGAAGGCCGAATTTCTTTTGTTCTCGACTCAGTTTTTGACGGGCTATCGATTAACCCTGATGCAGTAAATGCTTTTGACCGCTCCGTTTATGCAAGAACGTATAATACAGCATCTGGTATTCGCGCTTCTAACGGTTGGTATAAAGCTTTTGCTGCAGACATTGAGGACAACAAACAATATAAAAAGATTGAAGTGCCGGTTTTAGGCGTCGGTGGATCAGGGTATCAAATGATTAAAGATGCTTTACCTCCTTTAACAACAGATCTAACGCTTTGCAAAATTGAAAAGTGTGGGCACTTTCTCCAATCAGAAAAGCCCGATGAGCTAATAGACCTAATTAAAACATTTTTGGTGGAAATCAAAAATTGAACTTCTGGATAAACAGAACAACACAGATTCCTGATTTCCAGCTGTGGTTGGTGCTACCACCGCACCACCTAAGCCACAAAACCGCTTTACTTTCGTAAAGCGGCTTTGTAAAGGATGGCATATTGCTGGCAGTGCCCGCAATATCATCTCCGTATTTACTATTATTTTCATTTAGCTTTGTTTCAACAAAAGCCAGCTATTAATTATGAAGCCTTTTCGTATTGCCTTATTCATCCTATTGTTCATGTCACCGCTCTTTGCCTTTTGCCAAACAGCTTATCCAATAACACCACGTATGCGTGTGATTATTGACAATGATTTTAGCGGTGACCCTGATGGCCTTTTCCAGTTAACCCACCTGCTTTTGTCGCCCTCGGTGGAAATCAGAGCTATTATAGGTACGCACCTGAACGCTCACGATGGGTTCGATCCGTCCAAAACCCAGGCAGACAATGCCGCAAAAAAAGCCCGTGAATTATTGTCGGTAATGAAAATGGATGGCAAGATACCCGTGATAGCCGGCTCTAATTCCGGCATGCAAAACGACAGTACGCCGGTAAAGAGCGATGCCGTTGATTTTATTATTAAAGAGGCATTACGGACCGATACCAAATTGCCGCTATACGTACTATGCGGCGCAGGCCTTACCGAAATTGCTTCAGCAGCTTTGACTAAGCCGGAAATTGCAGGAAAACTAACATTGATATGGATTGGCGGTCCAGAATACAGTGACCTTGCCTTGCCGCCGCCTAATGCCTCTCCAGTCGAGTATAACCTGAATATCGACATTTATGCGGCAAGAGCGGTGTTCAACCGGAGCCAGATCAACTTATGGCAGTTGCCCCGCAACGTTTACAGGCAGGCGATTTTGCCTTATTCAGAACTGGTACTAAAAATTAAGCCCAACGGTGAAATAGGCAAATACCTTTACAATACCCTTGAAAATTTGATGGTGAGGATGCAAAAGTACAAGCTGAACCTTGGCGAAACATATATCCTGGGCGATAGCCCCCTGGTATTATTAACCGCCCTGCAATCCTCTTTCGAACCGGACCCCTCATCCAGCGATTATGTGAATAAGCCCTGCCCCACCATTAGCAGCTCTGGTATTTATCAATTAAATCCCGGCGGCAGAAAAATCAGGGTATATCAACATATTGATACCAGCTTGATGTTTGGCGATTTTTTTGCGAAGCTGGAGCTATTTAATAGGCTATAAACAACATTTATCCGACAATGGCTGCATAAATTACTGGTATATAGCCTCCGTTGCCGATTTATCAAATAATTAATAATAAGATAGTTATAATTTATTCGAGGTTTCAAACCTCCGTAAAACCCACTAAAAACCCCACGTCTCCGAACATTTGTACCGTCGGTCAAGCAACAATTTTTTCGCTTGATCCTGCGGTCTTTGACATCGGGGAATGAAGCATTAACCTGTTAGCAACAGGAAATATTGCGAAGCTGAGATTATATCAAAATGGCGAAAGCGCAATGGCAGACGTGAGTCCGGTTCGTAGGAACTGAGGTGAGTAATTCCGAGCATATAATATATAAAAGGGAGCCAAATGCTCCCTTTTTTTATGCCCTAATAT
Source organism: Bacteroidota bacterium (assembly GCA_026224775.1). Lineage (GTDB taxonomy): Bacteria > Bacteroidota > Bacteroidia > Sphingobacteriales > Sphingobacteriaceae > Mucilaginibacter. Next base: position 70,879 of record JAMFRP010000003.1, read on the forward strand.
TATATGAGTATAACCATTAAAGCAAAAGATGTAAAGGAAAATGTATCCATCGTTGACTTGCTCACCCGCCTTGGCTACTTGCATTGCAGAAAAACAGGAGCGGAACATATCTACCTGAGCATGCTGCGCGATTCCGATACCACACCGTCCTTCTCAGTGAATGACAAAATGGGGATATGGTACGATCACGGCGAAGGAAATGGCGGAAATATTATTGATTTTGGTTTATTATACTGGCCTGGTTCTTCATTCCAGGAAGTGTTGCAAAAGATCGTTGACACTACCGCCACTACCCTACCGGCAAAAACTGAAGCCAGGCCCAAGCGGCCAATTGTAAAACAACCTAATTATCAAATTCTTGACATTAAAGATTTGGGCGTAAACAGTTCAATTACCGCATACCTGCAAAATCGGGGAATCTGGCGAGAGGCACAGGGCAGGCTCAAAGAGGTTTATTATTACGTCGAAGACGAACAAAAAAACCGAAAACACTTTTTCGCCGCCGGTTGGCAAAATGAAACTGGCTCTTGGGAAATCCGAAGTATCCATGATTATAAGGGCTGCCTGGGCCACAAGGCGACGAGTCTTATTCCCGGCCATCCAAACCTGCTCGTGGTCTTTGAAGGCTTTATGGACTACCTCAGCTGGCTCGCTGATAACCCGTTCGCAGAAGATAGCGTGCTCGTTTTGAACTCGCTTTCTTTGCTTCAGCAAGGCATTGGCAAAGCTCAGGCTTTTGAAAAAGTCATAGCTTACTTTGATCATGACAAAACAGGACGAAAAGCCACCAAAACCTTTATTGAAGCCATCCCGCAAACAATAGATGGCTCGTCGGTATATGAAGGCTATAATGATTATAACGATAAAATCATAGCCGGATTGAATACATATCATCTTTCCAGGTAAAGGCATATCCCTAAAAATCACGTTTAAAATAACAGGCTACCTTTTGTCTTTTATCCTTGCAAGATGTGTTCGTGTCCGACAAAAACTCCTTCGTCGTAATTTGTCAGCCACTCACAATCTTGCCCTAAACTTCCGCTACGTGCCTGCGCGGAAGATTAGGGAGTATCGAAAACTCGCAACTCGTTTTCTCTTATGAAAGAACATACGGCAAGGAAAGGGAGGCCTGCAAAAACAACCGATAAGCGGGTTAAAAAAATAGATGCACGTTTTACCGAAGATGAGTACAACATCGTCATTGCGCTTGAAAAGACGCTAGGTGTCCGGAAAACCGATCTGGTTCGAAACCGGCTACTAAAAGATGCACAGCTTACAATCATTAACGCGAAAGAATTAATCGGCTTGCTTGACGGCATAGGTGCGGAATTGGGCCGGTGCGGGAATAACATTAACCAACTGGCTAAATATGCCAATGTCTTAGACAAGTCGGGTAAGCTTTCTCCAGTAGTGGCAGAACGATTCAACCTGCTTTTCGAGGATTATATCAATCACCAGAAAAATTTGGAAATAGCCCTCCGGCGGATCATTAGGGATTTAGCTAAATAAACCACACTAATTATGATAAACATAACTATCAACCTGTCAACGGTAATCTATGCCCTGATGATCTATTACGGCTGTAGATACCTATACTTCTCCTATTTAAAATACGTTTCAGGCTGTATCCGCCCATTTGACCCGACTTATTATTACCATGAAGCGACGGGTTCGGGCTGGCACAGGGGTTATGAACAGGGACAGGCAAAGATCATTGCGAAGTTCCGGCTTGAAAAATACTGTGAAGATGCGGAAGTATTGCGATGGATCGAAGGTTACCGGAGAATCGAGAAAGATCTCAATGATTTATAAGGGGCCCGTTATTTACTAACGGGTTCTTTTGGAACCGGAGATGTCAGAACCGGTTATTTCATAACCTGCTCCGAATTACTTAAGAACTGGCTCTGTAGTAACCTGTTTAAAAGTAGCTCGTTCCGGGATAATTGGTTATCAGCTAACCCGCTCTCATTTCCTTTATAACCCGTTTTCAAATAACTGGCTCGAAAGCAACTGATTCCAAAATCGCCGGTTCTGAAATAGCCTGCTATCCGGTAACCCGTTCTAAAATCGCTCGCTCGTGATCGTAAAAATAATTCCACGGCCTGAAAAGTCCGCGTCCTTCCCCGCTGTAAATTATAATACCAATAAAATGGACAAGGCAAAGGGTGAGCTGATGAAAGTTTCCGGTTTCGGTCCATTACAAGGGCTCCACAAATTAAGGCCGGAGGATTATAAGAATTACCTGAAAATGATTTCGGCTACCAACAAGGCAGTTAAATTCCCGCAGTTTCATGCGGTTATTTCAGCAGAAGGCAAAAGTTATGACAAGTTTGCCCTAACCGAAATTGCGGAACAATGGCTGGCGGCTATGGGTTATGGCGGACAGCCCTATCTCATCGTTTATCACCACGATACAAATAACAGGCATGTCCACATGGTCACCACCAGGGTCGGCAAACAGGGTAAAAAGATCCGCGACAGCTTTGAAAACATTAGGGCTATTCAACAACTCAATCAAATATTGGGCATTGATGAAAAGCATACCGCAAAGGTTGACACCGAAAAAGCGTTAACCTACCAGTTTGCTACCAGGGCACAGTTCATGATGATCCTGGAGAGCAAAGCATATGTGCTAAAAGAGGTGGCAGGGAAATTTCAGGTTATCAAATTCGGGAAGCAGCAGGGTGAGGTTGATCTGCATTTGGTAGAGGAAAGGCTGAAAAACAACCAACCAGATCATAACAGGAAAGTGCAGCTAAAAGCGTTATTTCATAAGTATGCCGGTTTATATGCAACGGATTTAACGAAAGGCAGAACCGGTTATACTTCCGAATTTTCAGCCCGGCTGAAACAAAAGTTCGGGATTGATTTGATCTTTCATGCTTCCGGTGACAAGCTACCGTATGGTTATACCATCATTGACCACGCCGAAAGATCGGTATTTAAGGGTGGTGAGATCATGCCTTTAAAAGAATTGCTGGCAGTACCGGGGTTTAAAGGATTTGTTCGTGAGGAAAACGATCTTTCCGCTGATCAGAACGCATTCCATAATACATTAGGTAATGAATTTCACGATTACTATGCAGCTATTTTAAAAGCCACTTTATACAATTATCCTGATCTCGAGCAGGGTTTGCAGCACCAGGGGCTGGTAATTATCCGCAAGGGGGAGCATTTTACCATTCATGATCCGGGTACGGGTATGTCTATAGATACTGATGAACTGCTGGACGAAAAAGATCACCAGGTAATGGTGGAATATTTCAGCCAATTGGGAGAGGTGAACGAAGAAGTTTACCGGCAGTATTATCATATCCCTGAAGTCTACATTGCGCCGGATGTCGATGATGAGGCTATCAATGGCCGGAATCGCAGGCGCAAAAAGAAGGCCCGCACCAATACACGTTAATTACAATCAAATTTTTATTTCATGGTCATTATTATCGGAAACCAGAAAGGGGGTGCAGGGAAAAGTACGCTTACCCTTTTGCTGGCTAATTACCTGACCCAAACCAAAAACTGTAAGGTCACCGTGCTGGATATGGATTATCAACAGTCTATTTCGCAGAAGTTTGAGAAGGCAAAGATACTGGAGAACGAAGAGCTTTACGAGGTATTGGCCTACAGCCTGCAGCATTTCCCGATGATGGAGGAAACTATAAAAAAGAACCCGAAGGATATCGTACTGATCGACCTGCCGGGCAAGTTGGACGACGATGGGCTGATTAGGGTATTTAAAGCTGCGGATATAGCTGTTTGCCCCTTTTCCTATGATGAGTTCAGCTTTGAATCTACCGTGCCTTTTGCCTTAGTGCTTAAAAAGATTAATCCTAAAGTACAGCTATTATTTGTGCCCAATCGGATCAAAGCGAATGTGAAATACGAAATTAAAGTAGATGTCAATGAGGCATTGGAGCAGATCGGCATCGTAACAACGGCTATTGCTGACCGCATCGATTTTCAACGGACAAATACTTTTCAAACACCATTGGCTGTACAGGCGGTGATCGTGCCGGTTTTCGAGCAAATCTTTCAAGACTATATCCAACCCAATTTATGAACGAAATTAAAACCCTTGCCGATCAGTTGAGAAACCGTATGGCCAAGCCAGACACACCACAGAGAACAACTGCGCCCAAGAAGAAAGCGGCAAAACCATCTGAAATCCCGCAGATCATTGAATTGCTGCGGGGATTTGACATTAACGGTAACAAAAGCCTGGTACATGCCCGCTTCGATAGACAGACGGCCCAAATGCTGCACCATTTCAAGATGGCAACAGGAATTGAAGTAACACGCCTCATGTGCTATGCAGTAAAGCAGCTTTTTGACAAACACCCGGAAATCAAAACCATCATTAAAGATCACTTAGAAAAACTAGAGCTATGAGCTGGAAATTTTTTCGCGGAAAGCGCGACCCGGAATACAATGAGATCCTTGACCGTATCAAAAGCTATGACAACAGCGATCATGACAAGCTGGTTCATGTCCGCCTGGATGAACATACGTTACTAATCCTTAACCAGCTCAAGCTGGCGACAGGTGTCGAAATCCAAAAAATGGTGGCCTTTTCTATTAGCGAACTTTTACGGCTGCACCCCGAACTCAAAACAATTATCAAACAATTTCTTCAAAAACTTAACGAATGAACTGGTTACACTTTTTATTATGGGTAGCGGGAATTTACCTCCTGTATTACCTGGCTGTCATCCTGATTGATGTTGCCGGAGGCGGACGCGCTCCGGCAGCGAATGCTCTTACCGATGAATTGACATTCTCGGAAGCAATTACCCCCACCCAATTATCGGCTTCACCCTTAGCTGAAACAGCAAACAACAACAAAACCAGGCTGGATGAACCGGTGAAACGGAATTATGAACCGGAAGTGATCGGCTCCGGCGGTGTAGTCATCGACAACCTGTTCAGGCTGGCCAAGCAGGAAGCTATTATTTATACCCGGTCCGTAAGCTTTTAAAAGATGAGAAGAAATTTATTGATTTTTTGCTGCTGCATGCTGGCATTGGGGGCGCTTGCCCAACCTGGTCTTGATGAAATGCAGCAGGCGCAGCAAAGTCTTGCCTCATCCTTCTTTTCAGCGATGGATTGCTCGCTGGTGCTGGCTGCCATATTTGGCATATTCGGTGCCGTCCGCATTACCCACAACTGGCAGATGGGCAAACCCCGGATTACCGAAGAAGTCGCGGCCTGGTTCTATGCCGCGTTTTTTATGGTGCTGGCTGGCGCTTTCCTGCAAGCTGTTTTTGGTATCTGACCCAAGCAATTTAATACCCCTGATAACCCCTGGCGGTTCCCGCGAAAACGGGGCCGCCTTTTTTATTTCCAAACAATTTAATACCCCTAAAATGAATCAAAAAATTAAAAAAATGTGGGCGCTGACTGCGGTGCTCTCTTTATGCATAACCGAGATCGCCAACGCGCAGAACGGCGTAACTGGTTTAAATACGGCAACATCGTCGCTCAAAACTTATGTTGATCCCGTAACCAATATCGCCCTGGTGATCGGCGGTATTGTTGGCATTGTCGGTGCCATACGTGTCTACTCGAAATGGAACAGCGGTGACCAAGATATCAACAAGGAATTAATGGGTTGGGGCGGCTCGTGCGTGTTCCTCGTAGTTTCTGCGGTCATTATCAAGGCATTCTTTGGCTTGACCTAATGGCTAAGAAATATCCCATATACAAGGGGCTCCAAAAGCCCCTCGTATTTCGCGGCTTCAAAGGAAAATATATCTATTGGGGCGTAGGCTCCCTGCTGGCAGGCCTTGTATTGGGTGCCTTGACTATGTCACTCGTCAATATGTGGCTGGGTGCCATTGTGCTCATCGGCAGCATCGTCGGCGGCCTTTTCTATATCGCAGGAAAACAGAAAAAGGGTCTGCACAACAAATCCCGCCCGCAGGGCATATTTATTCACCAGGTCAATTTCAGGAGGATCAATCGCAATGGCCGTAAAACAAGTTTTTAAAATTCCATACGTGGGCATCGATCATTACGCAGACATCGACATGCTGGTGGGCACCGGCGGTGAATGTTCGGTCATTATAAAGATCATGAACCCGGTGACGAGGTTCTCCGCAGCCGCAACAGCTTATGACGAGTTCCATGCGCTGATGATCAATATTGTCAAGATCCTGGGCGATGGTTACCTACTGCAAAAGCAGGACGTTCTCAGCAAAGAAAAATATCCCTTAAAGCCATCCGGTGAATATTTACAGCAGAAATATAACGAACATTTTGCTGGCCGGGAGTACATCAAAGTGGCTACTTACCTCACTATTACCAGGCAGGTCCGCAAGGGGGCCTTTTATGTATTTGATGCCAGGGTTTTGCACGATTTCCGGCAGCAGGTCGATAAAGTCATGGACATTTTACTGGCAGCGCATACCTCGCCGGTGATCCTGAAAGAAGGGGCTATACATCTACTGGTAATGCAGCTATTAGCTATGAGTTTTAGCGGGCCGGTTGTCCTGAACAACCTGGCACCCAATGATAATGAAATCAGGATGGGTGACCGTTCGATCCGGAGTATCCCTTTAGTAGATGTAGACAATATCGACCTGCCGCCTTCGGTAGGCACCCATATTGAGCTGAATGATAAAGAGGCCTTACGCGGGTTCCCGGTAGATTTCCTGTCCTTTTTATTTAGTGTTCCGGATTTTGAAGTGATGGTCTATAACCAGGTCATTGAGATCCCGGGCCAGGTTTCGGCCTTGAGAAAGCTGGAACTCAAAAAGAAAAGGCATTCGGGCATTCCCGACCCTGGCAATAATTTATGCGTAGAGGATATTGACCTTTTATTGAATGATGTGGCCCGCGAGAGCCAGCTACTCGTCAACTGCCATTTTAATATCGTAGTGGCGGCGCAGCATGACCGGCTACAAAAGGCGGTAAATTATATTGAAAGTGCCCTTTTCAATTTGGGTGTGCTTGTCAGCAAAAATGGTTACAACCAACTGGAACTTTATCGGTGTGCATTACCGGGGAATGGCGTGGAATTGAAAGAATATGACTGGTTCCAGACCACTTGTGACGCGGCGCTTTGCTTTTTCCTGAAGGAATCTATGCCTGTTGATGAACCCTCTGATTTTTTGATCCGGTTTACTGACCGCCAGGGCATTCCGGTGGGTATTGATGTGGCCGACCTGCCGATGCGGGCCAACCGCATCAATAACAGGAATAAGTTCGTGTTAGGGCCAAGCGGTTCAGGAAAAAGCTTTTTTATGAATGCGCTGATCCAGCAATACATGGGCTATAACATGGACATGGTTATCGTAGATACCGGCCATTCCTATTCAGGTTTATGTTCTTATTATAAGGGGCAATATATCACCTATACCGATGAAAAGCCGATCACCATGAACCCCTTCCAGATCACGGAGGCGGAATATAATATCGAGAAAAAGGATTTTTTGGGTACGCTGGTCGGACTGCTTTGGAAAGGAACGGACGGGATCTTTAGCCCCGTAGAGCGCGATGTGATCGCCCAAGTGATCAGCGCTTATTATAACCAATATTTTAACCAGGAAAAATTGCCGCAGCTTTCCAAAAAGGAAATGTTTGGCATCCGAAAAATGGTGCTGGAAGAAATGAAGGACGAGCCGGGAGTTATCCCTTTTGAAGAGTTCGATTTAGAGGTGCTGCTACCGGAAGGCGAGCTCAGCAAAAATGATGAGCAACTGGTGGATGGCCTTACCCAAGAAAAGGATGATTTGCAATTAAAACAGCAAAGTCCTTTCCAGGCAGCCTTTGAGCAGAAGTACCAGGACGCCATTAGGAGCGAACAGGTCAGCCGCTTAAAAGCTAAACATCCGGTCACAATAGACCAGTTAAATTTCGATAGCTTTTATGATTTTGCGCTCTGGAAGATCCCGGAAATCAAGCAGGAAGAACGGATTATCTTCGACCTGGACGAGTTTCGCTATGTGCTCAAAAAGTTCTACAGGGGTGGCGAATACGGGCTGATCCTTAACCAATCTGCGGACGAATCCCTGTTCAGCGAGCGCTTTATTGTGTTTGAAATTGACAATATTAAGGAGTCGAAAATTTTGTTTCCCATTGTCACCGTCATCATCATGGACGTATTCATCCAAAAAATGCGGATGCGCAAATCGCAGCGGAAAACATTGGTATTGGAAGAAGCCTGGAAAGCCCTGGCATCACCAATCATGGCCAATTTCTTATTGTATTTAAACAAGACCGTCCGCAAATTCTGGGGCGAGATCATCGAGGTTACGCAGGAGTTAGGCGACATTATCGGCAACCCTATTGTTAAAGATAGTATCATTAGCAATTCCGATACGATTATCCTATTGGATCAAAGTAAGTTTAAGGACAACTATTCGGAGATCGCCTCACTCCTATCTATCAATGAAACCGAACGCCGAAAAATATTTTCCATCAATCAACTGGAAAACACCGCAGGCCGGGGACGTTTTAAAGAGGTGTATATCCGGCGCGGTTCGGTCGGTGAAGTCTATGGTGTCGAGGTAGCGATGGCACAATATCTTTCCTATACTACGGAAAAACCTGAAAAATCAGCGGTTGAAATTTACACCGGTTATTATGGCTCTTACCCGAAGGGTTTAGACGCTTTTATCAGCGATATGAAAATGCTGGATCTGCCCCTGCAGGAGTTTGTACAAAAGGTGAACCAGGAAGGCTGGCCCATCAATTCACTAACCACATAATCTTTAATCATGAAAAATATAATTTGCTTTTTTGCGGTGCTATGCTATTTTATTAATATAACATCTGCACAGGAACTAGTCGTTGACCCGACTACCTCGGCGGCCATCCTGGTCAACAGCAGCTTCATTAACGGACAACTGAATACGACTAATAATAACCTCAGTTTGATCCAGAAAGGGCAACTGGCGGTAACCGGTCAATTGGTGATCGTCAATAAATTACAGAATGACATTTATACCGGCTTAAGCCAGGTCGCTTCAGTGATTAGTAACCTCACTACGATAAAAGAGATCGCGGATTGCGGCACCGATATCGTCAGCGATGTGGAGCAAGCGGCTACCCTGGCGCAGTCCGATCCGGCGCTTTTACTATTCGCAGAACAAGGCGCGCGGGATTTTGAAACACGAGCGGTTACGCTGGCGACAGATGTGAGCGCCTTTGTGCTTAAGGGTGGAAATAACCTGATGGATGCCGGTGAAAGGGGTAAACTACTTAACCACATCGAACGTGAAATGGAGATACTTCGGGGTATTGCTTACGGGATGCAGCGGGCGATGTACTGGGCAAAAATGAAAGGCTTATGGGCCTCTCTTAATCCTTGGGAGACCTGGAAAAACATGGATGTGCAAATCGCCAATGATGTCATCAATAACGCTAAATACATTAAGCAATGAGGATAATAATAACGCTTTTCGCTTTATGCTTTTGCCTTTCAGCCTTCAGTCAGCAAAGCACCATTGATGTAGTCGGTATGCACCAGCTCATCGACCAATCCAAGGATGAACATACGCAGCAGGTCAACGCAAGAAATAACCAGGCTACGGTAACCACCAATGAACAGGCCAACCTGACCTTATTGGTGAAGCTTAAAAATATGTACCGCACTTTGCAGCAACGCTACAACACCTTAGGCACAGCGATCAACATCGCGGACATTGGTATTTATGCGACCCCGATGGTCGAGCAGATCATCAATTATCAGGGGCAGATCGTAGCTTTAGTGGAGAAGAACCCGGCGGTGGCATTTTTAGGCGTTCAGACCGAGATTGAATTTACTGAAAAAGCCGAAGGGCTGTTGGGTTATGTGGCCGGTTTAACATTATCTATCGGTGATGTCAACCAGATGAAAGCATCTGACAGGAAACTGCTCTTTGATTATGTGATCACGCAGCTAAGTCAAATTCAAGAACTATCCGGCAACCTGGTCAACACATTGACCTATTCCAATTTATCCTCCCTGCTCCGCTCGATCAATCCCTTTCAGAGTTATATCGACGTGGATAAATCTATGGCGGAGAGCATTATCCAAAACGCCAAATACCTTAAACAATGAAGTCTATTTTTCTTTTCCTTTCAGCTTTCGCCTTTTACCTTTCACCTTGCTTTGCACAGGAGTATGTGTTCGACCCCCAATATTTCGCATCGGTAGAGGCTAATCAGGCAGTGCGTAGCAGCGCGGAGTCCGCGCACAATCAGTATCTCGGCAAGATCAATACCAATATACAGGACATCAATACGAACGTAGGTTCTGTCGTATTGGCCCAAACGATCATTTATAATGGGCTGGCAGATGTGAATTCCGCCCTAAAGGACGGCCTCGAAGTAAAATATATGGGCACGATAACGGCTGATATGATCAGCTATTTGAACCAGGCGCTGGATTTGGCAAAGGCACAGCCTTATTTGTTATTGTTCGCTACCAACATCGCCAACGAAATGAAAGTGAGGTCGGTCAGCTTGGTCAGCGATGTTTCTGCCTACGTATTAAAATCAGGTAATAATGTCCTGGCGGATTACAATGGCCGCGACCAGCTGCTACGGAAGGTCACCCAGGAACTACAAATATTGGATAGTCTTGCCTATGGTGCCTGGCGCGCTATGTATTGGGCCAAAGAGCGGGGGATTTTTGCTTCAATTAACCCTTATGCCAATTATATCAATAAAGACAAATTCTTTGTCAGTCAAATTATTCAAAACGCGAAATACTTACAAGCTAACCCCTGATTGACAAACACAAACTATGCTCAAGGCGACCTAAGAGGCCGCCTTTTTTTATTGCTAACCTTTTAATCTCAATATCATGAAAAAACTATTGTGCCTTTTTACTTTAAGCTTTGCGCTTTCCCTTTCCTATGCGCAGGAAGAAGTTAACGACGAAGCTATTCGTTATCAAAGCCAGCGTATGGTTTTCCAGCAATGGAACCAGGACGATTTTAAACCGGGCAAAGGCTTCCTGGACACCAATCCCTACTATTGGCTGGTATGGGGATTGTTCGATCCCAACTATCATAAAACGGACTTAAGGCCATTGAGCGCAACAGGCCCGCAAACGCAGAGATTGACACTGGTCGCCTCACAGAACAGTATAGATGGGAAATATAAATTACATTCCGATACCGTTCGGAAGACTGCCTTATCGCAAATCGCCTCACAATCCGGCTTGCTCTCTGATGCCGATCCCTTATGGATTCTATATTACAGCCAGGCTTTCCAGCCCTTATTGAATTATTCTGCGGTAAGCATCCTTGGGCCGCTATCACCACAGGTTAGCGCCAAGCTGGTTTCCGAAGGTTTATATTCCTGGTACACCAATGAATTGGGTATGCTGAAAGAACGGCTCAATGGTGCAAGAACAACGGACATGGACAGGGGGTCCAGGATTATGGCCTATTACCGGATGCTGAAAGAATACCAAAACCTGTCAGGCGTTTGGGCGGTTCGCATTTCAGCTGCGAAAAGCACACTGAATATGGCAAAAACACAGCAGCAATTGCAGCAATCATCAGTACCCATAAGTAACTGGACACCGGCAAGCGATGTGAAGATCGCTAACAAAGTACTTCAAAACGCGCAATACTAAAAACTATGAAAAAGAAATTTATGGTTTTATGCCTGCTATTCCTGCTAGTGGGAACAGCTGGCTTTGCGCAAACGGCAACAGTAGATACTGCTATCAGCCGTCAGTCTCTGCAATACCTTCAGGGCGACGCTGTTTATGAAACCGGTGTGATGACTTTTTTAACCGGTCTGAAGGACTCTATATGGGCACATTTCGATCTGTTTATCGTAGATGCGCAGGCGTTAGCCGCCATTTTCATGATCATCTTTTTTTCAATCAAATCATACGAGATGATGGTGGGTGATAAAAAAATGGAGATCATGCCGCTGTTACGGCCATTCGGCCTGGCGATGATCATTTTGTGGTGGGGGGCGTTCGTTAAGGTTGTGGCCTTTCCTACCGACCTGGTTGCCAACCAAACTGAACAGATGTTTAACAGTGTCCAAAGCGATGTCGATGGATTGCGCTTTCAGCGCGCCAACCTGATGCTGGCTGTAGCCAATTCCCTTTATACATTTCAGGCTCAGGCGGACGTAGCTGAAAAGGAAAGCGATACATGGTACGGACAGGCATGGGATTCCGTGACCAGCACGGTAAAAGAGGGTATTTCTACGGTTATATCACCGCTATTGGAACTGAAGAACCGGCTTACAGTAGGCATGCAATTATTGTTTACGCAATTACTGGAACTGTTGGGAATATGGATTTTGCGGATAGCGGTCTATATCATTTTTATGATTCAAATCATTTACTCTTCCATCCTGATCATATTGGGGCCTTTTTCGGTTGCAGCCAGTATCCTGCCTGCTTTCCGAGACAGCTTCAGTACCTGGATCGCACGTTTTGTTTCGGTTAACCTGTATTCAGGCATTGCCTACCTCATCATGTACCTCTGCGGATTGATGCAGGAATACGCCTTACAATCCGAGATCAGCAAATACCAGGAACTGGTCGGCACCAATGGTGCAGCAGCCGACATGGCAAAGCTGGCAGCTTTTGCCGCCAATGGTATTTTATCATTCGGTACGGTCATCATCGTATTTGTGATCGGCGCGATCTGCATGTTCACCGTGCCCAGCATCTCCACATGGATCATCTCTACTTCCGGTATCACCTCCGCTACTTCCAGTGCAGCCCGCGGTGCCACGACCGTTATGGCAGTCGCTCGTAAGGTATCCGGCAGCTTTATCTGATTAAATCTTAAATTTTATGATCATTAAAAATATCGAAGCCAAGATAAGGCTGGCGACATGGGTAGCATTTGGCAGTTTTTTAACCTCCATTATCCTGTCCGTCACCTTTTGCTCTTATGCTTACCGACAGGTCATGGATGCCCGGAAAAGCATTTACATCCTGAATAATAACGTGCCCTTGCAGGCTACGCAAACGGATATGCAAATGAACCGGCCCGCCGAATACAAGGCGGATGTAGATCTGTTCCATTCGCTTTTCTTTTCATTAACGCCGGATGATAAATACATCGAGTACCAGATGAAAAAGGCCATGTACCTGGTTGACCAATCAGGCGTGGAAGAATATAATAATTTAAAAGAGAACGGTTTTTTTAACTCTATTCTTTCCTCCAGTTCTGTCCTCACCCTGCAAACGGATTCGATTGCCGTTGACATGCCGAAACACTATTTCCGCTATTATGGCAAGCTAAAAATTGACCGGCGTAGTTCCACGGTGGTTCGCTCCCTGATTACGGAAGGATACTTAAAGGACATACCGCGCAGCGATAATAACCCGCATGGTGTGCTAATCATTAACTGGAAAACCCTCGAAAATAAAGACCTCTCCGATGTTCAAAAAAATAACTTCTAACCGCGATCCCAGGGATACGGTCTATAGCGAGATCAAAAAAGAATTCAAGCCTTATTTTACAAAGGCGGGGACGGGTTTAAAAAGGACGGCTGAGCGTTACCCGAAATTCCTGTTCAGCATGATGGTCATTAATATTTGCTTATCGATCATTCTTTGCTTTACGGTAATGCGGCACAAAAATGTACCGGAGAAGAAGTCACCCGCTCATATAAGCAACCCGGTTTCCGGTGGCTTTGACCGGATCATGCAGGCAGGCGCAGCATTAAAGGAAACCATCCATTTGAAAAAAGAGGTCGACAGCATTACCCGTCAGCATACGCTCAGTAAAGCCGACAGCGCCACATTGCTTCAGGACCTGGACAGTCTGCAGCACATTCGTATTCACATTAGCCGGCCGTAGGGAGACCATGAGTGCGATAAAAAAACAAATTATTTACGAATAAAACCACATTATGAGCATTAATTTTAAGCAACCCAAATACATTTTACCGCTGATCCTCCTGCCCTTTTTGTGCCTGTTCTTTTTTGTTTACCACAGCAGTTTTGCAAAAAGGAAAAAGGAAGTCAAACAGCAGGCAGGGATTAACGGAACGGTCGGCGATGTTTCGCCGGACATCAAAAAGCAACAACTCGAAGATAAGCTGGATGCCTATCGGAATTCTTACAAAGAAGGCGATGGTTTAACTGCCGTAAACGCCCTCCCATCCGAGAAAACCAGCAACCCCGCCTATAATAATACTTATTCCGACAAGGAAAAGCGGATGCTGGATTCAATCAGCCAGGCCATGAAGGATAAATACAGCCAACGAGATAACCAGCAAATCCCGAATGCTGGCTACCGGGCGAATACTGGCTCCGTAGCAGCGGGTGACAAAGCAATGGTCGAAGCACTCAAAGGTTTATCCAACCGCCAATATGCGGCACAGGGTAATACCGCTGCGCCTGTCCAAAGGGACAAAGACCCGATGGAAACCTTTAAGCTACAAATGGCCTACCTCGACAGTATGAATAAAGCTAATGACCCGGCTTATAAAGCGGAAAAGCAAAAAAAAGAGGCATTGGCTAAAGCAGAGTTTTTAAAAGCAAAAACGGTAACGCTGGAGGTTCATAAAGCTGATGGAGCTGCACCGGGTTTTAATACGGTGATGCCGGAAAAAGACGACGGCTTTATCAAAGTGGTCATTGACGAAAACCTGACTGGCTATGTTAGTTCAAGGATACGCCTACGGCTACTCGATGACATTGATGCCGGGCATTTCCTGATTAAAAAAGGGACTTATCTGTACGCCCTGATTACCGGCTTTTCCGGCCAGCGGGTTACGTTGTCCGTGAGGTCTATTCTTTACCAGGACAAAGTGCTGCCCGTGAAACTGGAGGTTTATGATCTTGACGGGTTGGCTGGTTTATACGTACCGGAATCGGCATTCCGGGATTTCACCAAAGACCTCGGCACCAATACCGTACAGGGTATTACCATTGACGACAGCGGCACCGGATCAGCAGCCAACCAGTTGATGATGAGTTCCGTGGATAAAATATTTGAGTCCACCTCATCCGCTATAGCCGGAATGATCCGCAAGAACAAGGCGAAGATCAAATACAACTCCTACCTCTATTTAATCGATAACGATGCGCTGCAAAATGCGCAGAAATCTTACTAAAACATGAAAAAGATACTTTTTATTCTTACCGTTTTTTTGGTAAACCTGCATAGCTATGCGCAAAATACGCCATTTGCTGAGGGCATTAAAAAAAAACAGCTTCCTATTGTTTACCTGCAAGAAAATGTGTCCGTACATTTTATATCGCCTGAACCGATACAATATGTAGATATATCCACGAAGAATGTGGTGGGTGACCTGCCCCTGAAAAATGTATTGAGGATACGCCTGAAAGATTCAGTACGGTCAGTGGATGCTATCGTAACCATTACAGGAGAGAAATTCATCGCGCAGTACCATGTGATCCGTGCGGATTCCATTACAGCGCGCGATAGCCGCACCGAGCTGGAGATACAGCCATCAGATACCAGGCCACTCGATATTAGCGGTATTGGCCTATCACAACCGCAATTAAAAAACATTGCTTTAAGCCTTTTCTGCAAAAGGCCGGGGAAGGCAATTGAGTATACCAAAGCCTTCGGCCTGAAGGCCTCCCTGTATCATCTTTATACCGCTGGCGATTATATTTTCCTTGACCTCGGCTATGCCAACAAGACCAGGCTCACCTATGCCATTGATGAGTACCGTTTTAACGTGGATGATAAGAAGGTGATCAAAGCGACGAATGTGCAGTCAATTGCCGTCAACCCTGAATTTATCCTCTTCGATACCCCTCTTTTTCAAAAGACCTACCGGAACATTATCGTATTAAAGAAAATGACTTTTCCGGGCAATAAAGTATTGCATATCGAACTCAGCGAAAAGCAGCTTTCCGGCAGGGTGATCACCCTGAATATTACTTACCAGGATGTGCTGGACGCGGATATTATCCCACTGTAATGAACCCTTTAAAATTATTGGTTGCAAGAACGGCCAAGCCCTCCTTGCAACCAATAAAAAACAACCGGGTGGAACGAGCTCATGAGTTCCATTGAAAAACAAACTAATTACGAATAATTACTTATGGAAGAAACTCACGAGCAGCATAAGTTGCACGGATTCATGCAATGCGCCATTTATTTGTCGATTGCGCTTGAAGCCGCCATATTTGTTTACAAGCAAGCCCCTTTCTGGGGCTTTTTTTATGGCGCGCTTGAAAAGCTAAGCCATATCGTTATTTATCAGCAGTTGATGTATAGCAAGCTGGCCACCCTGTTGCTGATCTGCCTGGTCAGTATTGGCACCTTAGCTAAAAAGAAGCAGGACCTTGACCCCAAGAAACATATCATTTATCCATTGTCTTTGGGGCTTTTTCTGTTTTTCGGAAGTATTTTTTATTATGACCGGCCTTCCCCTATAGCATTCGCCTACACCACCTGGTTCAATTTAGGCTATATGCTTTGTTCGCTCATCGGTGCCATGATGGTAAGCCTTTCGATGGATAACGTCTCCAAAATGATCCGCTCAGGTTTGGGCAAGGACAAATGGAATGTAGAGGGGGAAAGCTTTATGCAGCAGGTCAAACC
This sequence comes from Bacteroidota bacterium, assembly GCA_026224775.1. Taxonomy (GTDB): domain Bacteria; phylum Bacteroidota; class Bacteroidia; order Sphingobacteriales; family Sphingobacteriaceae; genus Mucilaginibacter. The sequence goes on from JAMFRP010000003.1 coordinate 87,378, forward strand.
TGTTATTACCCCCTATTCGGTGAACATCCCGATGCAGTTTTATTTTAAGGGCAAAGTACGGGACGGATGGATCAATATTGTTAATCCTTTCAGGGGAACCATATTAATAGGTACGCCGGGATCAGGTAAATCGTTTGGCATTGTCAATCCCTTTATCCGGCAACTGATCGCGAAAGAGTTTTGCGCTGCAATTTATGATTATAAGTACCCGGACTTAGGAAAGATAGCTTATTACCATTACCTGTTGGCAAAACAAAACGGAAAATTAACGGGCTTTGAATTTCATGTCATCAACCTAAATGATGTGGAAAGAAGCAGGCGTACCAACCCCTGGCGGAGTGATTACCTGCATACATTGGCAGATGCTTCCGAGGGAGCAGAGGGTCTGGTGGAAGCGATGAAGAAAGGAGACAAAAGCGGCGGAAGCGATCAATTCTTTACACAATCGGCCATCAACTTCCTGTCCGCCTGCGTTTACTTTTTCAGCAAATATTGCGGTGGCAAATATTCCAGTTTTCCGCATGTGCTTTCCTTTTTGAATCATTCTTACGAAGATATATTTAATACCCTGTTTTCCGAGCCAGAATTGGTATCGCTGCTATCACCATTTAAAAGCGCTTATGTCCAAAAAGCATTTCCACAATTAGAGGGGCAAATCGGTACGCTCAAAATATTCATTTCGAGGCTGGCCACAAAGGAAACATTTTGGGTCTTTTCAGGTGACGATTTCAATTTGAAAATATCGGATGTTAATTCGCCCGGAATAGTGGTCCTGGCCAATGACCCGAATACGCAAAATATCAATTCGGCATGCTATTCAGTGGTGATGAACCGCTTGACCAAACTCATCAACAGCAAAGGCAATCTGCCTTCCGCACTAATCATTGACGAAATCCCCACCTTATATACCTATAAAATCGAGAATCTTTTGGCCGTTGCCCGAAGTAATAAGGTGGCAATTTTGATGGGTTTGCAGGAATTACCGCAGTTCAATCAACACTATGGTAAAGATACTGCCGCTACGATCACTTCGGTAGTGGGCAATGTTTTGGCAGGTTCGGTCAGAAATAAAGAAACTTTGGACTGGCTGGAACGGCTATTCGGTAAATCCAAACAGATCGGCGAAAGCCTGTCTATTGACCGTAATAAAACATCAACCTCCCTACAGGAAAAATTAGAGCCATTGATACCGGCTGGCAAAATGGCTTCTCTCAATACCGGTGAAATGGTTGGCCTTATTGCAGCTGATGTGCAGGAAACCTACACCGGGCAATTTGACACTTCGGCCATTAACTGCAAGGTGAACCTCCCAAAAGCTGAACTGAAGGCCGAAGAAGCAGGCTACCGGGAGCTGCCGGTCTATTACGACTTTGGCGGTAGAAAAGAAGAAATATTGCGCGAAAATTTCATGCGCATCAATAAGGAAGTGGAAGGGATCATTGCCTCATTCCGCAAGGCACCGGCGCAGGTGCAGGTAATACCGAAAGGAAGCATGAACGCCAATACAACAAGCACAAAATAATCAAATTTTTATGAAGGACGAATTGGTAGGAACACCTGTATTGGTACACCCTGACTTACCGCATGATCCCGCAAGAAAGCAAAATCAAATTGGGCTGATTAGCATTGCCAATGTCTTTTGCGATGAGTTCCTTATTGGATTTGCTGATGGAAAGCAAGGGCTGTATTCTGCTGATGCGCTATTGGTACTATTGCCAGCAGATGAAATTCACCGGAAAATAAACGAAGCTTATACAGACATGGCGCAGGATGATCTGAAAACACTCACCAAGATCGACCTCATACTGCGCTATGGTTCTGCCGATCAGCAGAAAACTGCTATGGAATTGGCACGGCAATATAAAACCGCCTTAGAAAATTGCCTGGATACACTCGAAAATCAAATAGCCATTCAAAGAGGCCAAAATCCTGAACGATGAATAAATTATATATGCTGGCTTGTTTATGCTGCTTACCGTTGCGAAATATTACGCTCACCTCCCCCTTCGGTTACAGGGTTCATCCCATAACAGGGATATATACCTTTCATGCGGGCGTGGATTTACGGGCACATGATGACACCGTTTTTTCGGTTTTGGCAGGCAAGGTGGAGGCTACTGGTTACAACCCTTTGCTGGGTATCTATATCCGTTTAGCGCATGGTGATTTTGAAAGCACCTACGGGCACCTCTCCCAGCTATTTGTAATGCCGGGCGACAGCGTAGCATCTGGCAATGCCCTGGGCGTTTCCGGTGCTACTGGCAGGGTAACCGGCGGGCATCTGCATTTCAGTGTACAATACCATCACCGCTACATCAACCCGCTTAAATTTTTACTGGCTATCTCAAATAATATTAATCAACAACATAAGGAGAACAACAAATGACTCAATTCAAACCCCTGTCTGAAAAGATCGCGAACAAAATGATCACAGACCTGAAAACCGGAAACTCGATTTTCCAAAGGCCGAACAATAGTATCAATTCGGCATTACCCTTTAACATTGAAAGTGGTAACAAGTACAACGGGCCATCGGCGCTGGTGCTGCTCATGCAGAAGCGGGACGACCCACGCTGGGCCACATCCAACCAGGCTAACCGTAACCATACAGCCGTAATAAAAGGTTCCACAGGCACCTTTATCAGCTTTATGTCCAGCTATGAAATTCAAAAGGTAGTGGATGAACAAGGTGAACCCGTCCTAAAAGAAAACGGCAACCAGCGTACCGAGCGGGTGAAGCTCGACCAGCCTAAAGAGGTGGATGCCTGCCTGTTCAATGGTGAACAGCTACGCAAGTTGCCGAAATGGGAAAAGGAACCGCAGCAGCTTTTACCCGCGGAACGGGCGCAAATCATGCTCGAAAACAGCAAAGCGGTGATCGAGCATGGTGGGGATGATATGTTTTATGACCCGCTTACCGATACCATCATCTTGCCGGAAAAAGAGCAATTCGCCAATCCGGAACAATACTATACCGAGGCATTGCACCAGTTGGCGCATTGGACGGCTTCCCCTGACCGGCTTAACCGCCCGCAGGATACCAGTATAGATCAGGTAGCGCATATCCGGGAGGAACTGCGCACCAACCTGGCCTCTTTATTTCTCAGCAAGGAACTCAACCTCCCTTATGAACTGAATGACCATGTAGGTTATATTAGCAGCTGGGCGCAAATATTAAAGGATGAACCCGATGAATTGTTTAAAGCAGCCAGGGACGCGCAAAAGATCGTTGATCATATCCTTGTTTTTGAAAAAAAAATTGAATTAGAAGCAGTCGTAGAAACTGCGCAGGACATGGAAAACGGTCAGGATGCTGATGCCCAGGCGGAACAGGACACGGTGAAGTACAATGCCGACAAGTTAACCAAAGGTGAGGTCATCCCCCATAACGGCACAGAATTCAAAGTGCTGGCAGAACTGAAGAACAAAGTTTACCAGATGCAGGATTTGGGCGATAAGCGCAAGTTCAAAATGGGTTCTGATTCCGGGCTGTTTGCGGCTTTATTGGAGGCGCGGAACAACTCGCAGGAAGTGGTAATTAATCATAATGTTGAACAACAGGAAAGAGTTGGCGAAGAAAATGTCAACGAAGTAGATAATGAAATAAATAACAGCTATCAAATGCAGCGATAATTCAAGATAAAAAAATGATAAAGCAGAAATATAATATACAGGACATCCCGATAGGTGACCTGCAAAGAATTGGCTTAGCCAAAGATGGCATCCTGATGTTGGATCAGGACGACCTGACTGCGCTTTTGTCTGGTAGGCGCACCGATATGCTCAGACTGGAAAACCTGAATGCAGACGGCTTGCATATCCCTTCATTGGATGCCAAGCTGTCTTTAAGGCCGGATACCGAAGGAAGGCTGGCACTATTGTTACACCCGATATACCGGGAGCCGGAGGTCCCATCCTTTTTAACCGACACACAGGCTGAAATGCTGGAAAAAGGCGATGTACCTAACTTGCAGAAAATGATCTTCGACGGTGAGGGCAATCCCAGAGAAGTGTTGATCGAATTTGACAAGGACACCCATGAATTTATTGTCACCGATACCGAGCGGATTCAGGCCCCTGATGAAATTAATAATATCCCTCTCACCGCCGAGCAGAAAAAACGCTATAGGATGGGCGAAGAAGTAGAGACCGCAGACGGCACGACTTTGCAATATTCGGGGACGGAAAAGCAGGGTATCCGTTCTGATAAATTGGCATTGATCGCTTCGATATTGATTGATGGCGGTGTTTCTTATGTCCTTTACAAAGGCTTGCAGGCCCTTTTCGGCAAGAAACAGGATAAGGAGCATGGTGCAAACTACCAGCAGGCACTTAAAAATATGCAAAAGGATGATGTCAAACAGCAAAGCACTATATTGGCACCGGGCGAAGATTTTGACGAAGAAGCTTCGCAAGCGATGAGCCGCTGATGCACCCCTATTTAACCCGCCTGGGTGTTAGGCCGGATGTGCAGGAATTCTTTTCGAAATATTATAGTACTGATGAACTGGGTAACCTGCTGTTTACTTATGCCGATGGCTTTGAGCATTTCGGTTTTTCCTTTCACCGCGTACCTGTGTCTGCCTGTTTTTGGGTCGCGGGAAATAGTCATTTTTCACAGGTAAGACAGGTGATCATTTGTTCTTCGGCAATGGCGGCTATTTCCTGGCTGAACAAAAATTACTATTCTTTTCTTAACCCGGACAACCTGTTGTTTTTGTCCACCGGGACGAGAATACATGCTGAACATATCCACTGGATCAATACGCGTTTACGGGATAAGGACTTTTGCCTGGTCTATGGCAGGGATATACTCGGACGCATAGCCGATCTGAAACTGGCGGCGGGTATCCGGGGTTGGCCGCTGGAAATATATTATAGTGATGATCAAATTACTGTTCACTTCCGCGCTAAGTCTTTTTCTTTCAGCCAGGAAACCTTCAGCTTGAATGCCTTTGAGAAAGCGGCTAAATACCGCTTTCATATTCCCGCACCAAAGCCAAAAGGCTACGATAGTTTTTTTGAGGAGCTGAAAGCCAACGCCCGGTTTACCTTTTAAACTTAAATTTTATGGAAATACACGAGCCCTTTGAACCGCAGGTCATGGAAATACGCCCTGCAACCCTATTTGCCTTTATTAAAGTCTTTCCGTTCATCATCTGTACGTTAGGCCTCCTGTTTTTAGCCTGGTATATCGTCCCGGCGATGATCTGGCTGAGCCTGGTAACGCTGGCGATGGCCTGTTATCGTTTTACTTACATACGCAAGATACGTTACCTGGTCACACCGGAAATTATCCGCATACACCAAGGCATCTTTTTTAAACGTACCGATCAGGTTGAGCTATTTAGGGTCAAGGATTATATCTTAACACAGTCTCTCTTATTGCAGCTATTCCGCTTAATGGATTTGGAACTGAGAAGCACCGATCCGGTAAATCCCGTGATCTGGTTGCGGGGTATCCCCCGCTCCGACTTGGTGGATACGCTCAGAAGCCATGTGCAGGAAGTCCGGCAGCATAACAGAATTTACGAGATCAATTAAACTTTTTTATAAAAAAGCTTTCTAATTACTAAACAATTTAGTATATTTAACTATGCGAACGGTTATATTTTTTCTGTTTACGACTTTCATTTCCATCGCTTGCCTGGAGGCTGCCTTGGGTGCTAAACATCCATTCCTGCTTTATGCGATTGGTTTTGGCGTATGGGGACTGTTCATCTGGCACTGCTCCAGTCTTATGAAGAAGAAGGCGGAAAGGCGGATGCACGAACAGCAATTTCAGGACTATATGCGCCAGCAATCGCGTAGGCCGTAACGCTGAACCTGATTTCATTTTTACAATTCGTCAATAATTTTCTTGGTACCTTTGCCCTTACTAATGGTAGGCAACCCGCTTACCAATTGTGATAAGGTTTCCTCTAAAAATAAATCAATGGAATCATTGCCACAATAAGATAATAAGGGTAAGGTTATTTCTTACTTTCTTCCAATTTTTTGAGCATTTCCTTTCCATCGTCATTATGCGGATTCAACTCAATCGATTTTTTATAATTCAGAATAGCAAGTGGTATGTTGCCTGATCTCATGTACGCTTCACCAAGACTGTCGTAGGCATTCCAGGAATTGGGGAATTTCTTTAGATTTTCTACAAATATACCGAGGGCGTTTTCCAGCCGCTTTGCTCTTAACTGATTGTAACCGCAATTATTGACGAAATCTTCAGTTGGGCTTATCGTATATCCAAATTCAACGGATAGTACATTGAAGTGCCGGATAATTTCTTGGTAAGTCATGCTTTCGCTTCCGTAATAATCGATGAACCAATCTTTATAAATAAATTTCAAGCCATCATATAGACTTTTAAATGGAAGGGAAAAATGATTTTCGTCCTCATATTTCCTATAATCCCAGGCAAACCAATTCGGTGCAAAATGCTTTAATCCTGCTGTTAACGAATCTACTCTCAACGTGTTTTCATTTCCAATACTGATAAACAACTTGCCATTGTGAGGATGGGAAGCCGTTAAAAACGATCCGAGATTTGAAAGCATGTGATCATTAACGCCGTTAATTGCTGGGCTCATCAAAATTGTAGCCGGAAACAAATTAGGACGGCATTCTTTAGCGTAAAACGCAAACAAGCCACCTAAAGAATGACCGGCTAATATCCGGTATGGCTGTACACGATAATTCCTGTCAATATAAGGAACAACCTCATTCTCCAGGTATCTCAAAAATCGCCCCGCTCCGGCGGTCGTTAACACTTTCGAGCTATCAACACGACCACTAGATGCCTTAGAATAAACTGGTGTAAAATCCCTGCCTCGGTCCACATTCACAATTCCAACAACTATCATATCCGGCATCCGGTTGCGATCATAACTTGAAAGAAATGAAACCATTTGAGAAGCATAATCAAAATGACCTTCACCGTCAAGTAAGTATAATACTGGGTAAGTTTTGTTGGTTTCGCTATAGTCAGCAGGTAAATGTATCCAAAGCGTCCGATCTTCTGATAAGATATCAGAACGTAATAATATTGCTTTATCATTACGTACATGTAAAGAATCAAGTTGTGCAATTGCAAACTTTGGAGCAATGAAAACGAAAAAAAATACAAAGAATAAACAGGAAATATATCGCACAAGTTTCGACCGATTTTTCATTTCTTAAAGTTAGAAAAAAACAGCTTTGAAACTACAATCCTTTCAGCCCTATGGTAAACCCCATTTTATAATCTGTTAATGCAACTTATCGACAGCATATTAAAAAATAAGTTTCCTCTGCGTTCTCATGGAACAAGCCTGGGTGCTATCTACAGTTTTGGCAGCTTAGGTTTCAGACTTTTTATTCTATTACCTTTTCCGTCCTTTTAGTTCGTTTAAATCTTATCAGTTTGAGGCCATGATAGCTTTTCAGAATTATACAACGCCGCTCTGGCTTGTAAGTCCACAAAATGAGCAATACCTTTTTCCTGATAAACAGTTAATGTTTCAAGTGTTTTATACACCACTTTAAGCAATCTCCTTGCAACAGCAACAATGGCTTTTTGAGCTTTCATACGTTTACGTAACTTGTCGAATAAGGCATGCCAGTAAGAGTCTTTCATACGAACGGCAGCCCACGCCGCTCCAACAATGGCAACTCGTAAATAACTATTGCCCTTTTTAATTGCAGTATTTTTTCTTTTACCTGCACTTTCATTGTTACCCGGTGCAATACCGCACCACGCGGTAAAGTGATCAGCTGTTGGGAAACGACTCATATCTTTTCCGGCTTCGCTGATAATGATTTCTGCAGATTTGACCCCGATGCCACTAATGCTATCGAGACATTCAAAAGCCTGTGCGTAATGTTCACTGATGATTTCAGTAATTTCTTTATCTAAAAAATCCACTTGCTTTTGAACATGGTCGTAATCTTCCAATAACATTTGCAGTTGGGTATGGTGATAGGTTTGTAATGTCCCATCTAATGCTTTGATTAACTGTTCTTTCTTTTTAACTACTTTACCTCTGGCACAACTAAGTAATTGTTCCTGATCTGTGACACCTTTGGCCAGCAACCGTATCATATCCATTGCCGATAAAGTATGGATCGAACTTATGACAGAGCGAAGTTTGATATTATTGCTTTCTAATATCTTCAATAGACGATTCCTTATTCTGTTAAGCTGCCAGGTATAGAATAAACGATTCCTGCAATAATCCCTGATAATTCGTTGTGTGTTGTCAGGCATAAAGCTTGGACGCACTAATCCATGCAGTAACAATGTACAAAGCCACTTAGCATCTTTGCGATCAGTTTTCCGCTTAGGCATCTGCTTGATATGAACCGGATTTGCCACAATGACTTCGATACCTGCTTCGGTAAGTATAGCATGTAAACTCATCCAATAAATGCCTGTGCTTTCCATTAAGCAATGGTGAATATCGCTCTCTTGTAACCAATCTCTGATTTGTTTGAGTTCGCATGTATACGTGCCGAACTCTCTAAACTCTTGATTGCTGCCATCTTTCCCGGAGATAAAGCCGACAATCTTGTCTTTGTGCATGTCGAGACCACAGGCTTTATCTAATTGAGGCATAATGTTTACATCTTCAATTACTTGCTGTTTCATAAATATCCTCCGTTGATTATCTATGAAATACATTTTTATGAGCCCGGGTGTTTTTCAAATCATAATACTTAGGTTAAAATCCCCAAGCAGCGAGTGCAAGGGGATTTTTATTTGAGCTTACTCGGCAACATTGAATTTGACGACTACCGTTTGCTTATTTGCTACGTCTCTGGACAAGGTGACATCCGGGCCGACTTTTCCAATTGGACCGCTGACTTCGAAGTTTCCATTTTGATCAACCGTAATCGAAATATCAATTTCAACATCTTTACTAAAGTGACCAAGCTTGGCCGGTACAGTTACCGCAACAAACTGGTTGTAGGCACTGATGATCAGATCCCGCAAAGCGTTGGGGTTATTGATTGACTGATTTTTTTGCAAAAATGCTGGCGACGGCGTTTCTGGTGGTGCAGTCAAACTATAGGTTACTGTTGTTTCTCGTGTTTTTGTACGTGTATAGCCCCCTTTAAAAATTAACAATGAAAGTGATGCGTTTAATTCATCGGCAACGACATTGTCGAAAACCACGTCTGCCTCAGTGATTATTAGCTTCCCTTTTTCATTGTCAATCACGGTTTTTGCAGCTTGATATTGATCCAGCACTTTTCCAAAAACGGTTGTTAACGGTATCGGTTTTTCAACAATCATCTGTTGCGGCTTAAAAATAAAGCAGGAACTTAATAAGCTAACGGTAGCAAAGAACGATACCAGGATTAATGATTTCTTCATGATTTGATCTTGTTTAAGTTATTGTGTTGTAGATAATTATTTTTAAGTGTAACACAGATCAACCTCGCCGTCAGGCGAAGAATTGCTGATCACATCACAGTGTTGACCGTTATCGGTTACAGCATTATAAGATTCCCATTGAATTGCTGCTTCCGCAGGGCCAAGCTTTATCTCTATGTCGCTCATAGCCGTCAACAGGCTGTTCGGATAATCTGAAAACTGTTTTAAACCGTAACATTCAAGCGTTTCAACAGCCCAAACCAATTCATCGACATTAGTAACAGGCAAATCAGTAACATAGCCGATAAAAGATGATTTGTAGCTGAATGAATTGCCCACCTGACCGGTGAGCGTCATTACTCCGTGTAATTGTACCCCTGCGTTGACTTGGACAAGCGGACTATGGAATGCTAACCCGCTGCCGGGCGCACCTACATACCAGTTAGCGATTGCCCAGTAATTTCCTCCTCCGATTGGGGAGCTGCCCCATTGCAGTACCGGCTGCAGAATCACGTCGTTTGCCGCATTTTCTAAACCGTTAAAAAGGTAAAGTAACTGATCATCCTGCGAAACAGGTGGATTTGGTACGAGCCAGTCTGTTGCAAAGGAGCTGATAGGTGTGCCACTGTTGTTATTCCACCCGGAATATATGATCCACTGATCCGTAATAGGCTGCGGATTTATTGCTTCTGCAAGGCCGGTTTTTGAAAATTTTCGCTTTATCCGTAAATCCTTCCTGTTTTTACTCCCCTTATTTATCGACCCGAATTCTTTAATAACCTCTCCGGTTGCCGTATGTATTTTACGAAAAACTCCATCTTTCCCACTCAAATGATGCCCTGGTTCAATCAAATGAACGTCAGACAAAGGCCTTGCCCCGCCTGGAGTGATCACCATGTCGTTCATGGTTGATGCACCGATTTTATTTGTCTTTCCCATATGCTTTTAAAATATTTATATACCTGATATTGTTGATTTAACTAATGGATGATTTGGTTTGAACCGCTTTCTGATTATTTAGATCTTTTAATGCGCTCACATAACCAAGTACATTTGTCCAGAATGCTGAACCCCCACTTGCCAATAAACCCATGATCAGTACCGGAATATTAACCGTTCCGATGGTAATAGGCTGCGGCAAAAAGTAAGCGGTCAGACTGCTGCAACCAAAAGCAATTACCATTAACAATACTTTTTTTACAATGCCCAATGTTGATTTTTCCGGCTGGCCGGTTGCGGGTGCGGCTGCCAAAGAAGGAAAAATGGTCTTGATCAGGGTGACCAGCCTTTCACTTGCGATACTTACCGCAAGGATTAAAGAGATTAATTTTACGATATCTGTCATTTCAGTGGTTTTAAGTTACACAAAATTCACTGCTGTTAAGACTTTTATCAATACCACGCCGGTGGTATTCATAAGCCTGCATGCGGTATTATTAAATTTTCTATATATTTAAGCCACAGAACGTTATCATCATCATTGAATTGGAATAAATTTAAAATACCACCAGCGTGGTATGGTGCGAATGTTCCTGTAAAAATAAATTTGCCTAAACAATTAACTCAATTAAAATCATGGAAACCAAAAACAGCACCAATGAACCCTCTTCTAAATGTGAGAAACTAAAACACGACATCCAGAACTATGGCACCCCTTTAACAAAAGACATCGCCGCCGGGTATATCCAACACTACCTCGACGGCGTCCAGGCCCAACCAAATGATGACCATAATTTCGGCTACCTGTACGGTTTTGATAGTATAACCACTTTCGTCAACGACATTATCGCCTACAACAACGATGCTGCTAACCCCACAAAGGTCCAGGGCGTAAGAGTTTATATAGGCAGGCATATCGCAATAGACCCTAACGTGCCGGCTATACCGAGAGAAAAAATTATGGATACCGTTTTTTTAATTCCGGTGTTAAGCACCGGAGTCGATTTGCCCGTAGTCCATCATTTGGAGGACAATACGATCATCTTGGGTGAACCGCGGCCATGCCCTAACGAATGCCTGATGTCCGTTTCGTTTTTAAAAGATTTGAAAAAGTAGTCTTATATTCGGATAGCATTAAACTTTATCCGAAATGAATAGCTTCAGAGACATCGTTTTCACCATATCAAGTGTTTCAGATGTTTCTGAAGTTTTACCATTAACCGTATGGCTGATTTTTGGAAGCAAGAAAACACCCTACCTGCAACTGGGTATTTTTTTTATTGTTTTCTTTATCGTCAAGGCTTATACGCTGGTTACGGCGGATTTGCACGAAAACAATATGCCGGCGTATCACTTGTTAGCCCTTTTGGAAATCGTGGCGGTTTACCAGTTTTATTGCCAGGTGTTATACCGAAAAGTTTTTAAATGGGGGATTATCGCGCTGGCGGCATTTCACCTCGGCAACGCGTTGTTATTTCAAAACATTTGGACCTTTAATTCACTGACATGGACAGTGGATATGCTGTTCATTATCAGTATGGGATTAATCTATTTTTATCATATCTACAAGGATGAGGATGACTACACGCCTTTACGGGAAAGACCCGATTTTATTATTACCGTTGGCTGGCTGCTATATGCGGCGGGATCATTATTTACCTACCTGATGGGGAGCGAAATATTGTCAGGTTATGCGGAAGGGTTTTTCAAAAACGGTTGGTTTTTTCAAACCGTCTCTAATATCCTGAAGGATATTATCATCAGTTATGGATTTTGGCTAACTAATAGAAAATGAACGACGCCATCTATCTTGCATTGGGAACTACAGCAATGGTACTAATGATGTTTACGATCATTGTATTCATTTATTTATTTCAGCGAAAACTCGCTGCCAAAGCTAAAGCCTATCTTGAAATTGAGAAACTGATGCAGCAGCAGGAATTAAAGTCGGCCTATACGCTGATCGAAGGCCAGGAACAAGAGCGGCAACGCATCGCCGCTGAATTGCATGATAATATTGGCGGCCTGTTAGCTACCTTGAAAATTTACAGCGACTTGTCGCTTGAAAAATCTGATATAGATGAAGTGCAAAGGCTGAACGGCAAAATAAATACGATCAGTGAGAATTTAAGTCAGGAGGTAAGGAGACTTTCCCACCAACTGGATCTGAAAGCATTGTCAGGCTTCGGGCTAAAGGTTGCCGTTGAACATCTTTGTGAGGCAATAAATGATTCCGGAAAATTAACGGTTATGCCCATCATTGATGTCCAACAATCTATTAATGAAACGATTTCGCTTAACTTATACCGGATTATACAGGAATTATTTACCAATACGTTGAAACACGCAGCAGCGACCCAAACACGTATTGAAATTACGCTCATAGATCACGAAATTACGCTGATTTATGAGGATAATGGGAAAGGGTTTGACAGCGAAAATCCTTTATTAGCCGGTATGGGTCAGAAAAATATTCTGCAGAGAGTGAATCTGATTAGGGGAAAGCTCACGATTGATTCCTCAGCAAGGGGAACAACCTACATTATTGAATTAAAAGCATATGAATGAGATAACGATATATCTTGCAGATGACCACACTATCGTGGTGGAGGGTTTGACGGAGATATTACGGTCAAAGCCTGATCTCAAAATTATAGGTACCGCCGCCAATGGCGAGGAGGTAATGAAACTAATGGATAATAGGCGGGCGGACGTCGTTATTATGGACATCAATATGCCTAAAATGAACGGAATTCAATGTACCGAGTGGATTAAAAAAAATTATCCGAAGACAAAAGTCATTATTCTGACCATGTTTCCCGAGAAGTCATATGTTGATCAGCTGATTGCAGCCGGTGCTGACGGATGCTTGTTGAAAAGCCGGGGGAGCAGGGACCTTATTGATGCAATAGAACGGGTCATGGGCAGCTTGTCATATTTTGACAGGCTACGCGATTTCAGCCAGGCAGACAATCATCCGGTGTACAATTTAAGTGAAAGAGAAGTGGAGATAGTTAAGCTGATAGTCAATGGATTTACAAGTGGGGATATTGCCGAAAAGCTTTTCATTTCTGAGCATACCGTTAAAACACACAGAAAAAATATTTTTAAGAAAGTAGGCATCAATAGCATTAGTCAGTTAACCTCCTTTGCTATTAATCAGCAAATTGTTCATTAGTTTCAGGCGTTAGGTGTTTTCAATAAGGTGTTTGCCAAGCCCTCCCTATAGACCTGTTCTTTCTGTTAGGCTTCTTTGTTAAGGGCAAACCATTCGCGGTTGTTGTTTGTTTCAATTGGCTGAGAAATTCCAGGCAGGAAACGGGTAAGGTTGTATTGCCATCGGTCTGAAACAGGCAAGGGCTTTCTTTGCTAAAGCGCAAGCGGGTAAGCCCGCTAAATAACCACCCGAAAAGTCAGGTTGATCCGTGCTTTCATGGGTTTGGTAGATTTGGCGATGCGGTGTTCCCATTGTTCCTGCAAACCGGCTTTCATCAACAGGAACGAACCATGTTCCAATTTAACAGAGTAATGTTCCTGGTGGTTGGCTTTATTACGAATATCAAAGCTGCGCACCTGTCCGAAACTAACGGAGGCAATGACAGGATTCTTGCCCAACACGCTTTCCCGGTCGCTGTGCCAGGCTACAGAGTCATTACCATCGCGATAATAATTAAGCAACACGCTATTGAACCGGATACCGGCTACAGCTTCCACTTTTTCTTTCAGCATCAGTAATTCCGGTGTCCAGGGATTAGGATTGGAGACCTTCCCAGATATGGAATAATCAGTACCTACATCACCATGCCAGGAAGTTAAGCGCGGTGTAAGGTATTCCTTATCCCACATCTTCTGTGTACTTTGTTTCCAGGGCATCTTTTTGATAAACTTTTGAAACAGGTAGTTACCGGTCGTTTGATCAATAAAATTTGCGTGGTATTCCAATAGTTCTTTTGGCAATCCTTTGCTCTGTCCTGCTTCCGCAAAAAAACTTAACTGCTCCATATTTTAGTCCCGTTGATAAGCATTCATTTTCGGATATTTCCCATCTTGGTACCAGGGCTTTTGGGGCCGGTCAGCCGGGAAGCCATATTGCTCGCGGTAAGCCTTGCGTTCAGCGGTGAAATGCCACCAGCGTTTGCTGTCATCGCGGTTTTCAATATAGTGCACCAGCAGACGGTACGAATCCTCCACACATGGATCAGCCCAGGCTCCGCAATGCTGTTCAAAAGCATCAAAAAGTTCCACTGCAGATTTTCCTTTTAACTGTTCCAGTGACTTATAACCCTGGCTGATGAGATCTTCTGCAAAGTTGATACCCAGCGAGGGGATACTTTGAAATTCCGCCAGCGCTTGTAATTCCTTTGCGCGCTGCAGCGAAGCATTGAGCAAGGCGGCGATTTCGTCCGGCGCGTAATCGGGTAACATTTTTTGGTTGACTTTTTGGGTTTTCAGGCTTTGCTTTTCTGCCATGGTCAACCGGTAATTAATGATTTTTTTCATAGCATTTCTTCATAATTGATGATAAACTTCGCCACCTGTTCCTGCTCGTTGATCGTCAGTGTTTCACCGTCATAGATCCAAAAACCCTGCGTGTCAAATAATATCCTTCCCATATAGTCCGGCTCCTCCTCATAGGCCCTATATAAATTATAACAAAGCTCCGCGTCTTTACTTTCCAGATCCAATACAACGCGTATGACCTCATCAGGGCCATTTTTGCGTTTTAGCCAAGCCCTTGCGTCGTTCACCAAATAAGCATTGTTCATCATTTAAAAACAAAAGTCGAAAATATTTTGTAATTCTTTATACAAAATGCTAATTTTTTTAGCATAAATTTGTAACCCGTAATTTAAAGTCATGCCCGATACCAAAAGAGAATTGATCAGCCGCCTGCAAAAAAATATTTTGCAATGGGAAGGCTACAAGCAGCCGCCTCCAGGTATGCGGGAGCTGATGGGTTTGGGTTCGGTGGAAGCCGCTTTTCCGAATGGTGTCTTTCCATTAGGCGCGGTGCATGAGCTGGTCTGCGGTAATACCGAACAGGCTACGGCTTGCGGCGGGTTTGTAACAGGTTTACTTGCAGTATTGATGCAAAACGGCGGTGCTTGTTTATGGATCGGGCTTTCAGGAAACTTGTTCCCTTCAGCATTAAAAGCCTTTGGCGTTGAGCCTGACCGCGTGATCTTTATTACGCTTTCAAAAGATAAAGATGTACTGTGGGTCATGGAAGAAGCGTTGAAATGCGCAGGACTGGCGGCGGTCATCGGTGAATTGAAAGAGATGGATTTTAAACAATCACGCCGCCTCCAACTGGCGGTGGAGCAAAGCCAGGTAACCGGCTTTGTGCTGCGTAATGAGTCAGACAAAATGGGTTCAACTGCCTGTGCCGCTCGCTGGCAGATCAAACCACTGCCGGGTGAGCCGGTAGATGGCTTGCCTGGTTTGGGTTTCCCGCGCTGGCAAGTCGAACTGCTGAAGGTACGTAATGGCCAACCAGGTAAATGGATTGTCGAATGGTCGGATGGTAAATTTACTCCGGTTGAAAAACGGATTTTGGAGCAACAAAAACTATTAGTGGGGTGAGTGATGCAAAAGCGTTTTGTGGTTATATGGTTTCGTCATTTGACGACAGACTGGCTGACCCTTCGGAGGCCGGAGCTAAAAGACGTGCCTTTTGTTTTTGCAGCGCCTGAACGTAATCGTATTATTATCACTGCCTCTAACCCTACGGCAGAAGTGCAGGGCGTTTATCGGGGCATGGCCGCAGCGGATGCCAAAGCCATCACCACAAATTTACAGGTACTCGATCATATTCCGGGGAAAGAAGCAAAGCTATTGCGCCAATTAGGTTTATGGTGCATTCGTTATACGCCCATTGTGGCCATCGACCTGCCGGACGGCCTGGTATTGGATATTTCGGGCTGCACCCATTTATGGAACGGTGAACGGGGTTACCTGAAAGAGATCGTTAACAAGCTGCGCGCATCGGGCTATGATGCACGGGCGGCCATAGCCGATACCATCGGTGCAGCCTGGGCTGTTGCCCGTTTCGGCAAAACATCGCCCATCATTAATAATGGGACGCAGGCACAGGCACTGATGGGTTTGCCCCCTATTGCACTCCGTTTAGAGCCGTTGGTATTGGAAAAGCTGCACAAATTGGGGTTCAGCACCATCAAAAGTTTTATGCAGATACCCCGCTCTGTATTGCGCAGACGGTTTGGCGAAGGTTTTTTGTTAAGGCTGGCGCAGGCATTGGGCCTGGAAGATGAGATCATTGAACCATTAATTCCGCCCGTGCCGTATGCCGAGCGCCTGCCCTGCATGGAGCCGGTAAGAACAGCTAAAGCGATTGAGATTGCCATTCAAAAATTATTAGAAGGCCTATGTGCCAGGTTACAGGCCGAAGGCAAAGGTGTCCGCAAAGCCACGCTCAAATGTTACCGCATTGACGGCAAAATGGTGCAGGCGGGCATCAGTACCAACCGGGGTTCGCATAGCGTATCCCACTTATTCAAGTTATTTGAATTACAGGTCAGCAAGATCGAACCGGCTTTGGGCATCGAATTATTCTTGCTGGAAGCACCAAAAGTTGAGGATGTTGATGCGCCACAGGAAAAATTATGGGCGGGTAACCCAGGTTTACAGGATACCGCTTTGGCGGAACTGCTGGACAGGATCGCTACTAAAGTAGGCCCGGAACGTATCCGGCGCTATTTACCGGCGGAGCATTACTGGCCGGAACGCTCCATAAAACCGGCAGTATCCCTATCAGAAATACCCTTGACCAAATGGCGAACGGACAGGCCGCGCCCGTTGCGCTTGCTGCGCCGCCCGGAGCGGGTTGAGGTCATGGCCCTTTTGCCGGATTACCCACCGAAAGTATTTACTTATAGGGGCAAGCGACATATAGTTGAAAAAGCGGACGGGCCGGAACGAATCGAGCGGGAATGGTGGCGGGACAAAGGCGAGCATAGGGATTATTACGCGGTGGAAGATTCCAACGGCGGGCGTTACTGGCTGTTCCGGTCTGGGCACTATGATGCCGCGCCGGAATGGTATTTACACGGTTTTTTTGCTTAAGAGTGATGAGATACGCGGAATTACAGGCAACCAGCAATTTCAGCTTCCTTCGGGGCGGTTCGCACCCGGAGGAACTGGTCGAACAGGCTGCTGCCTATGGTTATGAAGCAATTGCCATTACAGACCGCAACAGCCTGGCGGGTATCGTTCGGGCGCATATCACCGCCAAAAAGCTGCCTGTTAAATTTATCTCAGCCTGCAGGCTGGATCTGTTAGATGGGCCAAGTTTGCTGGCCTACCCCACCGACCGGGATGCTTATGGCAGGCTTTCGGCATTATTGACCGCCGGAAATCTTCGGGCGGAAAAGGGAGAATGCCATTTATACAAAGCGGATGTATATACACACCAGGAGGGCATTAAATTCATCATCGTTCCGCCTGATACGCTGAATGCCAGGTTTGACTATGATGATGATTTCAAGAAGGACGTTAAGGAATACCGCGCAGCATTTGGCAATTCATTGTATGTAGCAGCCACCCGTTCGTATAGCGGCGATGACGCGAAACAGCTTTTTAGACTATCACAATTAGGCGTTCCGATGGTTGCTGTAGGCGATGTGCATTACCACGAAGCGGTTCGCCGTGAATTACAGGATATATTAACCTGTATCCGCGAGAAATGCACGATCCATACAGCAGGTTTCCGGCTCCATGCCAATGCGGAAAGGTTTATCAAACCCATAGACGAATTACAGCGCCTGTTCCGGCAGTACCCGGAAGCGATCGAAAATGCTTTATCAATTGCAGATGCCTGCACTTTTTCATTGGATACCCTGAAATATATTGAACCGGAAGAAGCGGTAGTTGATGGGATGGGGCCACAGGAGCGTTTAACACAATACACATGGGCGGGCGCTAAGGAACATTATGGAGAAAAGGTACCTCAAAAAGTTTGCGATCAGCTTGAATTTGAACTGGCTTTTATTGAGAAACGCAAGCTGGCCCCGTATTTTCTGCGGGTATATAAATACACGCAAAAAGCCGAGGAATTAGGTATTTTACACCAGGGGCGCGGTTCTGCAGCCAACTCGACGGTTTGTTATTGTCTGTCTATCACCGCCGTCGATCCCATGAAATCCCGGCTGCTGTTTTCCCGCTTTATGTCGGATGCGCGCGAAGAGTGGCCTGATATTGACGTTGATTTCGAACATGAACGGCGCGAAGAAATTATCCAATATATCTATGAAGACTATGGCCGTGAACATGCGGCTATTGTAGCAACCGTTACACAGGAACGGCACCGTGGCGCTATCCGGGATGTGGGTAAAGCAATGGGCTTATCGGAAGATACCATAAAGCGTATTGGTGCTACGATATGGGATTTCAGCGAAGAAGGTTTTGATGAGAAGAGGTTAAATGAGCAGGGTTTAAACCCGCATGATCCGTTGATCTACAAGGTGCTGGAATTGACGACACTGCTCATGGGTTTCCCAAGACAGTTAGGCCAACACACCGGTGGGTTTGTAATCACGGATAACAAGCTATCCGACCTCTGTCCAGTACTAAACGCCCGCATGGAAAACCGCACCCAACTGGAATGGAACAAAGATGATTTAGAGGCCTTGGGTATTTTAAAAGTGGATGTATTGGGCTTGGGTATGCTGACCATGATCCGCAAGGCGTTTGATATGGTATTGCAGCACTATGGTAAAAAATTAACACTGGCGAACGTGCCGCAGGATGACCCGAAGGTTTATGAAATGATCTGCCATGCCGATACTATCGGCGTGTTCCAAATCGAGAGCCGGGCGCAAATGTCGATGTTGCCGAGATTAAAGCCGACCTGTTTTTATGATCTGGTGATCGAAGTGGCCATTGTCCGTCCCGGTCCAATACAGGGCGATATGGTGCATCCTTACCTGCGCCGCCGGAACGGAGAGGAACCTGTTGAATACCCGTCCAAAGAGTTAGAAGATATTTTGGGCCGTACATTAGGTGTGCCATTATTTCAAGAACAAGCGATGGAAATCGCCATTGTCGCCGCAGGCTTTACACCAGCAGAAGCAGACGAGTTAAGGCGCAGCATGGCCAGTTTTAAAGCGAATGGCAAACTTGGTTTATACGAAAAGAAGTTGGTGGATGGTATGGTCGCGCGCGGGTACGAAGAAGGATTTTCTCGACGTGTCTTTAAACAGTTGCAGGGATTTGAGGGTTATGGTTTCCCGGAGAGCCATGCAGCCTCCTTTGCTCTATTAGTATATATATCTTCCTGGCTCAAATATTATTACCCCGATGTATTCTGCACGGCACTCTTAAACAGTCAACCAATGGGTTTTTATCAGCCTGCGCAGATCGTAAGGGATGCAAGGGATCACCAGGTTAAAGTATTGCCTGTTGATGTGAACCATTCTTTTTGGGATAATACGCTGGAAGAAAAGGGTGGTCAGTATCGTATAGTACGTTTGGGTTTCCGGCAGGTCAAAGGATTGCGCGAAGAAGATGTGCAGCTATTAATCGCTGGCAGAGATAAGCATTACAGCCATGTTGACCAGCTTCGGAGTGCAGGTGTAGCGGAAGCCGCATTAGAAAAATTAAGCGATGCGGATGCTTTCCGCTCATTGGGTTCAGACCGCCGAAAGGCTTTGTGGGAAGTATCGGCTTTAGGTGACCGGCCTGTAGCCTTATTTGAAGGAACACCATCGGAAAGCGTTAAAGAAGTGCAAATAACTTTACCGTTCATGACAGAGGGCGAGCATGTGGTACAGGATTATGCCGCGATAGGCTTATCCCTGAAAAATCATCCGGTGGCGTTGGTGCGCGAAAAACTTGATTTATTGCGCAATGCCCCAATCGGAGATCTTAAAAAGATGAAGGACGGCGATCCGGTAAGGGCAGCCGGACTGATCACCGTGCGTCAGCGGCCAGGCACGGCTAAAGGCATTCTGTTTATGACCCTGGAAGACGAAACCGGTGCGGCTAATATCGTGGTATGGGAAAAGCTGTTTGACAAGTTCCGTAAGGAGATCATCCAGTCCCGTTTGTTCATGGTGGAAGGAAAGTTGCAAATTGAAGGCGAGGTGATCCATTTGGTGGCTAGGCGATGTTTTAATTTGAATAGCCTGTTGCGTGGTTTGACCATCTCCAATGAAGATAACTTACCGCTATTAACGCTGGCTCGTGCAGATGAAACCACAGCGCCTGGGCCGGATAGCCGGGAGGCTTTTCATAAGGGCAGGAATTTCAGGTAATAGTCATGTTCTTTTTGAACCGAAGAAAATTTAACTTTGTTTATGAGTTTTCAGAAGATCAGACCGGTTATTTCCTATACCGAATTTTTACAGGCTATAAAAGAAATTAAAGACTTTGCCAGCACACGGGGCAAGCTCTATGCAGCTGATGGCATAATGGATGAAATGCTCTATTTCCAGCGACTGAATGCCCAAATAACGGATGATGCCATAGACCTGAAAGCATTGTACCGAGCTTATGTTGAACTCGATGATTACCATACTGAAAACTTCCGGCCTTATGTTCCTCGCAAACATTCACCAGGTAGGGCGCTCTTGCTTCGCCTTCAACTGATTGGCTGACCAACCCGCATTTAAAACCATTTGCCGTTTCCGCCCCGATAATGATCAGGTCGGAACGGGCTCTCCGTTCCAATCTTTTTCAAAGGATTTCCCTGCGATCCCTAACGGAACACTGTTTAGCTTTTGAAGAAAAAAAGCTTTATCCATTCGCTTCGCTCTTTTCTTCAGCACTTTTTCTTCCCCGGAAACAAGCGCCTGCCTACCGTATGCCCGGCCCGCTATCCGAATTGTACCGTACACTCCGTTTAACCTGGCCAATTCATCCCACTCATCCGGCAGCCCGGCACTTATGAAATACAGGGCTGTTTATTGCCTGTTCATCCAATCAGCAATAAAATTTTCATTTAGCCTTTCGACGATTCCTCTTAAACATTAGTTTTCAAGAATACAAGGGTAAATAGATCAAATTGCTGTTATTACGGCCTGTATAAGCTGCGGACCCATTTCCATTTTGTTGGAGGAATGGTTGACCCATTTATCATCCTTAAAGATGAAGCTATAGGGGGTATTATACATGTCGATGCTAATTAAAGCATCAGTTTTGTTTACGATAAAGAAGGAGTAGGTGCGGTTGTCGTCGTGGGCAATTAGTTTTTCTGTGGTCATAAATATAAAACAAAGATATTATTTAAGTTTGATGGTGAATGGATGAATTGACATTGCCCTTAATTTATAACGGTGAAGAAATGGAGCTGCCATTGAAAATGTATGCCTATGGTTATACATTCCGGGTAGAAGTACTGGTGGGTGACACTGCCGTAATTTTCGAGCCAGACGAGGAAGGAAGTTACCGGGCGCTAGTCAGCCTTGAACAGCTTGAAAAGAATAAAACAGTGAGTAAAGGCCTTTTGCAGGCAATTGCAGAAGCTTTAGAAAAATTGCGTTAATTAGGCTATGCTGACTTTATATGATTTTAACGGGATGGATGAAAAGGCACAGGAGGAAGCTGTGTTCACAGAAGGCATTTTTGTCGGTGACCGTAATGAAGGTGGACTTAAAGTGCAATTGTATCGCCTTTATGGTTTTTATGTAGAAGTGTTTTATAACCAAAAGGAAAACAAGATCACTCGCTACCGTTCATTCAAATCTCTGGGGCAACTGACCCCTTATTTGAAGCTTAACTAACTCTACTAATTAGACGAAAGTAATCATCTACGGGATCGCTTACAATCAAATATAATTATAGCGAGTTATGTCCTAATCAGAGTTTTAGTACGTTTGCCGCGGCAGAGGTCAAATTTCAATAAAATTCTATTATTCAGCATATTACACTTGCATTATTGCAATTTATTTCGTTGATTTATACAACTTAAAACTTATTGCAATGAAAACCCCTAAACATCATTTCGGCAAACTGCCGCCAAAAAAAGATACGCGTACTCTTTTATTTTCCAGTTACTTTTTACCTGCACAAATGCCACCATTGCCGCAACAGGTTTCTTGGCAAAATGCGCTGCCAGCAAATTGTGGTTGGATGGGAAACGACACACTCAATGACTGTACCTGCGCTTCTGCCGGACACCTTGTTATGAGTTGGACTGGCAACGCCTCTGGTAATTGTAAAATCTTATCGGATCAGGACATTATTGCCTGCTTTAGTGCCCTTACTGGATATGATCCTGCATCCGGAGCCAACAATACCGGCGTATACTGTCTCGATATGTTAAAATATTGGCAACAAACAGGTGTTGGCGGTGATTTGATAGACAGTTATGTACAATTAGACAATGGCCGATTTCAACAAATTCAGGCAGCTATCTATTTGTTCGGCGGAGCTATTGCTGGATTTGCTTTGCCTGGGTTTGTAGATGTTGAACCTGTACCAGCGATTTGGGATGTCCCGGCCGGAGGCGCAACGGGTATTAACGCACCCAACTCTAATAACGGTCATGCAGTACCGCTTGTTGGATACGATTCAAATTACATTTATTTCGTAACATGGGGCGAGTTGAAACGCATGACCTGGAATTTTTATTCAGCTTACAGTGATGAAGCCTGGGTTGCCTTGTCGTCCAGTGACTGGCTGAATAATGGACAAAATCCTGCGGGGTTTGACCTTCCCGCTCTGCAGGCAGACCTTGGAGAAATTAACAATGCTTAAACAACCTAAATCCCCTTATCATGAAAACTAAATTTTTACTCTTTACACTTCTTTTTCTACCATGCTTAGTGAAAGCTCAGGATACCTATACTTTTAACTATGATTACCTGCAAAAACGCATAATTAGTTACCAGAAGAAAGGGGCACCAAAATCGACACCAATAGATAATGACGGCGAATTGAGGAAATTAATATTGAACAATGGCGATATTGTTATAGTACAGATTGACAATATAAATACTTATGCCTACTCAATAGCTGTTACGGTACAAAGTCAGTCATTCAATCAAACTCCTCCTCCCTTATTGGCTTCTTTATTTACAGACTTTAATCCTTCCGCTTTGGCAGTTGCGCCTCCGGCAGCCCGTCCAGGTTATGTAGCTCCACCACCGGCATATCCACAATCAACGACACTTGCTACAGATATACAGAAGGTTGTGACTGCCAGACGGGAATTCTATATGCGGAGTTTGGCGCTGACCTATCGAAAGTTTGATGCGAATACCGCAGCTACTGCACCCGACATCCAGGCTGTTCAAAATTCCACCCCTGCAACTTTATTGACTGATTACAAGGCAGCGTTAGTACTAATGGATAAGGTGCAGTCGGATTACCTGGCTGGAAAAGCTTCTAATACTACTGTTGATGATAAAACACTTTTGGATAATCTCTATAAAGGTTATAGTGACAAAGATTATCCAACTGCATTTGAAGCTTATTTAAAAGAGCAACTAAACATATCAAAATCTGATTTTGAATATACTACCCCACCTGTAACTGTCAAGGGCGAAAAGGTCGCTATCGTAATTGCCATCGGCGCGATAGCCAGTAATACTGCACAACAAAGCGCGGCCGGTTATACCGCAGTTTCCAGAGAATACGACCTCAAAGTACAAGCACTTTGGCATTGGAGTTTTTCAACGGGATTTTTTATGTCCTCATTGGGTTCAAAAACCTACATATCAAGGCCAAATACACACACCAATTCGACAGTAACTCCGCCAGTGGATACTGTCACAGGTTATCAAAATGTTCTGGATAATAATACGAAATTAGTTTTTGGCGCGACAGCACTGCTTCACTACACTTACAAGATAACGCCCGGTTTTGAACTAGGTGGCCACGTTGGATTAGGCGTTCCGATAAATACAAGTTTTAACATGAATTATCTGGCAGGCGGGACGGTGTTCCTTTTTAACGATAATCGGCTCGGAATTAACTTTGGTCTAGCTGCCGGTTACACGCCTCAGTTATCACCGAACGTTTCCACCAGCGTGGTCTATAAAAACGCGACAGATGTTCCAATTAGCTATGTAGATAAGTTTAGAGCAGATCGATTCGAAATCTCGATCACCTATAATTTAAGTGACTTGTTCGGTGGTTCGTCGACGACGACACCTGCAGGCGCGGCAACACCTGCGGCAGCAGCCACGCCTGCGAGTAAAGGGCCTTAGTAACGAAGCAGATAAACACATTAATGTTTATTTTGCAGAAATTTAATATTATAAAACCCAATCGCAATGGCATTTAAAATCAAAGACCGGAGAGAACAACGTATCGATGAATTTTGCGCAAAAGCACGAATGGAGTCTCATCGTGAAATTTTAACTCAGATATTGGATGATCTGACAGCACAGGGCGTTACAATTTCCGCAAGAGAAGATGTTGAGTTTTCTAATTATGAAGCCTATCCCGAACAGGGGAAGCACATAAGAATCAGTTTAAAGAATGTTAAAATTCCACTCGACGTAATATGGATATTATTCCATGAATTTGGTCATTTCCAATCAGGTGATATCAAATCGACAGATACCGTCATTGGAAGGGAAGAACTCGCCTGGAATTATGCGGATGCAACATTTAAAACATATCCGGAATTAAACGATGAATTGGAGAGTTATGAAACTTGTAAATTGCGCTGTTTAAGCACCTATTACAAAAAATACAAAGGATGAATTTTAAAACATGCCAGTGCTCACTTTAAAATTCCAGTATCTTTAGCCTTGCCTTCATATGCCTAATCGTTATCATGAACTACAAATCAGACAAAAACTTAACCGATTTTTACAAGCCCGATGAGAAGCTTCTTTTCATTGGAAACGGGCCTAACCAGCTTCAAAAACGTTTTTCATGGGATGACCTTCTACGAAATGTTTGCCGTGCAGCAGGGCTAAGCATTGAACGTCGTCAAAAAACTTTCCCGCTATTTTTTGAAGAAATTTCTTACACGATGAATGCAGGGGAGCCGGTTGAAAATAATATCAGGTTGTTAAAAGCTACTATTGGAAAAGAGGCCCTAAAATTAACACCACACCAGCTTTTAATCAACATGGTTGATCGGAACTATTATGATCAATATTTGACTACCAATTATGATTACTGTATAGAAAAAGCAATTGCACCAGATTATGACCCTTATGCTTACAAAGAGGCACGTTGGCCAAAATATAGCCTGCACCGTTATAATACAGTCGCCGGTAAAAATGTTTGGCACATACACGGGGAATCGCTAAATGGCTTTAATGGGCAAAAAGTAAATTACCCCGAGTCATCCATTATGATTGGTTTTGAACATTATTCAGATTACCTGGAAAAGATCCATCATTTCATTAAGAGCAACAATAAAGAGGGGCTTTACGATCTGATCAAAAAAGAGCAGGATGCCGGCCTACCTAATTGGGTACATCTGTTTTTTATACATGATATTGACATGGTTGGTTTTGGAATGGATTACACCGAAAGCCATTTATGGTTTATTTTAAATTTTCGGGCCAGACTTAAAAGGGCGGGTGCAACCATACCTAATAAGATTCGCTGGATCATCCCGATGTTCTCCAGGGAAAATGAAAAAGATAACGTGGCTTTGTTAATGGCGCTGGAGGTTGAAATAAACTATATCAATAGTGAGCCGAATAATTATGAAGATTTTTATAGAATGTTTATTCATACGTTGCGCTAAAAAAATCTCTCCACACTAATTAGTCATTTTCCGCCTATAAACTAAATCTATGACCCTTCCTTCTTCATCGCAGTTAGCCACTAACGTCACCGGCAAATTCAGCATTGAATTCAGTAAAGTCGCTGATCAGGCAACCGCATGCTACATCGCAGTTGGTATGATTACGGATCGTATGTTCGAATTCGCATTGCGGAAAATGGTTTGGTGCAAAGATCTTCGGGTTATTACCGGCGTACATATGGCAACAACTCCGGCAGTGCTGCGTAAAATGCAGGAAAGAACAATTGCAGGAAATATGTGGTCTGGAGCGTATGTAGACCATTATTTTCATCCAAAATTATATCTTTTTAAAACTTCGCTTGGCTGGACGGCTTTCGTTGGCTCCGGAAATTTTACAGAGGGAGGCTGGTCTGGAAATGAGGAACTTTTTCTAAAAGTTACTGATACCGAACTATGTGATCAGTTATTGGAAAGATTCGCGAAATATGAGGAAGCATGCAAGCCGATTTCAGATGAACTCATTGATTGGTATACGCAGAGTTATACCGCGAACCAACAACTGGATCACCAGAAGAGGCGAAACATTGACAACCTGTTGGACAGGCTGAACAGCAATTTCAATATTGATCTCGTCAACTTCGCTGGCCAGTTTTTTTCAAAAGAGGACCATTTGGCTTTTCAGCCGGGTAAAACTCATTTAGATACCAAGGAGGTCCATGACGAGCGCCGGAAAACGCGCAATAAGCTATATACATTGAATGACATGCTGGAGAAAGTAATTCCTGCATCGTGGAGAATCCATCCTCATTATGATGAGAGTCATATCGCATCTCACATCGAAACAATGCACCACCATGATGAAAACGTAAGATCGCTTTGGGTTGGATATGGGCGGGATAAAAACCAGTTGAAGCAATATGGTAAATATGTTAGCTCTAATAATACACCACTATTTTATATGCGTATGCAGGTAATCGTTTCCTTCAACGAAGTTGGCGTTTGGCTGATGCCTGGAAAAAGTGGAGCTGGCGAAATTGACCGCGAAAACTTGCAGCGAAAACTCGACGATGATAATTTCAGTGAGGAATTCTTTGAGTTGGTTACCGGCTTAGGCTCATCGTATTGGATCGAAGTGGCCGATGATCATCGGGATGTGGCGGAATTTACCAATAGCAACGAACTGAGGGATTACGTAAGAAACGATAATTGGAGAAAATTTTACTTTATCATAGGCAGAAATTATAGCTTAGGAACACCAGAACTGAAACGTGAAAATATTGCTAAAACCTGCCTGGATAATTTTGCAAAGTATTGGCCTATCTATGAACTAATCCGGGATAAAAGCTTCAGCTAATGAGTCCGGTATACGCCCTAATTTTGTACCTTTAAAGATAAATATTCCCGATTAATGGACGACGATGCTGAATTAAATCTACCAAAAGTAAACAGGCATGAGGGTTTGGAAACTATTTCCACTGCCAAATTTAAATTGATGCTAAATCCTCAGTTATTTGAAGTTCGCGAGGAAAATATTAGGGATAAAGGTGTCGACGTGGTGATTGAACTGAAGCATCGTGATCGTTATACTAATTTCAGATTTGTGGTTCAACTCAAAGCGACGGCAACCACACCAGTGAATGGCGATGGTTCAATGTCCTACCCCGTTGAGGTCAGTAATATCAAATATCTGATGAACTATGCCATGCCTGCTTATTATGTATTATTTGACGCCAATGCAGAGATATTTTATGTAGAGGATAGCCAGGTCGTAAATGCCAAGCTGGAAAGTAAATATGAGAAAGGTGAACTACCTGACGAGTTTTCAATCAAGTTCCAGCGCGTATTAACGCCGCAGATCATTTTGGAAATACATGATGAAAATTACAAAAAGGGCCAATTAATGCGGAAGCTTAAGCCGTTCATGCGCTTTAATCTCGAGAACAAAAATATAAGCGGCAGCTTTACAGTTAATGAAAACCAGGAGATTTACAGCGACGATGAAATCTGTCAATATCTCGAAAAATTCGGCGTAACGCTGATTAACAAAGGAAAGTTCCGCAGAGTGGTTGAACTTCAGCAGAAATGTAGAGGAGAGATCGGGTCTCCATTTTTTCATTTTGTGTGCGGCTTAGCTTATTATCACTTGTCACAACTATTTACCGCGCTTAGCCATTTTAAAAAGGCTGATGCAGGCAAATCCGATTTCTCCCCGGAAATAACTTCACTGCTACGTTATTACATGCAAACAGCCAAATACACGCTCGGCATGATCAGCCAGAAAGAATTCCAGTCGGAATTATCGTTACTCATGGAATCAAAATACCTAAGCTTGTTTTTACAAGTGGAGAAGTCCTATGAGAAATTTGTCCGGGGCACGTACGATCTTGCTGAAAGAGTAAAGCAATTTTACGCCGAAATGGCTGCGATTAAAAATGATCCTGCGAGTGACGAGAACATAAAAATCATTGTGGATGCCCAAACGTTGGTTGCGGAAGGCGATATTTTGAATAACGACCTGCACCGAAAACTTGCCCTCATGCGCATTATTCCGGAAGGTAACTTTTTGCTCTCAGATGATATGCAAAATTGGCTGAACCTGACCAGGGAGTACGATAAAAGAACCCATGCATTACGGGAATTAGCATCAAAACAGAGTAACTACCTTGCCTATAACACGATCTGCATAAATTACATTAAAGTTAAATACTTCACCAGTGTCACTTCAAAATACATCCATAATGCCAACGAAGAAACATTATACATTGACACTGCTCTTGACGAGGAGGAATTGGCAGTTACAAGAGATCAATGCCAATTATTGGACGCAATTATCAATAATTATGAGGCGCACGAGTCTATCGAAAATGTGATCACGACCTTATCGCTTAAATATGAGTTACTGAAATTTAGCGGATTAAATGAAGATGCTGAAAACGCAGCGGAGCGGATGCTGGAGTTGATCGAAGCCTATGATCTTAATGCCTTAAAGGTAAAGTATGACCGCCTTATCAATAAGGGAACTACCCATGAGTTATTTCTCATATTTTTAAAGGATCGCCTTTTAAAAATGAAGGAAGAAACGAAAGAGTTCGAATCATTAAAGCAGAAAATCCAGGAAATGGACGACTTAGAAGCCGCGGCGGAAAAAGTTAATTTGGGAAATTGTTTCCAAATTCAGCTTATGCCCTTGGGGATGTTTAAAATACCTAAAAATGAAGTAAATCGCGCGCTTGAAATATTGCACGTCTTCGATCAAAATGCCAAATCAAATTTTTTGGCTATTTGGGAGATGGGCATCATGCCTATTGCTAATGTCCACAATGATCCTATTGTTACGGAAGGCCCGGTTAATGGTGCGGTGGATTTTCAAGGACTGGATAGCATGAGAAATATTTACCGGATCAGGGCAGCGTTTTATGACAACAAATTTCTAAAAATAAAGCGACACTAGCCTTTCTCTGATAATCTCAACTAGCTTGCCGTTGCCCCCGCTAACCGGGGCCGGGCTTTCTGCTTTATCTGCCTTTGGCAGGATACCGCTGCCCTAACGGTAGTAGGTATTATGTTGTATCTCCTTTTCAATACGCTTAGTTCAGCTATTCCATAACCATCAGTTTTTAAAAATGCAAAATTAAAGTGGCTGCTTTCTGGCGGTCAAGGGTATATGAACCCCGGTTAACCGGGGCCCTTGACAGCCGGGCAGCCTCTTTTTCTTTCCTGCATTTAAAAACTAACTCTTTATGGATATGGAAAATTTGCTTGTTGACCTTCGCACTAAAAATCAGATCGTTGATTATTATAATAACAACCATCTGATCAAATATGAATCTGAAATTCTGAAAGAAATGCTGACTGCTATAGAAAGCGCCGATACCGTTTTAATGGATTGGTTCAGCCAGTTTGGTGACAGTATCAGGTGTATCACGATGAATGTTCATGCGCACCGGAAAAGCCTTGAATTTGGATTTGATGAAATTGGTTTTGACCAACATGGCTGGTTCATCCGGCCTGAATTTCTTGAGCGAGAAAATGTACGACTCGGTAATTCCGACAGGTATGGCGAATATAGTATCATTTATCTTGGCCGTGGTGCCAACCAGGTTTGGACTTACAGCCTGGATTACGCCTATGGTTGTGCTGGTGGCGGTAGCCACATATCAGTTTATGGCAAACAATTTAAATCCCGTGATGACGCATTCTATTTCGGATTGAATGAATTGAAATCAATGATGACCGCAAAAATTGGTAATAAAGACACGACCAACTTTAAACAACCTGTGATTATGGCTACGCTTGCTGCAATTACCAAAGCTGAATTTAACAGGGTTCAACTCAGCTTGTTCTAAATTTCATTTAGCAAAATCGCTTAACGGGCATGTTCTTTTCGCTTTTTTCCCAAGCCTGAAAACAGGTTCTTCGTTCCCACCCCGGCTCCACTCATCACCAGATTTCAGGCCGCACGCCAAAAGCCAGCCACCCGTGTGCCCCGTCGCTGTTCCTGAACCGGACCGTACGCTTCGCTTAACATGGCCGTTTCATCCCGCTCACCCGGCTGTCAGGCATTTGCTTTTTTTTAATATAGATTATAGGTGTGATCCAACTATTTTTTATCGAAACGGCTAAAAAGCGCAGCTAAGTTCGTTCCCGGGGAATCGTTTTTTCGCGGCCAAAAGACTACGGCATAATGAAAAGCTCGTTTCCTCCCTTTTCACCCTTCGGGACTTATTC
This sequence comes from Bacteroidota bacterium, assembly GCA_026224775.1. GTDB lineage: Bacteria > Bacteroidota > Bacteroidia > Sphingobacteriales > Sphingobacteriaceae > Mucilaginibacter. The sequence continues at coordinate 118,070 of JAMFRP010000003.1, forward strand.
CGTTTCCTTTTGGCTCAGCCCGGTCACTGTTTAGTGCTTTCTTTTTTTCCGTTTTTTCTTTTAAAAAATATTGTGAAAAGGAAGGCAAAAGAGGAAACAGACAACAAAAACAGTTCACCAAAAATTAAAGAAAATGAAAAGAGTAGTTGACAAGCACACCGTTGCGCACCTTTGGGCTAACCAGCATCAAGACGATGCCCGCACCCCATCGGGTAACCTGTATTTTAATTCACGTGGTATTTTTTCGTATGGTTCGCATTTTTTGATCGCAAAGCATGTAGAGAACAGCGCAGGCGAAAGAGCGATTTTAATAACAAAGCGCACTTACAGCAATACAACTAATGCGCAGATCAATATTGTTAAATCCGCAGCACGGCACATTAAACAAATATTGGTACCCGATCCGGACGAACGCGAATCGGACAACTTTGAGAAATGGTTCTATGAGATTAAAAACATAGCGGATAAACTGGCTAACGCCCGCAAGCCCGAAAAATATGTTTTACAAATTGAGGATGTAATTAATGAGGTTAAAGCCTATGCCCGTTTCTTTTCCAAAGAAGTACCCGAATACTTATTAGCAGCAGGTGAGATTAAAGACAATGCGCAATACGCCGAAGTGTTACAAAAAGAAACAGCGTTTAGAAAGGTACAGGCAGAAAAGGAAAGAGTTGAAAACGAGAAACGACTAAAAATCCAATTACAGGACTGGCGCAATTTCAAAACCTATTATCTCAATAATTACGGTGCTTACGATTATTTGCGATTTAATAAAGGCAACAATCGGGTCGAAACTTCGCAACGGGTGGAAATCCCCGGTGAGATAGCAAAAGCATTTTATAAATTGATTTTAGAAACGATAGCCAAAGGGGGCTGTAAAGATTGCGACATGATGCTGATGGAACGCTACCACGTTAAGGAGATTAATAACGATTTTATAAAAGTGGGTTGCCATAAAATCACCATAAAGGAAATTAAAGCGTTAAGTAAAAAATTAGACTGGTAACATCATTGCCGGGTGTTAATAGCGCCCGGCATTTAAATTAAGATCATGAAAACGATAAAATTAAAATTATTTGAATTGGACGAATTGTCGGATAAAGCAACGCAAAAGGCGCTGGAATCATTTGTGGACTTTAATGTTAATGATGATTGGTACCAGTTTAACCTCGAAAACTTTGCGGCATTGGGTAAGCTTTTAGGGCTAACTATCCCGGTGAAAGACATTTATTTTCGTGGCTTTTACTCACAGGGAGACGGGAGCGGCTTTAATGCCGAAGTAGATCTAACTGAGTTGTTAAAAGCTGTTAAGACAGCTGAGTGGAAGACGGAATTTCCGAATACAGGTTTGGAGTTTGTTTTGCCGTCCGTGCATCCGCGGATGTTGAAACTGATTGCAGAAACCAAAATTGATATTGTTGCCAACATTGAAAAACCACGAAGTTATTACGGCGTTAGCGCTGAAATAACCGACAACCTGCCACGGCGCAGGCCGCGCTATATTCATATCGAAAACGAGTTGGATAAATTGGAGGCCTGGTTACAGGAATTTGCGGAGCTTTTAAACCGGTTTCTTTATAAATCTTTAGAAAACGAATATGATTATTTGACCAGCGAAGAGGCTATTGTAGAAAGCATTAAGGCAAATGAATACCTGTTTACAGCAGACGGTAAAAGCGCTAATAAATTACAGCAATTGGCTGAAAATGGTGATTGAAATCGCCCGTCGCCCACGGCCATGCCGTGGGCGTTTCATGAATTGTATGCTTGAGCAATGGCAATATAATTCGTAACTTTGAAATTGTATTTGGGGCGCATTGTTGCCCTTTTTTAATTATTGTTTGCGCCTGATATGACTATTATACACCCGCTGGAAAGCCTTATTTATAATCTGTTTCCCGACGCTGAAGGCGATGACCAAAAGCTGATTGAAGCAGCAAGGCGTTATTACGCTGTGGGCCCTTACGACCCAAAAGTCCAAATTTCCAATGGCAACCTAATTGTTGAAATCGACGACAATACCATCATTCAGCAAAAGGCACGTTACGATAAAGTAGTTGCATTTTGTGAGCGCGGCCAGTTTTCCCAGGCTAAAAAAGATGTGCTCGATTTAATAAAAGAATCTCCGCAAATTTCTGAATACCACCGGATCTTAGGGCAAATATTATCTGAAGAAGGTGAGCAGGAAGCAGCCATTGATGCCCTCATTGATGCCTTGCGCTGGAATCCGAAAAACGAGTGGGGATTGTTGATGATGGGTAATATTTTTGCTAAGTACAAAAATGATACGGAGACCGCTTTGAAATATTATGAGGAGGTTTTAAAAGTAAAGCCTGATGATAATATCACCTTAAATAATATTGGTGCCAACCTAATGCAGAATGGAAAGGCTAAAGAAGCAGCCATATATTTTGAACGAGCGATTGCAGTTAATAATGATTATCCCAATACGCATTATGCCCTCGCGCTTACCGCAGATATGCAAGGCGATTATAAAAAGGCGTTTGAAGGAGCGCTTGTTGCAATAGAAAAGAACAGCCGTAAAGATGCGCTTTATGGTAACAGCTTTCATTTGGCCATTGATTCGGCAACTGCTTTAACTAAAGAAATGGACGGCAAAGCCGTCGTAGATAAATATGCCAAAGAGCTTTACGGCAAATATGGCAAGCCGATAAAAATCGAGGTTGATAGTTCTATACCTACCGCTGCGAAGTTGGAGTTTGCCGAGAATTACAAGCGTGATTATCACCTGATAAAATATAAGCCGGAATACCCTGCTGTTGAACATCTAATGATGCATGAGCTAGTTCACCTGGAATTGGCGGAAGATGCGAGGGCAGCAGAAGTAAACCAATTGTACACTTCTAACCAGCAGCACAAACACGCCTTTTTCTACATGCTGGAAAAAGAAGCAGCCCGCTTAGATAAGCAGGGCATACCTGAAAAAAGCATCGCTAACTTTTTCACAGCTTTGTTCGAAGGTATCAACCGGCAAAATTTTAACACCCCCATCGACCTTTTTATAGAGGACGTTCTCTTTAATCGTTATCCGGCATTCAGGCCGTTTCAGTTTTTATCACTGTTGGCGTTGGCGCAGGAAGGCATTGAGGCCGTGACTAAACCTGAGATCGTAAAAAATATGCATGCTGGCGTATTGTCGACCTCTAAGATATTTAACCTGGTCAACGCATTGCATTTGAAGAGCTTGTACAAAGTCGACTTGACCGGCGATCACAAGCCAACCAAAGCAGAAATGGATCAGGCCAAAACGCTCTATGAAGAATTTGAAGAATACCGTGCCGATAAACAGCCGGGAGAGGAATACGAATTGGTGCAGCATTGGGGTGAGGATCTAAAACTGACTAAATACTTCGAGCTTATTCCTGAATTAAAATATCGTGAACGCACGGTAGAAACTGTATTGGAAGAAATTGAAAATGATCCTTTAGGTCTAAACGACAGCGATCCGGAAGAGGAGCGCAAAATGCAGCAATTCATAGAGTCGCACTCCAAAGGCGAGGTCAATACGGCGGTATGTATGTTTATGGTTGGCGCGATCCAATACTTCTCCAAACAGCCAAAAGAAAAAGTTAAGGAAACGGCCTTTGAGATTGCGATGCTGGGCCGCAGCGGTATTGACCCGATGAAAGGAAATTATACCGTAGCTTCATTAAAAGGCAAATTATTTAGCGGTTATCAAATGATTGCTTACTTTTATGTGAGCTGGGCGATTGGTATTCCTGATATGGTAGGTCAATTAGGAATGCCTTTTGAACAGGAATATAAAATAGCCTCACAATTAGCCACTAAGTAAAAATGTCAGAAATAGCTGAGATCATTCAAAAATTGATCGAGTTCCGTGATGAACGGGACTGGCAGCAATTTCACAACTCCAAAGATTTATCACTTGCCATTTCCATCGAAGCCGCCGAGCTACTTGAACTATTTTTATGGAAGGGTAATGAAGAGGTTGACCAGGAAAAGTTGAAAGATGAATTGGCCGATATCTTACTACTAAAAACCGTTCATAAGAACCCGAGTACTGCCGGTTGCAACTCATATCTTGCACACCGTTGGTGCTGACAAACAGACCGTTCGAGCCGATTATTGATATAAATTTTCCATAAGGGGGAGCTGATGATGAAAGTGCTTGCAATTGGTAGTCGCCTTTCTTAGGATAAAATTTCGACGGCCATAATTGCCCCGCCATAGGGTCATCTTTTTCTGTTTTAATCGGAATATGGCTTGCGGGCACCAAGTTCTGAACGAGCGGCACTGGGCCGTGACGAACGATGACATCATCAAAAATCTCAGGTTGGAGATGACCGTCAAAAACAACGCTAAAACCTGCATTGGTTTTAGTAATAGAAATGATTTTCCCGCCGATATAAGTTAATTCCTCAATAACGATCAATAAATAGATCGCAAACCTGTTCAAAATCGAAGCTACCCCGTTTAATGGAGTAAAAGAGCTTGAGTTTAAGGTCACTTTGGTATCTGACCGGAGTTTAGATCTGATGTTGACTTTTAAGGCATCATCGATGGTCAACTCTTTATATTGGTCAATAAAATAAATCGGTGCTTTTTCAGAATCATTAGGCGCTTTAGCTTCTATTTCCAGCAAATTATCTCTTAGTTCTTTTAACGGTTCGTTTTCTAAAATTTCAGCGGTAAACTTGGCATGTTTAAAATCGGTAAACTTTAGTCGCAGGTAATCCACCAATCCTCCGTCGCCACAGCCGGTCACCAATATCCTTTTTGGCAAAACCCCCCATTTCATCTTTTGATGTAGGTTATCGTTTTCCCAGTAGGTCCTCAGCGGAACGTCCCCCAATGATTTTTCGATACCAAAACCCAGAGCAAGAATGAGACAATCAAACTTTTCTATGGTAAAAGGGTCGTTAATGCTAATGCGTGGTTTTCCTCCGAAATCAAAAATTTTGTTAACTGTTCGTGCGGTCTCAACAGTTATACCTTCCTTAAGGAGATCCCATTCCTGTTCTATCTGTTCAATCACTTCATCAGCTTTCCCCGCACTCCAATTCAGACAGGGCAAATTAGTTTTATTGATCTCGCTGCCCGTTTTTGGCCAATCGTAGATGTTTGGATGTATGAACCTGGTAGAATTACCCCGTTGCAAGCTCATCAATAGGTCTTCGCTTTCATAAAGGGTGACATGACATTCCTTTAGTTTTGCCGCCGCGGCGGCTGTCATTCCGGCTAATCCTCCGCCTATGATACAAATTTTTGAACCTTTAGCAATGATCTTTTGATCGAACAAGGCCCAAATTAAGTTAAACGCACGGTTTTGTTGCGTGTGAAAGGTGACGCGAACAGCATAGCTTCCCAGCACATAGGTCGCTGGTAAGCCACCTACAGTGGCCTGTTTAATAATTAGGGAACTATTGGTTGAATCTGCCATTGTGGTAAAGACTACGTAAAAATTTGTTGTAAACTTAACTCAACAAATGATAAAAACAAACTGTTCGGTTGACAAGAAGTTCAATGGTAAGTACCAGAGAGCGTCTGCAAAAACAGCAGTCAAAAATTCGTGTATTTTACCTAATTTTCCGTAAAGTAGTAAATAGACTGGAGATTCCGAAGCTATTGACACCTCGTTCCGGAATGTGCAGATTAAGTTCTGTTCAATTTCATTTACCATAGATTTACTTTTCACGACTATTTAAGACTGAGCTTTTCTTTAAGTAGCTTCATATCATAAGCAATCTTCGCATCCACTATCTTAGCATAATGTTGCGTCTGCCGAAGATTTTTATGCCCAAGCATTTTTGAAACCGTCTCCATTGGAACACCATTACTTAAAGTTACGGTAGTGGCGAAAGTATGCCTGGCTACATGAAACGTGAGTAACTTATCAATGTCGCATCTCTCAGCGATCTCCTTTAAATATTCATTCATCTTCTGATTGGTTAGTACCGGAAGCACAACATTCTTAATCTGGCATTGAGGATCATCTTCGTATTTTTCTAATATGCGCAGAGCTGCCGGAAGTAAAGGAATCCTGGATGCAGATTCTGTCTTCTGCCTGTTCTTAATGATCCACTGTTCACCATCAAAGCCTTTTACCAGCTCGGAACGTTTAAGTTGTTTTGCATCGATATATGCCAGCCCGGTATAACAGCAAAAAACAAATATATCGCGGACGTTACTGAGCCGCGTTGAGCGAAAATCTTTCAAAATAATGCGTTCCATTTCATCTTCTGTCAAATAAGGTTTCTCCACTTCTTTACGGTTAAGATTATAACCTGCAAAAGGATCACTTTTCAGCCAGCCATATTTTACGCAAAGCAATACTATCTTTTTAAAATAAGTGAGATATTTCATAGCTGAATTATGTTGGCACTTTCTTACACTTTTAAGCCAAAACGCATATTGGCTTATAAATTCATAGTTGAGCTTTCTAATATCCAGATCATCCATCCGATATTTCCACTGGATAAATGACCGGGTATGATTCAACGTGCGCTTGAAAAGATCGAGCGTTCCTGGAGAATATTCTTGTGGAACAAGGGTGGCAATCTGATTGTTGTGCTCCTGAAAAACTTCGAGGATCATTTTGCGGTCATCAATACCAAGCATCAAATTCTTAATCGCTTGAGCTGAAACTTCCTGATCAGCGTCGATCAACATTCGTTTTGCCTCATAAGCTTTAACTTGCAAGGTGTCAAGTAAGCGGTTTACTGATCGGGCCTCCTCATTGCTGCCATCGGCACGTCCGCTCCTTACATTCCACTTGGACACGAACCATAATCGTTTAGTAGACAATTCTTTAGATGTTCCATCCACGGTAATTCGTAGATAAATGTACATCTGATCATCTTTGTAACTGGGGGTTTGCTTTAAATAAAACAACAAACCAAAGCTTTTTTCTAACATAAAAGTCATTAATTAAAGTGAATAAATGTCGATAAATAAGCCCTTTAGCACAAGATGTTTTATTTTAGAACATCTTGCATATCAGTCAATTACATCACTTTCAGTGAGCGATTGCTCTAAAAAATGACTACTACACGAATCGCTCACTGAGATATGGCGATTTTTGACAGATTTGACAGGAGTGGCAAAAAACAAAAAAGCCTGTAAATCAACGATTTACAGGCTTTTAACAAGTTTTAATTTGATACTCAGCGGTGAGGGAGGGATTCGAACCCTCGGTACAGTTTCCCGTACGTCAGTTTAGCAAACTGATCCTTTCGGCCTCTCAGGCACCTCACCATATTTTGGCCTAATTGGCCGGTATCTCAATAAATCCCTTTTTTCGGGACTGCAAATATAGCAATTCAGGTAAGCGGTCAAAAAAAAAAATGAAATCGTTAGTAATTAATTCGCACGTGGTAAATGCTCATCAACATTCGCTTAAAAATTGTCTTAATTGTTTCAATATCTTTAAGCGTTATGTCGCTGTCTTTCAGCTGATCCTGATCGAGCTTGTATTTTACGATACGATCTACTAACTCACTTATTGATTTTTCATCAGGTTCTTTTAGTGAGCGCGATGCGGCCTCAACAGAGTCGGCAAGCATCAAAACACCACCTTCTTTTGTAAAAGGAATAGGTCCGGGGTACCTAAAAACCTTTTCATTGATCATTTTTTCAGGAAAATTCTTCAAATATGATTGATAAAAATAATCTACCCGGGTATCGCCGTGATGCGTCCTGATAAAATCAATTACCACTTCAGGGATATTCGCATTTTCTGCCATCTCCACTCCTTTGCTCACATGCCTGATGATGATCTGCGCACTTTCTTCATAAGGCAGCTTATCATGTGGGTTAAAACCTGAGCTTTGGTTTTCTATAAAAAATAGCGGATTCTCCAATTTGCCAATATCGTGGTACAATGCCCCTGCCCTAACCAGTAAAGCGTTGCCGCCGATGCTGTATATAGCATTCTCGGCAAGGTTAGCTACTTGCAATGAGTGTTGAAACGTACCTGGAGCAGTAAAGGCCAGCTCGCGCAGTAAAGGCGCATTGGTATTTGTTAATTCGATTAAAGTTATATCTGATGTGATAGCGAATATCTTTTCGAAAATGTAAATAAGCGGATAAGCCAGCAATGTAAGTAAAACGCTAACTACAAATGGTAAAAAGTCCATCCAGTTTATACTCAGAAAACTGCCTTCGCGAATAAACGAGATACCAATAAAGGCCATGAAATAACTAAAAGTGATAATTAGTGCCGATATTAAGAACTGCTCGCGCCTGATGAGGTTTTTAATACTGTAGATAGAAACCATACCGGCAGTAATTTCAAAATAGGCAAATTCAAAACTATTCGGCACAAAGAAGCCTGCTATTAATACTACTAACAAATGTATGTTTAATGCTAAACGCGTATCGAATAGTATCCGGATGATTATGGGTACAATACAATATGGTATGTAATACAAATTGGGTGTTTGCAGCTTTATAGCCAACGATAGCGTAGCCAGCATGGCTGTAATTACCAATAATATTAAAGATACGAGCCTGTTATCATCATAAATATCACGGCGAAAAAGATACAGGAACACCATCAGTAGCGTAATAGCAACCGCTACTAATATTACCTGCCCAAGCATTACCAGGCGACGATCGCCATTTACGCGGGAGCTATCTTCAAATGCTTTTTTATAAGATATTAATTTTTGATAAACCTCATCATTAACAACCGAACCAGTGGTAACCAGTATATCCTCTTTTTGTACCATTCCACGAGTTAGCGATAAGTTTTCTAAAGCTTCTTTTTGTAATCTGGACGTTAGCAAATCGTCATAAATCAAATTACTTTGCATCCGGTTTAGTACCAGATCAAGCAAAAATGACTTGTCAATATCTTTTCGAGTACTTAAAACCTGGTTAAAATAAGCGAGGGCTTTATCGCGGGTAAAAAGATCGGCTGTATTTTTATCTGTCCCAACGTTTTTATCCAGTATAGTAATGGTATAGTTTTGCGAGTTCTGCTGATATTTAGGATCGGGTTTAAGTATGCCTACATCATAAATATGCTTTAATAAATTATACCCGGTATTTATATAATCATTCTTAAACTTATCATTTATGCCTGCAGTGTGCCACTTTATTTCCAGATCATTTTTAAAAGCATCCAGTTGCTGATCGGCAATATTTGCGTTTAGCTGATAAATAGGAGTTATACTTGATAATATTACTTTGCGGTCGTTATCAAGTTCCTGTGGGGTTTTTAATATGGCGAAATTATAGGGCGATATCAGGTCCTTCTGTGTCCAGATCCTCCCCTTTTCTATCTCATACCTGAATTTGGCTTGCTTGGGCAAAGTCCATACGATTATGCCGATACTAACCACCATCATTAAAAACTTAAGCTTGCGGGCATATTTACGCAGGACAGCTTTTTGACGCGAAGAAGACAGATTTGCCATTGATGTGTTTAAGATACCAAAATTAAAATAAGTTTTTGGTATAGAGAGATTATTGAGTGATTTAGTGATTGTGCGAATGAGTGCGTTATTTATATTAAAAAATTGGTTCATTATTTGCTCCATTATACAATCACTAAACCATTCAATAATTATTATGCATGCATAGCTTTTTTAATAGATAAAATACTAAATTTGCCCACCATTTTATAATAACCATATGAAAGAAGTAGTAATAGTTGCGGCAACCCGCACTCCTATAGGCAGTTTTGGCGGTAGCTTATCATCCTTTACCGCTACGCAGTTAGGTAGCTTTGTAATTAAATCAGCCATTGAAAAATCAGGTTTAAAACCTGAACATATACAGGAGGTTTACATGGGTAACGTGCTATCGGCTAATTTAGGCCAGGCACCTGCTACCCAGGCGGCAATATTTGCCGGACTACTCTATTTACCCGCTACTACTGTGAATAAAGTTTGCGCTTCGGGTATGAAAGCTATTATGCTGGCAGCAACAAGCATTGCATCAGGCGAGAACGATATTGTTTTAGCTGGCGGAATGGAAAGTATGAGTAATGTGCCTTATTATTTAGATAAAGCCCGTAACGGTTACCGTTTAGGTAACGGGCAGATAATAGACGGATTGGTTAAAGATGGCCTTTGGGATGTATATAATGATTACCACATGGGTTCGGCAGCGGAGCTTTGCGCTACGGATTGCCATATCAGTCGCGAAGAGCAGGATGCTTATGCGATTGAATCTTATAAAAGAGCGCAAGCGGCCCAAAGTGCTGGTAAATTCAAAAATGAAATTACGCCAGTTGAGCTAAAAGATAAAAAAGGCGATGTTACTTTATTTGAAGACGATGAAGAGCCAAGAGCCGTAAAGTTTGATAAAATACCATCGCTAAAACCTGTATTTAAAAAAGATGGGACTGTTACGGCCGCGAATGCATCTACTTTAAATGATGGCGCAGCCGCTGTGATTTTAATGAGCAGGGAGAAAGCTGATGAGTTAGGCATAAAACCTATAGCCAGGGTTGTTGCTTATGCTGATGCCCAGCAAGCACCTGAGTGGTTCACTACAGCTCCATCCAAAGCTATACCATTGGCATTGCACAGGGCAGGATTAAGTGGTGATGATATTGATTATTATGAAATAAACGAGGCTTTCTCGGTTGTATCGATAGCTAACAATCAGAATTTGAAGCTTGACCCGACAAAAGTAAATGTTAATGGCGGTGCTGTTGCTATGGGTCATCCGCTGGGTGCATCAGGTGCTAGAATTGTGGTTACCTTATTGAGTGTATTACAACAAAATGGCGGTAAATACGGTGCAGCGGGAATATGTAATGGCGGAGGTGGCGCAAGCGCAATTGTTATTGAAAATTTGCGTTAATTGTTCTAATATTGAACTTTTATACAGAATCATAATAAACAACAATGAAGCGTTTGCTTGTTTTCATCCCGCTAATTTTATTCCTGAACCAATCGTTTGCCCAGCATACTGATGAAAACACCAATCTTGGCCGATTAAATAGGTATCAGGACAGCTTAGCTGACCTGGGCAAGGTGATGATTAACAATGATAATGAGCTGGAGCGGCAAAATGCAAATACCCTATTTGTTAAAACATTGGTTACTGCTTTAAAAGTGCCCAATTCTTTTTTGTTCCCTTTTGATTCTGTAAAAACAGTTAGTATTTTAAACTCTCCGGACAATCGTTTCCGCATATTAAGCTGGCACATTATGAATGATGATGGCAGTTACAGGTTTTATGGTGCTTTACAATTAAATACCGGCGGACCGTTAAAATTATTCCCTTTAGTTGATTACTCTCCGTTATTAGAACATCCCGAAGATTCAGTTACTGATAACCGCAAATGGTACGGCGCGCAGTACTATAAAATCATTAGGGTAACGGGCGATAAATCATACTACGTACTGCTTGGCTGGAAAGGCTATACCGTTAACTCAACAAAAAAGGTAATAGAGGTACTTTCCTTTAAAAACGACAAGCCTGTTTTTGGTATGGAAGTCTTTGGCACATCAAAACATAAACGAATAATATTTCAATACACCCGCCAGGCATCTATGCTGTTAAGATATGTACCCGAACAGGATTTGATCGTGTTTGATCATCTTTCCCCTCCTGACGATAAATCCAAGAAAAATCCGGAAACATTTGGCCCTGACTTGAGCTATGATGGCTATAAGTTAATTAACGGCAGGTGGAAATATGAGGATAATCTGGATATGCGTAATGTTCCGGACGAGCACGACAGCGAATTTACTGATCCCAAAAAACAGGCTATAGAAGATAGATCAAGCATCCAACATAACTAATTAAATAACCCTTAATAATTCAAAATCAAAATATTAACCGACTGTAGCGTAATACTTTCGATATTAAATTTTGATTTGGCAGAATAATAGTATTTTAGTCGAAATTAACTGATCTCATGAGTGATAATGTATCTGTGTCGGGAGTAATCCCAAAAAAATCAGGCTATCCAAAGTCTGTACCCTTTATTATTGGTAACGAAGCCGCCGAGCGTTTTAGCTTTTACGGCATGCGTTCCATATTGGTAACCTTCCTTGTAGCACAATTTTATAACCCTACCGGTAATAAAGCCATGACCGGTGTTGCTGAGGCACATGCCAATGCAAGCACCCACTTTTTTGTAATGTTAGCCTATGCTCTACCATTTGTTGGCGGCATTGTTGCCGATTGGTTTACAGGTAAATACAAAATAATTTTATACATATCATTGGTTTATTGTGTAGGTCACCTATTTCTGGCGGTATTTGATACTAATTTAAATGGATTTATAGCAGGTTTGGTATTAGTAGCAATTGGCGCTGGTGGTATAAAATCATGTACATCAGCAAACGTAGGCGATCAGTTTGATGAGAGTAATAGTCATTTGCTATCTAAAGTATATAGCTGGTTTTATTTCAGTATTAACGCGGGTTCGGTATTATCAACTATTATCATCCCTGAGGTTTATGACAAATACGGCGCTAAATGGGCATTTGGTATCCCGGGAATATTAATGGCTTTAGCTACTATCATATTTTTTTCGGGTCGCAAAATGTATGTAAGGGTTCCACCATCCGGTGTAAACAGAGATAATTTTGTATTCATATCTGTTTATGCTCTTACGCATCTGGGTAAAAAGAAAAAAGGAGAATCATGGTTAGACGTGGCGAAAGAAGCACACAATCCTGAAAGGGTTGATGGTGTTAAAGCAGTTTACCGTGTAATGGCTGTATTCTTTTTTGCTTTTGCATTTTGGGCTGTTTGGGATCAAAATCTTTCTGAATGGGTTATACAAGCAGGCAAAATGAACCGTGTAATCAGCATGGGGTCTTTCAGCTTTAAAATGTTACCAGGGCAAGTGCAAACTTTCAATCCTATATTTTTATTGATTTTTATTCCAATGTTTAATTACTGGTTATACCCATATTTAGATAGTATCGGCATAAAAACAACTCCTTTAAGGCGCTTAGGTGCAGGTTTGGTTTTAACAGCGTTATCATTTGTTATTATCGCATTAATACAATCTAACATTGAGCATGGAGGCACACCTTCTATCTGGTGGCAGATATTTGCTTATGTGATATTATCAGCTGCTGAGGTTTTAGTATCTATCACAGGTTTGGAGTACGCTTATACGCATTCGCCTAAATCAATGAAAAGCACTATGACAGCTATTTGGTTACTTGTTGTATCCTTAGGTAATTTATTTACAGCCGGTATAAACACCAATATTGCTAACCATGGATTTTTAGCACCATACCTTACCGATACCACTAACTATTATTGGTTTTTTGTGGGCATAGTATCAATTTTTACTGTTGCATTTATGTTCGTATCACCACGTTTAAAAGAACGTAGTTATATAACTGACCCATACGTTGGCCCAAACGAACAAAACAAGATGATCGCTGATACAAATAATTTATAATTCAACAATATTTTGTAAAGAAAACAGGAAGGCAATGCGCTTTCCTGTTTTTTTATTTTTTATACAAGGTAAATTCCCCTACTTTTGATCCTTTATCAAATTAGCCCCCATATTTGAGTGCCTGACAGTATAGTAATAATACCAACGTATAACGAAAAAGAAAATATTGAACGGATGATCCGGAAGGTATTTTCATTGCCTCATGATTTTCATTTGCTGATTATAGACGATGGATCGCCGGATGGTACCCAGAAAATTATAAAAGCTATGCAACAGGATTATCCTGATACGCTTTTCCTAGAAGCCCGGGCAGGAAAACAAGGGCTTGGAACTGCTTACATCCATGGTTTTAAATGGGCCATTGAACGCCAGTACGATTATATTTTCGAGATGGATGCCGATTTCTCTCATAATCCTGACGACTTATTAAGATTGAGAGAAGCTGCTGTAAGCGGTGCGGATGCGGTTATCGGTTCAAGATACATTAATGGGGTAAACGTAGTTAACTGGCCTATGAGCAGGGTGCTGATGAGTTATTTCGCATCTGTGTATGTTCGTTTTATAACGGGCATCAAAGTCCAGGATTCCACAGCCGGGTTTATGTGTTATAAGCGCAAGGTTTTGGAAACCATTAAGCTTAATAAAATATCATTTGTAGGCTATGCCTTCCAGATTGAGATGAAGTATACAGCCATTAAGCATGGCTTTAAATTGGTTGAAATACCGATCATATTTACCGATAGGACTGCCGGAACATCCAAAATGTCGACTGGGATTTTTAAGGAAGCTTTTTGGGGTGTGATACAAATGAAGATCAATAGCATATTCAGAAAGTACCCTGAGGGAGAGTGATAGCCAGAGAATTAGAGATTAGTTATTGCCTGTGTTGATAAATTTCAGCAATAATAATAGCTTTGATTTGATATTTTTTCAACCATATTAAATAATGCGGAGACTAATCACAAGTCTCTAACCACTGAGAAGCAAATGAACGAGCATCTTGATCCTGAAAGCGAACGCCTCTCTCCTGCCGAACGTGATATTGAAAAAGTTTTACGCCCGCAGGCTTTTGAGGATTTTACCGGTCAGCATAAAATATTAGCCAACTTACGCATATTTGTACAGGCCGCCCGCCAGCGTGGCGAAGCGCTTGATCACGTACTGCTACATGGCCCTCCGGGATTAGGCAAAACTACATTATCACATATCATAGCCAATGAAATGGGTGTGGGTATTAAAATCACATCAGGCCCGGTATTAGATAAACCCGGTGATCTTGCGGGGTTGTTAACCAATCTTGAAACAGGAGACATTTTATTTATTGATGAGATACATCGGTTAAGTCCGCTGGTTGAGGAATATTTATACTCGGCCATGGAGGACTTTAAGATAGATATTATGCTGGAAAGCGGCCCTAACGCACGTTCGGTACAAATATCATTGAATCCATTTACATTGGTTGGCGCTACTACTCGTTCAGGACTACTTACATCACCATTGAGGGCTAGGTTTGGTATCAATTCAAGACTTGAATATTATGATGCCAAGTTATTAACCACCATTGTATTACGCTCATCATCTATATTAAAAACACCTATTAGCGATGAGGGTGCTTATGAAATTGCCCGCCGAA
>JAMFRP010000012.1 GCA_026224775.1 Bacteroidota bacterium
CTTTATCACCCTTTAAATGAGACACGATCTTAGCTGATACTTTAGCGCTTTTCAAATCAGAACCTAATTTGAATTTACCTTCGTTTTCTGCTAACAACACATTGTCAAATTCAATACTAGCGCCTTCATCACCTTGTAATCTGTGTACAAAGATCTGCTGGTCTTTTGCAACCTTAAATTGCTGTCCGGCTATACTTACTATTGCGTACATTGTTTGTTAATTATTGTTTTAAAATTCGAGGTGCAAATATAGGAGATTATATTTAAAAATAAAACCTATTTTAAACTTATTTCCCTATTCTCTTCATCAGCCAAAACCTTTTCTATTACTTTGATCATTTGCTCGTTGGCATCTTTCAGTTTTGGGTCGCCGTCAAAACCATCATCAAACATCACCGTTTTGCTCTTACGCGCATAATTAAACTGGATGTAATAATGTGTAGACTTTATCCCTTTTGACTTTAAGGAATCATTAACTTCTCTATTCGGGAAGTTCCAGAAACCTAATTCTGCAGCTTTACGGTGCAGGTATAATAAATCGTCGTTACGGATATGTAAGTGCTTTTTAACCAATGAGTCATGATCATTCAGGTATTGGTATTCGCCTGTTCTGGAATCCCATTTGTTAACCAGGCTGTCATCAGTGCCGTACTGAAACACGATTGATTTAAACTCGCTGAATTTATACGGGGCATTTCCTATCATCATGGAATAATAATATACACAGTATATTAAAAAGGGCAGCGCTATGCTCAATATCAGGAATGCTTTTTTTACTTGCTTATTCATTTATATCGTATTCTATTATTTACAAATTAATTTACGCTGCTTCATTATTTAATTCCAGATCACTTTCGGTTAGCTCTCCCTCCCACTTGCTTACCACGGCGGTTGCCATAGCATTACCTAACACGTTTGTTGCTGAGCGCCCCATATCTAGCAAGGGATCAATACCTAGTAGTAGTGCAATACCAGCCTCTGGTATATTAAACATGGAGATAGTACCCGCAACTACCACGAGCGATGCACGTGGAATACCCGCCATTCCCTTACTGGTGAGCATTAATATCAGCAACATAGTAATTTCGTGTGCAAAAGACAGATGAATACCATATGCCTGTGCCAAAAACACCGATGCAAAGGTCATATACATCATGGAGCCATCCAAATTAAAAGAATACCCTAGTGGTAGTACGAAGCTCACTATTTTGTTGTTACAGCCAAATTGCTCAAGCTCCAATAATAACTTTGGATAAGCGGCTTCGCTGGTTGAGGTACCGAAGGCCACCATCATGGCGTCCTTAATACGGTTAACCAAATTAAACACCCGGGTTCTCAGCACAAAGAATCCTGCTAAAACTATAATCAGCCATAATATTAGCAGCGAAAAATAAAACTCGCCAATAAATATAGCATAAGTTGACAATACACCTAAACCCTGTTTGGCAACAACCGCGGTTATAGCACCAAAAACAGCTAGCGGGGCTAGTAACATTATATAACCTGTTATCTTAAAAATAACATGCGCTATAGCATCCATTGCTTTTATTACGATGTGCCCTGTATCACCTATTGCTGCTGTCGCGATACCAAAAAATAAAGAGAACACTACAATTTGCAGCACCTCGTTATTAGCCATCGCCTCAAAAAAACTCCGGGGTACTACGTGACTGATAAAATCTTTTAGCGTGACTCCGGTTGCTTTTATATCGGTACCCAAATGACTATCAGGTAATACGAGGTGCATTTCAACACCTGGCTCAAAAAAGTTAACTAATAACATTCCCAGTAAAAGTGATACTAATGTCGCGCTTAAAAACCATAGCAATGTTTTGCCACCTATTCTACCAACTGCGTTAATATCACCCAATTTGGCAACGCCAACTACCAGGGTAGTAAAAATTAGCGGGCCGACGATCATTTTAATCAATCTTAAAAAGATATCGCTTAAAATGGTAAAACCTTCCAGTTTATCATCACGTAAGGAATCGTTAGTACTGCGGATTATTACCTGCGTAGCTTTTGCAAGCTTAAGCGATTTATATTCTGCGGTTGTAGTATCCTTTACTGTAAGTAAATGAGTACTGATGCTTTTTATAGTTGCGTCTGCGGTACTAATTTTGCTATTGATATTACCGATAATATTTACGTTATATATATAGCCGGCGATCACCCCTAAAATCAGGGCAATAAATATATATAGCGTCAGTTTGCTTTTTTGCATTTACCTTAATGAGGGCGCAAAACTACAAAATTTAGTTACTTTGCTGAAATATATAACATGAGCATAACAGTCTACGGATTACAGGATATCAAAAAAGAAATTCAGCATTTGCGGCCTGAGCAAATTACTGAGTTATGCCTGCGGCTGGCTCGTTATAAAAAAGAGAACAAGGAATTAATGGCCTATTTATTATTTGAGGCCGATAATGAAACCGCATTCCTGGAAAAAGTAAAAGCCGAAGTGGGTTTTATGTTTAGTCAGCTACCGGTGCATAGCTATAATGCAGCTAAAAGTATGCGTAAGATACTGCGACTTTTAAGTAAGTACACTAAATTTACCGGATCAAAAGAAGCAGAGATTTATTTGTTGACGAACTTTTGCAATAACTATATTAACTATACAGATAGAAAGGTATTGTACAAACCGTTGCGTTTAATTTTAATTAGGCAGGTTATTAAAATTAGAGCACTTATTGCTAAGTTGCACGAAGATTTGCAATTTGACCACAATCAGGAATTTAACGCAATGCTTGAAGAAGCGGAGAAAAAATTCCAGTGGTTTGATAAACATGATTATGCTTTGTAACATATATCATGTTGCTACATCTAAACATAAAGACTAACTATTAATAAATAAGTGGATACTAAAGAACTAGCGTTTAAGAAGATTTTTGAAGCTAATTCAAAAAAGATATTCCACTTATGCTATGGATACACGGGGGATGATGATGCTGCGAATGACCTTTTACAGGAAACCTTTTTAAAAGTTTGGCAAAATTTAGATAAGTTCCGTAACCAGGCACTGATATCAACATGGATATACAGGATTGCTGTAAACACCTGTTTAACTTACCTTCGAACGGAGAAGCGCCAGGGTAAGGAAGAACTTACACCACAACTGGCAGAAACACGAAGGGAGGAATTCTCGGAGAAGAATGAGCAGGTTGCTTTGCTATACAAGTGTATATCTAAACTGGAAGAATCGGAAAGAATTATTATAACATTGGTGCTTGATGAAGTGCCTTACCCTGAAATAGCAGACGTATCGGGAATATCGGAAGGAAATCTCAGGGTAAAAATTCATCGTATTAAACAAAAGTTGACAGAATTATATAATCAATATGAAAGACTTTGATCACTTAATGTCGGTTTGGCAAGCGCAGCCAAAGCAGGATCAGCTTTCGGTTGACGAGGTGCTGAGGCAAGTAAAAAAAGGAATAAGAAGTATCACCAGCCAACTATACTGGGGTATTGTGGCGATGGGGGCTGTGCTGGCTTTAACATTTTTAATATTATTCTTTTTCGTATTCCAATCGTGGTTAACTTATGTGGGTATTACTATTATGCTCATAACCATGTTATTGTATTCTATCCTGATTATTCGCAATTACCGGATATTGAATAAGCGGGATTCTACGGTTAACCCAACTGATTATTTACAAGACTTAAAAGAATATCAAAAAAACAGGGCAAAAGTTGCCGGTTGGTTCTATTACCTGTATGTATTGTTAATCAGCCTGGGACTGTCTCTTTATTTTGTGGAAGTGCTGCGTAACTCTACTATTTTATATAAAGTGTTGGTGTATGGATTGACCTTTGTATGGATCATGTTTTTAACCTTCTACTACAAAAAACGGATATTTAAAAACGAGGAAGAAAAACTCAACCTAATTATTGAAAAACTGGAAAGATTGCAAGGGCAATTTGAATAAGCATGATTGAAATTATTAAAGTACAGCCATCAAACCTTACCGCACTTTTGGCTATCAGTAAACAAACTTTTTACGATGCATTTTTGCATTTGAATGATCCGGCTGATATTGAAACTTATGCATCTTCCGCTTTTAATAGCGACAAATTATTAGCTGAATTAACTAATCCTTTTTCCGCTTTTTATTTCGCGATACTTGACGGGCAAGCTGTAGGTTATATTAAACTTAATTACTCATCAGCCCAGACAGAATTTCAGAACGAAAACGGTGTTGAGGTTGAGCGTATATATGTACTTGCCGATCAGCAAGGCAAGAAAATAGGCAACCAGCTTTTAGACTTTGCGATAAACACCGCCATTGAAATCAACTTACAATACATTTGGCTTGGCGTTTGGGATAAAAACTTTAATGCTATCCGTTTTTATGAGCGCAATGGTTTTAAAATATTTGACAGCCATCCATTTACTTTAGGCACTGATTTGCAAACCGACTTGTTGATGAAACGGGAATTATTACAGCATTAATCATTGCTGTCGCGAGTTTAGCGCAGCGTAACTCGTGATATTGCATGAAGTAAGCTTCCAGCTTACTCATATATTTATTCTATATTATAATATCAATTAACCCCTTATCACCAGCATAATCCCTCGCACTGCTATATAAATAATGAGCAGGTTCATCAACCCAACCAGCCTTTACCGGGTTGTTATGGATGTAATTCATCTTTTGGTCGATAATAATATTACTCCACAATTCAATTGGATGATTACCTTGTTGCCAAAACTGATATTGTTCGTTATTGGGATTAGCTTTACCTTCCCGTTCAAAAAACCATAACAACCAATCTCTCCTGCTTTCTTGCATATTTTCAGTAATGGCTTTAACAAGTGTTTTTGAGGTGTGTCTTTTCATATCTCTTAAAATGTCAGGCATAGGTTTGTTTTTTGTGCTGATAATCATATGAACATGATTACTCATAATAACCCAGGCATATAATTCAAGTCCCTTATTAGCTATGCAATAATTGATGCTATCAACTAAAACATCTTTGTATTGTCTTCGGGTAAAAACATCTATCCATCTTATAACTGAAAAGGTTACAAAATACAGTCCTTCCTTGTTGTGAAACTTATAATTACTACTCATCTTAATATAATATTTTCAGTTTTTAAGCTGTAAGCTTTAGCCATGCTTTGTCACGAGTTACGCTGCGCTAAACTCGCGACAGCTTCTTAATCAGCGACAGCTTCTTAATCCTTTAAAAACGGGTTAAAATTCCGCGTTCCGATTTCCATGCCGACAGCCCGACACACGGTTTTGTCGCCAAATTTGAAATTGATCTTGTCCATAGCCTGATAAAGCCGGATGCGCTGCTCATTATCTTCAAACAAATTTATTTGATAGCTTCCCGTACAAAGCTGACTTAGCCTAACCCCTATTAGTCTTATTTCCCGGTGTTGGTTCCAGGCACTTTTGAATAGATTTTTTATCCCCGGTATTAAAATGTGCTCTGCCGCAGTAAGCGGTATTTTTTGCTGCTGGGTATGCGTTTCAAAATTGCCGTAACGAATTTTTATAGCCAGGCAGGATGCTAGTTTATTTTCCCTACGCAGTTTACCAGCCAATTCTTCCGTCATAGAGGTGATGATCGTTTCCAATGTACGTACATCAGATATGTTGGTATTAAAAGTGTGCTCGGTAGATATGGATTTTCTATCCGAATGGGGTACGATCTCGCTGTAATCAATGCCTCTCGCCTTTTCCCAAATCCATCTGCCCGCTTTACCGAAAACTGTTTCTAAAAAACGTAATTCCACGCGTTGCAGATCTCCTATTTTTTCTATCCCGTATTGATAGAGTTTAGCTGCTGTACTTTCGCCAAGGCCGGGAATTTTTGCAATTGACAACGGTGCTAAAAACTCCATTTCCTTACCATGCGGTACAAAAAGCTGTCCGTTTGGTTTAGCGTAATTAGTAGCCATTTTAGCAATTGTTTTGCCTGATGCCATGCCAAATGATATAGGCAATTTGGTTTCCTTAATTATACGCTGTCTTAACTGCGATGCTAGTTTGTAAGGATCGTAGAAACGATCTGTGCCGGTTAAATCAATATAGAATTCATCAACAGAAGATTTTTGATAAAGTGGTACCGTTTCATCAATAATCTTTGTGACTTGTGCCGATGCCTCGGAGTATCGTGCGTGATTGCCATGTATCACGATTGCATCAGGACATAACTTTAAGGCCTGCCGCGTAGGCATTGCGGAATGTATCCCAAACTTACGCGTTTCATAACTGCATGATGCCACCACCCCACGATCTGACGAGCCCCCAATTATTACCGGCTTACCGATCAGCGACGAATCAAACAATCGTTCCACCGAAACAAAGAACGAATCAAGGTCAATGTGCACTATATATCGCTTGCTACCCACCTAACAAAGATAAAGAAAGATTTGTAATATTACTAATATTTTTAGCAATTTTGATTTAAATTATTCATCATGAGTGACTATAAAGATTATATAATTTTACTCTCGCCTCCGGAAAACATAAACGCGCAGGTGAAGAAATTTAAACAGGCAAGCATGCGTTTGATTGGTGAGTTTGAAAGTATGCATAGCAAAGCACACATCAGCTTAAAAAACTTGCATCGCCAGAAAACCCATTGGGTAGAGCCATTATTTGAGCAATTGGGAAAAGAACTGTCGTTAATAGAACCGATGACTTTACAGGTTAATGGCTTCGCGAAGTTTTTACCTACGGATTTCACCACCATTTATGCCGCGATCAAATCAACACCCGAAATGGAAGACTGGTTTAAGCGCGTAAGAAAAAGCCTTAATGAGAAGAAAACGGTGCCTCATATAACCATCGCCCGGCAAATACCCTATGCGCTTGCCAAAAAACTCTGGCCTAAATTTAAAGACAGGCAATGGGACGATGATTTTGAAATTGATCGCCTTACTATTTTACAAAGGGAAACATTTGGTGGAGATAAGCACTGGAAGCCTTTTAAAGAAATCCGCTTTATGGGAACTGTTGATTATAATTACCCGATGCGGGTTAAAAAAACGAAGGAAAGCAAGACTATTAAGGATATTGACGACCAGCAGATCAGTCTGTTTTGAGATTGCTTTTGATTTTACTGAAATGTAAATCAATGGCTTACCCCTATTTTAACAATTTATTAACTGCAAACAAACGCTTTTTCTATATTTGCGGCGGGATAAGTCTTTTACGGCCAGCTCCTCTTGAACTCCCCCAGGGTGGGAACGCAGCAAGGGTAGAGAGTTGAGCGGCGCGATAAAAGTAGCTTATCCCATTTTTGTTTCCTCTCCTATTTCGCTATAACTCTGCCGAATAAATATCTATATCCTCCTCTCCCATTCTTAGCAAAAACTTTATATTCGCTGTGCAATCATTAAACTGGATCATTATGCACATCACAAAGAAAATCAGCGTCTTACTATTGCTGTTTCCCTGTACCGTCATCGCGCAAAGCGCCATGCAAACTAACCCATTGCTAATTCATTCTAATAGTTCCATCGCTTTCAATAAGGTAGATGCAGCTTGTATTAAAGAAGCAACGGAAACTATCATCAAGATTTCTGATTATCGCATCCATAAATTGGTGGCTATCCCGGCAGGTAAAAAAACTGTCGCCTTAATGGGCTTTGATGAATTGAATTATGATTTGTCGGATCTTGGTGCTAAGCTAAGTGTTATTGCTTCTACCTATCAAGATGATGCTACCCGTAACGAAGCTAATGATCAGTTGGAAAAACTGTCATCCTACGGCAGTGATCTATATTTAAACGAGCCGTTATATAAAGCGTTAAAATCCTTCGCATCATCGGCAACAGGAAAACAGCTATCGGCAACACAAAAGAAATTCATACACGAAAATCTTATCGACTTCGAGATTAACGGCATGAAGCTGGATGCCAATGGCCGCGAGAGATTAAAGGTTATAAACGATAAAATAATAGAATTTGGCAACCAGTTTGATAAGAATCTGGCTGAGTTTAAAGACAGTGTAGCATTTTCGCATGCAGAACTTGATGGCCTGCCAGAGCAAATAACAGCCCCATGGAAAAGAGCCAATGATAAATATATGGTTAGGGTTAATGGCCCTAATTACATAAACATTATGCAATCGGCAAATTTGGGCAGCACACGCCATACCATGTATTTAAAATATCAAAACCGTGCTTATCCTGCAAATATGGTAGCATTGGACAGCTTGTTTCATTATCGCCAGAAACTAGCTGATGAACTGGGCTATAAAACTTATGCCGAATATGCTTTGGTTACAAAAATGGCTGGTAAACCAAGTACTGTATGGGCGTTTCTTGATGATTTGCAAGCGAAATTAACTCCGCATGTAGGCCCTGAACTTGCTGAATTGAAAGAGATTAAACAAGCACAAAACCCAAATGAACCTGCGACCATACAGCCCTGGGATATTGCTTTTTACAGCAAAAAATTATTGGACAATAAATATAAACTGAACACCGATGAAGTAAAACAGTACTTCGAAATGAATAATACCATACAGGGTATGTTCACCGTATATCAAAAACTGTTCAACATCAGCATACACGAAACTCATGGCGTACCGGTTTGGAATGATAAGATAAGATCATACGAATTGTATATGGATGGCAAAAAGATGGGGACATTTTTTCTTGATCTTTATCCTCGCCCTAATAAATACACCCACTTTGAAACCTCACCCATCGCGCAATATCGCATAGCTAACGGCAAGGAGGTTTTACCTGTAGGTACCTTAATATGCAACTTCCCGGAAGGCACAGCAACAGAACCATCATTATTAGAACATGAAGATGTGATCACCATGTTTCATGAGTTTGGCCATCTGATACATTTCCTGCTTTGCCACCCGGTAATAAGCTCACAATATGCATTTGCGGTAAAGGGTGATTTTGTTGAAGCACCATCACAATTTTTAGAGAACTTTTGCTGGAACTATGATTGCCTGAAGCTTTTCGCTAAAAACTATAAAACCGGTGCAGTTATGCCGAAATCGTTATTCGATAAAATGAAAGCGGCTCAAAACGCTGGCGTTGCCATTCAATACATCAGGCAGGTATCATTGGCAAAATTAGATTTCACCTATGAAGACCGCTACAACAGCATAAAGGATAAAGGAATTGACCAGGTAGAAAAAGACCTGTGGACTTTGAACCAAACCCCTTATCCGGAAGGCAGTCACTTTATCTGCGGATTTACGCATTTGAATGGCTATGGCGCAAACTATTATGGCTATTTATGGTCTAAAGTATATGCGCAGGATATTTTCTCGATATTTGAAAAACATGGTGTGCTTGATCAGGCAACAGGTGTGAGATACCGTAAAGAAATATTGCAAGAGGGTGCCCAGGAAGATGAAATGGCTATGTTAAGGCACTTTTTAGAAAGAGAGCCGAATTCGGCAGCATTCTTAAAATCGCTGGGAATAAAATAAATAGTAAAAATCCATAAGTCCCTTGTCATTCTGAGCGCAGTGAAGAATCTATCCGCTATGCATGTTCAATTTGCAAATCGAAGAAGATTCTTCACTGCGCTCAAAATGACAAGGTGGTAAAATAAAGATATAATACATGCTCGATATACTCATAATAGGCAGCGGCCCCATCGGATTGGCTTGCGGATTAGCGGCACAGCGGGCCGGTTTAAGCTTTTTAATTATTGAAAAAGGCTGTCTGGTTAATTCATTATACAATTATCCCTCTACCATGACTTTTTTCTCTACATCGGAGAAACTGGAAATCGGAGGGATACCTTTTGTAACTATCAACAACAAACCGGTACGGGCTGAGGCTTTGGAATATTACCGTCGCGTAGCGGTATCAAGACATTTGCCTATCAATTTGTTTGAAGAAGTTACCGGTATTACTAAAGATGATAATGGATATACCATCACTTCAACCAAAGGAAAATATCAAGCTAAAAATGTGATACTTTCAACCGGATTTTATGATATATCTGTTAATTTGAATATCCCTGGTGAAGACCTGCCTAAGGTAAAACACTATTATCTTGATCCGCATTATTACGCCATGCAAAAGGTGGTTGTGGTTGGCTCAAGTAATTCGGCTATTGATGTGGCCCTGGAAACCTATCGTAAAGGCGCGGATGTTACTCTGGTTGTTCGTGGTGATGAAATTAGTAGTCGTGTTAAATATTGGGTAAGGCCGGATATTATCAACCGAATAAAAGAAGGCAGTATTAAGGCCTATTTTAATTCAAATCTGAAAGCGATCCGGGAGTATGAGGTTGATATTGAGACACCCGATGGAACCATTACCATTTCTAACGATTTTGTAATGGCGATGACGGGTTATAAACCCAATTTTAGTTTTCTGAAAAAACTGGGTATTCATTTATCTGAGGATAAGTATATCCCACAATACAACCCTGACACCATGGAAACCAATATGCCCGGGATGTATCTGGCTGGTGTTGTTGTAGGTGGTTTAGATACCCATTTGTGGTTTATTGAAAACTCCCGTGTACATGCTGATATCATCATTGATGATATTGTGCGTAAAAGGCTTGGATAGCTCTATATTTTAGTGTATTTATTACACAAAGTGTCATTTTGAACACTCACTTGTAATAAAATAGGGTTTAAATGATTTAAAAGCATTTTTTACTTGCATAAATAAAAATTAATGTAAACTTTTGCAGTAAATTAAAAAAGCATAAAAAATGATCGACCAAAGCATAAATAAGTTAGTAACCAAAGCAAAATTTGCTCCGGTTGCCGCTGCTTTGTGTACCACTTTCGTTTCTCCATCACGACGAAGGCTATTTATGCCCAGGGTTTAATTTACATTTCTAAACAACCCAAATGAAGTTTAAATTAAACTTCTTCCTCCAAAAACCATTTAATAATTACGGCCTCATAGCCAATAATTTTACGGTAATCTTTCTACTATAATGACTATACAAGATTTTGACATACTGGTTGCTACTGCACAACACGTTGATTACGCCCAGCAAATTTGCGATGAAATGGCTGAATCAGCAAAAGCGCGTGGAACAGGTATTGCACAACGCTCGCCGGAATATGTTGCGGATAAAATGCTGGAAGGCAAAGCGGTAATTGCCCTACACAAGGAAGGCACCTGGGCAGGTTTTTGTTATATTGAAACCTGGAGTCACGGCGATTTCGTGGCAAACTCAGGATTGATTGTTAATCCGCAGTTTAGAAAAGTTGGCTTGGCGAAAGCTATCAAACATAAAATATTCGAGCTATCACGCACAAAATACCCCGAAGCAAAGCTGTTTGGTTTAACAACCGGATTGGCGGTAATGAAGATAAATAACGAGCTTGGCTACGGTCCGGTTACCTATTCAGAACTTACTCAGGACGAGGATTTTTGGAAAGGCTGCAAAAGCTGTGTTAACTATGATATTTTAACCAGCAAAGAGCGCAAAAACTGCATGTGCACCGCCATGCTTTTTGATCCTGCCGAAAAACAAAAAGAGATTGAAGATAAGATTAAGAAGCTAACGCATAAGGCTACCTTGCTCGAGCGGATTGAAAATGCTATTAAGAAAACCATTCACCACGAATAATATTAAGTTTCACAACATATACACCCAATGAAGAAAAAAGTAGTATTAGCTTACAGCGGCGGTTTAGACACCTCATTTTGCTGCATATATTTAACTCAGGATTTAGGTTATGAAGTACACTCGGTTATTGTAAATACCGGTGGCTTTAGCGAAGAGGAACTAAAAGGTGTTGAAGAACGCGCCTATAAAATGGGTGTAACATCGCACCATGTGGTTGATGAAACTAAAAACTTTTACGATACCTGCGTTAAATACCTGATATACGGCAATGTATTAAAAAACAACACTTACCCGCTTTCGGTAAGTGCTGAGCGTGTGAGCCAGGCAACAGCCATTGCTAACTATGCAAAAGAAATCGGCGCTGAGGCTGTTGCCCATGGTAGTACCGGTGCAGGTAACGACCAGGTGCGTTTTGATATGATATTTAACATCCTTGTGCCGGATGTGCAGATCATCACTCCTATTCGTGATTTGAAATTGAGCCGCGAAGCTGAAATTCAATATCTGAAAGATCATGGTGTTGAAATGAATTTCGAAAAAAACAAATACTCAATCAATAAAGGTATTTGGGGAACTTCAGTAGGTGGTAAGGAAACATTAACATCAAACTTAGGTTTACCTGAGGATGCATGGCCAACACAAGTTAGCGAAACTGAAACCCGTGATATAGAATTGGAATTTGAGCAGGGTGCATTAATTGCTATTGATGGTAAGAAATATAACCATCCAACAAAAGCGATACAAGCATTGCAAGCTATTGCCGGGCCCTATGGCGTTGGTCGTGACATACATGTGGGTGACACTATTATCGGAATTAAAGGCCGTGTTGGTTTTGAAGCTGCTGCACCAATGGTAATTATTAAGGCGCATCATACTTTAGAAAAACATGTGTTAACTAAATGGCAGTTATCATGGAAAGATCAGTTATCTTCATTCTATGGCAACTGGTTACATGAGGGACAGTTTCATGACCCAATTATGCGCAACATAGAGGCATTTTTGAATGACACTCAGTTAAATGTTACTGGTAAAGTATTTGTTCAATTAAACCCATACAGGTTTCAGGTTGTTGGTATCGAATCAGAACACGATTTAATGTCGAACAAATTTGGCACTTATGGCGAAATGAATAATTCGTGGAGTGGCGAAGATGTGAAAGGGTTCTCAAAAATATTTGGCAACCAGGTGATGATCTATCATAAAGTAAACAACCCCCAGCCCCCTGAAGGGGGAGCAATTAATGCTTCAAAAAAATAATATGAGCATCATTAACAATACATCCGGCGAAGTACCCCCTTCAGGGGGCGGAGGGGGTGCTTTTTCGAAAAGTGAATGCTTGAGCCATTATAAATGGGGTGATGATTGTTATGGATGGAACTTTATTGATACGGACGTACTATCAGTAAAACAAGAGTTGATGCCACCTGATACTGCAGAACAACTCCATTATCATAAAAAATCTTCCCAGGTATTTGTTATCCTGAAAGGAAAAGCAACTTTTACCATTGATGGCGTTGAAAGTGTTTTAAAACCGGAGCAAGGAATCGAAATTAAACCGGGTCAAAAGCATTTCATCAGCAATAAAGAAAATAGCGATTTAGAGTTCATTTTATATTCAACACCATCAACAAAAAATGACAGGATCAACATTGAATAAAATTAAAGCCGGAATTATTGGAGGTGCGGGATATACAGGCGGCGAAATGCTGCGGATATTGGTGAACCACCCGAATGTTGATATTGCCTTTGTAAACAGCAAGAGCAATACCGGCAACTATATTTACGAGGTGCATACCGACTTGTTTGGCGATACAGATTTAAAATTCAGCGGTGATTTATCGCATGATATTGATGTATTGTTTTTATGCGTCGGCCATGGCGACGCAAAGAAGTTTTTGGCAGAAAATGACATTCCGGACAATATTAAAATTATTGATCTGAGCCAGGATTTTAGATTAAGCCAAAACGCGAAAATCAACAATAAAAGTTTTGTCTATGGCTTGCCTGAGTTACAGCGTGAAGCGATAAAATCAGCTCAAAATATTGCGAATCCGGGTTGCTTTGCTACTTGTTTACAGTTGGGGTTACTGCCATTGGCTGCAAGCAATAATTTGAATAGCGAAGTTCACATCACGGCTACAACAGGTTCAACAGGTGCAGGACAAAGTCCATCGGCGACTACGCATTTTACGTGGAGAAATGATAATTTGTCTATTTACAAAGCATTTGATCACCAACATTTGGGCGAGATTGGACAATCATTAAACCAATTACAACCTGATTTTGGACAAACACTAAATTTCGTTCCTTATCGCGGTGATTATACCCGTGGTATTATCGCATCTATTTATTTAGACAGTGATTTAAGCGGAGATGAAGCATTTAAGCTTTACGAAGATTATTATTCCGGGCATCCGTTTACGCATGTAACTAAACGCAATATCGATCTTAAACAAATAGTAAATACCAATAAATGCTTTATACAAATACAAAAGCATGGTAAAAAACTATTAATTACAAGCATAATTGATAATTTAACCAAAGGCGCATCAGGCCAAGCCGTTCAAAACATGAATTTAATGTTTGGCTTTGATGAAACAGTGGGACTTAAATTAAAAGCTACAGGTTTTTAACTTTCAACTAACATGAAACTATTCGACGTTTATCCAATCAATCCAATCAACATTGTAAAAGGTGTTGGCAGCCTTGTTTATGACGACAAGGGCACTGAGTATCTTGATCTTTATGGCGGTCACGCTGTAATTTCTATCGGGCATACCAACCCACGATACGTTAAGCGATTGGAGGATCAGTTACATCAAATAGGTTTCTACTCAAACTCTATCGAGATCCCTTTGCAAAAAGAACTGGCTGAAAAGTTGGGTAAGGTTTCGGGTAAAGAAGATTACCAGTTATTTCTGTGTAATTCAGGTGCAGAAGCAAATGAGAATGCTTTGAAACTGGCATCTTTTTACAATGGAAAAAAGAAGGTTATCGCTTTTAAAAATGCATTTCATGGTCGTACATCATTGGCGGTCGCGGTTACTGATAATCCTAAAATTATTGCACCGGTTAACGAAACTGACAATGTAATATTTGTACCATGGCAGGATGAAGTTGCTTTAGAGCAAGCTTTTGCTGCTAACGAAATTTCATCAGTAATTATTGAAGGCATACAAGGCGTTGGCGGTATACAGGTAGCAAGCGAAAGCTTCTTAAGAAAGATACGCACGCTATGCGATCAATATAACGCAGTATTCATTGCTGATTCGGTGCAATGCGGGTATGGCCGTACCGGTAAATTCTTCTCTCATGATTTTGCTGGGGTTAACGCCGACATTTATAGTATGGCTAAGGGAATGGGCAATGGTTTCCCGGTTGGTGGTATCATCATATCACCAAAAATACAACCGGCTTATGGTATGCTGGGTACCACATTCGGTGGCAACCATTTAGCTTGTGCAGCCGGATTAGCGGTGTTGGAAGAGATAGAACAAAATAACCTGATGCAAAATGCCGCTGAAGTAGGCGGCTACTTAATAAGCGAACTGAAGAAATTCAAACAGGTTAAGGAGGTTCGCGGTCGTGGTTTGATGATTGGAATTGAATTACCTGCCGAATTAGCTAACGTTAAAAAGGACTTACTTTTCAAACACCACATATTTACCGGCGAAGCCAAACCAAACGTGATCAGGCTTTTACCGGCGCTTAATTTAACTAAAGCGTACGCGGATAGATTTTTAGAAGCATTTACAACAGTATTAAATCAACAATTAGTCCCTTCTTCGTAGCGAAGAAGGCCATTAGCCTATGAAACTTTTCACTTCTGTACACGACGTAACTAATATTAATGCCCTTGCTGCCGAGGCTTTACAATTAAAGCAAAACCCATACGGGCATCAGCATTTAGGTGAAAATAAAACCTTAGGGCTTGTTTTTTTAAACCCGAGCTTGCGTACACGTATGAGCACCCAAAAAGCGGCCTTAAATTTAGGCATGAATGTAATGGTGCTTAATATGGACAAAGAAGGTTGGGCCTTAGAACTGCAGGATGGTGTAGTGATGAATGGTTCTACCGTAGAGCATATCCGTGAAGCGGCAGCTGTATTAGGCCAATATGTTGATATTATTGGGGTTCGCTCCTTCCCGGGTTTAAAAAATCGTGAGGAGGATTATAACGAAGAGATATTCAACAAGTTTGTAAAGTATTGTGGTGTACCAGTGGTAAGTCTGGAATCTGCAACCCGCCACCCATTGCAAAGTTTGGCTGATTTGGTTACGATTACTGAATTGAAAACAAAACCACGTCCAAAGGTTGTATTAACATGGGCTCCGCATATAAAACCATTACCACAAGCTGTACCAAACTCTTTTGCGGAATGGATGTGTAAGGCTGATGTGGATTTTACAATCGCGCACCCTAAAGGTTATGAATTAAGTACTGATTTCACTAATGGTGCAACAATCATCCATAATCAGGATGAAGCTTTGGCTGATGCTGATTTTATCTACGTAAAAAATTGGTCGGCTTTTGAGCCTTATGGCAAGATATTGCCGGGTAATGACGATTGGATGTTGACCAATGAGAAGTTGAGGGTTACCAATGATGCTAAAGTAATGCATTGCTTACCCGTACGCCGCAATTTGGAGCTATCTGACGAGATATTAGATGGACCTTCATCAATTGTAGTACACGAAGCCGGCAACCGTGTATGGGCTGCTCAGGCTGTACTAAAACAGATGCTCGAAAGTTTATAACGATGTATATACCAAAATTCAATGCTTTCCCGGACAAGAATGAGGTTATCAGTTTTATGCGAAAGTATAGCTTTGGTACGATCATAACATCTGTAAACAATCTGCCTATTGCAACTCATTTACCTTTTTTAGTAGATGAGAAGGACGG
Source organism: Bacteroidota bacterium (assembly GCA_026224775.1). GTDB lineage: Bacteria > Bacteroidota > Bacteroidia > Sphingobacteriales > Sphingobacteriaceae > Mucilaginibacter. The sequence continues at coordinate 16,453 of JAMFRP010000012.1, forward strand.
TGAAGTTGTTATATCGTCACATTTTGCAAAGGCGAATCCGCAGGCATTGGATGTGGGTGGGAATACCAATCTCATCATTTTTACCGAGCCTCATGCTTACATCTCGCCTAAAAATTACCCGAAAGAAGCCGAAGTACCGACCTGGAATTATTTAGCAGTGCATGCCTATGGGAAAGCACGTTTATTGAATGGTGAGCAAGAGCATCTTGAATTGTTGGAACGAACCATCAAGAATTATGAAACTGAATATTTTAGCCAGTGGCAAAATCTGCCTGATGATTACAAATCAAAAATGATAAAGGGCATCGTTGGGTTTGAGATAATTGTAACTGACCTACAGGCCAAAAGTAAGCTTAGCCAAAACCGTAGCGAAGTTGAAAAAGAAAATATTATCCATTCCTTAAGCGAAAGCCCATCAGAAAGTGAACAGGAGATCGCTCAATACATGTCTTCGTTAAAGAAGCATTAAGCTTACGTGTTTAGTTATTAGCAATATCGGCGTTATTACAGTTCCCCTCTTGAGAGGGGGCGGGTTGGTACATGTTGTGGCAGGGGTGTGTTTTCGATATGCCGACTAACACACCCCTCCACCCCTCTCAAGAGGGGAATCGCACCGCCCCAACCTTGAATTTGACATTTTTCTGTACTTTTCAAATGTTAAGAATATTAAGCTGGTTTATTTCTAAAAGAGAAATTGATGACCCTGTTTAGGGTGAGCCCTTGTATCACTATCGAAAATATCACCACAAAATAACTGCCTGCTAAAATAATTTCGCGATAAATAGAATGCGGCAGGGATAATGCGAGTGCTATAGAAATCCCTCCACGTAAACCTGCCCAGGTTAATATATTTACGTTTGCATAATTAATTTTCAGTGAATGCCTGAGGAAAGTAACCGGTAAAGCGATGCTAACCCACCGGACTATCAGCATTAATACAATCACTATACCGCCTGTGATAAAGTAGTTGGTAATAAACGAAAGGTTTATCATTTGCAAACCCAGCATAACAAACAATATGGTGTTTAACATTTCATCAACCAGCTTCCAGAATTTCCCCAGTGCTTCATTGGAATGTTCTTTGTCATCTGAATTGATGGAACGGTTACCCATAAACAGCCCCGCGGCTACTACAGCCAACGGAATTGATAAACCCGCGTAAATACATATTAAGGAAATACTCATTACCAAAGCCAGGGAAACCAGTACAATGGTTTGAAAATCACTGATGGAACGCATTAACAGGTATGCAAAAAATCCCATAAATATCCCTAAGGCTACACCACCAAAAACTTCCCTTACAAACAAGATAGCCGCTTTGGCAAAATCTATATTATCAGTGCCGGTTCTGGTAATTTCAAGAATAGTGATAAACAACACCAATCCTACTCCATCATTAAATAAAGATTCGCCAGTAATAATCATCTCTAAATGTGATGGCAGCTTCGAACCTTTGATGACAGCCCCTACGGCAACCGGATCTGTGGGTGATATTAATGCGCCAAATAAAAAACAATAAACAAGGTCGACATGAATATTAAACAACAAACCTACATAGTGAAATAGTAAACCGAAAACGCCTGTGGATATAATAACACCAACCGTGCTTAATATCATAACAGGAGCCATTTCCCGTCGCAGCTTCTTCGTATCTACATTAAGCGCACCTGCAAATAGCAGGAAACCCAGCATAATATCGAGCACAACTTTAGAGAAATCGATATTTTTTGCCAGCAATGTTAAATATTTGGCAAAATAAGGGTCGGATTTATCTACAATCAGTGTTATAACGGATGCAATTACGGCTATGGTAATGATGCCTATGGTGCCCGGTAATTTAACAAAGCGGGCATTTACATAAGAGTAAACAGCACTAACAATTACAAGAAGGGCAATAATTATAAACAGATCCATACCAGTTGAATTAAGAGCCGCTCCGGCAAAAATATATTGTTATTTAGCTACAGGCTCTGTCATCATGGTTTCGGTATTAAAATACCTTACTACCAGCCTATTGTCACTGTTTCTATTAAAATAATTAAGGAACCATGTTAAAAATACGCTTAACTTGTTACTAAAACCTGCAAGCGTTAGTATATGCACAAAGCCCCACAATAACCAGGCAAAAAATCCCTGAAAATGGAATATGCCCAAATCTGCCACTGCCTTATTGCGACCAATAGTAGCTAACGACCCTTTATCAAGATATTTAAAGGGAATGGTAGGTTCGCCTTTAATTAAATGTAAAATGTTTTTTGCTAAATGCTGCCCCTGCTGCATCGCTGCCGGTGCAACGCCTGGAAGCCCGTTAGGCATATCGCTGGTGATCATAGCTGCTACATCTCCTATCGCGAAAATATTTTCATAGCCATTAACCCGGCTAATTTCATCGGTTAATATACGGCTGCCCCTGGTAATAGTATCCTCCGGGATTCCGTCGATCAACTCCCCTTTTACGCCTGCTGCCCAAAATACATTCCGTGTATGAATTACTTTGCCATCATCAATTTTAAGTTCATAACCATCATAACTTTGTACATGCACGCCATTGTAAATAGTTACTTCGCCTTCCTCTAAAAACTCTTTTACTTTTTGGGATGCTTTTGGTGTCATGGCAGCCAGCAGCCTGTCTTTTCCCTCTACCAAATACACTTTCATGTGCTGTTTTTTTAAGCCATGATAATCTTTCACTAAAATCAATTGCCTCATTTCGGCTAACGCTCCTGATAGTTCAACGCCGGTAGGGCCGCCGCCAACTACCACAAAGGTCATTAAGGCTTCCCTCTCGTTATATGTCTTGGTTACTAATGCTTTTTCCAGATTTTGCAGGATCAGGCTCCTAAGATTCAATGCTTCAGGAATATTTTTCATCGGCATAGCAAAGTGCTCTATCTCCTTGTTACCGAAAAAATTAGTATTTGATCCGGTAGCTACTACTAAATAATCATAGCTTATATCGCCAATATCGGTACTTACTGTATTACTCTCCGGATTAATCTTTTTAACATCAGTCAGGAAAAATCTGAAGTTATCCTGTTTAGTGAATATCCTACGAATAGGGAAGCCTATTGAATCAGCAGGAATGGCTCCCATCGCTACCTGGTAAAGTAAAGGTTGAAAGGTATGATAATTATGTCTGTCAAGCATCATCACCTTTACAGGTGCATTCTTAAGGTGCTTAGCTAATTGTATTCCTCCAAATCCCCCGCCGATTATAACAACACGAGGTACGCTTTTATTTGGTGTATCCATATTTTACTATAAGCAATAAAACTACCATTTGTGTTTTTAAATAATGTAATACGTATGTTATTTATGACAAAACTATCCGTTGGACATAAAACTAACAAGTAGCATAATTAGATAAAATTTATTAAAAGAATATCTGATCTATTATTTCTCATTCAGGCATCATTTCATGTCAAATAATACGAAGTTGAGGGACATACATTCCATTTTGGTAGGGTTATAATAACTTTAAATAACAATCAAATGATTATTATACAGTTTTTGGTAAAATTTTATAAAAAAAGGTTTATTACTGATTAAATTTTAATAATAAATGACTAAAATTTACTATTTTTAACCGCATAGTAGTTTAAAATATAATAAAATAGTCTTTTTTTACTTATTTATATACATAGGTAAAAGATTATTTTTTAGCGAAATAATAGCAAAAGAGCTTCTATTTGCGTAGAAGTATTTGTTTAACTTATGGACAAGAACAAAAAGAGAAACGCTTTACATATTATAAAAATTGGCGGGAACGTTATAGATAATTCAGAAAATCTTCACAATTTTTTGAAGGATTTTACAGAACTGGAAGGATATAAGATATTAGTTCATGGCGGCGGCAAAGTGGCCACCCAGCTTTCAGAAACATTGGGCATCGAAGCAAAGATGGTTGATGGCAGGCGAATTACCGATATTGAAACGCTGCGCATAGTAACCATGGTTTATGGTGGCCTCATTAATAAAAACATTATTGCCCAACTGCAACGGTTTGGCAATAATGCTATTGGCCTTACAGGTGCCGACGGTAATTTTATACGTACAAAAAAACGACCGGTAAAAACTATTGATTATGGTTTTGTGGGCGATATTGACGAAAAATCAATTGATCCTGAAAACATAAAAAAATTAATGGATGCCGGGTTCACCCCCGTTTTTTGTGCACTTACACACGATGGAGAAGGACAATTACTAAACACCAATGCCGATACTATTGCATCGGCGCTGGCGGTTTCATTAGCTGATTTATATGAAACCACTTTAATATATTGTTTCGAGAAAAAGGGTGTATTAAAAGATATTGATGATGAAGAATCATTAATAAAAGAAATTGACCTTACACATTACGAAGAATTAAAACAACAACAAATAATACACAGCGGGATGCTGCCTAAGCTTGATAATGCTTTTACTGCCATTAATTGTGGCGTAAAATCGGTGATTATTGGCCATGCAGCAGACCTCGGCAAGTTAAAACAGAATAGCTCATTTGGAACTCGTTTAAGTAAAAACGCATGAATTCACAACAAAATATCGCCATAATTGGCAGCGGAAACATTGGCTTATCATTAGCTAAAGGATTGGTAAAAGGGGGGATATGCAAACCGCAGCAGATTATACTTACCCGTAGAAACATTACAACGTTGGACTCATTGGCAGACGAGGGTTATTACGTTACCGATAACAACATTAAAGCTGTTAAACGTGCGGACATTGTTGTGTTGGCGGTGTTGCCACAGCAGTTGAATAAACTACTCGACGAAATTAAACCAGCCATTAAATCTGAGAAGCAATTGCTGGTTTCTGTTATATCCGGCGTTACTTGTGCCGATATACGTAAGCAATTGGATATTAATGTGCAGGTTATCCGTGCAATGCCTAATACGGCTATTGCCATAGGCCATTCCATGACCTGTATTGCTACTGATAATGGCACTACTAAAAACATCAACCTGGTAAAATCATTATTTGATACTGTTGGTGTAAGCATCCAGATAAACGAAGAGCTGATGACATCGGCTACTGCGCTTTGCGCCTGTGGTATCGCCTTCTTCTTAAGATCGATCAGAGCAGCCTCACAGGGTGGAACTGAAATTGGTTTCCACTCTGCTGACGCGCTTAAAATGGCTGCACAAACTGCCAAAGGAGCTGCTGATTTAATTTTACAATTGTCCTCACATCCGGAGCAGGAAATTGATAAGGTAACCTCGCCAAGCGGCTGCACTATTGCAGGCTTAAATGAGATGGAGCATAATGGGTTTAGTTCAGCTATGATAAAGGGCATCAAATTATCGGCAGATAAGGCAGGTGAGTTGTATCACACTGAAAACTAACATTCAGCTAGTTAATGGATTTTGTACCTTTTGATACTGCTGGGCTTACAGTAAGCCAGTTTGATGATCTTTATCAAACTTATAATGTGCTTAAGGAGAAGTTCGATATTCAACCTACTGGTAATATCAATTTCAATTTAGATGGGTTTGAGTCATTTAAATTTTATACTGACACCAAAATCAGGGGTTCATTTGTAATTAAGCGCGCTAAAAATGATTGTTATATATTATTTGTAGAGGTACGTTACAAAACAATGGGTGGTAAATCGGGCTACACTTATCATCAGGACTATCAAACCTGGGCTATCTCTTATTTAAAACAAGATTTTGGCAGAGTGTTGATTCGCAGGGAAACATTAGCAGATAAAATAGTGGAGCTGGTTCATCCGGTGGAGATAGACTTTGCAGAAGATAAGGCATTTAGCGATACCTTTTATGTATTAGCTAACGATCATCAGAAAGCTATTACCGGGATTAACCGCAATTTCAGGAATGCGGTTATGGATATTAGATCAGATAATTTTGTTATCGAGATAAATGAACACTCATTGCTTATCGGAAACCGCAACACCCTATCGCCGGAGAAATCAATTCACTTAGCAGAATTTATCGAGCGGATCGCGAATTTATGCTGATAGGTTTAAGCCGTTAAACTTTGATGGTACTTCTGTCAACTTTATGAATATCGGTATTTAGGTAATCTTTTTCCACTAAGCCATCGCGCATGCGTACAATTCGGTGGGCATGCTGGGCAATATCCTCTTCGTGCGTTACTAATATAATAGTATTGCCTTTATCATGAATATCCTCAATTAGCCCCATTATTTCTATAGAGGTTTTGGTATCAAGGTTACCGGTCGGCTCATCGGCCAATATAATTGATGGATTATTGATCAATGCTCTCGCTACAGCAACACGCTGCCTTTGTCCGCCTGAAAGCTCGTTAGGTTTGTGCGTTACACGATTGCCAAGGCCAACATTTTCCAAAGATTGTTTTGCCCGGTCGAGCCTTTCATCTCTACTAATTCCCGCATAAACCAAGGGTAGGGCCACGTTTTCCAAGGCGCTGTTACGAGGCAATAAGTTAAAGGTTTGGAATACAAAACCAATCTCAGAGTTACGAACCTCGGCAAGATCATTCTCCGTCATATGGCTTACATTGATCCCGTTAAGGATGTATTCACCTTTACTTGGGGTATCCAAACAACCTAAAATATTCATCAGGGTTGATTTACCTGAACCAGACGGCCCCATCAGTGCCACAAATTCACCTTTATTTATCGTTAACGATACCGATTTAAGCGCGTGAATAATTTCAGTGCCTATTACATATTTTCGTCCAATATCCTTAATGGTAATTAATGGCTCCATGCGTTTTTGTTTGTTGGACTAAGGTTGGGATTGTTTTGTTACACAGGTTTGTTTTTATTCCTTTTATTGTCATTCTGAGCAGAGCGAAGAATCTATCAGTCATGCATGACGTTTGCAATGTTCTGAGATTCTTCGCTCCGCTCAGAATGACAAGCAGGTAAGCACTTCTACTTCTCGATAACTTTCGCTACCAAAAAATATTCATCAGTATGTTTAGGTGAGTTTTCCAACCCTTCTTCAGTAGTAATTTCTTGTTTAATAATATCTTCACGTAAAACGTTAACCTCGTCGGTCATATAAACCAGGGGTTCAACGCCTGTGGTATCAATTTCATTTAGCTTGGCCATAAAGTCCAGTATCTTGCTCATATCCTTTATCATCTCATCCTTTTCATCTTCTGCAAGTTCAAGGCGAGCCAGGTTGGCTACTTTTTCAACTGTTTCCTTATCAATTATCATAATGCTGATTGTAATTTTTGATCCATTATTGCATAAACCTTATCGCGCAGCGCATCCGCGTCATCAACGGTCATATCCTTCGTTTCGATGGGCTTATGCACAAATATATGACAAACGCCCGGTTTACTGCCATATTTAAGGCCATCGTCCCACAAAATCTTCCAGGTATCTAGCGCGGTTACCGGAATTATGGGCACTTGCATTTCAATAGCCAAACGGAACGGGCCATTTTTAAATTCTACTAATCTGGGTGGATAATTCCCCGAGATTGTTCCTTCAGGGAATACCACCATACTCATTCCATTCTCCAAACGCTCTACTGCCTTTTTATAAGCCCGAAAGGATGCGATTGTACTTTTCCTGTTTACTGGTATATCTACAGTGCGAAAAAATAATCCTGTTACAAACCCATTCAACAATTCCTCTTTTCCCATAAAAGAAAAATTATTTTTAGTGAGTATACTCACTGCCGTAATATCAAGGTTGGAAGTATGATTTGGGCACATGATATAAGTACGCGACCAATCGATAGGTTCTTCCAATTCGAAATCATACCTGATACCGGCAACAATGGAGCTTAAATACCCCCATAAACGCCGCATTTTATTCATGGATGTGTATCGCTCCGGCTTACGCGAAAAGTAATACATCAGCGGCCAAAGGATAACATAAAAAGTGCCCACACTATAACGATAAAAATAAGTGTGTACTTTTTTTAGGAATAATTTCATTAGCCCCAAATGTAAATAAATAGTTAAGTGTTAGGCAAAGTTTGTGCTACCATTTTTGTATTAATGATGCTATAAACTTTATCACGCGGTACATCTGCATTATCAGCAATTAAAGTAACAGTATCTATGAACTTATGCACAAAAAAGTCGCGTATCCCCGTCTGATGCCGCATACAGGTAAATGTGTACCTTTTTAATAGTTTCATCTTTACCAAAAATATAAAAAATCCTTACTTTCGCCACATGGAAACAGTTGTAAGTGGTATCCGCTCGACGGGTAATCTGCATTTAGGTAATTATTACGGTGCTATTCAGAATTTTATAAAAATGCAGCATGAATTTAACTGCTATTTTTTTATTGCCGATCTGCATTCGTTAACCACCCACCCCACTCCTGCCGACCTGCACAATAACGTTAAACAGGTTTTGGTTGAGTATTTAGCGGCAGGCATCGACCCTGAAAAAGCTACCATTTATGTACAATCACATGTGCCCGAAGTATCTGAGTTGTACCTTTATTTAAACATGAACGCCTATTTAGGCGAATTGGAACGCAGCACTTCATTTAAAGATAAAGTACGTGCGCATCCTGATAATGTGAATGCCGGTTTACTTACCTACCCCGTATTAATGGCTGCGGATATTTTGATCCACCGGGCAACTAAAGTGCCTGTGGGTAAAGATCAGGAGCAGCACCTTGAAATGGCGCGTACCTTTGGTAACCGCTTTAACCGCTTATATAAAAACGAGTACTTCCCGGAGCCTTATGCTTTTAACTTCAGCAATAACCTGGTAAAAATACCGGGATTGGACGGAAAAGGCAAGATGGGAAAATCGGAAGGTGAAGGTAATGCGGTATTTTTATCAGACTCACCGGAAGCCATCCGCAAAAAAGTAATGCGTGCAGTTACTGATGGCGGCCCAACTACCGAAAATCAGGAAAAACCGGTTGAGATACAAAACCTCTTCGATTTAATGACTGTGGTATCAACACCAGATACTTATGAGCATTTTGATAACCTTTACAATACATGCCAAATTCGTTACGGTGATTTGAAAAAACAATTAGCCGAAGATATGATCATCGCTACCGCGCCAATCCGCGAACGCATTAATGATATTGCCAATGATGAGGTTTATTTGCGCCAGGTTGCCCGCCATGGTGCTATAAAAGCCCGTGAAAGCGCGCAAAAAACAATCCGTGAAGTAAGAGAAATTATTGGGTTTAGAAGTTTTTAATTTCAGTTCGCAGTTGATAGTTCATGGCTGATGGTGTATATTAGTCGGAGTTATTCTTGTTAATAGCGTGCACTATGTAAATTATTAACTATGATCTGCGAACACTTAACAACCATAACATGCACATTGCTATTGTAGGCAACATTGGAGCCGGAAAAACTACCCTTGCGGAATTGCTGGCCAAAAGCTATGGATGGGACCCACTTTTTGAAGCCGTTGATAATAACCCTTATTTAGAGGATTTTTATAACGATATGAAACGCTGGAGTTTCAACTTGCAGATCTATTTTCTGAATAGCCGCTACCGTCAGTTAATGGATATACAGGAATCTGGCCGTAATGTGATACAGGACAGGACTATTTATGAAGATGCCTTTATCTTCGCGGAGAACTTGCACGACATGGGTTTAATGACTACCCGTGATTATGAAAACTACCGCGCGATATTTGATAACATGACCGCCTATATTAAACCGCCGGATTTGTTGGTTTATTTAAAAGCATCGGTACCTACCCTGGTTAATAACATACAACGCCGTGGCCGTGAATACGAGATTGGTATTCGGATTGACTATCTATCTAAACTGAACGAAAAATACCAGAAATGGATTGGTGGTTATGATTTAGGTAAGCTATTGGTGATAGATAAAGATGTAATAGATTTCGCCAACAACACCGAAGATATGGCTACGGTTGTACAATTGATTGAAAGAGAATTAAACGGCTTATTTTAACCCCCAACTGTCATTTCGAACGAGGTACGAGGAGAAAGGATAAAGATTAGAAGCTATTACCATGTCATTGCGAGGAACGAAGCAATCGCACACTGTACAAAGCGGCCATGAAAAGTTCGCGATTGCTTCGCTCCTCGCAATGACATTTATTTTTATGTTTATATAAAAACAACATTGAATCAAATTTAAATAGCTTCGTAGAAAAGCCTATGAAAATACTCGGCATCATTCCCGCACGTTACGCATCTACCCGATTCCCAGGCAAGCCTTTAATTGACATTGCCGGCAAAAGCATGATTCAACGGGTTTATGAGCAGGCCAAAAAATGTGATTCTTTAACTGAAGTTATTGTTGCTACTGATGATGAACGAATATTTAAGCATGTTCATGACTTTGGAGGCGTTGCCATAATAACATCGCCAGACCACCAAAGCGGCACCGACCGTTGCGCCGAAGTTGCCTTAAAGCATCCTCAATACGATGTAATCATCAACATACAGGGTGATGAACCATATATCGACCCGGAGCAAATCACTAAGGTTGCAACCTGCTTTAATAACGCTGATGTACAGCTATCAACTTTGATAAAAAAGATAACTACACTGGAAGAGTTGAATAACCCAAACTCTCCAAAGGTTATCATCAACAAGCATTCCGAAGCGATATATTTTTCGCGTACCCCGCTACCTTATTTGCGTGGCCACGAACCTAAAGATTGGTTAAACCATTTCACTTATTTTAAACATATCGGCATTTATGGTTATCGCGCTGATATTTTGCAACAAGTAACTAAACTGGCCATATCATCATTAGAAAAAGCAGAAAGCCTTGAGCAGCTACGCTGGGTAGAAAACGGCTACCGCATTAAAGTTGCCGAAACAGAATTGGAAACCCATGCCATTGATGTGCCGGAGGACCTGGATAAATTGAACCATTATTTAACGGATTAGTAATTATTTTTTGAATAAAACGCTCAATTTTCACTCAAAAAACATCGAAAAATCGGCAAAAAGAAGCGTTTTTTAGCAGATTTAAGTACTAAAACAGTCTTTTTTTGGCTAAAAAATGACCTAAAAGCAATCTAAAAACCACCTTTTTGATACTATTTAGGGCTTTTTTGGGTGCTTTTTTGTACCAACTGTACCAGGTGTTCCACTTGTACCGTGGCACGGTACAGTGGTTAAAACCTTTTTAGCGATAACTAAATCCGGGTTCACATTTTTTTTTCTTAAATTACTTTCTATATTTGCAGCAGCTTGTCATATAGTCATACTATAAAAATGGGACGTTTTAACTTACATCATCTTCATCTGCATCATCGCCACCATATAGCGATCAGATAATTGTATGTTTCAGCACGAAACTCGAACCTCCTTTTTATTTATAGTTAACACCACATCAATTGAAAACATTAAAAATAGCGATCCAAAAATCGGGTCGGCTCAACGAAAAATCCGTTGAATTACTGAAAAACTGCGGTCTGAATTTTGAAAATTACAAAAGCTCATTGATCTCACCGGTTTCCAACTTCCCTTTAGAAATCCTTTTTCTTCGTGATGACGATATTCCTGAATATGTTCAAGACGGCATTGCCAATTTGGGTATAGTTGGCGAAAACGTTATTGAAGAAACCGAGGTTAAAGTGAATTACCTGCAAAGGCTAGGATTTGGTAAGTGCTCCTTAAAAATAGCAGTACCCAATAATAATTCAATAACCAAACTGGAGCAGTTGAATGGCAAATCAATTGCCACTACCTACCCGGTTATATTAGGGAAATTCCTTAAAAAACAAGGGATACAATCTGATATCCGCACTATTTCCGGCTCGGTTGAAATATCTCCGGGCTTGGGTCTAGCCGACGCAATTTGCGATCTGGTATCAACCGGTGGCACGCTTAAAAGTAATGGCTTGGTACCTTTCTCTGACGTTATGTCGAGTGAAGCGGTATTGATCTGCAACGAAAGCAATTGCGAATCTGATTTGATCAAGGAATTGGTTCAACGCATACAATCTGTATTACGTGCTAAGGAAACCAAATACGTGGTGCTGAATGTACACAGAGATAACTTAAACGATGTTATTGCATTATTGCCGGGTGTAAAAAGCCCATCAGTAGTGCCATTGGCCGAGGATAATTGGGTGGCAGTACACACCGTAATTCCTGAACGTGATTTTTGGGATAGGATTAGTCAGCTTAAACAAGCAGGCGCACAAGGTATTGTGGTAATGCCAATTGAGAAGATCATTTTATAATCACTCAGTATCCGGTAATGAAAACGTATAACTATTCAGATCTAAGTTCATCCGAAATCAATACATTGGTTCAACGCAATGTTGACCCGGCAAATGAAGTTCGTGATATTGTGGAAGAAATACTGGCCAAAGTAAAGCTGCATGGCGATACGGCTCTGTATGATTACGCACTTAGATTTGAGCATGTAGTGCTAGATAAGTTATATCTAACTAAATCAGAACTTGCTGAATTAGCTAACGGTGTATCTGCGGAGCAGAAAGTTGCTTTAGATACTGCTTATAAAAACATATACGCTTTTCACCAAACGCAATTAAAAACTGAGGATAAGATAGAAACCATGCCCGGCGTAACCTGCTGGCGTGAATTAAGACCGATAGAAAAAGTTGGTTTATATATTCCCGGCGGCACAGCTGTTTTGCCAAGCACTTTCTTAATGCTTGGTATCCCTGCACGTATTGCCGGTTGCCACGAAATTGTGGTTTGCACGCCTCCATCAAAAGATGGCAAAGTGAACCCGTTTATTGCCTATGTAGCCTTGTTGTTGAACGTAGATAGAGTATATCTATCTGGCGGAGCTCAAGCTATTGGTGCGATGGCTTATGGCACTGAAACTATACCTAAAACGGATAAGATTTTTGGCCCAGGCAACCAGTTTGTTACTAAGGCAAAAACGATCATTCAATCAACAACTACAACTGCTATTGATATGCCTGCCGGGCCATCAGAAGTTTTAGTAATTGCTGATGAAACTGCCAATCCTGTTTTTATTGCTGCAGATCTGTTAGCACAAGCTGAACACGGGATTGATAGTCAGACTGTATTAGTTACCAATTCAGCAAACATCGCGCAGCAAACCATTAAAGAGTTAACGCAACAATTGTTGGTTTTGCCACGGGTTGAGATCGCCGCTAAGGCAATTGAGAACTCCTACATTCTTATAACGAACGATCTGGATGAGGCTATGCAATTTAGCAATCAATACGCACCTGAGCATTTAATTTTAGCTACCGAAAACTGGAAACAAATAGCGCCGAAGATTATTAACGCTGGCTCTGTCTTCTTAGGGAATTTAACACCGGAAAGTGTTGGCGACTATGCATCAGGCACAAACCATACTTTGCCTACCAGTTCCTATGCGAAAGCGTATTCGGGTGTATCGGTAGACTCATTTGTTAAGAAGATCACTTTCCAGCATATTACGCCTGATGGTATTAGGAACATCGGGCCAACAGTGGAAATTTTAGCAGAGTTAGAAGGTTTACAGGCGCATAAAAATGCGGTCACCGTTAGAATGAAATAATCATGTTCAGCATAAATAATATAATAAGAGAAAATATAAAAAACTTAACGCCTTACTCTTCCGCAAGAGATGAGTATAAAGGCGAGGCAAGTGTTTACTTAGATGCCAATGAGAATGCCTATGGCTCACCATTGGAGCAACAATACAATCGTTACCCCGATCCATTACAATACAAAGTAAAAAAGCGTTTAAGCGATATAAAAGGCGTACCTCCACGAAATATATTCTTAGGTAATGGAAGCGATGAAGCGATCGACATACTTTTCCGTAGCTTTTGTAACCCGGGAGTTGATAATGTAATACTGGTACCACCAACCTATGGCATGTACCAGGTTTCGGCAAATATTAATGATGTACAGGTTAAAAATGTATTGCTGACCGAAGACTACCAGTTAAACATGGAAGGCATTGCCGAGGCGATAGATAAGAATACGAAAATGATCTTTATCTGCTCACCAAATAATCCCACCGGTAATTCTATCAATCGCGAGGATGTTGAAACCTTGCTTGCCAATTTTAATGGTTTGGTTGTTGTTGATGAAGCTTACATTAACTTCAGCAGGCAAAAAACTTTTATACAGGAACTTACCGAGTACGCTAACCTGGTGGTGTTGCAGACCTTATCAAAGGCATGGGGTTTAGCTGGCTTACGCGTAGGCATGGCCTTTGCCAGTGAGGAAATCATCGAGGTAATGAATAAGGTTAAACCACCTTACAACATTAATGAGGCATCGCAGGAGTTGGCATTAAAAGCATTGGAGAATGTAGAACAAGTTAATAACTGGATTAAAGAAACGCTTGCACAACGTGATAAACTGGTACTTAATCTTAAAAACTTTGATTTTGTGCTGGATATCTATCCATCCGATGCTAACTTTATTTTAGTTAAGACGACCAATCCGAAAGCGATCTATAATTTTTTAGTTGAAAAGGGCATTATTGTGCGGGATCGCTCTAAAGTTGATCTTTGTGAAGGGAGCTTACGTATAACGGTGGGCACACCCGCTGAAAATGATATTTTATTGAATACTTTACAGGAATATAAATAATGAGTAATCCGAAGAAAATACTCTTCATCGACCGCGATGGTACGCTGATAAAAGAGCCAGCTGATGAGCAGATAGATTCATTTGCCAAACTGGAGTTTTACCCGGGAGTTTTACAATACCTGCCTAAAATTGCTGCCGAATTAGATTACGAGCTGGTAATGGTGAGCAACCAGGATGGTTTAGGTACTGCTTCTTACCCGGAAGATACATTTTGGCCGGTGCAAAACTTCATCTTAACCACGTTAAAAAACGAGGGTGTCGAATTTTCAAATATTTGTATTGATCGCACTTTTCCTGCGGAGAACGCCCCTACCCGCAAACCGGGGACTGCGTTACTTACAGAATACTTCGATACAGAGAAATACGATCTGAAGAATTCATTTACCATCGGCGATCGTAAAAATGATATTTTATTAGCCTACAACCTTGGTGCTAAAGCTATCTGGTTAAGTGATAATCCGGGTTTAGGTGATAAAGAATTCACACAGGATGAAGCTGCCAAAATAAAGAGTACAGTTGCCTTAGAAACATCCCATTGGGACAAAATATATGAGTTTTTGAAGCTTGGCGAACGCGTGGTAGAACATCGCCGCGCTACTAAAGAAACAGACATCTACATAAAAATAAACCTTGATGGTACAGGTGAAGCGAAAGTAAGTACCGGTTTACATTTCTTTGATCACATGTTGGATCAGATTGCCCGTCATGGCAGTATTGACCTCGAAGTTATTGCTAAAGGTGATTTACATATAGATGAACATCATACCATTGAGGATACCGGCATTGCTTTAGGCGAAGTTTTTGCAACAGCCTTAGGAAATAAAAGAGGTATTGAGCGTTACGGTTTTTGCTTACCGATGGATGATTGCCTTGCACAGGCAGCTATCGATTTCGGCGGGCGTAACTGGATAGTTTGGGACGCAGAATTTAACAGGGAAAAAGTTGGGGATGTACCTACAGAAATGTTTTATCATTTCTTCAAGTCATTCTCTGATGCAGCTAAATGCAACCTGAATATAAAGGCAGAAGGACAAAACGAACATCATAAAATTGAAGCAATATTTAAAGTTTTCGCAAAAGCAATAAAAATGGCCGTCAAACGTGATGTAAATAATATGGTTTTACCTTCAACAAAGGGAGTTCTATAACCCCCAGCCCCCTGAAGGGGGAGTAATTTAATCATGGTAGCAAACAATCAAAATATTTTAGGGCATTCAGAAACTCCCCCTTCAAGGGGCGGGGGGGTTGGCATAATTAGCTACGGCGCCGGAAATATATTCTCACTCACAGCTGCTTTAGAGCGGTTGGGGATTGCCTACGGCATGATCTATAATGAAGAGGATTTTGAACAGTATGACCGTTATATTATACCGGGTGTAGGGCATGCTGGCGCAGCAATGCATAAATTGGAGCAAACCGGACTTATCCCTAAAATAAAATCGCTTACCAAACCGGTTTTAGGGATTTGTGTGGGGATGCAGTTGCTTACTTCATACTCTGAAGAAGGCGACTCCAAACTACTTAATTTATTTCCGATAAGGACACTTAGGTTTAAAGATAGCCCTGATTACAAGGTTCCGCATACAGGATGGAATACTATTTTCCCGGAAAAAGAGAGCCCTTTATTTGAAAATATTCCATCCGGATCACATTTTTACTTTGTACATTCATACTTTATTGAGTATGATACTGCATATACTTTATCTTCAACTAATTACAATTCACAATTTTCGGCATCAATTTGGCGGGATAATTTTTACGGGGTGCAGTTTCACCCTGAAAAGTCCGGCAAGTACGGTGAAACTTTATTAACTAACTTTTCAAAAATATAAACGACATGTACATTATTCCTGCAATTGATATTTTAAATAAAAAAGTGGTAAGGCTACGCGAGGGTGATTATGAGCAGGTAACTGAATACGACGTTACTTTAGAAGAAATGATAGAAAGGTACCAGTCATACGGTACAAATTTCATCCATATAATCGACCTTAATGGCGCTAAAAACGATTTCAGCAATCAGCAATACCTATTTGATGTAATTAAAAAAACATCTATGCAAGTGCAATACGGTGGTGGTATACGCAGTATCGAGAAAGTTAAAGAATTGCTTGATGCCGGTGTGCAACGTGTAATTGTTGGCACACAAGCGATCTCCAATCCGGATTTTTTAAAGGATTTGAGTAAGTCACTTGGTAGCGCCAAATATCTTGACCGTGTTGTTATCGCTATCGATGTTTTAGATGAGGTGATCAAATATTCCGGCTGGATGGAAAGCTCGCCAATTAAACTGATGGATTACGTTGATAAATGCCTTGCTTTAGGCTTTTTCCGTTTTCTATGCACCGATATTAACAAAGATGGCAAATTAGGCGGAGCCGGAATCGATCTGTATAAAAAGCTGCTTGATCATTCGCCGTTCATTAAGTTAATCGCATCTGGTGGTGTAAGCTCTATGGCAGACATTGATTCTTTAAGCAAAATTAAAGTAGAATCATGTGTGGTTGGAAAAGCTATTTACGAAGGCCGTATCAGTATCGAAGAAATAAAAAACTGGAATTTGGAATCATTGGTTACGATATAAGCCCACTCTTCTTTAAGCGTCATTGCGAGGAGTGAAACGACGTGGCAATCCCCAACATACAGAGCTAATTGCATAGTTAGGGATTGCCACGCTACCGCTCGCAATGACGATGTGTAAATTAATATATGTTAGCTAAAAGAATTATACCCTGCCTCGACGTTAAAGACGGTCGCACTGTAAAAGGCGTGAACTTTGTCGATTTACGCGATGCCGGAGACCCCGTTGAACTAGCCTGGAATTACTCTCGGCAGGGCGCTGATGAACTAGTTTTCCTTGATATTACCGCGACCCACGAGCGCCGTAAAACAATGGTTGAACTGGTTAAATCTGTTGCACGTCAAATAAATATTCCTTTTACCATTGGCGGTGGTATTAATGAAATTGCTGATGCAGATGCCCTGCTTAACGCTGGTGCAGATAAAATATCCATTAACTCGGCAGCGGTACGTAATCCGGCTTTTATTGACGAACTGGCGAAAGCATTCGGCGTTCAATTTGTAGTTGTTGCTGTGGATACCAAATCTATCGGCGACAAAAACATTGTACACCTTAATGGTGGAAGGATTCCAACCGAAAAAGAGACATTGGATTGGATTTTAGAAGCTGAAAGCCGTGGCGCAGGTGAAATATTATTAACATCTATGAACCATGATGGCACTAAAAATGGCTTTGATAATGGATTATTAAAACTGGTTAACGATGCCGTGCATATCCCGGTTATTGCCTCGGGCGGTGCAGGTTCGGTACAGCATTTTGTGGATGTATTTGAGAAAACAAACGTTGATGCCACATTAGCAGCATCCGTATTTCACTATGGCGAAATATTGATACCGGATTTAAAAGAGATACTAAGGCAAAACAATATAGAAGTTCGTACTATTGCTGAATAAGCAGAATATATAATAATGGAAATAGATTTTGATAAAACAGGCGGTTTAGTCCCCGTAATTATTCAGGACGAGCAAACTTTAGAGGTGCTGATGCTGGGTTACATGAACCAGGAAGCTTATGATAAAACCGCAAAGGAAAATATAGTTACCTTTTTCTCCCGTACTAAAAACCGTTTATGGACTAAAGGCGAAACCAGTAACAACTTTTTGCATGTTAAAAGCATCACTATCGACTGTGATAATGATACGCTTTTAATAAAAGTTAAACCTGATGGCCCAACATGCCATACCGGCGACCGCAGTTGCTTTAAAACTGAATATAACCAAAACTTTATATTAGAACTGGAAGCTATTATAGCAGATCGTTACGAAAACCCGGTTGAGAGCTCATATGTTAACAAACTGCGTACAAAAGGTTTAAATAAAATAGCACAAAAGGTTGGTGAAGAAGCGGTTGAAACCGTAATAGCTGCTTTAGCTGAAACTGAAGTTGACATGATCAATGAATCATCTGACTTGGTATTTCACCTATTAGTTTTGCTTCGCGAAAAAGGATTAAGCTTAGAAACCATCGCTAAAAATCTGGAACAAAGACATAAGTAATATGGTTGAAGGTTTAAGGTTGAAAGTCAACAGTTCGGACTTTCAACTTTAAACTTTTAACCTTCAACTTAAAAAAATGATCGCAGTAGAAAAAGCAGCCGAACTTACCGGACATAGCAACCCTATTTTTACTTTAGAGCTTTCGCAGAAACCAGGTATATTATTTACCGGAGGGAATGATAAAGGCATTGTGGAGTGGAGCTTAAAAACTAATAGCTTTATTAAGGTAATGTTTCCGGTTCCGGCATCTGTTTATGCTATACATTGTCCGGCAGGTTTTCCTTTGATGTTCACTGGCTTGCGCACAGGTGATGTGCCGGTATTTGACTTTATTCAGCAAAAGGTTGTCGCCATTCTTAAACATCACACCAAGCCGGTATTTGACATTAAAACTGTAAGTTCAAAAAATGAGTTATTGGTAGCGTCGGAAGATGGAACAGTATCTGTATGGAACCTAAACACGCTTGAATTACTGCATGTTATACAAATATCAGGTGATACTGTACGCTGTATTGCTATTAACGATATAACTCAGCAGGTGGCTTTCGGTTGTCGCGATAATAAAGTAAAAATATATGACCTGATTGATTATTCTTACGTCACCACATTAGATGGTGATGCTGGGCACAGTATGGCTGTATTTTCAGCACAGTACTCCACTGCCGGCGATTATCTGGTAACAGGCAGTCGTGATGCTCAGGTAAAAATCTGGAATAGCATCGACTATAAGCCAATGCAAAATATACCGGCTCATTTATTTGCTGTAAATTCTATTGCTTTTCATCCTACCCAGCCCTATTTCGCTACCGCCAGCATGGATAAAAGTATTAAGCTATGGGGATCAGATGATTTTAAACTGTACAAAGTAATTAGCCGCGAGAAAGGTCATCCCGGACATGTATTATCCATTAACAAATTGGTATGGAATGGCGATGATTTACTTTCAGCAAGTGATGATAAGAAAATCATCATTTGGAAAATACAATTCGACTAGACGGGTAATTTATCATGCCTTTTGATAGAATGAAGCGTATGGGTATTACGTTTTAACTCTTCTGAGTAAATACCCTCTTCATCAATACTATCAATCTTAACCTTTCCGGATGCATGAATAATTTGCTTATCATTAAGCATTATCCCCACATGAACTACGCGTCCGTCAGCATTTTTAAAAAATGCAAGGTCACCCAAACGAGCTTCCTCTAAGCTTGAAATTAGGGTACCTTGCTCTGCCTGTTGAGAAGCATCTCTATTTAGTTTTGCACTGTGCAATTTGAATACCGCTTGTACATAACCGGAGCAGTCAATACCGAAATGCGTGCGACCGCCCCATAAATAAGGCGAATTTAAAAACGACTTAGCCGTAGTAACAAAATTTTCAATATCGCCTTTAGGCCCAATTATTTCAAACTTTTCATTGCCTATTTTGCACCTGTTACCTTCTAAGAATGACAATGAACTACCTACAGGTAGATATAATACGGTATTGTCTGATTTTTTCCAGGCCTGGGTTACTGTTCCGTAGGTTAAAGGTGAAGGTTTTTGGGTCAGATCTTGATATGCTATGTGCCCTAGCATCGTAAATTGCAAACGGCCTATCCAACCGGTATAGTTATCATAAGTTGTAGTTATTTTAGCCCACTTGTCTGTCCACTCAATAATTTCGAATATTTCGCCAAATAATACCTGCGATGTCATCTCACTTACCTCACTAGGTTCAGCCCGCATGGGTATTACCGCTAAATTACAAATACCGTATTCCATAGGTTAATTAAGGCAGATACTTTAACTTTTATTTGGGGTTAATAAGGTTAAGTACCAATAAAAAATAAACATATAAAAAAAGGAAGACAAATTGCCTTCCTTTTCATAATAATTAATATTATATTCTTATTCGTTCATGTGAAGCCACTCTTTTTTAGCAAGAAGCTCTTCTTCAGTTTCACGTACATTTTCGTCATCAACACAGCAATCCACAGGGCAAACTGCAGCACATTGTGGCTCGTCATGAAAACCTACACACTCGGTACATTTATCAGGTACGATGTAATAAATATCATCAGATAGGGCCGCTTGTGTTTCTTCAGCATTTAAAGTAACACCATCGCCAAAATCAATAACACCCTTTAAACCAGTACCATCAGAAAAACGCCATGCTGCTCCTGCATCATAAATTGCATTATTCGGGCACTCTGGTTCACAAGCTCCACAGTTTATGCATTCATCGGTGATTATAATCGCCATATTTTATAAAATATCTTATATTCTCAATTAACTTTGCCTTGTTCTTAAACAATTACGCAAATATAACAAAAAAACAGTTTAAGGGTTTATTATACTTACCATTTATATGTCAAAATTCAACATACAGGAACTAATTAAGTCATTTTCTACGCTGGGCGAACAACTTAGCAACCCGGATGAACATTTAAACGACATCATTAATGACGAGTTACATTACAATGCATGGTTCACTCCCGAGAATGTACGAAAAGCGGTCACTGCTATAGGACAAATGCTTAACAATGCTGATCTTGAAACATGGCTAAGCAAATACAGCTTTAATTCATCCAATAAAAAAGTCGGACTTATTCTTGCAGGCAACATACCAATGGTAGGTTTTCATGATGTATTATGTGTGTTAGCCAGCGGAAATCACGCATTGATCAAAGCATCGTCACAGGATAATCACCTAATAAAGTATGTACTTGAAAAACTGGTTGAGATCGACAATCGATTTGCAGGGCAATTTAGTTTTATAGAGCGATTGGAAAACTTTGATGCAGTGATAGCCACCGGAAGCAATAATACTTCACGTTATTTTGATTATTATTTTGGCAAGGTGCCTAACATTATCCGTAAAAACAGGAATAGTATAGCTGTACTTACCGGCAACGAAACAGCGGAACAATTACATGATCTCGGTCACGATATTTTTGATTATTATGGCTTGGGCTGCCGTAACGTATCAAAATTATTAGTTCCGGAGGGTTATAACTTCAATTTCTTTTTTGAATCGATACAGGATTATGAGGCCATCATCCATCATCATAAATACAATAACAATTATGATTATAATAAATCGATATACCTGGTAAACCGTGATGAGCATTTGGATAATGGGTTTCTGCTGTTAAAAAAAGATGAACGCTTAACCTCTCCCCTTGCTGTTCTATTTTATAGCAATTATTCAGATCTGCAAGCGGCTGAAAAAACAATCAATGCTGAAAGTGAAAGAATACAGTGTGTAGTGAGCGCCGAAAATTTAAAAGTGGATGACCAATTAGTTAATTTCGGCGAGAGCCAGCAACCTAAACTGTGGGATTATGCCGATGGTATTGATACGATGGAATTTTTGTCAAATCTTTAATGGTTAATAGTTGATAGTTCACGGTTGATGGTAACAAAACTTTTGTCAAATCTTTATACCTTTGAAAAGATGATATTTTATAGGATTACACTGCTTAGGCTATGAACTATGAATCATCAACTACAAATAAAAAATGTATATAATAAAAGTTAAAGGCGTAGCTAAAATACCCGACTACGTGCAGTTAAGGGACGATAAGTTTACTCTTTTGGCTTACTTTAGGGTAGACAGGCCCGACAAATCGCTGGATAAGGTGGGGCTTGCTGATAAGGCAGAATATATAATGAATATTGTTAAAGAATTGCCTTTCGGGCAGATATTGAAATTGGACCTTTAAGATGATTGGAAACTCAATAATAAAACTGAATAACGTTGATATTTTTCAACAAAAGCACCTGGTACTTTCAAATGTTAACCTGCATATTGATAAAGGCGATTTCGTTTGGTTGATTGGCCAAACCGGTTCAGGAAAGAGCAGTTTATTAAAGGTACTTTACGGCGATCTGAATATTAAAAATGGCACAGGACATGCCTGTGGATATGAGTTGGATAAATTAGAGAGTAAAAACATCCCGTTTTTACGCCGTAAGCTGGGTATAGTTTTTCAGGATTTTCAATTGCTGACAGACCGTTCGGTAGAGCAAAACCTGCAATTTGTGATGCGTGCCACCGGCTGGACAGATAAGAAACTTATTGCCGACCGCGCACTTGACGTATTGGAGAAAGTGGGCTTACGCTCAAAACTAAAAAAAATGCCACATGAGCTATCAGGTGGCGAACAACAACGTGTGGTAATTGCACGGGCTTTGTTAAATGATCCTGAAATTATCCTGGCTGATGAACCAACAGGTAACCTTGATCCTGATACATCTGAAGAGATTGTATTATTGCTAAAACAAATAGGCCAGCAAATGGGTACAGCTGTTGTGGTTGCTACCCATGATTATCATATCATCCGCACTTTTCCTTCGCGCATTATTAAGTGCGAGAATGGCAAGGTTTTAGAGGATGTACATATAGCTTAAGGAAAATATAACATTTCACTCCCTGCCAGTTTTATTGACGGTATGCCAGTACTGCACTGCCGGCCTGAAATATTCTGACACCATGTCGCTTTTTAACAAATGGCAGGATACTTGATTTGCACTATTTAATCATAATAACACATGCTAAAGAAGAAAAAAACAGAAGAAATGGATTCAACTGAAAATATAACAGATGAGACGACTGAGGCTACACAAAACGCTGGCAATATCGCTGCAGAGAATGAATTATCAGCTGAAGATAAATTAAAGAGTGAGCTGGTAGCTGCCAACGATAAGTACTTACGCTTATTTGCTGAATTTGATAACTTTAGGAGACGTACCGCGAAAGAACGTGAAGAGGCGAGAAAAACTGAAGGAAAAGATGTAATTGTTGCATTGATCCCGTTGATGGATGATTTTGAACGCGCTATACGCTCTATGGATAACGCAACAGACGTTGCAGCTGTTAAAGCAGGTGTTGAATTAATATATAATAAGTTAAGCAGTACACTTGCTCAAAAAGGTTTGAAACCAATGGAAGCATTGGGTGAAACTTTTGATCCTGATTTGCATGAAGCAATAACCAATATTCCTGCCCCTACTGATGATTTAAAAGGTAAGGTAGTAGATCAAATGGAAAAAGGTTATTACCTGGGCGACAAAGTAATAAGATTTGCTAAAGTGATTGTTGGAGCCTAATAATTAGTGATGGGTTGATTTAGTGAATGAGTGATTTGAAATTCGGATAATCACTCATTCACTAAATCGCTAAATCACTCAATAATACAATATTTCCCTAATTACAATATTTAAAAATGGCTAAAAGAGATTATTACGATGTACTTGGTGTTGCCAAAGGTGCTGAGGCGGACGAGATAAAAAAGGCATATCGTAAAATGGCTATCAAATATCACCCGGATAAAAACGAAGGTGATAAAGCTGCCGAAGAAAAATTTAAAGAGGCTGCTGAAGCTTACGAAGTACTAAGCAACCCTGAAAAACGCCAGCGCTACAATCAGTTTGGCCATGCGGCGAACGCTTCATCACCAAACGGTGGTGGCGGGTACGGGGGTGCAGGCATGAATATGGATGACATATTCAGCCAGTTTGGCGATATTTTCGGTGGCGGTGGCGGAAGTCCTTTCGAAGGATTTTTTGGCGGCGGTGGCAGGCAAGGTGGTGGCGGCCGTCGGGTAGCACGCGGTAGCAACCTACGTATTAAAGTACGCCTAACGGTTGAAGAAATTGCCAACGGTGCCGAAAAGAAAATAAAAGTAAACAAGCAAATACTTTGTAAAACCTGCGACGGTACAGGCGCGAAGGATAAATCATCTTTCCAAACCTGTAAAACTTGCGGTGGACAAGGTGCGGTACGCAGGGTAACCAATACCATTTTGGGCCAGATGCAAACTACCAGCACCTGCCCTACCTGTAATGGTGAAGGCTCGGTTATTACTTCGAAATGTACTGTTTGCCACGGCGATGGCTTAGTTCGTGGTGAAGAAACTATTAGTATCAATATACCTGCCGGTGTAAGCGAAGGCATGCAACTGAGCATGAGCGGTAAAGGCAACGCTGCCCCCCGCGGCGGTGTTCCGGGAGATTTGATTATTTTGATCGAAGAAATTCCTCACGAAACATTAAAACGTGATGGCAACAATATCATTTATGATTTGCACATCAACTTTGTGGATGCTGCTTTAGGTACCAGTGTTGAAGTGCCAACCATTGATGGCAAAGCCAAAATAAAAATTGAACCGGGCACTCAGGGTGGTAAAATACTACGACTTAAAGGTAAAGGTGTACCCGAAGTAAATTCTTATCACCGTGGTGACCAATTGATTCATATCAATATCTGGACACCAAAAGCACTAAGCAAAGAAGAACGTGAGTTATTAGAAAAACTACAAAGCTCACCTAACTTTAAACCAAATCCGGGTAAAAACGAGAAAAGCTTTTTCGAACGAATGAAGGAATATTTTGAGTAAGGTTTAGTCGGAAAGTCAATAAAGACAGAAAGTTCGAAAGAATTTCAAAAGCTCGAAACTATAATAGTTTCGGGCTTTTTGTTTTTATATCAGATTGTTTTATAGGTTGGTGTAACATTCTATCAACCTTCGTATCTAAAACAAAAAACTTAAACAAAAACCTTTACCTAATGCTGAGCATTCGAAATATTGTAAAACAGTACGCGGGGCATACCGCTTTGAGTGATGTGAGCCTGGAAGTTGAAAGCGGACAAATATTTGGCTTGCTTGGGCCGAATGGCGCCGGGAAAACCTCGCTTATCCGTATCATTAATCAAATTACGGCTCCCGACTCCGGCGAAGTTTATTTTGATGGGGTGAAACTCAACCAATCTCATATCGACCGTATTGGCTATCTGCCTGAAGAACGTGGCCTCTATAAAAAAATGGAGATCGGCGAGCAGATGATCTATCTCGCGAGGTTAAAAGGATTAAGTCGCGATGAAGCTATCAAAAGGTTAAAATACTGGTTTGAAAAACTGGAGATGCAATCATGGTGGAATAAAAAGATTGAAGAACTCTCCAAAGGTATGCAGCAAAAAGCGCAGTTCGTGGCCACTATTCTGCATGAACCTGACCTGATCATTTTAGATGAGCCATTTAGCGGCTTCGATCCGGTAAATGCGGAGATCATCAAAGATGAAATACTGGAGCTTAACCGCAAAGGTGCCACTATCCTATTTTCAACCCATCGCATGGAATCAGTTGAAGAACTTTGTAACTCAATTGCTTTACTCAATAAATCCCAAAAAATATTGGATGGAAAGGTAAGAGACATTAAAAACTCGTATCGTAATGCTACTTATTTGGTAGAATACACAGGCGAAAAGTTACTTTTTAACGGATCACAACCGTTTACTTTGGTTGAAGAAAAGCAAACAGATGATGCCAACGTCATCAAAATAAAACTGACTGACGGGGTTTCTTCTAATGATGTTTTACAATATCTGATACCCAAAACCAGTATTAATATGTTGCAAGAAGTTATTCCTACCATGAATGAGATTTTTATAGAAAAAGTAAACCAAAAACCTGCCTTATCATGAATAAAGTAGTATTAATTATACAACGCGAATACATGGTTCGCGTAAAAAAGAAATCGTTTATTGTGATGATATTCGTGGTTCCGGGGTTAATACTGGCTATGTCGGGAGCTATTGCTTTAATTGCTAAAAACAGTGGTCAGCTTAGCTCGCAACAGCAGGTTTTGGTTAAGGATGAAAGCGGAATTTTCGCCGGTAAATTTCATAACGTAAACAACATCAAATTTGAAACTAC
The DNA here is from genome assembly GCA_026224775.1 of Bacteroidota bacterium. GTDB lineage: Bacteria > Bacteroidota > Bacteroidia > Sphingobacteriales > Sphingobacteriaceae > Mucilaginibacter. Next base: position 42,712 of record JAMFRP010000012.1, read on the forward strand.
AGGTCAATCAGTAAGCTCAGTTGAAAAATCTATCAAAAAAGACGAAAATATCACTTTATTAAAAATAGCGAAGGACTATAAAGCTGCTGACTCAGTAGCGATTTTCTCCACTAAAAAACCAGCTATTGCCTTAACCAGTGAATTGGAAAAACAACTAAATGATATAGCCGAAAACGATGCCTTAATTAAACATCATATTGATACAGCCATTCTTCGCTCAACAAAATCCAACATATCACTAAATACTATAGATATCACCGATACTGGAGATAAAAAATCAAGTGTTGGGGCGGCAGCGGGAGTTGGTATCGCTTGCGCTATTTTGATTTACCTCTCGTTATTTATTTATGGCGCACAAGTTATGCGTGGCGTAATTGAGGAAAAGACCAGTCGTGTTGTTGAGGTGATCGTATCATCAGTAAAACCTTTTCAACTTATGCTAGGTAAAATCATTGGCGTTGGTTTGGTAGGCCTTACTCAGTTCTTTGCGTGGATAGTATTATCTATTGTCGCCTCAAAAATTGTAGGCTCATCTTTTTCGTCGCCCCAAAGTTCAATGGTTGGGCTTTTAAGTGCTTTAAAAACCATACAGTTTAGTTATATCCTTGGTGTATTTATATTCTACTTTTTAACAGGATACTTACTGTACAGCGCATTATTCGCGGCGGTAGGTTCAGCTGTTGATAGTGAGACCGAAACCCAGCAATTTATGTTTCCAATTACCTTGCCATTGCTTTTCACTTACGTATTATCAGTTTCAGTGTTATTTCAAGCGCCGGATAGTTCTTTGGCCGTTTGGCTATCCATCATTCCATTTACCGCACCGGTAGCTATGATGGTGCGGATACCATTTGGAGGAGTGGCGCCATGGCAGCTTGGCTTATCTATGTTTATGATGGTAGCAGGATTTTTATTTGCCACATGGGTTGCTGCACGGATTTATAGAGTAGGTATTTTAATGTACGGTAAAAAAGCAAGCTATAAAGAGCTGGCGAAGTGGTTTTTTTATAAGGAGTAATTATATTTAAACTATTAACCTATTATTGGGTTTAGCTTTTAATTATGACTGATAAACAAACACCTTCATCAGCCAGCCGCGGTATCGTTGCTGTAATGGACCTTGGCACAAATACTTTTCATTTGCTGATAGCCCATGGGGATGCTGCCAACCCTGAAGAGCTTTATCACACCACCGTACCTGTGCGTTTGGGTGAAGGAGGTATTAACAATGGCATTATACAACCTGCTGCCTATAAGCGGGGCGTTGATACCATGGTTCAGTTTCATGAACAGATTCGGGAATTTAAAGCTGAGCATGTTAACGCCATCGCAACCTCTGCCTTGCGCAGCGCGGCTAATAGCAAAGATTTTATAGACGAAGTAAAAGCTAAAACCGGCATCGAGATTGAAACCGTTAACGGCGATCGCGAAGCAAAATATATTTATGAAGGCGTAAAAGCAGGCAACTGTCTCTCTAAACAAAACTCCCTGATACTGGATATCGGTGGTGGTAGTGTTGAATTTATTTTAGGAAATGATGAGCAAATCATCTGGAAGCAAAGTTTTGAAATAGGTGCCGCCCGCATGTTGGATAAGTTTCACAAAACAGATCCCATTCCAGGGGCATCAATACAGGAGATGAATAACTATTTGGAACAAACACTTTCCTCCTTTTTTGATGGTATTAAAGCTATTGAAATAGCTAATATTATAGGGTCATCCGGTGCATTTGAAACGTTTGCTGAGGTTATCGAGTTACAAAAAGGTAATGAGTTCGAACTGAAAAAGAACAGGAAATATAAATTTGCCCCACAGGAATTTATCAATATCACCGATTGGCTTATCGCCTCATCTCATGCGGATCGCGAAAGCACAAAGGGAATTATTCCAATCCGAGTGGATATGATTGTTTCAGCATCACTGATTACCCGCTTTGTGATGAAAAAGCTGGCAATCAGTGAAGTGACCATGTCAACCTACTCATTAAAAGAGGGCGTACTTGCAGAGGCTTTGAACAGGTAACAATATCAAGATTTTCATTAGCAATACTCAGATTTTATCCGCATCATTTGTATATTGCTGCCTTATAACTGACTCTTATGAAACTGAAACTTATCGGCCTTGCAATGCTTGCCTTTTTAACTTTTTCGGCACAAGCGCAACGCAGGCACCGAATGGCAAATCAAACTGATACCATTTCCTCTAATTACGACCCATCGCTGTTATTTACCCCCATGTTTTATACTGATAAGGGAAATGAGTTTCATTCTGCGAATGGCGAACCAGGCCCTAAATACTGGCAAAACAAGGTTGATTATCAATTAAAAGCGAATATTGACACCGTTACCAAAGTATTAAGCGATAACGAAGTTATCAGCTATACCAATAACAGCCCAGACGCGCTTCAATACCTATGGCTGCAATTAGATCAGAATACTTATAAAAAAGATGCCCGTTCAAACTATTATACTCCATTTGCTCCGAAACCTGAACAACATACCAAAGGCTACGAGTTTGAATCGGTAGAAATTGTACAGAACAGTAAAATGTTAAAAGCGGATTATGTGATTACTGATACCCGTATGCAGATTCGCTTGAAGGATGCAGTAACACCAAATGGTGGCAAGATCAGTATCCTGATCAAATATCACTATACTATGCCTGCTGACTTTGGCGGTCGCAATGATTACTTTGATACCAAGAATGGTAAGATTTACGAGGTTGCCCAATGGTTCCCGCGTATGTGTGTGTATGATGATTCGCATGGCTGGGATACCCTCCCTTTCTTAGGCAGTGGCGAATTTTATTGCGAATATGGAGACATAGATTATTCAGTAACAACACCTGCTGATATGCTTGTGGCTGGAGCAGGCGAATTGGTGAACCCAACCGAGGTATTAACTACAAAAGAAATTAATAGGCTTGCGATAGCTCGTAATAGCGACAAAACAGTAATGATTCGCCCCTTGAGCGATGTGGTAACACCATCAACCCGCAAAGGAACATTAACATGGCACTTTAGAATGTATAATACCCGCGATGTTGCCTTCGGCGCATCAAAAGCTTATATATGGGATGCGGCAAGAATCAATCTACCAGAAGGAAAAAAATCAATGGCTATGTCGGTTTATCCGGTTGAAAGCGTTGGCGATACTGCCTGGACACGTGCAACAGAATTTTTAAAAGGTTCGATCGAGTACTTCTCGGCGAAATGGTTTGTTTACCCTTATCCTAATGCGGTTAATGAAGCAGGGATTGCCGGGGGAATGGAATACCCAGGTATAACGTTTGATGATTATAGAGCGAGTGGCAAAGATTTATTCGCATTGATAGCACATGAGATTGGTCATAACTGGTTCCCCATGATCGTTGGATCTGATGAGCGCCGTTATGGCTGGATGGATGAGGGCTTAAATACTTTTATCGATATTTATGCATCAGACGAGTTCAATAAAGGTGAATATGCGCCTAAGCGGGATGGTGAATACGCGCCTAAAGGTGGTTATCCGGCTGATGAGATAGCACCAACTATTAGCGACCCTGATGCAATAACCATTATGACACCTGCCGATGGTGTTGCTGAAAAATACCGCCACTCTATTACTTATTTTAAAACTGCTTTTGGTTTGGAGTTGCTGCGCGAGCAAATAATTGGCAAAGACAGATTTGATTATGCTTTCCGTAACTATATTCACAAATGGGCTTATAAACATCCGCAACCAGATGATTTTTTCAGATCGATGGATAATGGGGCGGGTGAGGATCTGTCTTGGTTTTGGAAGGGTTGGTTCTATAATAATTATAAGTTAGACCTGGCTTTAATTGATGCCCGTTATGTAGACAAAGACCCTAAGAACGGCATACAGGTAACCGTTGCCAATAAAGACGAAATGGCTATGCCTTTTACTATTGAGGTTAAATTGAAAGATGGCAGCAAATACCGCATGAAACTGCCGGTTGAAACCTGGCTGCAGGATAAAGTGATCACTTTTACCATACCAACAACTTCGGAAGCGGAAAGCGTAACTATTGATCCTGATCATGCTATACCTGATTATAATCGGGAAAATAATACTTTAAAGGTTAAGTAAGTTATAAACTTACCTGATCAGGAGGCTTCAGTTATAAACTGAAGCCAGTCGTATAAACAAAAAAGGAATCGCAATAAGCGATTCCTTTTTTGTTTATAGCTGGTTAGGCATCGAATTTTTCTAGCAGCTTTAGCAATGTTTCGAAATCTTTTGGATATGGCGCATGGATAGTTATCGGTGTACCATCAAGCAATTTAAAAGTAACCTCATAAGCATGCAGCGCGAAACGTTTCATTATAGGCAATTCTTCCTGATCCTTACCTAAATGATATTTACGTTTGATAGACGATAGAAAAACCGGTTTGCCTTTATACATCTCATCCCCTGCTATTGACGCACGTTGGGTAGCCAAATGGATACGAATTTGGTGCATGCGGCCTGTCACCGGGCGACATTCAACCAAAGTATAATGTTTAAAATATTTTAACGATTGAAACCACGTTTCAGCACGTTTGCCTTCCTGCCTGCTTATGGTTACGGTTCCTTTGCCTACATTAAGTATCGGCAAGTCAATAAATAATTCCTCAAAAACATGCGTACCTTCTATAACAGCATGGTAGACTTTTTTTACCTGCCGTTTTTCAAACTGCATGGAGATATGGCGATAAGCCTCAGGATTTTTGGCGATAATTAATGCGCCGGATGTTTCTTTATCTAAACGATGGCAGATCTGCGCATCTTCCACATATTGCTTGGCTAAACGCAGCATATTGATGTCGCCACCCTCACGCTCATCCAGTGAGCTGATGAATGGTGGTTTATTCACCACAATTATATCATCGTTTTCAAATAAAATCAGGTCGGCAAGTTTGGGCATCTTCATATTCCTGCAAAAATACGGTTAATTAACTAAATGGTAAACCCGACCCCAAACATTAAAATCAATGACCACTAATCGCTAATCTTTCTTTCAGCTTTCAGGGCAAAACCTTAATTTCGCCATACAGAAAAGAGGAAAAAGATTTGGATTATTTAGAGGGATTAAACCCGGAACAACGCGGGGCGGTAGAACAAATTAAGGGCCCGGTAATGATTATCGCAGGTGCGGGCTCAGGCAAAACACGCGTTATTACCTATCGTGTGGCGCACCTGATTCGTAATGGTGTCGACTCATTTAATATACTGGTATTAACCTTTACTAATAAAGCCGCACGCGAAATGCGCGAACGTATCATAAACCTTGTTGGGCCAGAAGCCAAAAATATTTGGATGGGTACCTTCCACTCCGTTTTTTCAAAGATACTGCGTGTTGAGGCTGATAAACTTGGTTATCCTAACAACTTTACTATTTATGATACCGATGACAGTAAAAGCGTATTAAGGGCCATTTTAAAAGAAATGAACCTTGATGATAAGCTTTACAGTGTAAACCTGGTGCTTAACCGTATATCGGCAGCAAAAAACAACCTGGTATCATGGCAGGAATATCAAAAAAACGATCAGATACAAGCCGATGATTTTTCAAGCGGCCGTGGTCAGTTAGGCAAAATTTACGAAACCTATGCGGGGCGCTGTTATCGCGCAGGGGCAATGGATTTTGATGATTTACTTTATAAAACCAATGAGTTATTAAAAAGATACCCTGAAGTACTGAATAAATACCAGCACAAATTTAAATACCTGATGGTAGATGAGTATCAGGATACTAACTTTTCGCAATACCTGATCGTTAAGAAACTGGCTGCTGTTAACGAAAATATTTGTGTTGTAGGTGATGATGCGCAAAGTATATATGCTTTCCGTGGGGCTAATATTCAGAACATATTAAACTTCGAAAAGGATTATCCTGATTTGAAAATATTTAAGCTGGAACAAAATTACCGTTCTACGCAAAATATTGTGAATGTTGCCAATAGCATCATCGCTAATAATAAAGAGCAGCTTAAAAAGAATGTTTTTTCGGAGAAAGAAGCAGGTGATAAAATAAAAGTAATGCGCGCCTTCAGCGATAATGAAGAAGGCAAGCAGGTTGCTGAAGCTATTATGTTTCAGCGCACCACGCATGGTTTAAAATGGCATGATTTTGCCATCCTGTACCGTACCAATGCGCAATCACGTTCAATGGAGGAGGCCTTGCGTAAATTGGGTATACCTTACAAAATATATGGGGGCTTATCGTTCTATCAACGCAAAGAAATCAAGGATCTGATCGCTTATTTCCGCCTTACTTTTAATGCCAATGATGAGGAAGCACTTAAACGTGTTATAAACTACCCACGCCGTGGTATTGGAGATACTACTGTAGACCGTATTATAGTAAGCGCCGATCAGAATAACATTACGCCATTTGAAGTGATCATCAATCCATCACAATATTTAGATGGGCGTACATCAGCAGCAGTTAGCGTTTTTGCTACCATGATCCAAAGCTTCCAGGTGATTACGAAATCACTTTCGGCTTATGAGGCTGCGTTGCATATTGCACAGCATTCAGGCTTGTTAAAAGACTTGTACGCAGACAAATCTGTAGAGGGACTTAACCGTTACGAAAATATCCAGGAGCTGCTTAATGGTATAAAGGAATTTTCTGAACGTGAAGATATTGAGGAAAAAGGTCTTGATATTTTTATGCAGGATATTGCCTTGCTTACTAATGATGACAATGATAAAAACAAGGATGCGGACACTGTTTCTTTGATGACCATCCACTCATCCAAAGGCCTTGAATTTAAACAGGTGCATGTAGTTGGATTAGAAGAAAATCTATTCCCATCGCAAATGGCACTTAACTCCCGCACTGATCTGGAGGAGGAACGCCGTCTGTTTTATGTAGCGATAACACGTGCAGAAAATAGACTTACCCTTAGCTATGCTACTTCACGTTTCAAGTTCGGCACTTTGATTAATTGTGAGCCTAGTCGTTTTTTGGATGAAGTAGACGCAAGATACCTTGAACTTGATTTTACCGCGAAGCCAGAAAAAGCAAGCAGTTCGTTTTTTGATGATGAACGTGAGGCCTGGAGCAGAAAAGGAGGCGATACATTTTCTAAACCAAAAGCCGCGACAACTCCTCCTGTAAAGACCACATCTCTGCTGGCAAAGGCACATGTACCCTCACCAGGATTTTCACCTTCAGATACTTCAAACCTACAAGTTGGGATGGAAGTTGAGCACGAACGTTTCGGATTTGGAAAAGTCATTAGCTTAGAAGGCAAAAAACCTGACGTTAAAGCAACTATATTCTTTAAAGAAATTGGGCAGAAGCAATTATTGCTAAAATTTGCCAAATTATGCATAATTGGCAGCTAAGTTAACCCAATCTCACCTTGTGCTATTTGGGGAAATAATTACACATTCTGTTAATTTTATTTCCCCAATTACACCATTTTCGTCCATTATCATATTAAATTAAACTTGGCATAACTTTAGTTAACCAATAGTAACCCTTTCACTAACTAATTTAATTGATAATTAAAATGAACGACAACGCAAAAAAGAAAACTAACAAATCTGTTGGCATGAACATAAGGACTCTTCGCCATCAACAAGGGTGGAGCCAGGAAGATGTTGCAGATCGTTTGGGTATCTCAATTCCTGCTTTTTCAAAAATCGAAACCGGTGTTACTGATATTAATTTATCACGCTTAGAGCAAATTGCCAATGTATTTGAAGTTAGCGTAGTTTATTTGTTAGCCATGGATATCAAAGAAGCAGAGCATGAACCTTCTCACCTTAGCATTGCCCAAAAGAAACTAATAGATCGCGAAACTGAAATTGCTACGTTACAACGTAAAGTAATATTGCTTTATGAAGAACTGAGAAATAAAACTGCAATAGCGGTATAATTGTTAACTGTTTATAAAAAACGACACTTTTAGAATACAATATAACAGTTTCTTCAATGAATGTATTAATCCTCATTTAAAAATTTTAAATGGGGATTAATATTATAATATATTCGATAAACTTCCACCTTAATTCACCTTTATAATGATTTTGGAGTAAAAATTGCAACACCTGTTACAAAAAACAAGTGTTATGGCAAATTACCTGTTATCCATTGCAAATAATGAAACACTTAAGGATAGTGTTATTCATGACCCAAATACAAAATTAAAAGTCACGGTTTATAATTCAATAAAATCTAAATTTAAACCCAGCAAAGGCGAGGTAAGATTTTTTGTTACTGCTGGTAAGAAAATTATAGCATTTGAAACAAAAGGCTACAAGAAACATGCGGAATTACTAATATTACATATGATATCCTGGTACTGTGTATATCTGGGTTTATTAGAGGCCCAAATACATGCAAACTGGCCGATGGTTTCTTAAGAAGAGGGGTTTATAAATTATAATGCACTTTTAGAGTCGTGCATCATATCACTCATTTCAATTATCTTTTCGTCAATTTCTGACACGCACTTATCCATCATATTAATACATTCCTTTTTATCTACGAGGCCTTCCTTCTCAAGGTTCATTAATCCTTTTAACGTAGCTATAGGCCCTCGTATCTGATGCGATAGATATGAAGAATATTCTGAGAGTTTTTTATTCTTTATTTGCAGATCCTTGGTTCGTTCATCAATAATCTCTTCCAGGTGATGATTTACACGGTCAAGATTATCTTTTTGCCGCAACACTTCACTATTAAGTTGTGTAAGTTGGGCATTTGTGTTGGTTTTACGTTTCACGTTATTTACCAATAAAACTATTACAACTAAAAACAAGCCAGCCGCTGTAGCTGCTCCCCAAAATCTCACGTTTTCGTATTGTATACGTTGAACGTTAAGTTCATTAATTCTCTGTTCTGCTTCTTGCTTATTCTTTATTAAGAACAAGTTTAATTGTGATGTAAAGTTAGTTTTTCCATCCACACTATCTCTAAGATATACTTCTTTTAAATAGCCTAAAGACTTCAAGTAATTTTTACGCTTATATTCTAGTTCATAATCCGTATAAGTAAAATCCCGAATTAATTTTTTATCCTTTATAATGTTTGAATAAATTAATCCCTCTGCTACTGTATTATCGGCTTTATCAAGCTGATTTGTTTTGATATAAAGCGCGGCCAGGGTAAGATCGATACTTGCAACAGATTCATTTAAATCTCTTTCCTTAGATCTTTTATTAGCATCAGTTAATAACTTTTCAGCTAAGTCTAATTGATTTAACTTAAAATATACTACACCTATATTTCGTGATGATTGAATAATATTTACCGAATCTTTTAAGTCACTAAATAGCGATTTACTATCATTATAGTACTTTAATGCTTCATTAAAACCTTGCTTTTTCGAATAAAAATTACCTAAGTTAAGATAAGCTGAAGCTATAATTGATTTATCAGAAAGCCTATTTCCAATTGCTAAAGCCTTATTAAAATAATCTAACGATCTGTCATAATCGTCGTCTTTATATAAGTTACCAATGTTATTATCAACTCTTGCCTCGCCCCTCTCATCGCCTATTTTCAGGAAATAAGTTAGTGCGCTAAAATAACTATTGATAGATTCTTCGGACATATTTAAATAATATTGCCCTATACCAATTGTACGATAAGCCTCCGCAATCCCCTTATCATAATTTAATTTTATTGCCAGCGCCAAAGCTTTGTTAGCCATAATAACCGTTTGCTCAGGGTTGGTAAGCCTGGTGCCATATGCTCCTTTATTCAAGCTATTTACATCGCTGGTATCTTGCGAAACGGTAATACTTGCCCCGTGTGCATAAAACACAGAAACGAATAATAATGTTAAGACTATCGTAAAAACTTTCTTCATTAAATACTTTTGTAAGAGTTAATTTCTACAAAAATTAGAAAACATACCAATATAGCATATATTTATATATAAATAGATAAGATACCGATATTCATTTTTACAACAAAATGTTGTATTATCTATTTATATTTGCTTTCACCAAGCAATTGATAATCAATTTTTTATCAATTGTTAATTTATTATATACATAGTTTAACCCAAGCTTATTACGAATGAATTAAAAAAAGGTTCATTTTTTTGTTTAAATAGAATGATATTAAATTACAACGCATTATTTTACACCTAGCTATTGCTAGCTACAGTTTTAATTATAATGTTCTAAACCATGTACAAAATACTTATCACAAATACAATCAAATAAGCTTTTAAAACGTTTCAACTATTTGGCGATCAATTTTTTATAAATAAATCACATTAACAATTAAATCAAAATATTAAAAACAAAGTCATGAAAAATCATTATTTCAGCGTTAATGGCTTTAATTATAAACACTTTATCATCACGGTTAACCTAAACGTCATCCATATCATACAATATATCACGACAAACGATAAGGAATTGGCGAGCGGGGACACATTATAAATTGAATTAAGAAAATTAAAATATTAAAAATAGAATCATGAAAAAGATCATTATCGCAGCAACATTTGTTTTAATCACAGGTACGCTATCATCACAAGTTAAATTGAACAGTACACCTAAAACAAACTTTGAAATACAACACATTACAGAAACACAACATATTGCAACAGACGGTAAAGAGCTAGCAAGTGGAGACTAATTATAAATTGAATCAAGAAATTTAAAAAAAATAAAACAATCATGAAAAAAATCATCATCGCAGCAGCATTAGTTTGCACAACAGGTGTATTAGCATCACGTGTTAAAATTAACAACACACCAAAAGTAGTCGAAAAAGCAGCTATACAAAATTCGTTTTCCGCTGATAATAAAGAATTAGCAAGCGGAGACTAATTATTAAAAAACATACTATCCTAATCATTCAATACAACTAAAAACATGAAAAAAATCATCATCGCAGCAGCAGTAATTTTTACAACAGGTGTATTTTCTCTACATACAAAATATAATAGTGTGCACACCACCCATAGTACAATTAAGATAAGTGTATTTGGCAACGCAAAAGAACTGGGCAGCGCTGATTAATTCATATAAAATATACAATAATACTACAGTTAAATAACACATAAATAAGAATCAAAAAATCAAAAATATATAATCATGAAAAAAGTATTTATAGCATCAGCATTATTTTTAACAACAGGTTTAGTTTCATCTTTTACTACAGTTAGGTATTCCGAAAAGAATAACACAGCTCAATTAATAAATTCTACTGATAAAAAAGATCAAGGTACTGCCGATGCCAGATTAGCCAATACTGATAAAAAAGACCAGGGTACTGCCGATGCTAGATTAGCTAACACCGATACAAAAGATCAAGGTACTGCCGATGCCAGATTAGCGAATACTGATAGAAAAGATCAAGGTACTGCCGATGCTAGATTAGCGAATACTGATAAAAAAGATCAGGGTACTGCCGATGCTAGATTAGCGAATACTGATAAAAAAGATCAAGGTACTGCCGATGCCAGATTAGCGAATACTGAAAAAAAAGATCAGGGTACTGCCGATGCCAGATTAGCAAATACTGATAGAAAAGATCAGGGTACTGCCGATGCCAGATTAGCGAATACTGATAGAAAAGATC
>JAMFRP010000013.1 GCA_026224775.1 Bacteroidota bacterium
AAAAAAAAGTAGAGCTGGATTGTGATTGCTCAATAATAGGATCAATCAGTATCATAAGCGGCAAGTGGAAACCCGTTATTATCTGGATGTTATTATCAGGCCCCAGGCGATTTGGTGAGCTCCATAAGGGAATTCAAGGTATAGCACTAAAGGTATTATCCAGGCATTTAAAAGAACTGGAAGCTGACGGTATCATCAATCGGAAAGTATATGCCGAAGTCCCGCCAAAGGTGGAGTATACACTTACAGAAAAGGGGATGTCGCTCAACGATGTGATGCAGCTATTAGCAGAATGGGGTAAAAAAAATATAGTAGCCGAATAAGACAATTTAGGATATATCATAGAATATCCCCGCTATCGGGACGATCATATGTATTTGCACTCAAGCGAAAAACGCTTGAGTGGCGGGATATTTCCATCCAGCTATCATTTATAGATAAGAACCACTAATTCAAGAATCTTAACGTAACTCAAAACGATTTTTGACCGTACATCATTTAATTGCTTTTTACAAATCCGGAAAATGTTCCAGCGGTTGGCACTGTCCTTGTCTATTAAATCGTAGCATTCTGTAACTTCCTTTACTACGCTTTTCCGGATCTGTTCATTGAGCCAGGTTTTGACCTTTGCGTCGAACGCTGCTTTACTGTACATTTTGCTACATTTTTTTAAATATCCAACAGCCCTAATATACGACTCTTTGAAATGGTCGTTTAATCTTTTAAAATAACAATTTCAAAAGATTGAAAATATATTCGAGCCGCGAAAAGGAGCTATAAGTATTGCTTTTATTAAATACCAACCGGTCAAAATTTATAACTTCTACAAATGATAAGTATAGACGTAATTTCCCCTCATAGTTGTTGAACAAAACACGGTTCTTAACCGATTGTTCGCCCAGGCGGCAAACCAATAGAGGTCAGAACCGTTAATTCTTTATGAAGAGAAGAACCTTATACATCTTAATTGCCATACTGCTGCTTATTCTTTTCATTGCTTACTCCTTTTCCAACTTCTCTTTCAGAAATATTATCCCTCAAGCTTCCCTGCCTGAAAAGTATAAAGGCTACCGAGAAATTCAATCCGGTGTAATATCACAGAACTATCAATCTGTCCTATTGTTTAACTCTGATAATGTAGCAAGACTTGAAGATTTCCCGCCGTTATTTAATGCCGACAATAATACAGTAATAGTAGCGCGGCGAAAAGACAGCCCCAAAGGCGACCAGTCTGATCCCATCGAAATCTTTCTCAAATTTAATACGAATGGCACTGTAATCGATTCACTCATTTTCAAAGAGGATTGGCCCATCAACTGGGCTGGCTTCCTCATTACACCAACCAACTTTTGCAGCTGGATGCTGGACGGGGACAAACGGAATCGTCCTTACGCTGAACAAAACCAAGCGCTGACGGAAGATAGCCTCGCCCTGGCGCAACATTTCAAACAGTTATACAAAGCCGCGCAATGGGTTTATTACTACCATTATTTTGACTTATATAATTCGCGCCTGGATAGTTTACATATCGATAAAGCTCTTTTTTATCAACAGGGCCATTGGATCGCTTTACTGGGTAAAAACCTGAGCGATTTCGAGACTGATGGCTATCCTGCCAAAGGAGAATCTCTGGTCAACGGGATGCATAACCGGGCACCTGACGAACATATCGACCGGCGAAATGCCTATATTTATATGGATTATTTTCAAAAAGTTCATTTTACCAAAGGACGCGGGCCAACCCCCGGCAGCCCGACCGGTCTTTCCAGTCAGGATGAATGGCAAGGCAGCGGCTATCTTAATTTGATCCTGAAAAAAGACACACTCCATATCACCCAGGACATGACGAAAGATGAAGGCTGGTCGGGCGAAAGCTCACCCTACAGGCCTCCGCTTCCTATTTATTACTTTACCAATGACCGGCTTAATTTCGGTTTGTTTACTAACAATGGTTACCAACTCTTTATTATTAAAAAGAAGGTTAAATAACGATTACTATGAAGCGAACCATCCTGCTTTTTTTTGCACATTCTCCCTGCTTTTCTTTGGCGCTTCCACGCAGAAACAATTGGTTTCCGGCACGTACCAGGAGGAAGATGATAACGGGGAGGACGGGTGTCATATTTCATTATCAGTAATCAAAGGTTCAACCGGTTACCGATACCGGTTGAATACTACCACACACCGTTACGAAGGCAAGGTGAGGCTGACCCTAAACCCAGACCATACTACCAGCATCATCCTCGAAGGCATACCTTATTCGGACTATAAAAAAGGTTATAAAAAGCCTTTGGGGATTGAAGGACTGATCAGTGAAGATATTCTGATGATCCAGAATTACGGTAATGCCATGAACCCATACACCCAGCTAAGCGAATGTTCCCTAAAATATATCCGCTTAGTCAGAAATTAAGGCCGTAAATGGCCTTCAATTTTCCAGTTCTTATATTAAATAAAAAATAGTGCTGCAATGCCAATAATCAATACCAGCAACAAAACTATAGCCGAACGCTTGATCGTATAAACATATCTGCCTTGAAAGGTATCCATGATGAATATTTTAGGGTTATCCTTATTGTACAATATATTTATTTCGTCCCCCTCCTGACTTACACCTCTTACAATTGACGAAGCGCCCGTCATAACTGCCGGCTCTGTATAGATTTTACCTGCTAAATCGCTGAAAGTGATAACAGGGGTGTAAACAGCTGTACGGATACCTTGTGCCTGCTGGACACTTACAATCTTAGCCTTAGTTTTAATTGCATTTGCTATAAATCTCCTGGTTACAAAAAGATAAAAAAGTAATTCCACCAAAACTGCGGAAACTAAAACTAACCAGGTGCCTGTAAGAAAATCTATATGCATACTAATTGAATTTTTTAATAATTTAATTAAGATCGGTCTTTCCGGTTCTAATGAACCTGTCGGCTTGCCCATATTTTCTAGTAAGGGCTGCTAAAACCGGTATACCCGTAAAAACAAATGCCAGTGTAGGTGGAAAATGGAAATATCCCGCAACAAAAGTTATAGCTATTATCGTTAGCGTTACAGTAACACAGTATTTCAGCGTAAAAATGTCAGTTAATTTATAGAAAACGAAATAGGGTGCCAATCCAACCCCGATCGCAAAACCCGGTACTACAAATATCATGGCCGTGGTTGTATCGGGCAAGTTAGACGCGGTGGCCGCAGTGATAAGCAATGATATATACATACAAACTAACCCGGCAATCCGCAAACGAATAATCTTGCTGTTGCTTTTGATAAGATCAATATCTGCCGTGGTAAATCTTTTATAGTATTCTGTTAATGAGAAAACCATTAAATAATAACCGACTATAAATACAATCAATAAAACTGAAAAGAAATTGATATCGTCGTTTTGTAACGATCTGTCGTAAGCTGTTGAGAAAGTATCCAGTCTCTTTTCGTAATTGATCACCCAAAATTGTATAAACCAAAAAGCTGTACCAAAGCAAATTAGTTCTACAAATCGCGTCAATATAACAGACCATCTAATTTTCGCCATTAAAACTATAACTTAAATGGGCGTACATTGTTCATGATATTGGTGATATAAATAATCATTAAAGAAATATTAGCCACGAGATTTTCAACATCCCCTATTTGGTCGAAGTTTACAATTTCAACCAAAATATATTAAATTCATACCATTATGTACTTAGAACCTGATAACAAAATCGTGAAACTCTGCGCCGGGGGAATGGACCTGGAAGGCGAAGGCAAAAATGAAGAAGCTGCAAAAGTGTTTCTTCAGGCATGGGAACAGGCAGGCGACGATAAGGAAAAATTTACCGCGGCTCATTATGTCGCCCGGCATCAGAAAAGTGTGGCCGATAAATTAGCCTGGGATGAAATAGCGCTCGAGCTGGCATTGAAAATCAACGACGACAGTATAAAGGGAGCCTACCCTTCACTTTACCTCAACATTGCCAAAGGCTACGAAGACCTGAAGGAATTTGAAAAGGCAACAAAAAACTATGAAACAGCGCTTAATTATATCGATTTTCTGCATGAAGATGGCTATGGGAAAATGATTAAAGGCGGTGTCGAGAACGGTCTTGAACGAATTAAGGCGCATTTAAAAGGATGATCTCCTCCCACTAAAAAGCCTTCAGATTAGTTTCTGAAGGCTTTTTTTATTCTGCTGTCTGAAGGTATAAATAGTAGAAAACCTAGCGAAGCAGGCGAATGGACAGTTGAGTATTTAATTAACGTATTGCATAAAATCATTCCGTTCTTAAACTCTTTATAGGATTAACAATCGCTGCTTTTATAGATTCATAACTAACAGTTAGCCACGCAACGCCCAAAGCTGCCAGGGATGCCGTGAAAAATACTAACCAGCTAACATTTATATGATATGCGAAACCAGACAGCCAACTATTCACCGCATACCATGAAAGTGGTATGGCTATAACTATAGCGATCAGGATTAACCTGGTGATCCCGGAGGATAATAAATAGACGAGGTTTAATACAGATGCACCTAACACTTTACGTACACCAATCTCTTTGGTACGTTGCTCGGCCATAAACGCAGATAAACCGTACAAGCCTAAACAGGAGATAAAAATGCCCAGAATAGCAAATAGATTAAAAATGTTGCCCATTTGTTGTTCTCCTTTATAAAGATTAGCCAGATCCTGATCAAGGAAATCATAATTGAACGGATAGGCAGGATTGAGTTGCTGGCTTATTTTTGCTAGGGCCTGTATTGTCGCGCTGGTTTTGCCAGGTAATGTTCTTATCACTACAAAACCACCAGAT
Source organism: Bacteroidota bacterium (assembly GCA_026224775.1). Taxonomy (GTDB): domain Bacteria; phylum Bacteroidota; class Bacteroidia; order Sphingobacteriales; family Sphingobacteriaceae; genus Mucilaginibacter. Next base: position 4,795 of record JAMFRP010000013.1, read on the forward strand.
TTATTAAAGCTCATCACCAATGGTTCTATAGCCTGTTGTATCGGTTTAAAGTTAAAGTTCTTTACAACACCAATGATATTGCCTTTAACACCCTGTAGTGTTAGTGCTTTACCTATTGCTGTAGTTGCATTTAAACCCATAACGCTCAGCATTTTTTCATTAACAATATAATTGTTGGAATCTGCTATAAAAGATCCTGAAAAACTTCGGCCAGCCAATAACTTCATCCTAAATACATGGGTAAAGTCATCATTAACAGCCATGTGGGGGATGGCGATTTGTAAGCGTGGATCTTTGCCATTCCAATCTGCGCTGGTAGCGTTGGAAAGGTTGGTAGGCAGGTCAGAAGTTATTGTAAAATCACTTGTAAGCGAATTTTGCTTTAGCTCGTTCTTTAAGGCTTGTTGGTTATTCCAGATCTCCCCTGTTATTGGCATATATAAAAGGTTGGCTTTCTCGAAGCCTGGATTCCGATCCTTGATGAATTTAAGCTGATTATAGATGACCACCGTGCCTACCAGCAATATTATAGAAACCATGAATTGGATAACAACCAAAGAGTTGCGGAATAGTAAATTCCCGCCCATTGATTTTATATTTCCTTTGAGTACCTTAACCGGATTGAAGCCGGAAAGAAATAAGGCTGGATAACTGCCGGAGATAAGGCCGGTTAACAAAGCAATGCCAAAAAGACTTATCCAAAATTTCATATCTGATAAATCTATAGCAAGCTTCTTGTCGGCCAGTTCATTGAACACCGGCAGGAATAGACAGACTATTCCGAGTGCAAGCAATAAGGATAGAAAGGAAATAAAAATAGACTCGCTTAAAAATTGTATAATAAGTTGCCCACGTACAGCACCAGCCACTTTGCGTAAGCCAATTTCCTTGGCCCTGCGGGCTGAACGCGCGGTAGCCAGGTTCATAAAGTTGATACAGGCAACCACAAGTATCAAAATAGCGATAATAAAAAAGATGCTTACATATTGCGCATTACCGTGCCCCGGCAAATCCCCCAGTCTTTCAGGTGCCAGATGGATTTTAGTTAAAGGCTGTAATTCAAATTCGGCCTTCATTTGGGGATTATGCCTATAAAATATCTGATCCATTTGCTTCTCCAATCTTAATAAATTCGCAGCAGAAGCATCAAAATTCTTGTCTAATTGAACATAGCTATAAAAACTGAAATCATCCCAGCTATTTTTTTGCAGACCGTTATCCGTTCTGGCTAAGGAAGCCATTGGTAGAATAAAGTCAAATTGAAGGTGTGAGTTAGCAGGGATGTTGGCTAAAACCCCTGTTACTACTACATTTTCACTATTGTCTTTTCGCAAGAATTTACCAATCGGGTTTTGGTTTCCAAAGTATTTTGTTGCCATTGCCTGTGTTATTAAAATGCCATCCACATTTGTTAATGCAGTAGCACGATCACCTTGCGCAAGGGGAAAAGAAAACACATCCATGAAACTTGGGTCTGCATAAAACACCCGTCCTTCTTCAAACTTTTTGTTCCCTGCTTCAAGCAAAACAGTAGTGATTGAACTTAAACGGGTGGTATTTTTAACGACCGGCATCTCTGCTTTTAACCCGGCGGGCATACCTGCCGGGTTAATCGAGGCCTTAAAGTCACCGGCACTACAGGTTATACGATATATTTGACCGGCATTTTTATGGAACTTGTCATAGCTTAATTCATTTTGTACCCAAAGCAAAATCAGGATGCTGGATGCCAGGCCTATTGCTAAACCTGTTATGTTAATAATAGAATAAGCTTTATCCCTTATTATATTTCTGTAAGCAAGTTTAAAATACGTTCTTAACATAGTTATGCCGTTTTAAAGTGAATGTTAACATATCATTTAAAATTCATGCCATACAAATAACTAACTGATAATAAAAAGCTTACAAATATAACCTTATAAATACCGTACGGAAACGTTACAGCAGGTGTGCGATTTTATTAATGTTATGGCCCGCAACTAACTCCATGTTCATCAGTAACTACTATTAAGTAGCTCTTTCCTAATCTTGTTTTTTTGTTCCTGTGTAAGGGTTGCGCCTTTATGGTCAATAAGGTATTTGCTGTAAAATGCGGATTCCCAATCGCCATAAATTGCATTGGGAAATACTATATATTTTACACCCCAAGTACTTTTCAAACTATCAACTTTGCGTAAGCGTTGCTCAGAATTCTGATAGCCTTCCACTGATTTATCAAAAGCTTTATCCAGGTCTATCAAGTTATCACCCAAATAAACTATTACATTCTTCTTAAGCGTATCAATAACCTTTAACCTGCGAGGTTCTTTTGAGGCTACGCTGCCTTGCTGAAAGAGAAAATGTGTAGTATCAGCAGGGAAATCTGTATAAGGGAATTTTAAAGTATCCATGTTAGCCATAGTAGCTTTGATATATTGAGGGGAGGCTGACCTGTTTGATATATAATAAACATCTACTTTTCTTTTTTTTAGATATTGAAAAAACTCAACGCTTCCCGGTACAGCCTTTGCTTTACCCTTCAACCACCAGGTTTCGAGTGATTGAAGTGATGCAGTGGTGTCCTGCTTGTATATCCAACCTTCCTGCGCGCTGTTGTCAAGCACGGTCTCATCCAAATCGGTTATTACAGCATAATTGGTAGCAGTCGGATTTTTGTTTAGAGCGGAATCAACCTGCATTTTGGCAAGCCGATAAGCCTGAAGACAAAGCGCCCGGTATTCACCGGCTTTTTGTTGGTAAAGAATGGCTAGCAAAGATTCTTCGTCGGACTTTGATTGTGCCAATGTTTTTTGGCAACATGAGCTTAAAATACCGAACGCAATCACAAGTGATAGGAAATAAGTCTTTTTCATTTTATTGATTTTTAAGGTTTTAGGAATTACTAAATAAAAGTAATTAATATTATTCTAAAAAACTCCCAAAATATCGTTTTACAAAATGAACACTTACCCATCTATTTACCTCGCTGTTAGTAGCCCCTTTCTACCAATTATCTATGCCTGTAGTCTGCGACTAAAGACCTTCAAATTTTCTCTCGTCGGGCAGATATACTGACGGATTAACATATAGTTTAAAGTAAATTTCGAAAAAATTTGCGCAAGTGAATAGTTGCATTTATATTTGCAAGTAAATGCTTGCGCAATATGATAAGAAGAGATGTATTTCAGGCTATTGCCGACCCTACCCGCCGCCAAATCATTAATATGGTTGCTGATCAACCGCTAAATGTAAATGCAATAGCCGACAGCTTTGATGTTAGCAGGCAGGCAATATCCTTACATATTAAGATTTTAGTTGAGTGTGAACTCCTGAAAATTAATAAGCAGGGACGAGAAAGATATTGCGAAGCTAAACTTGACCAATTAGGCGAAGTATCCTCCTGGATAGATCAATATCGCCAGCATTGGGAAAGTAAACTGGATAATTTAGAAACCTATTTATATCAACTAAAAAAAGAAAGAAAACATGGAAAATAACACTAAAGACCGTGAGCTTTTAATTACAAGAGTGCTTAATGCTCCAATAGATTTAGTTTGGGAAGTATGGACAAAGCCTGAGCATATTGCCAAATGGTGGGGGCCAAATGGATTTACCAATACCATTACCACCATGGACATGAAACCTGGTGGTGAATGGAACCTGGTTATGCACGGACCAGATGGTACTGATTACGACAACCAAAGTATATTTAAAGAGGTCATACCTCACAGAAAGATTGTTTATCAGCATGTTTCAGCCCCCTACTTTACATCAACTATAGAGTTTGATGCGCAGGGTGAGCAAACCCACCTAAAATGGCACATGATTTTTGAGAGCCGTGAGCAATTTATAGAAGTTGTAAAAAACTTTAAAGCCGATGAAGGATTGAAACAGAATATTGAAAAATTGAGCAAGTATCTTGCTGCAATGATCGCCTAAAACAGGTAAAAGATGCCCTTTTCTTTATGAGAGAAGGGCATCTTTTTGATACTTATGCAATTGTCTGTATCTCTTATGCTACCGCTGGTAAGGTAAAATAAAACCTGCTTCCTACACCAACTTCACTTTCTACACCAATTTCACCGCCTTGTGCAGCTATAAATTCTTTGGATATAGCCAGCCCTAATCCCGAACCGGATTTATTTTGTCCATCAGTTGGTACCTGGAAGTATCTGTCGAATAAGCGCGATTTGTATTGGTCGTCAATCCCTTTACCCAAATCTCTCACAGAGAATTCTATCATATTGGCTTTCTTACTTACATCAACCGCTATTTTTGATTTAAGCGGACTGTAACGTAAGGCATTTGATAAAAAGTTGATCATTACCCATGCGGTTTTTTCCACATCAGCATTAACATCCGGAATGTGGGCAGCTACGCTCTGCTCTATGGTAATACCTTTTTGATCTGCCTCAAACTTTATAGCTTTAATAGCGTAGTCTATTATTTTTTCAGGTTTGGCCGGTACAAAATTTAACTGGATGTTGCCTGTTTCTACCTGCGACAAATCCAATAATTCATATGTTATTTTAAGCAAACGTTCGGCATCGCCGCTGATGTGTTTTACCAATTGATTTTGTTCAGAATTTAATGCACCAACCCGGCTATCAGCCAATAATCCCGCGCTCATTTTAATGGCTGATATTGGGGTTTTAAGTTCGTGTGAAATGGTGGCTATAAAATTACTTTTAGCCTCATCACGCTCTTTAAATTCAGTTATATTACGGAGAATATATACTATACCAACCGATTTTTTGGCAATGTTTACAGGCCCTTCGGTAGGTGATAGGTTTGGCACTAAAATTTCACGGGTTTCTAGCTGGAAGTATGAATCTTTACCCTCAGCAAAAATTTTGAATGCCCGGTCTGCTTTTTCTCCATTGATAATGGATTTAAACAGATCATTATTTTTACTTACCTCCCCAACCAATTTTCCTGTCAGCTTATCTTCGCCTAAATTCAAAATAGCTTTTGCCGTTGTATTAATGAAGAGTATTTCATGTTTTTCATTAACACCGATAATGGCATCGTGCATTTGCTCAATAATGGTTTCAATGCGCGATTTTTCCGACATTATTTTTGATAAATTGCTGTTTTCCCATTCATTTAGCTTAGATGCCATATCATTAAATGCATTGGCAACTTCGGCAAACTCATCACTCTTATCAAAATGAATACGCTGCCCGTAATTTTTTTGGCTGATCTCTCTTATACCTTCCAAAAGCGCATTTAAAGGGTTAGAAATAATCCCCGGAAAATTCACACTAAAGCTGAACAGAACCAGGAAGGTGAACGCCCCGGCTAAACCCAAAAACACTACCGCATCCTCAACATTTTTATGTGCTTTTTCATTCTTAATTACGATAGCGCGCATGTTTACCACCTCTATATCCCGCAGATATTTCCTGATGCTTTTTTCGGTTTGTTTAAGCGTGGCAGCATCTGTCGTATTTTGCAGGGCTGTAAAAGCCTTACGTAAGTTGCCTGCCATTTCGCCCTCGCCGGGCTCGGTTATATTGTGCTCTTCCAGTACCAATTGCTTATTAAAGCTATTCGCTGATGCAGCATTAAGTGGAAGGTTCTGCTCATCCAAAACAGTTCGCATTTCCCTGCTATAATTGAGAGATTCGTAGTTATCTTTTAAAATAACCTTAGCGCTATTAGCTATTTGATTGATGTAGAATAATGATACTGCCCCGAAAAACAGCACCACAATAAACAAAAAGCCAAAGCCTAAACGGAGTTTGTTTTTTACTTTCATGATAGTATCACTAAATCAGTTTCTGTAGCTGCTAAATTTTTAAGCAGCTGGTTAAATACGGTTGTTCTCAAAATCACCTGGAACAGGTTTAAATGTGGTTTGCCAATACAAATGGTAGTTATTTCCCTTTCGGCGGCAACCTTCATAATGGATGCGGTTATTTTATCGCTTTTTACTTTCAGTAGTTCGGCTCCAAGCTCAGTAGCCAGTTTGAAGTTATTTATCAAATGCCTTTGTTTATCCAGCTTTATCCTGTCCAAACTTTCACTACTGCTTTGTACGTAAAGCACTATCCAGGGTGCGTGAAAATAAGATGCCAAGCGAGCTGTCTTCCGGATCACTATCTTAGATGTTTCGGCGTTGGATGATATACAGGCTAAAAATCTTTCTGGCCTTAATTTTATTTGTTTGGGGATTTCAATGTCAATCTTGCGTTCCAAATGATGAGCGACTTCTTTTAGCGCTATTTCGCGTAACTGCAAAATCTTATCACTCCTGAAAAAATTCTGAAGCGCACGTTCAACTTTTGATTTTTCGTAGATCTTGCCATCTTTTAATCTGTCAATAAGCTCATCCGCGGTTAAATCTATATTGACGATTTCATCCGCCATCTCCAATACTTTATCGGGTATACGTTCGGTAATCGGGATACCGGTAATGGATTGAATTTCTTCATTCAGGCTCTCTAAATGTTGAATATTTACAGCCGATATTATGCTGATGCCTGATTCCAGAATATCCAGCACATCTTGCCAGCGCTTACTATTTTTGCTGCCTTCAATATTACTGTGCGCCAATTCATCAACAATAACCACTTCGGGATGGCGGTTCATGATCTGTTGCGCATCCATCTCCTCCAGTTCTTTGCCTTTGTAAAATATCTTTCTGCGTGGGATGACTTTTAACCCATCCAGCAAAGCATGGGTTTCCGCACGATTATGAGTTTCGATATAGCCTATCTGCACATCAATGCCATTACGCTGCAAAGCATGCGCTTCCTGCAGCATCCGGTAGGTTTTGCCTACACCTGCACTCATGCCAATGTAAATCTTAAACTTTCCGCGCCTTGATCTTTTTACCAGATCAAGAAAGTGTTCAACGGATTGTTCTTTAATTTCTTCTTCACTCATAATTTAACGAACTAACCGGCTGCGGTATTTAGCCACAGCCGGAGTAATTTTATTCTTAATTCCCCTCTTGAGAGGGGGCGCGCCGGAATGTGTGATGGCAGGGGTGTGTTAACCAAGCGACGAACACACCCCTGCCCCCTCTCAAGAGGGGAACCGCACAGTCCTTTGCTTTTATTTCAATTCATCCAAAGCTACGTTCAATTTTAAAACGTTAACCTTGGCTGGGCCGAATAAACCTAACAATGGTTTTTCAGTATTGGCTGCTATCAGGCTATTTATTTTATCTGCTGATATGTTCCTAACCTTAGCAATACGGGCAACCTGAATTTGTGCCCCGGCTGGTGACAAGTCGGGGTCTAAGCCACTACCAGATGAGGTAACCAATTCGGCAGGTATTTGCGAGCGGGTTACTGTTGGATTGTGCTTTAAAAAAGTATCAATAGCCGCACTCACGGTTTTTAAATAATCGGGGTTTGACGGGCCTTTGTTTGTTCCGGCAGATGCATCAGCCTGGTAGTTAGCAGCCGACGGGCGTGACGAGAAATATTTATCCTTAGTGAACTTTTGACCAATGTTGGCAAAACCAACTACACGGCCTTTGTAAGTAACTGTTTCACCATCGCCGTTGCCTGGTGTAAATTTACCTATTCCGGCTATAGCTAATGGATATATACCCGCTAATAACACTATCAATATGATAGTTAGTTTTATGGATGGTAAGAAAAACGCTTTCATGATTTTATTTTTTAATATTCTGTTATAAAAATACGCCTACTGCAAGATCAATTAATTTGATGCCAATGAATGGGATCAACACACCGCCTAAGCCGTAGATCAACAAGTTACGGCGTAATAACGCGCTTGCACCTATCGCTTTGTATTCCACACCGCGTAATGCCAATGGTATCAGCATCGGTATAATAATGGCATTAAATATTACCGCAGATAATATGGCTGATTGCGGGCTGTGCAGATCCATGATATTCAACGACCTTAATGCAGGTATGGATACCATGAACAATGCAGGCACAATGGCAAAATATTTAGCCACATCATTCGCTATTGAGAAGGTGGTTAATGTACCACGGGTCATCAATAATTGTTTACCAATTTCCACAATCTCAATCAGCTTGGTTGGGTCATTGTCCAAATCCACCATGTTACCAGCTTCTTTGGCTGCCTGGGTACCGCTGTTCATGGCTACACCAACATCTGCCTGGGCAAGTGCGGGGGCATCGTTTGTACCGTCGCCCATCATCGCTACCAGTTTACCTTGCTGTTGTTCAAGCTTTATGTAGTTCATTTTATCTTCAGGTTTTGCTTCCGCGATAAAATCATCTACACCAGCTTTTTCAGCTATAAATTTCGCTGTTAACGGGTTATCACCGGTAACCATTACTGTTTTAACACCCATGCGGCGCAAGCGTTCAAAACGTTCGGCTATGCCGGGTTTAATAATGTCCTGTAACTCAATAACACCTAATATCTCTTCGTTTTGTGATACCACTAAAGGTGTACCGCCATTCGAAGCAATGGTTTTTACATTAGCCTCAACCTCTGAAGGAAAACTATGACCAGCATTAATAGCCATCGTACGGATAGAGTCAAAAGCGCCTTTACGTACACGTAAACCATCAGGGGTATCCAAACCACTTGAGCGGGTTTCAGCTGTAAATTTAATGAATACCGAATTTTCAGGTGCTTTGGTTACTACCATACTTTTGTTTTGCTCGGCAAGTTCAACAATGGATTTACCTTCTGGTGTTTCATCTGCCAATGAGCTTAGTACACATGCTTTTATAAAGTCATGCTCGTTTACACCATTTGCAGGGTAAAAGTTGGTTGCTTTACGGTTACCAATAGTAATGGTACCTGTTTTATCCAACAAAAGTACATCAAGGTCGCCTGCGGTTTCAACAGCTTTACCTGATTTGGTAATCACGTTTGCACGCAATGCCCTATCCATCCCAGCAATACCGATGGCCGATAAAAGGCCACCGATAGTTGTGGGTATTAAACAAACAAACAAGGATATAAATGCCGCTATGGTTATAGGCGTGTTCGCATAATCGCCAAACGGTTTCAGCGTGATACAAACAATCACGAATATCAGCGTAAAACCGGCTAATAAAATTGTTAAAGCAATTTCGTTAGGTGTTTTTTGGCGTGATGCACCTTCAACCAACGCGATCATCTTATCCAAGAAACTTTCGCCGGGTTGTGTAGTAACCTGCACTTTAATTCTATCGGATAATACTTTGGTACCACCTGTTACAGATGATTTATCACCACCTGACTCACGGATAACCGGAGCAGATTCGCCTGTGATAGCTGATTCATCGATGGTAGCGATACCCTCGATGATCTCGCCATCGGTAGGGATGGTATCATTAGTTTCGCAAATGAATATATCGCCTTTTTTAAGTAATGATGACATGATGGTTTGTTCTTTACCATCTACCAGTAAACGGGCAGGAGTTTCTGAACGTGTTTTGCGTAAGCTTTCGGCTTGTGCTTTGCCGCGTGCCTCAGCAATGGCTTCGGCGAAGTTGGCGAACAGTACAGTTAAAAACAGTACTAAGAATATAGTAAAGTTGTAACCCCAACTCCCCTGCCCTGCATTAGAGAAAGAGAAGATCGTTACGATAAGCATTACAACTGTGCCTATCTCCACCGTAAACATTACGGGGTTACGTACCAGTATACGTGGATCAAGCTTGATGAAGGATTGCAAAAAGGCATCTTTCATCTGATCAGCCTGGAATAATGTATTTTTATCAGATTTCATGGTTGATATCTATTATTTGATTGAGAAATGTTCAGCTATAGGGCCTAAGGTTAAAGCAGGGAAGAAGGATAAAGCTGCAACAATAACAATTACAGCTAATACCATCACCCCAAAAGTGCCTGTATCGGTTTTTAAGGTTCCTGCTGATTCTGGTACGAATTTTTTGTTGGCTAATATACCTGCGATAGCAACCGGACCAATGATAGGAAGGAAGCGTGATATGAAGATAACCAAGCCGGTACTTACGTTCCAGAATATATTGTTGGCAGTAAGCCCCGCATAACCCGAACCATTATTGGCTGCGCTGGATGCGTATTGATACAACATCTCGGAGAAACCATGGAACCCAGGGTTATTTAACCATGCAGATGGTTTAGTTGCCCAGGCCGCATTGGCAAAGTGAACCAGCACATAGGTTGATATGGCTGTGCCTACTAATATTACAAAAGGGTGCAACAAGGCTATCAATGAAGCGATCTTCATTTCGCGGGCTTCAATTTTGCGGCCCATGAATTCGGGTGTTCGCCCAACCATCAAACCGGAAATAAATACAGCGATAATGATAAATATGTAGAAGTTAAGGAAACCTACGCCTACACCACCATAAAAGGCGTTTATCATCATATCAAACATCTGTGCCATGCCTGATACCGGCATCATGCTATCATGCATGGAGTTTACTGAACCATTTGAGGTTACGGTAGTAGTAATGCCCCAGAAAGCTGAAGCGGCAGCGCCGAAGCGCACTTCCTTGCCTTCCATTGAACCGCCGGGCTGACTAATCCCCATGTGTGCAATGGCAGGGTTGCCGCCAACTTCAGCATTTACTGACGGGTATAACATAGCCAGGAAACCGATGGTCATGACACCGAAAACCACCCAGGCCAATTTCCTTTTATTTAGATAATAGCCTAACGCGAATACTAAAGCAATAGGAATTAATATAATACTGATGTCCTCTACAATATTGGTTAAGTAGTTTGGATTTTCAAGTGGATGTGCTGAGTTAACGCCGAACCAGCCACCACCGTTTGAACCAACTTGCTTTATAGCAACCATGGCAGCAACAGGGCCGCGGGATACGTGTACGGTATCGCCTTGTAAGCCAATTACCACGGCTTTACCCTTATAGCTGGTTGGTGTACCGTTAAAGGCTAATATAACTGCTACTACAAAGCTGATAGGTAATAACACACGGGTGATTGATTTCAGGAAAAAATCCCAGAAATTACCAAGCTTGTCGGTAATCTTATCTTTCATTGCTTTAAACACTACCATCATGGCAGCTAAGCCGGTAGCGGCACTAACAAAGTGCAGGAACATAAACACAAAATGTTGTGTAAAGTATGTTGCAAGCGATTCGCCTGAGTAATCCTGAAGGTTGGTGTTGGTAACAAAGCTTAATGCTGTATTAAATGCAAGATCGGGACTTTGGCTTGGGTTGCCATCGGGGTTTAATGGTAAATGCGATTGGAACAGCAAGCAAAAGAAAGCATAAAATAACCAGATAACGTTAATGGTTAATAATGCTTTTAAATGTTGTTTCCAGTTCATCTCACGGTTAGGGTCGATGCCTGCGATTTTAAAGATGAACCTTTCTACCGGGGCCATAAAATCAAGCCAGGTGTGTTCGCCCTTAAATACTTTGGCAATGTATTTACCAAGTGGTATGGCCAGCGCTACGGTGGCCAGGTACATAAAAATTATACCTATGTATTCTGTATTCATGGTTTTTATAGTTTAAAATCTTTCGGGTTTAAGCAGTACATATATCATGTATATGAAAACTGCAATGGCTACAAAGAATAATGCGATCATGGTGTTTAAATTTTTTCGAAGTAATTAACGGATTTGAAAAAGAGCCAGAAGACGACTACAAATACAAGCAGATAAACGATGGTGAGTGTGATATCCATAATATGTTTGTTTTTTTATTTATATGGGCATATACCAAGCTGATGCCACAAAAAACAATTTACATACAAATACCTTTAAATCAAACCATTATACAGTTAATCGTCAAACCAAAATATCACAAACAAAAAAGACCCTACCAAAATGGAAGGGTCTTTTACCGTAATGGTAGGGTTATTACACTATTTTATATTGATCAAGCTTTCGGTAAAGGGTGGTTAAACCAATGGCTAACAATCTTGCAGCTTCGGTTTTATTACCGTGGGTGTGGTTTAACACTTTGTAGATGTGTTGTTTCTCGATGGATTCCAGGTCGAGCGCATCCTTTTCAACATGAGCCGTTTTGAATTCTACCGGTAACAGGTCGGAGCTGATCACACCGTTTTCCGCAAGGATCACTACCCGCTCAATTACGTTTTTCAATTCCCGCACATTACCTTTCCAGGTGTGTTGGGTGAGCATGTATATAAATTCATCGCTCATCTTTTCAATGCGCATATTTACCTTGGCGCTAAATTGCTTCAGGTAATGTTTGGCCAGTAATTCAATATCAGCTTTGCGATCATTTAGCGATGGCAGGTTGATGGTAAATACAGATAATCGGTAAAAAAGGTCTAATCTAAATCGTCCTTCTTCAGCTTCCTGTTGCAGGTCGCGATTTGTGGCAGCGAGTATGCGGATGTTTACTTTAGTGGTTTGAGTATCTCCTATTTTAATAAAACTGCGGCTTTCCAATACGCGCAGTAGTTTGGCTTGCAGTTCCAGGCTCATCTCCCCTACCTCATCTAAAAATATGGTACCGTTGTTCGCCTCTTCAAATAAACCTTTTTTGTCCTTTAAAGCACCCGTGAATGATCCGGCTTTGTATCCGAATAATTCACTCTCCAATAAATCAGGCGGGAAGCTGCTGCAATTAACCGCCACAAAAGGCTGTAAATGCCGCGGACTATCGTAATGGATGGCCTCTGCAAATACCTCTTTCCCAGTACCTGTTTCGCCGAGCAATAACACGGTTGTATCGGTAGGTGCTACTTTTTTCGCGATCTCTACCGCATCCAAAATGGCTTTTGAGCGGCCAAGGATGTTATCAAAACTATACTTACCACTTATGCGTGCCTCTAAATTAAAAACCCTTAATTGTAATTGCGCTTTTTCGGCAGCTTTATAGGTGAGCGGGATTATTTTATGGTTATCGTCGCCTTTGGTTATGTAATCAAAGCCGCCGTTCTTTATGGCTAAAACGCCATCGGCTATAGTACCGTAGGCTGTGAGGCTAATCACCTCAACATAGGGCTTTTTCTCTTTAATAAGCTTTACTAACTCAACACCATTAATATCGGGTAGCTTAACATCGCTCAATACTACGTGTATCTCTTCAAGCATTAAAACTTTTAGTCCTTCCTTAGCGGTGTTTGTTTGAAAAACTTTAAATCCTTCCAGTTCCAGCGTCCTTGCAATTAGGGCTGCCAGGTTTTTTTCATCATCAATGACGAGTACATTCGCCAATATCTTAATTTTAGTATCCACGGTTCATGAGGTTAGTGCCAACACGCAACAACTAAAAGGATGCCTGTTATTTTATAATGGATTAAATTGAATTATCTAACTGTAAAACAGCGCCTTTCTATTTTACAAGTTTGTTTGCTGGTTTATAAATACTTTCATATTGATAGGTTATTTTATCAATATGGTAGGGTTGACCTAGGTTTACTGTTGCTGGTATTTTAATTTATTCTTAATAGGCTTGTCATAAATACTGTGGTTATTAATAAATGTTTTACTTATAACTTAAAATGGTCCAATAAATTCACAAAATCCCGTTTAATATACGTACTTTCATACAAGATCCCACTCAATCCGGATAGATTGAACCATCCATTAGCAAGAAACTTTGAGCAAAAAAATTTATTCCATTATTATTGGAAGCGGGAGTTATATCCCAACACGCATAGTTAAGAATACAGACTTTATAAATAATGAATTTTATGGGCCTGATGGCTTAAAACTAACCAAGAACAACCAGGTCATCATCGATCAGTTTGAGCAAATTACGGGTATACAGGAACGGCGATATGTAACCGATGACCTGCTTACCTCTGATATTGCTTCCCTGGCTGCTCGCGAAGCTTTGACAGCATCAAAAATTGACCCGGAAACACTGGACTATATTATTGTAGCACATAACTTTGGTGATGTTAGCATTGGTAATTCATATACCGATATGGTACCGGCTTTAGCGTCAAGGGTAAAAAATCAATTAGGAATTACTAATCCTGATACCATTGCTTACGATTTGCCTTTTGGCTGCGCCGGATGGTTACAGGGAGTGATACAGGCTGATGGTTATATCCGTTCGGGAGATGCCAAAAGGGTGCTGATTATTGGTGCTGAAACACTATCGCGTATTTGCGATCCGCATGACCGTGATAGCATGATTTATGCCGATGGTGCCGGTGCAGTTATTTTAGCCGCTACCGAAAGTGCAGAACCTGTTGGTATAATATCGCATGCCACAAAATCATATGCCAATGAGCTAACTTATGTATTAAAAATGTGCAAATCCGCTCATCCGGAATATACTGGCGACAGGCTATTTTTAAAAATGCAGGGACGTAAACTTTACGAACACGTATTGAAGATTGTTCCGGGTGTTATTAAGGAGTGTATCACTAAAGCGGGCTTATCAATAGAGGACATGGACAAGCTACTTATCCACCAGGCCAATAACAAAATGGACGAGGCTGTGCTTAAGCAATTATATGAACTTTACGGCTTAAAATCGACCTCAATTGATATTATGCCGATGACCATTTCGTGGCTCGGCAATAGCTCTGTTGCCACATTACCTACTTTGTATGATCTTGTTGAAAGAGATAGGTTTGAAGGCCAGGAATTTACTCCGGGTAAAATGATGGTTTTCGCGGCAGTTGGAGCAGGGGTGAATGTAAATGCGGTAGTTTATAAAATACCGACTAAATAATCTAATTGCCATAGGAGGAACGAAGTAATCTCTATGCTCTTGATTGTAACAATCATCGATCAGATTAAAATAAATGTTTTTCTATTATGTATCTTTAGGATTATAAAGCATTGTACCTGTATAAGTTACATTGAATATTCTTTATCACAATGAAAACATCAAGCATTAAAATAAAAACAATATTACAAATCTGCGCTATAAGCTTAGGAATTGTATTTATAACGAGTTGTAAGAAGGACAATAAAACCCCGCCAAAATCATCTTCATCAGTAGTTACCGGCCCGTATTTGTATGTAGGAGGAGCTGCAAGTAACAAAGGTGTATATTGGAAAACCAGTTTGTCTGCGACAACAGTTAACGCTGTTGCTGATACGCTAAAAAATACCAATGCCATTTATTCGCTTATTACTTCCGGCAAGGATGTTTATGTTGCCGGGCAAACGGCAGGATATTATAAAAATGATGTATTCGTTCCGGTTACAGGCGCAACCGGCATACAATACCTGGCACTTTCGGGTACAACAGTATTGGCTGCCGGAGCAGACAATACAGCCACTATGAGTTATTGGCAAGGCAATACGGAAATTAACCTGGGTAATACCATTGCATCACCGTTGTTCTCAGCTCCCGGCACATCAGTCCTCGCCTTATCCGGTATAGCAGCATCAAGTAATAAAGTATATGTCACCGGCAAACTGTTTTATGAAAAACAATTTGGATCTGCACCTAACGCCCTCCAAGGTAGCTTCGGTACTTTATGGACTAATGCGGGATTACAACTTTATGGCCCAGGCCAATTGGTAAGTGCCTATTATAATTCTACCGCGGGCCTCGCATTAGTTGGAAATGATGTTTACGTAGCCGGCCGTATGCCCGACAGTACGTATGCGGGTGGCTATTGGAAAAATGGAACATTCAACAGTATAAACAATGGCTCATTCGGGCCGACAGCGATCACATCATCCGGTAATGATATTTATATCACCGGTTATACCTTCACTCGTGCAAGCGGGACTTATTCACAGCAAGGCGCCTACTGGAAGAATGGAACTTTAATTAGCTTTCCAGCTGCCAGCAGTACAACTGCTATTGCTGTAAATGGTACGGATGTTTATATATTGGGAATTGATATTAATAATAATAACGTGGTATGGAAAAACGGAACCGTTTTTGAAACTTTAGACTCTGCTTTAACTAATCCAGCTGTTTGTATAGCGATAGGTGATTAAGTAAGGCCCTAATTTTCTGTGCGATTTTCTCCCGGTAGGCATTACGATTGTTTCGTACCAATGATATAGTTTTACATCTGTAAAGTTTGGGATTATCACGCTCCGCTTAACTAACAATAGTTTAATTTATCTGCCGATTAAGGTTGACTTTTACCCAAACAAATTACTGCTTAAGTAACGATCACCCCTATCGCAGCAGATAAAAACAATAGTACCGCTGGTTAATTCCTGTGCTAATTTGATGGAGGCTGATAGTGCACCGCCGCTGCTCATCCCTGCAAAGATGCCTTCTTCTTTAGCCATTCTTCTGGCCATCAAAGTCGCTTCTTCTTCTGATATATCCATCACCCGGTCAACTCTCTTTGGGTCGAATATTTTAGGTAAGTAAGCTTCCGGCCACCTGCGTATGCCGGGTATGGATGAACCTTCAACTGGCTGGCAACCTACTATTTGTATATCGGGGTTAACTTCTTTTAAATATTTAGAGCAACCCATTATAGTACCTGTGGTGCCCATGGCGCTTACAAAATGTGTTATCTCCTGGTTGGTATCACGCCAAATCTCGGGACCAGTAGTTTTGTAATGAGCCATGTAATTATCATGGTTGGCAAATTGGTTCAGCATAAAGTAACCATCACCCGCTGCCTTTTCTTCGGCATAGTCACGGCAAATTTCAATATCCTTTAACAGGGTAACTTTCGCGCCAAATGCCTCCATGGTTAAGGTACGTTCGCGGGTAGAATTTGCCGGTAATACCAGTTCTATCTCCAAACCAAATAATGAGGCTATTAAAGCCAACGCTATACCAGTATTACCACTGGTAGCTTCAATAAGTTTCGTTCCCGGTTTAATATCTCCACGATCCAAAGCGCTTTTGATCATATTTAACGCAGCACGGTCTTTTACACTTCCGCCGGGGTTATTACCCTCCAGCTTACCAAATATTTTAACGTTTGGGTTCGGGTTTAACCGTTTTATTTCAACCAGGGGGGTGTTACCTATTAAATCTAATATTCCAGCCATGTTAATCTGCTTTAATTGAAACTCTTATTGTGGGATCATGAAATACCCTTGAATTTGGCGGTACGCTGGCAGTTAACCACACGTTACCACCAATTACACTATCATGCCCAATGATGGTTTCGCCACCTAAAATGGTAGCGCCTGAATAGATAACTACATTATCCTCTACAGTTGGGTGCCGTTTGGTATTTGCCATGCTTTTAGCAACACTTAACGCCCCTAATGTTACACCCTGATATAGTTTTACATGTTTACCTATCTGCGTAGTTTCGCCAATTACGGTTCCTGTACCATGATCGATATAAAAATACTCATCAATAACGGCAGCAGGGTGAATATCAATACCTGTTTTTGAATGCGCGTGCTCGGTAAGTATCCTGGGCAAAACCGGGATCTCATATTTGTAAAGCAAATGCGCCAACCGGTAAAAAGAAATGGCGAAGAAACCCGGATAAGTACGTATAACCTCAAATTCGCTGATAGCAGCGGGATCACCTTTAAAAATGGCATCTATATCGGTATTTAGTACCCGGTAAATCTCGGGCAACTCATTAAAAAATGCTTCAGCAAGCTTCTCGTTATCGCAATTGCAGCATGCTTTGGTAGCATTCATAATTTTGCAAAGCTCTGTTTTAAGCCTTTCAAATTTTTCTTCTAACTGCTGAATCGATAAAAATATGTGTTTCGATTGCTCGGGATATAGCAATCGTATTACTTGCAACGCCCACCTGGTAATTGTTTTATTAGAAGGTACGGCAGCCGAGCTTTGCTGCTTATTTAACAATTGCCATAGGAAGTCTTCGTCCATGAATACCGGTTTTTTATGCAAGTTTAGATAAAATATTGCTGTTGATGTAAAAAAGGAGATAAAGGTTATTTTTTAATGACACAATTTTTGATGTGCGCCGGGAATGAAGGATTGTTTAAACATACCATTCCGATAGCAGCAGTATTATTGCTTGTTATACAATTAGAGGATAATCAATAAATTAAGAATACGGCAAGGTCATACGCAACCCCCAAGATCAATAAACGGGGGGTTTAAACCCGGCAATCACATCTACGTTACCTACGTAACCCCATCTAAGGCCTTTTATGTAATAATTAATAACAGTATTAAGCTGTTCAACGGTTACCATATTAACTAATTGGGGTAAATCATCATAATATTGCCAATTGCCTAAAATTTCTGCACGGCCCAGGCTGTTTGTTATTTCGGCAGTACTTTGCTCGTTAATATAATTGGTAGTGATATAAGTGTTTTTTATATGTTGTAACCATTCATCGTCATAACCCCTTATTTGCACTTGTTTTAATACGGTTAACATAGCTAACATTACCTGTTGCGGATTGGTTGTACTTGCTGTTATAAAACTAACAGGCATGCGTAATTGCAATGTACTTGCACCTGGATCATAGGAAAGCCCCTGTGTTGACCTGATATATGAATATAAGTTACCCGAAAGCCCGCTTACAGCTAATCTGAATGGTACAAAATCAGGACTGGTAAATTCCGGGGCATTCATAACAGCGCCAACATAATTTGTTTTAAGATCCTGTGATTCGCTAAGCAATTTGTTATCAATTAATGATGGCGCAGTTAAATTAGGCGTTGCATACGGAGCAGATTTAATATTACTAAAGGCAACTAAGATTTTCTCATATAATTCGTCCTTGGTTATATCGCCCACTACTACTATAAACATCTGGTTTTTATTCAATATCTTATTGTAATAATCTTTCAAATCATCGGCGGTAATACCGGCAATGGTTTGTTCGGTGCCGATCGGGTTAATGGCGTATGGTGTATTGGCGAAGGCGCTTTTCATTAATACATCAGAAAGGTTATTATTGGCGTTTGAATAATAACTTTTAATGTGCGATAACATCTTGCCTTTTAACAAATCGGTTTGAGAGGCATCAAATACAGGATTATTTACGGCATCCGTAAACAGATCCCAACCGGTATTAAAATATTTAGCTATACAGTTAAGCTGGATAAATCCAGAATCATAACTGGAGTTACCGGATATTATAATACCGTATTTGTCGCAGGTATCCCTCAATGCATTCGCGCCATACTTTTTTGTACCACATTGGGTTGTGGCTTCGAGTGCAAAGTTTTCAATTCCAGCTTTTATTATCGGGTAATTGGTAACACCTCCTCTAAAATAAACCCTCACGTTAATAATCTTTTTTACAGATGGCTTGTAAATTACCTTAATGCCATCAACAGTAAACGAAGTTGTGGTTGACTGTGCCAATAATGCATTAAATCCAGCGCTTAAAACAAACAGGGTTAGTAATAATCTTTTCATAATTCGAGTAATTTTATTTGAAGAAGCTGTCTGCATTTGATTGAGCTCTTAAATCAGGATTAATTAACATCCCCGCGCTGTATGGCCGGTTTTTAATGTATTTATCTACGTATCGTTTAAGTTCAGTCTTTGTTACTTTTTTTAAATTATCATTATAACCTAATGTGTAATTTATTGAAGCTGCCGCCCACCAAAATGATAAAGTATGTACATAATTGGTAGTTATTTCCTCTTCCTTTATTTTTTTTATTTCGAGCATTCTCCTGGAGGTTTCTATCTGCTCTTCAGTAAAATAATCATCACTATCCATCAACTCAATTTGTCGTTTAACTTCCTCTACACACTCTTTTATCTTATCCGGGTTTGGGGTTATAAACAAACTTATTGGCCCAACATATTTACAGGTAAGGTACCCAATTTGTACGCTGGAGGCCAAGCCTGATTGTATGAGTGCCTTATTTAGCTTTGATGAGTTTTGATTGATGATATCTGAAAACACATCGGCTGTATAAGTAGCTGTTATATCATTACGTGTATCGGGCCCTTGCCAATAAATTGCTATATAAGGCGCATGCACTTGCTTAGATTCCACTATGGTGTAAGTTGATTTCCTGAGCGGTTCAAAAGCAGGAATAGGCCATTTAGTAAAGGGGTCAAAAGGTGCGGGGGCCCAATCACCATATACAGTTTCAATCTCTTTAAAAACAACTTCATGTGCTACATCACCTCCAACTATCATAATTGCGTTGTTTGGATAGAAGTATCGTTTTTTAATAACATCAAGCGTAGCAGGGGTAGCGCCATTTATTACCCGCGAATCGCCATTTGGGTTTTTTCTGCTATACAGACTACCCCATAAATGCTTTCTGAGAGAATCACCAAGTACATAATAAGGATTTGAGTCCGTTTCGCTTCGTTGGTTGCTAAAAACCTCCTTTGTCTTTTCCAGTTCATCCCCATCCATTTTAGGATACCTTATTGCTGAATTCATGAAATTTAACCCCTTAACAAAATTCGCAGCTGGCAGGGTAAAATAAGTAGTTGCATATTCATCGGATGTGGTAGTATTTCTTAATTGCATACCTAACCCACCAGCGTAATAGCCTGCATCCTGCTGACTTACATAATCTCTGTTTCCCCTGTTTAGCATCGACAGATATAGTGACGTTAAGCCATTCATATCATCAGATTCGGTAAATGAGCCGGCCTTAAAGGATAAAACAACTGTTGCCAAAGGCACGCTATGATCCTCTATCACCAAGATTTCGAGTCCGTTAGGTAGCCTTTTGCGGAATATGTTATTAGTTAGCTTTTCCTGGGCATTACACAACAGTGCAGAGACAGTTAATAAAATAATCAGCGCGTATTTTTGGGCCATAAGGTGTGGTTGAGGCTGTTAAAATAGACAAAAAAATTAAATGAATAGAATTAACCATCAGAAACAACAATATTTCTCATGATCGACCGAAAGCGTGGCTAAAAATTTGCATGAGTAAACACTAAAATCAGTAGCTTTATAAACGCTATTTCGCGGTGTAATAACCCATAAATAACCTGGTCTTATTTATACGATATGAAAAAAACTATACTCAGCTTTTTGCTTCTTGCGGGAATTATAAACCAAAGCTTTGCACAACAATTTAAGGTAAGTTATGCTGATAGTATTTTTAACAAACCTTTTACCGGCCGTGTTTTGCTGTATCTATCTAAAGATAATAAAACGCCTAAAAGCGGAGCGGCAGGCGAAGAGATTTTTCCATGTTTTTCTGTGTATGTAAAAAATGTTAGGCCGGGGCAAAGTATTGTTATTGATGATAAAGCAACAGCATACCCAACTGCGCTATCAGATATTGAGCGCGGCGAATATTATGTGCAAGCCGTATGGGACCGTGATCTTGGCGGCAGGGCCATATCAGAAAGCCCCGGAAACTTGTACAGCGTTAGCCAAAGGGTAAACATCACTAAGGATTACAGCAAAGTATTTAACCTAACTACAACCAAAGTTGTACCTGAGCCAACATTTACCAATACACAGTATGCAAAAGAAATAAAAGCACCATCAGCATTGTTAAGCGGCTTTTTGAAAAGACCGATGACCGTTAACGGTACCGTGCTGTTGCCGAAAGAATATTATACAGAGCCCAACAGGAAATTTCCCGTGCTATTTGTGGTATTTGGTTATGGCGGCGACTATCATCGTTTTTCGGGTTTTCCTAATCCATCAGCACCGATTGATACTACCGCTTGTATTACCGTTTATTTAGATGGTAACTGCTCACTGGGGCATTGTGTTTATGCAAACAGCGACAATAATGGCCCCTGGGGTGATGCATTAACAACAGAATTTATCCCCTACCTGGAGAAGACCTATCGCTGCAATGGCGCGCACCTGTTAACCGGCCATAGCAGCGGAGGCTGGACAGTTTTGTGGCTGCAAACACATTACCCAAAAGTGTTTGATGGTTGCTGGTCGAGCTCACCTGACCCTGTTGATTTCAGGAATTTTCAGCAGATAGACCTGTATAAGGACCGCAATATGTATTATGGTAAAGACAGTACGCTAAACCTTACCGGTACCGTGGCAGGACGCTTCCCATGGTTTGATATGAAAGATTGCTACCGTATGGAGCATGTTATTTATCGCGGCGAACAAATGCACTCTTTTGATGCAGTTTTCAGCAAAAAAGGAAAAGATGGCGAACCTGAGCGAATTTGCAACAGCGAAACCGGCGAGATTGACAGTAACGTATTTCAACATTGGAAAAACTACGATATATCCTTATACCTACGCACCAACTGGGATCAAATAAAACCCGATTTGGAAGGTAAAGTACGTGTAACAGTAGGTAAGCAGGATAACTTTTTACTTAATTACGCTGTAGTGATGCTTGAAGGCGAAATGAAGAAATTAAATTCAACATTCGTATTTCAATATTACCCAGGTGACCACTTTACGGTGTCTACGCCTGAATTCAGAAAAGATGGTTACAGCTTTTTAGAAAAGAAATATACTGAATGGCTGGCTAAAAATAAATAGCCCTAATCAGGCTATTTTGAGTTTGGATACTTCTTTCTCAATGGTATCTAAATGAAAAGAAATAAGTTCGGCAAATGAGGTAAAAAGTTCAATAGTCTCGGGGTTATTTACTTTAGCGGGTTTTGGGTCGATGGCACAAAGCGTACCGAAGAATGATCCGTCCTGCCGCATAATAGGCACCGAGATATAACTTTGAAAGCCATATAATGCCGGGATTGGATGCTGCGCGTAAAATTCATCCCGGCTAACGTCATCAATTATTACGGCTTTGCTGCTTTGGCGTATCTGGTTGCAAATGGTTGTCACCAGGTTTAATTCGCTACCTCCCTCAAGGCCGAAACCTATTTTATCGCATACACTACAAGCAATCCATTTATCTTCGGTAACACGAGCAACGGCTGCAAAGCCCATGCCTGTGGAAGAACAGATAATTTCCAGTATTTTGGGTACAATATCAATTTTACCAATAGCTACAACATCAGGGTGCATTACGGGCGGATCAATTAAATTACTAAGTGGCACCTCTAAAACTTCGGCAATAATAAGCAAGCTTTCCAGTTTCACCCTGATATAGCCCAGTTCGAGCTTGCTATATGCGTTTTGGGAAATATTAAGTTTACCGGCAAGATAATCTTGCGAGTAGTTTCTGTAGAGCCTTGCATTTTTAATGTTGGCTCCTGTGATTTTATCACTATACATGTCGTATCGGCTAGAATTCAGTGTTTAAGTACAACATGCTATCCTAAGTAATTGTTTTTAATGCACTTACAACCTTTGTGCATTAAATTGTGACATTATGAAACAATATTTACAGGTAAATTGGTATGATTTATGCAACTGTACAATGCAAGAGCATAATCGAGCTAAAAAAGCGCCTTTAAACCCGTTACTGCACACAATCACGTATGTAATTACATACAAAGCGTATTTATTTTAATATTTCTATCTAAAAATACATTCTATCTATCTATGAAAATAGCATATATCTCAACCTACCCTCCCCGCGAATGCGGAATAGCGACCTTTAATAATAACTTAATGCATGCTGTTAGTGCCAATTTCCCTAACAGAAAAAGTTTGCTTGAGGGTGGTTTTGTGGTGGCATTGAATGATTCTGAAAATTTGCACGAGTATGAATACCCGGAGGAGGTAAAATATATTATCCGTCAGGATCATCAAAAAGATTACATCCGTGCAGCCAATTATATTAATACCAGTACGGCTGATGTTTGCATAATGGAGCACGAATTTGGTATTTATGGCGGCGAAAGCGGTATTTACATATTGCCATTGATAAACAGGTTAGAGAAGCCTCTAATATCTATACTACATACTATTTTACGGGAACCAAGCTATGTGCAGCGCATCATTATTCGTGAGATTGCCGAGCAATCGTCAAAAATAATTGTGATGAGCAAAAGGGCGGTTGAATTTTTAACCACCATTTATGAGATCCCGATTGAAAAGATACAGATAATTGAGCATGGCGTACCCGATGTTGAAGCACCTGAAGATAATCCGGTTAAAAACTTCCCGCAATTTAAAAACCACCGGGTACTGCTAACTTTTGGTTTGATAAGCCGCAACAAAGGCCTTGAAACCGTAGTTAAAGCGTTGCCCAAAATAGTAGAGAAGCATCCTGATGTAATGTATGTGATATTAGGAAACACACATCCCGGCGTAATTAAAAATTCGGGCGAAGAGTATAGGGATCACCTGAAAACGCTCGCGGCGCAGCTAGGTGTATCAAAGAACCTGGCCTTTATCAATAAGTTCGTGTCAGAAGAAGAACTTGTTAACTACCTTACTGCCTGCGAGATTTATGTAACACCCTATTTAAACGAAGCGCAAATAACCAGCGGAACATTATCTTATGCAATTGGGTCGGGCGCGGCGGTGGTATCAACCCCTTACTGGCATGCTACAGAGCTATTGGACGATAACCGGGGCCGCTTATTTGATTTTAAAGATGATGACGCCCTGGCTGATATTGTAAATGAATTGCTTGATCAGGACAGATTACTAAACGAATTAAAAGAAAACGCTTATGAGTATGGCCTGCACCTACGCTGGCCAGTTACTGGTGCCGAATTTATCAAGGCAGCCCAGGAATCGTGCCGTACGCATGATTTTAGCGACAAGATTTTGCGTAACAGCATTGTTGACCCGGAGGTGTTACCAAAATTCAGCCTTACCCATGTTAGGCGCTTAACGGATGATACCGGTATAGTGCAACACGCTAAATATGGCATCCCTAATTTAAAAGAAGGTTATTGCCTTGATGATAATGCACGTGCGTTAATAATGGCTTTGATGGCCTATCAGCGTAATAAAAGTCAGGAAGCATTTGAACTGCTGCCGGTATACCTGAGCTACATTCACTACATGCAAACTGAAGATGGCAACTTCCGTAATTTCCTGAGTTTTAGTCGACAATATTTGGATGAGGTTGGGTCTGAAGATTCATTTGGCCGTACCATTTGGGCATTAGGCCATTTAATCAGCTGCGCGGCAAGTAACTCCTACCGGGAGTTTGCTTTGGAGATATTCCAGCGATCATTCCCGCATTTTAAGGCTTTGAAGCATTTAAGGGGGTTGGCCAATACGATAATAGGTGTGAGTTTATACCTACAGGTATTCCCTACGGATGAAGGCATGGTAAACCAATTAGCTGAATTAACGCAACCTTTAATTGATTCATACGACCATCATCGTGATGCCAACTGGCATTGGTTTGAAGAGAAAATGACTTATGATAACGCGATATTACCATTAGCGCTTTTACATTCTGCTGAGATAACTAGCAACGAAAGAGCTAAGGAAATTGCTTTGGAATCAATGGCGTTTTTGGATAAGCTTACACTATCAAACGGATATCTGAGCCCGGTTGGTAACGATGGCTGGTATTATAAAGGTGGCAAGTTCCCTGTTTATGATCAGCAGGCTATTGAAACTATGGCTATGGTGTTGATGCATTTCCAGGCTTATCAAATTTTCCGCAAACCGGAATATATCGAAAAGATGTTCCTGTGCTACAAATGGTTCATGGGCGAAAATACTTTGCGCGCGCCGTTATACGACCACGAAACCAAAGGCTGCTGCGATGGCTTGTTGCCAACCGGTATCAACCGTAACCAGGGTGCCGAAAGTACTTTAGCATACCTTATTTCGCACCTTACCGTATTGAAAGCCTTTGAATTGGAATACGAATACAACAAGGTAAGCCAAAAACTGGAGATCTGCTAAAATGAAGATCGCTGTATTATCACCCGTTGCCTGGCGAACACCGCCCAGGCATTACGGGCCATGGGAGCAAATCGCGTCAAACATCGCCGAAGGCATGGTTAAAAAAGGCGCTGAAATAACGCTTTTCGCTACCGGGGATTCTATTACTGCGGGTAAATTGGATTCGATTTGTGCGCAGGGTTATGAAGAGGACCGCACACAGGACGCCAAAGTTTTGGAATGCCTGCACATCAGTAATTTGATGGAGAAAGCTGGTGATTTTGATCTCATCCATAATAACTTCGATTTTTTGCCACTTACTTATTCGGGGTTGATCAAAACGCCGATTATAACTACTATACATGGCTTTTCGTCGCAAAAGATCATTCCGGTTTATAAAAAATATAATTCGATAGGTCACTATGTTTCTATTAGCAATTCTGATAGGAGTCCGGAATTAGCTTATCTCGCCACAGTTTATAACGGTTTGAATGTGCAAGATTTTGATTTTGTGGAACAACCTGAGGATTACTTATTATACTTTGGCAGGATACACCATGATAAGGGCTGTGCAGAGGCTATCCAGATTGCCAAAAAGAGTAAGCGCAAGTTGTTGATAGCAGGTATCATTCAGGATGAAAACTATTATCGCGCAAAGGTTGAGCCGTATTTAAATGAGCAGATCCAATACATTGGCCACGCCGGACCAGAAAAAAGGAATGAATTATTAGGTAAATCCATCGCCCTGCTACATCCTATTAATTTTAATGAACCTTTCGGGATGAGTGTTGCCGAGGCGATGCTTTGTGGTACGCCCGTTATTGCTTTCAACAGGGGATCGATGCCGGAATTGATACAAGCTGAAAAGACAGGGTTTTTAGTGAATACCATTGATGAGGCTGTTGAAGCAGTATCGAACTTAAAAAATATAAAACGCAAAGATTGCCGTAATTGGGCAAGCGCTCAATTTTCGAGTGAGAAAATGGTGGATGATTATTTTGATCTGTATAAAAACATATTGGGGACTTAAGCAGTCAGCTCAATACCGCCAATATTTTTCAAATTATTTTCAATCGGATAACTGATCTAAGTTTACCGAAGCATAACTTAGAAGCTATTTAAAATGATAAAACTATTGTCATTGCGAGGAACGAAGCAATCGCGAACCATGCATATCCGCTTTGCCTATGTGCGATTGCTTCGTTCCTCGCAATGACAATAGTTTTGATGACACTGATTTAAGTTAGACTTAGATCACCCAGAGGCTTATCTTTTACCCCCAAATTGTCGGACTGGTATCATTTCACATTTACAGCTAAAATAATTGACCTAAAAATTATACCTTCCCTGCCTAAAAACCTCAAAAAGTACAATGGCTGAAACTACGTCGACCCTTGAACGCGGATTATCACTCACACAGGCCAGCGCCATCAACATGATTGATATGGTGGGTATTGGCCCGTTTGTAACCATACCATTTATTGTTGGCGCCATGAAAGGCCCGCAATGTGTGCTGGCGTGGCTACTTGGCGCGTTCCTGGCTTTTTTGGATGGATCGGTATGGGCGGAGCTGGGTGCCAAATGGCCAATGGCAGGCGGTAGCTATGTATTTTTACAGAAAATATATGGCAATAAATTCGGCAAAATGATGTCGTTTTTGTTGGTATGGCAAACTATTATACAAGCGCCTTTAGTGGTTGCAAGTGCGGCTATAGGGTTTTCGCAATATTTAACTTATTTGGTTACGTTAACCCCTATTCAGCAAAAAATAGTTAGCGGGGCTTTAGTGGTTCTAGTTACCATATTGCTTTATCGCAACATCAAAAGCATTGGCAAAATTTCTGTTTTGTTGTGGATCATAACCGGTGGTACTTTTTTATGGCTGATCGGTTCCGGGTTCAGGCACTTTAATCCACATTGGGCATTTTCTTTTAGTAAAGACGCCTTTGATCTGACACCTATATTCTTTGTGGGATTAGGTCAGGCTTCGCTTAAAACCGTTTACTCTTATCTAGGCTATTACAATGTTTGCCATTTGGGCGGCGAAATCAAAAAGCCCGAGGTCAATATCCCCCGCAGCATTTTTCTATCTGTTGCGGGTATAGCGGTGTTGTATTTAGGTATGCAGATTATGATATTAGGCGCTATGCCCTGGCAAAAAATTGCAGGGTCTGATTTTGTGATCAGTGCTTATTTTCAGGAGTTGTATAATCCGTTTGTAGCTAAAATAGCAACGGGGCTCATCTTAATTATAGCCAGTTCATCATTATTCGCGGTAATGTTGGGTTACTCCCGTATACCCTATGCTGCCGCAACCGATGGCAACTTTTTTAAAATTTTTGCCAAGGTTCACCCCACAAAGAATTTCCCTTACGTATCGCTGCTGTTTTTAGGTGGCGCAGGGTTTATATTCAGCTTACTTTTTAAAATGAAGGAGGTAATTACCGCTATTATCACCATGCGTATCATCGTACAATTTGTGGGGCAATCGGCGGGTGTGCTATACTGGCACTGGAAAAAACCGACAGATGAAAGACCTTACAAAATGTGGCTTTTCCCATTGCCGGCTGTTATCGGTATAATTATCTGGCTGTTTATCCTGTTTACAAGTCCGTGGATTTATATAGCAGCAGCGGCAGGAATTATTCTTGCAGGGATAGTGATTTACCTAACCATTATTGAACCACAAAAAGCTAAAATGCTTGCCGAGGCTGAAAGAACTGTTTAGTTTACCAACTCTTTCTTCTCTGTAATCTCCTCGTGAGAGATGGATGAACCATCCTGTAACAGTTTGTTCAATAGCTCATTCAAGTCAATCTCCGCAAAACCGGTTGAGGAATCAGATATACCATAAGGGATGATCAACTTGCCGTTGTGAACTATTGACCCGCAGGAGTATAGTACGTTAGGTACATAACCTTCGCGCTCATCGCTGTTAGGAATCAACAAAGGTTCTTTTAAACGACCTATCTCAATAGCCGGATCATCCAGTTTCAATAAGCTTGCGCCTAAAACGTAGCGACGCATAGGGCCAACACCGTGGGTTATCATCAGCCAGCCGAATTCAGTTTCAATCGGCGATCCGCAATTGCCTATCTGGATGAACTCCCAGGTAAATTTTGGTTGTTGTAGCAGAACAGGCTTTTCC
This sequence comes from Bacteroidota bacterium, assembly GCA_026224775.1. Classification (GTDB taxonomy): domain Bacteria; phylum Bacteroidota; class Bacteroidia; order Sphingobacteriales; family Sphingobacteriaceae; genus Mucilaginibacter. The sequence continues at coordinate 33,327 of JAMFRP010000013.1, forward strand.
CAAATGTTTATCTTATCGGAATACATGATGTAGTTATTGCAACCATCAATCCTCGAGATCATCACGTATTTACCGTTTACCTTACGCGGGAACAGGGCCAGGTTTTTATTCTGCGCGCCATCTCCATATAAAGGCATTATTTTAAAGTTATAAAAATCGTTGGTTTGCAGCAATTTAGGCATAATCAACGCACCATCATAGGCGGTATATGTGGCGTAATAAACAGATGAACCATCCTCATGCTTAAACTCCACAAAACGGGCATCTTCAATACCTTTACGTTCATATTCAGAAATCGGGAAGATTACACGATCGGATATATCGGTATCCAGCGAAAAAACAATCTCATAGTAAGAATCCGCAAGCCATAAAACCTTGTCGTATTCCAGTTTCTTCATATCATCTTCCTGTAGTTTTTGCGAATCGAGGATGATGCTGCGCAGGTTTGAGTATTCAAAATGATGGTCGAGCTTACCCTCCACCTCTTTTAAAACATCAATATTTATTTGGGTTGATACCGCTTTATCAAAAAACAACTTTTTATTGTAAACGGCATTACGTACAATTTCGGCCTCATCAATATAACTACCGGCAGGCATTACGGTGATGTCGTTATTTTTATCGATCAGCGCACGGCGGAATGTTATTGACGAGATGTGCCCCTCGCCCACTGCCCTAAAGCTGATAATTACCCGCATTTCGCCGTCTTTTAGTTCGCTTTGATCGGGATCTTGAATAATAGATGGATTAAAAAACGCGGCCGATTCGATAGAATATTCATGTGTAAAATAAGAGCCGATCAGTAACTTACGATATACCGTGAGTGTATCATAATCAATCTTCAGCTCGGCTATAAGAGGTTTTAGTTTGCTGCAATGGCGATTTAAAACCCTGGTTATATTACGGTGACGTTTGGAATATTCCTGCAAAAATGGTGAGATGATACCAAATGCTTCATCCTCGCTGATGGTCATTACCCGTTGGATAACCTCCTTAGCACGTTCGTTACCATTAAAAAAGAACCTAGCAATAACACGTTTCGGATCGGGATATATTCTGATTGGTTTTCGCTCAACGGATAATCTCATAGAAAAAACTTCTTTATGCTTTAACACTAATACTGCTAAATTGATTTCAGCAATTTAAAATTGTACGGGGTATACTTACATTAATTAAACCTACGTATTTATTTTTTATACGTTTATTGTTTACCCTGTTTAATCAGACTTATATCATCTTGTTTCGTTTAACCAGGTATTGCTTTAAAATTTGGTGATAGCCTTCATTAATATTCGCATCCACTATATCAATTTTATATTGGGCGCATTTTAATTCTATTTGGTGACGGTAATGTAATAACGATTCGCGATACGCATCACGTATTTTGCCGGGATGTACTTTTATATTTTCGCCGCTTTCCATATCAATAAAATGGTGCGGGCGGTTATCGAAATTAAAGTCGAGTTCCTTTTGCTTATCAGTCACGTTAAATATAACCACCTCGTGCTTATTATATTTTAAATGCTGAATAGCCGCAAACAGCGATTGCAATTTTTCATCATTCATACCATTCTCCAGCATATCGCTAAAAATGATAACCATTGAGCGCTGATGGATTTCCTGCGCGATATGATGCAGTACGCCCGTTATGTCGGTAGTAGTATTTGCTTTGGGTTCGTTATATGCTTTTTCCAGTTGGGCATACAAATAAAAAAGATGTGACCCAGTTGATTTAGCCGCGCTAATCCAATCTATCTTATCCGAAAACAGACACAAACCAAAGGCATCCCGCTGTTTTTTGAACAGGTACATTAATGATGCTGCCGCGTAGATGGAAAACTCCAGTTTGCTGGTTCCCTTCTCGGGGAAATTCATGGAGGATGAGGTATCCAACAACAGGAAACAGCGCAAGTTGGTTTCTTCCTCAAACTGCTTAACAAACAATTTATCTGTACGGGCAAGCAGTTTCCAGTCGATATTTTTTACGGATTCGCCGTTGTTATACAGGCGATGCTCGGCAAATTCCACCGAAAACCCGTGGAACGGGCTTTGATGCAGACCTGTAACAAAGCCTTCAACCACCTGGCGGGCAAGCAGTTCGAGGTTGGCTAATTGCCGTATTTGCTGATCATTAGTTAAGCGCGACATTATATAAATATAAAAAAAGCGTTACAGGTTATGTAACGCTTTTTTACAATAAATTATATTGCTTATATATTATAATTGAGCGGTTAATTTACCGGCCAATATTGATTTTGGCACTGCACCAATTTGTTTGTCTACAATTTCGCCGTTTTTAAAGTACAATAAGGCGGGGATATTACGGATACCGAATTTCATTGATATACCTGGGTTGTTGTCAACATTTACTTTGCCAACAATAGCTTTGCCTTCATATTCTTTTGCAATTTCTTCAACAACAGGGCCAACCATGCGACAAGGACCACACCATTCGGCCCAAAAGTCAATTAATACTGGTTTGTCTGCTTTTAATACAAGCTCCTCAAAGTTTGCATCTGTTATTTCTAATGCCATGATATTTCCTTTTTTAAATTTTGTTATACAAATATATACTATTCAAATTGCTTGCCACAATTGCTTTACTGCCAATGTGACAATGTGACAAATGAGTGAATATATTAACCCATTTTCAAGAATCGCCCAAATGATATTTCACGACTCTTTGGGTTGAAATAGCTAAATTTCAAATTAACACTTTAAAGAAATATAGCTATATATGTAGCGTTTCTTTTATTTGTTTCGTAATATCTTATTTTATAAACAAATTCAATAACCCAAACCAATCATGAAAAAAATATTCCTTTCTCTGTTTTTAATCGCAGCTATTAGCCCGGCGTTCGCGCAAACTGTAAAATATGGCATCAGCGGTGGTTTAAATGAATCAATACTTAGTTCAAAAAGTGTAACAGGTGAAAATGATGTAAGGCTGACCGGTTTTCATGCAGGTATTTTTAGTGATATAGATTTTGGAAAAGTATCTATAGAGCCGGGGCTATTTTACACCACAAAAGGCCAGAGAGTTAATGAGACATTAATTGATGTACCTTATTATACAGCCCAAGGTTCTAATTCTGGTTCAGGTCCTGCTTCAATTAAGGCGCACGATAATACTGTTTATAATTACCTGGAATTGCCTGTAAACGTATTATACAATATGCCTGTGAAATATGGTAAATTTTTTATTGGTGGCGGGCCTTATCTGGCTTATTGTTTATCTGCTAAATTAAAAAGTGAAACAACCCCAAATGACAATACACAAGTAACCGAACAGGATACCCCACTTACTTTTGGCGGCGATAACGGATTACACCGTTTTGATTTTGGCCTGGGTGCTTTATTTGGCTTAGCCTTAAAAAACGGGCTATCATTTAATGTGGGTTTTGAGCATGGCTTAACCAATGTGTATAAACCTGACACTGGCACTGCAGAAAATAACGTTTATACACTTTCGTTGGGGTATAGCTTTTTATAGCATATTTATCCATTAACATTAATAAAACAAAAAGCGATGAGGTTTTATTAATCATACATGATCTCAATAGAGGAAATAGCTATCCGCTTAGCCATTGCGGCCATATTGGGCAGCATAGTAGGCAGCGAGCGGCAACGGCACGAGTGGGCTGCAGGCCTGCGCACTCATATGCTGGTTTGTGTTGGCTCGGCACTGATTATGATCGTATCCATGTTTGGTTTTGGCGATGTGGTGAACCATCCGGGCATCGTGCTCGATCCTTCGCGGGTAGCGGCGCAAGTGGTTAGCGGCATAGGATTTTTGGGTGCGGGAACGATATTATTTTTGCGACGGGAGGTGGTACGTGGCCTAACTACAGCCGCAGGCTTGTGGACGGTAGCCGCCATTGGCCTGGCTTGTGGTGGCGGTTTATACTTTGCCGCATGCCTCACAACCGCCATCGTGTTTGTGATATTGGCGTTGATGAAGTCTGTGGAAACCAAGTTTTTCAATAAAAACAAGTTTAATGGCGTTACGCTAGTACTTGAACGGAAGCAAGTAAGCCTGGAGAATATTGAAACGGTGTTTAAAGATCACGGCATGAAATATACACAGATTAGCCTATCGCCATCGCTTGAGGAAGATTTGGATGATATGAAGATCTCGATTCAAAAGGTATCGTTAGATAAAGGAAACCTATTGGTGATAATTGAAGACCTGCGCAAAATAAAAGGCGTTAGGGAAGTAAGTTTTACGGTTAACTGATTTTTTCATAAAGAATGGTTCATCTGTAAGCATCAATCTGAATCAGCGGTTCTCATTTTCGTTAAAATTCCTTTAATTTGCCAAAATATATAATTTACTGATGCAAGACCTAAGAAAACTAATTGAAGATGCCTGGGAAGACAGGTCTCTTTTACAAAATAACGATTACGCTACTGCTGTTGAAACTATAATTGAGCGCCTGAACAACGGCGAGATGCGCGTTGCTGAACCAAGCATCGGCGGCCGCTGGCATGTAAATGAGTGGATAAAAAAAGCAGTTATTTTATATTTCCCAATCAGGAACATGGAAGAGATAAAGGTTGGCCCTTTTGTTTTCCATGATAAAATGAAACTAAAAACCGATTATAAAGAAAAAGGCGTTCGTGTGGTTCCACATGGTATTGCCCGTTACGGCGCTTATTTGGCTAAAGGTGTTATCATGATGCCATCGTACGTAAACATTGGCGCTTATGTTGATGAAGGCACCATGGTTGATACCTGGGCTACGGTAGGTTCATGCGCGCAGATTGGCAAACATTGTCACCTCAGTGGTGGTGTTGGTATTGGTGGCGTTTTAGAACCAGTACAAGCCGCACCGGTTATTATTGAAGATAACTGTTTTTTAGGCTCAAGAGCTATTGTGGTTGAAGGTGTGCATCTGGAATCAGAAGTAGTATTGGGCGCTAACGTGGTATTAACTGCATCAACCAAAATTATTGATGTTACCCATGAAACACCAATTGAATATAAAGGCATAGTGCCTGCAAGGTCGGTAGTGATACCGGGTTCATACGCTAAACAGTTCCCCGGCGGCGAATACCATGTGCCATGTGCCCTAATCATAGGCAAGCGCAAGGAATCAACCGACAAAAAAACATCATTAAATGATGCTTTGCGGGTGAATAATGTTGCGGTTTAGTGAGTAGTTGATTAGGTTAGATTGAGTTAAGTGGTTGATTAGGTTGGATTGAGTTGAATCGTTAACTAAGTTAAGATTAAGTGAGTAATTAAAATATAGCACACACTTAATCAACCATTCAACCTAATCAACCATTCAACCTAATCAACCAATTAACTTAATCAACCAATTAATGAAAATAGGATACGATGCCAAACGCGCTTTTTTAAACAATACCGGGCTGGGTAATTACAGCCGGTGGTTGGTTAAGGCGCTGGCGCAGTATCATCCTGAAAATACCTATTATCTGTATACTCCGAAGGTAAAACCAAATCCACGGCTTAATTTCCTGCAGCAATTCAACAATATTACAACGGTTACCCCTATTGGTAAGCTCATCAAATCGTGGTGGCGCAGTAAAGGTATTGTGGAGGATTTGCAACACGATCGTATCGATGTTTATCATGGGCTTAGTCACGAGTTGCCGATAGGTATTGGCGATAGTGGGATCAAATCCGTGGTTACAGTTCATGATCTCATCTTCATGCGTTTCCCGGAGCAGTTTGGGCGTGTTAGTCGTACCATTTACCGCTTAAAGGTTGCCAAGGCCTGTGCCGTTGCAGGGAAGATCATCGCGATCAGCAAAAAAACAAAAGACGATTTGGTTGAATTACTTAATGTGGATCCCACCAAGATTAAGGTAATTTACCAGGGCTGCGACCCGATTTTCAAGATCGAACAATCTGCGGAGCAAAAAAAAGCAGTCGCCGAAAAATATAACTTGCCTGCCGATTTTATTTTAAGCGTTGGCACTATTGAAGAGCGTAAAAACTTATTGTTGCTTGTAAAAGCTTTGCCAACTATTGAGAATGAGATTCCTTTGGTTGTGGTGGGTAAGTCTACCAAATATTTAAAACTGGTTAAGGAATACCTATCAACCAATAACCTGAGTAACCGGGTTATTTTTTTGCACGGTGTAGAGTTTGCCGATCTGCCTGCTATTTACCAGCTGGCTAAGGTCTTTGTTTATCCATCAAGATATGAGGGTTTTGGCATCCCGGTTTTAGAGGCTATTACTTGCGGTACACCCGTTATCGCGGCTAAAGGGTCATGTTTGGAGGAAGCCGGGGGCGATAGCAGCGCGTATGTTGATCCGAATGATCCTATTGATTTGGCGGATAAACTTAACGCGGTGATAAGCAACGAACAGCTCAGAGAAAAAATGATTACCAAAGGCAAGGAATATTCCCTTAATTTTGAAGACGCTAAGCTGGCCAACCAGCTGATGCAATTATATAAAAGCTTATAACATGCTTAAAGACGAAGTTGCCAAAGCATTTAAAATTATACAGGACGGCGGTATCATCCTCTATCCTACCGACACCATTTGGGGTATTGGCTGCGATGCCACCAATACCGAGGCCGTACAAAAGATCTATCGCCTGAAACAACGCGATGAAGCCAAAAGTATGATCATTTTGTTAGATACAGATAACAAGCTGCAAAGCTACATTGCCGAGGTTCCGGATGTTGCTTATGACCTGATTGAGTTTGCCGAAAATCCATTAACCCTGGTAATGCCGGGTGCTAAGAATATTTCGCCAGCTTTAATTAGCAGTGATGGCAGCGTTGGTATCCGGATAGTTAAACACCAGTTTTGTGAGCAGTTGATACAGCGGATGAAAAAGCCTTTGGTATCTACCTCAGCTAACATCAGCGGCAAGGCATCGCCACAATATTTTTCGCAGATAGATCAGGAGATCATTGATGGGGTTGATTATGTAGTGGATATTGACCAGCATAGCATGGAGATCAAAAACCCATCAACGATTATGCGGTTAGCGCCTAATGGTGGGTTTGAGTTTATAAGGAGATAAGCCTCATCTTTTTGATTGTCATTGCGAGGAACGAAGCAATCGCACGTAGAAAAGCGGTCTTGCAAAGTTCGCGATTGCTTCGTTCCTCGCAATGACATAGTTGTTAGCATGCCGTAAAGTCCTGCCCTCATGCTTCACCTATACTCAGCATAACACCCTTAAAATATTTTGCTAATTTTGCTTCATTACATGAAACAGCACCTCCACCACCCGGTATTCAAAATCATATCAAAAATAGCAGGCGAAACTAATTTACAGGCTTATGCTATTGGTGGATTTGTACGCGATATTTTTTTGAAACGCCCATCAAAAGATATTGATATTGTGGTGATTGGCAACGGCATTGACTTTGCCGAAAAGGTTGCTAAACAACTAAAAGTAAAACTTGCCGTATTTAAAAACTTCGGCACCGCGCAATTGAAATACCAGGACCTTGAAATTGAGTTTGTGGGCGCCCGTAAGGAATCCTACCGTTTAGATTCAAGAAAACCTTTGGTGGAGAATGGCACTTTGGAAGATGACCAGAAACGCCGTGATTTTACCATAAACGCTTTGGCTATTTCGCTTCACCCGGATACTTATGGCGAATTACTTGATCCGTTTGGCGGGATGGCTGATATGGAGCAGAAATTGATACGCACGCCTTTAAATCCGGTGGAAACTTTTTCGGATGATCCACTGCGGATGATGCGGGCTATTCGCTTTGCATCGCAGCTGAATTTCAGGATTGACGATATTGCGGTGGCGGCGATCAAGGCCAATACCGACCGGATCAGCATTTTATCGCAGGAACGGGTTACGGATGAGTTGAATAAGATTATTTTATCGCCTGTGCCGTCTATCGGTTTTAATTATTTGTTTGATACCGGTTTGTTGCACAAGATCTTCCCACAAATGGTAACACTTTATGGGGTTGATTATATTGACGGTAAAGGCCATAAGGATAATTTTTATCATACCTTGCAAGTGTTGGATAACATTTGTACCACCACCGACGACCTTTGGCTGCGCTGGGCCGCCATATTGCACGATATTGCCAAACCAGCAACCAAGCGCTTTGAACCAGGCCACGGCTGGACATTCCACGGTCACGAGGACAAAGGTGCACGCATGGTACCCAAGATATTCGCCCAGTTAAAATTACCGCTGAACGAAAAAATGAAGCAGGTGCAAAAACTGGTGCAATTGCACCTGAGACCGATAGTTTTGTCGCAATCTATCGTGACGGATTCGGCGGTGAGGCGTTTACTTTTTGAGGCAGGTGACGACATTGAGGGCCTAATGTTGTTGTGTAAAGCAGACATCACCACAAAAAATGAATATAAAGTAAAAAAATATCGCCAAAATTTCGACCTCGTTCAACAAAAATTAAAAGATGTTGAGGAGCGCGATAATATGCGAAACTGGCAACCACCTATTACCGGATTAGATATTATGCAACTATTTGGTATAAAAGAAGGCCGGGAAGTGGGAATAATTAAAAATCAGATCCGCGAAGCCATCCTGGAGGGTGAGATTCCAAACTCGCGCAAGGAAGCAATTGAGTACACAATTTTAAAAGGTACAGAAATTGGCTTAAAAGTTGTGGCAAGGATTTAATGAAATTTTGAAACGATATTTTTACAGTTCATATTTAAAAAACTGTACATATCAAATCAAAGTTCAGGGATCAGAATAAAATTAAAATATTATTTTTGTTAGCTTAAAATCTACTATATAAAAATGGCACTATACAGGTTCAGGGTTACTTTTGAAGACTACGATGATGTAATGAGAGAGATTGATGTAAAATCAAATCAAACTTTCGAGGACCTTCATCGTGCTATTCACCAGTCAACAGGTTACAATCCCGAATATCCTTCGTCTTTCTACATCAGCAATGATCAATGGACAAAAGGCGAAGAGATCACCTATTTACCCAACCAACGCAGGATTGATCGCGGGGTATCGTTAATGGATAAAGTGAAGCTGAGTAGTTTTATTGATGATCCGCACCAAAAATTTTACTATACTTTTAATTTCGATCGCCCGTTTGATTTCCACGTGGAGCTGATGAAAATTATACTGGAAGATGCTAAAGGTGTTACCTACCCTGCTGTTATTAAATCAGTTGGCGAGGCGCCTAAGCAATTCGGCAATGTAATTAATGTAGCTGCCATACCCCCAACTGAAGAAGAAGGTGATTTTGACTTTTTGCATGAAGAACTTGGCTTTAACCCCGAAGACGCGGACGAATTAACCGGCGTACTGGATACTGAAGAAGAAGCTGGCGAAGTTGGTATTCATGGTGCTGATGATGAAGAGGAAGAGGACGAATTTGGCAGCGAGTTTTCTGATAACGAAGGTTTCGACGACGAAAAATCGCACGACGACTATTAATCTTTTGTTAATGGATCATAGCTGATGGTTCATGGTAGTATTTTTGCTGCGGTTATTTTGCCATAAACTATTAACCATCATCTATGAACAACAACAAAACCCTCATCGTAATAGCCGGCCCTACCGCTGTTGGTAAAACGGCTATAGCCATACAAGTTGCCAAGCATTACAATACGGTTGTATTATCTGCCGATTCGCGCCAGTTTTACCGCGAAATGAGTATTGGCACCGCTAAACCTGATGCGGATGAACTGGCGGCGGTTAAGCACCATTTTATTGATTCACACTCCATACATGAAAATTTTAGCGTAGGCGATTTTGAAAAGCAGGCCTTGGCTTTGCTGGATGAATTATTTAAGGAGTATGACGCGGTTGTAATGGCTGGCGGTTCAGGCTTGTATATTAAGGCAGTTTGCGAGGGTTTTGATAACCTGCCGGTAGCTGACACCGGCATCAGAGATAAATTAAACAAGGACTTTATTAAGTTTGGCATAAGGCATTTGCAGGAGCGATTGAAAGAAGTTGACCCTGACTATTATGAACAGGTGGATATACAAAACCCGCAGCGTTTAATAAGGGCGCTGGAAGTTTTTGAAACTACGGGTAAACCCATCTCCCATTACCGTAAGTCGACCGTTAATAAACGTCCATTTAACATCGTGAAGATCGGATTGAATTTACCGAGGGATATTTTGTACCAGCAAATCAATTACCGGGTTGATAAAATGCTTGAACTGGGTTTAATTGATGAAGTTAAATCGCTTATACCCCATCGCAATTTAAATGCTTTGAATACGGTTGGATACAGCGAGCTTTTTGATCATTTTGATGGAAATACTGATCTGGAATCAGCTTTGGAGCTCATCAAACAAAACACCCGCCATTTTGCCAAAAGGCAGTTAACCTGGTTCCGCAAGGACAAGGATATACACTGGCTGGAAGCTGATGGTGAGGATGTGGTGAATGATATTGTGAGGCACGCGGAATTGGTGGTTACCTGATTTTTCCCTTTGTCATGCTGAGGAACGAAGCATCTATCCGCTACTCTGCCAGCGGCAAGCTTATCGATAGATTCTTCACTGCGTTCAGAATGACAAGGAGGAGAAACATCCTATTCACAACCGTGTGTAATATTTCCATTTCCAAGCCCTAAAATCCATCAAATTTTCCTCACTTTTGTGTATGGATACCCGCAGGGACTTTATAAAAAAGGCGGCGCTTTTGACCGGCGCGACAGGACTAACCACTATTTTACCACCGGCTATTCAGCGGGCTATGGCCATTAACCCCATACCGGGCAGCACTTATATGGATGCCGAGCATGTGGTTATCCTGATGCAGGAAAACCGCTCGTTCGATCATATGTTTGGTACTTTGCGGGGCGTACGTGGTTATAATGACCCACGTGCAATTGATCTGCCAAATAAAAACAAAGTATGGCTGCAAAGCAATAATAAAGGCGAAACTTATGCGCCCTTCCATCTCGATATAAAAAACACCAAATCTACCTGGATGAATTCGCTGCCGCATACGTGGCAAAACCAGGTGGCCGCCCGTAACGATGGTAAGTTTGATAAATGGCTGGAATCAAAACGATCTGGTAATCCGGCTTATGCTGATATGCCTTTAACTTTAGGCCATCATAACCGGGATGATATTCCTTTTTATTATGCTTTGGCAGATGCTTTTACAGTATGCGATCAAAACTTTTGTTCGTCGCTTACCGGTACCAGTCCTAATAGATTATTCTTTTGGTCGGGCACCATACGTGAGCAGCAAAATGAAGATTCCCGAGCTATGATTTGGAACGATGATGCTGATTTTGGTAGTTTAAAATGGACTACTTTTCCTGAGCGGTTAGAGAACAACGGCATCAGCTGGAAATGTTACCAGAATGAAATTGGTATTGAAACCGGTTTAAGTGAGGAAGAATCGCAATGGCTATCGAATTTTACGGATAACCCACTGGAATACTTCGCGCAGTACAACATCTTCCTGAATAAAAAAAGAAACAGCTACGCAAAAAAACGCCAAGCGGAGCTAAGCACTGAAATCGAGACGATCAAACAAAAAATAGCGGGTTTGGCTGTCGGGGATGTGCAAGCCGCTCACCTGAAAGCCAAACTAAAAGCCAAACAGAATGACCTTGCTGATATAGAAAAAGAATTAGCGGCGATTAAACCGGGGGCATTTGAAAAGCTATCTCGAAGAGATAAAAACATCCACGAAAAAGCATTTATATCCAACCAAAAAGAGGCTGATTACCGTGAGCTAACCACGCTCACTTATGATGACAATGGCACCAAACGCGAGGTTAAAGTACCAAAAGGCGATGTATTGAAGCAGTTTAGGGATGATGTGAATAATGGCAGTTTGCCAACCGTATCGTGGCTGGTAGCACCTGAGAATTTTTCGGACCACCCGAGCGCGCCGTGGTATGGTGCATGGTATGTATCGGAAGTAATGGATATATTGACCAGGAATCCAGAGATTTGGAAAAAGACCATCTTCATTTTAAATTACGATGAGAATGATGGTTATTTTGACCATGTGCCACCGTTTGTAGCGCCGCATTCGCATAGGCCGGAGACTGGAAAAGTATCTGAAGGAATCGATACCCGGGTAGAATATGTTACACTGGAACAGGAACAAGCCAGAAATGGGTTTCCTGAACCAGACCTTGCCGAGAGCCCGATAGGTTTGGGGTATCGTGTGCCGCTTGTTATTGCTTCGCCGTGGAGCAGGGGTGGATTTGTTAACTCGGAAGTGTTCGACCATACTTCTACACTACAATTTCTGGAACATTTTTTAAGTAAGAAAACAGGCAAGCAGATCAAAGAAACTAACATCAGCGATTGGCGGCGTACCATTTGCGGGGATTTGACCTCGGTATTTCACCAATATAATGGCGAGGAAATAAAAGAGCCCGAGTTTTTAGTTAGAGATACCGTTGTGGAAGATATACACAAGGCTAAGTTTAAGGGCTTGCCGAGTGATTTTAAGGTACTTACCGCGGAGGAAATAAAGCAGATTAATGATGATCCGGCATCATCGCCATATCTGCCTAAGCAGGAAACTGGCATCAGGCCATCATGCGCGGTGAATTATCAATTACATGCTGATGGCAATTTGAATGAAGGCCGCTCAGCATTCAACATCACCTTTGCTGCCGGGAACCGCTTTTTTGGGGCGGATGCTTTGGGTGCGCCTTATAATGTGTATGCTCCGGGCAGATATTTACAGGAAGATGCCCGCAGCTGGGCCTATGCGGTTAAAGCGGGCGACCATTTAACCGATAGCTGGCCCCTGCATAATTTTGAAGGCGGAAATTATCATTTGCGGGTATATGGGCCTAATGGCTTTTTCCGCGAGTTTGGTGGTAGTGCTGGTGACCCTGATGTTGCTTTGGTATTTGATTATCAGGCTACAAAAGACAAAAAACCTACCGGGGATGTTGCCATATCTTTCAGGAATATGGGTAAGCAAACCTGTCGCCTGCAATTGATTGATAATACCGGGCGGGAACCTGTTAAAACATTTCCATTAGCGGCAGGCGGTGCATTGAGCGGTGTAATTAAGCTGCAGAAAAGTTATGGCTGGTATGACTTCACCATAAAAAGTGAAGACTCCGATATTTACTTAAGGCGATTTGCCGGGCATGTGGAAACCGGCCAATCCAGTTTTAGCGACCCGGTGATGGGTAGGGTGAGCGTGTAGTTATTTTACCCTTGGTCATTTCGACCGAAGGGAGAAATCTTCTTCGACTTGTCATACGACTATGTAGGTTGTAGAAGATTTCTCCTCGTAGCTCGTCGAAATGACAATCTTATTTATAAAAGCAATCGCGAATTATGCATTACGGTCTTACCTATGTGCGATTGCTTCGTTCCTCGCAATGACATGGCGGAAAGAAAAGCAATGACAAAAGTTACAATTACAACGGTTTCCTTATAGTTTCCGGATTGATATTTAGTTTGTTCAATATCGGCATCCCCGGAGGGTTAATCAAGGCGATTTGCATAGCTTCTAGTTGGCCTGTGCGGGTTTTCTTGTTCAGAAAACTACCTTTTAAACGGGTTATGGTATAATATTGCAGGGTATCTACAATTAAAAGCGGCCAGCCTTTGGCTTTAACACTTTTTATAATATCAGGATTTGCGTACAGGTAAAAGGTGTTTTTAGGTATGGATTTTATGGTATCGGGATTCATAATCTGCAGTGGCCTGTTTAGATAGAATTCCATAGCCCAGGCATTATCTTCGGGTTGCATTACAGGGTATTTTTTCAAATCGTGTTGATTGATCCATTCAGCCGCCTGGCTTCCTGCCTGGTATTGGAGCAGAGTTGGGTAAAAAGCCATATTGAGGTAGATATTCACTATAAACGAAACCAATACAGTGCTGATAATGATGCGCTGGATACCATCGTGGCTAACTATTTTTGGAACCATAATCATGGCCACATATAGCAGAAATAAGATAGTCAAAACCGAAGTTGTCAGCACTGAATAAAAGAAATATTCGATAGTACAGATGAGCGCGATCATTATAGCGATTACCGCAATTTGCGTAATACGGATAGTTTTAATGCTTTTAGGCAATTGTACACCATACAGGTATTGCGCCGTAATTATGGCGAAAAACGGGAACACGATATTCATGTAATGCGGCAGCTGGAACTTAGATGCCGAGAACAGCAAAAAGGTAAGCAAAGCCGCGCTGATACAGTACCACTCCTGCCCCTTCGCATTTTTTATACCGGTTTTGATAAAGCGGTATATCGACACAAAAAGCAATAAAGACCAAGGCAAAAATGCCCAAAGGGTAGTGTGCACAAAGAAAAACGGATCGCCGCCGCCTTTGATGGGGCCAGTGTTAAAGAAACGCCCGAACTGGCTATCCCAGAAAAAGAATTTGATACCGGACACATTGGTGTGATCGAAAATCACCTTTTCGGGATGAATATCGAATTGGTAATAGAGGCAATAGAGTTCGGGGATGATGAATATCAGCACAAAGATTATCGCTACCAGCCATTTCCAGTTGAACAGTTGTTTCCATTGTTGAGTGATGACGAACTGCCCAACAATAGCGCCACCAATAGGTATAATGGCGAACATCCCTTTTGTCATGATGGCGCAGGCTGTGAAGATACATCCTGCTAGCAGATGCCAATAATTATTACGGATGTTGGCTTTATAAAAATGGTATACCGCGGCGATGATCAATCCGGTTAAATAAGGCTCGGCACGCACATCGTTATTAGAGAGCAGGATATGTTGAGCGGTAAGTAATATCAGCACCGACCATAGCGCAATTTGTTTGTTGTACAGGTTTTTAGCGAAGTAGTAGGTATATAAAGCCCCCATCAGCAAAAACAAGATCCCCGGCAGTTTATAGGCCCAGGTACCAAAGCCAAACAGGTTAAAAGATAGAGCTGCTATCCAAAACGGGAAATGAGGTTTATCAAGCCAATCGCGGCCGTTTACCATCAGATTTACATAATCATGATGCAGTACCATGGTTTTAGATATGGTAGCGTACAAGGCAGCATCAGGCCCCATAATGGTAACAAATAAGCCGCTAAAATTAACCGCGGCAGCTAGCGCAATAAAAAAATAAAGCCATTTTAATTGCTTAGCCGGGATAGTTTGCTCCATAAATGATTTGTAATTCGGGTATGGGCAAATATAATGAGAAAAAATTGTCATTGGAGGAACGAAGCAATCGCGAACTATGCAATTCGATTTGCTTACGTGCGATTGCTTCGTTCCTCGCAATGACAATTAAAAAAATCTTTATAAAAACTTCAGGATATTCTCGGTTGTATCAACCTCTCCTAATCTTGGGAAAATGTATTTGAAACTGTGGTTGTGGGCATCGGCAAACATGTCGGTCATAGCGTCGCTGGCGAAGGTTACGTTGTAGCCTAACGCTGCTGCGGTACGCGCGGTGCCTTCAACGCCTATGCTGGTTGCAACACCACCTATTACTATACCGGTTACGCCTGCTTTTTTAAGCTGGGCATCAAGATCGGTACTTTCAAAAGCGCCCCAGGTTGATTTGGTAACGAAAATGTCCGAATCTGTTGTTTTGATTTGGGGGATGATCTCGATAAAATCAGCGGGTAATGAACCACCATGTGACGGTGCAGGCTCTTTGCGTGATGGTTTGAATTTTGCAGGATCTACATTAACAATTACAACCGGCTGACCGGCTTTGTGAAAAGCATCGGCTAACTTAACTGTGTTTTCAATTACACCGGCTATTGGGTGCGCTACCGGGAATGCTACAATCCCTTTTTGCATATCGATTAATACGAGTGCTGTTTTTTCGTCTAAGGCAGTTATCATGTTTTATTTAGTGTTATTTATTGAGTGAATGAGCGAATTAGTGATTGAGTGATTGTTTATTTGGTGAATTAGTGATTAAAAAAGGGAACTTAATCTAACACAATCAACTTATTCAACCAATCAACTAATTGATAAGGCAAACTTACAAGTTTAACTTATCACGTTGAAAAAATAATTGTCATCCAATAAACATTTTGATGGTTTTGAGGTATTAATAAATACAATTAATCTCAACATATCATGAAATACGCATTTCTTTTCGGCACCAGCGCTTTTATAGTTCCACAGGGTGTTATTACTGTTGCTAATGACGATATTACCAAGCAGATCCTGCATGTTCATTCTCTTTACCATGATAACGACCCGGCATCGTTTTTCAGTATAAACCTGGATATTCAGGATGCCGCGGACAATTACATACGCCTTACCGAAAACAAAGCTGAAAGCGAAGGCAATTACAAGGTTGAAACCGAACGAAACAGCGTAAAGGTATTAAACAGTAATGGATCTGTACTGATACATGTTCATCAATTGGATAACGAAACCGCCATGAACCTTGAGCATAATATTACTGCCGAGTTTGAGGTAAATATGCCTTTAGCAGTGATACGCATTAGCGGTGATTTCATGGCTGATGGTGTACACGTTGTTGCCGAAAATGAGAAACTTTGGGTTAATGAAGATTCCTGGGCAACAGCGGCGCTGTCAGGTAGCGGGCCTTTGCGCTTTACCGCGGCAGGTGTGGCTATATAGTTAATTGCATTCTTCTCTCCTTGTCATTCTGAACGGAGTGAAGAATCTCAGAACTTTGCTCACGTTTTGCATTAGCGGATAGATTCTTCGTCCCTCAGAATGTCAAATCTTGTAGATGAATAATCTCTTTACTCCTTGTCATTCTGAACAAAGTGAAGAATCTCAGAACTTTGCTCAACGGTTTGCATTAGCGGATAGATTCTTCGTTCCTCAGAATGACAAATCTTATAAATAATAAAGATTCTCTTTACTTCTTGTCATTCTGAACGGAGTCAAGAATCTCAGAACTTTGCTCAACGTTTTGCATGGGCGGATAGATTCTTCGTTCCTCAGAATGACAAATCTTGTAGATGAATAATCTCTTTACTCCTTGTCATTCTGAACGGAGTGAAGAATCTCAGAACTTTGCCCTACGGTTTGCATTAGCGGATAGATTCTTCGTCCCTCAGAATGTCAAATCTTATAAATATAAAGATTCTCTTTACTCCTTGTCATTCTGAACAAAGTGAAGAATCTCAGAACTTTGCCCAACGGTTTGCATTAGCGGATAGATTCTTCGTTCCTCAGAATGTCAAAGAGAAAAGAGAACTTACGGTTTTCAATCCCCCAGCTCATAACAATCAAACCCGGCGGTTTGCAGGGTTGATTCTACTTTGCGTGGGCAAAGGTTATTGCTTACAATACGCAGGATACGGTCGCAATCATCCAGATCGACATTCCAATCCTCGATAGCCGGCATGGCGGTTAATAAGGGTTTAATCTTACTAACCGCTTTTAAGTCGGCAACATTTGTTACAAATACCAGTATCTCCATGCAGGGGTATTGTTAAAGTTTAATTATTCGGTTGCTTTTGGGGCTTCGGTTTTAAAATCCTCCCAATCGCCAAACCTTCCGCCACGGTGGTGGCCACTGAAACCTCCGCACATGCGCTCGGCCATTTTTTGTTTGAAGCGTTCTTTTTCTTCTGGAGTCATGTTTTTAAACTTTTCTTCCATACGGCGGCGCATCCATGGGCCTCCATCTCCATTACCCCAGCCTCTACCACCTTTACCAAAACCAAATAGTAGTTTGCATAGTATAAATATGCCCATTGCCTGCCAAAAAGTTATTATGCCTACGTGTAGTATAGCAGGCAGCAGGTTATTCCATAACTGCATTACCACAAAACTCACCAGCGATAAAACAACCGCTGCCAGTATCGGGATAAAAATAAATCGTCCTTTAAAAAATATTCTTTTCATGTCTTTAATTTTTTTCGTGTAATTATTTGTTTTGAAATGCACTCAAGAGGGCTTCGCCGTTTAATATTCTGTAATCTCTTCATATAATTGTTTCAACCGTTTACGCAAGTGCAGTACAGCATAGCGTTTGCGGGTTACCAGGGTTTGCACATTATCACCGGTTAGTTCGGCCATCTCGGCAAAGGAAACATCCTCCAGTTCATTCCAGATGAAAACCTGGCGTTGCTTTTCGGGCAGTTCATCCAGTGCTAAAAAAAGCTCTTCCCAAAAAAGATTGCGCAGGTACTCTGTTTCGGGGGTGGATGCTTCTGTTAACAGAATGGCTTTAAAGTCGGTGCCGTCATCATCAGGATCTTCATCGCTACCCACCAGCATGTCGTCCAATAGCGTTTCTGATTTCTTTTTATGCTTATCGGTAATTTTGTTGGTGGCAACCTTGTACAACCAGGCGCCTGTTTGTTCTATCGGCTGCGAATTAATCACTGAACTAAACTGGTACCAAACATCCTGCAGAATGTCCTCGGCATCGGCATCGCTTTTTACCCTGCGACGAATAAAGCCCAGCAAGTTTTTACCATACGATTTTATCGTTTGTATAACATGACTGTTTTTATCCTCGGGCATTACGGCTGTTACCAATGTATTGTGCATTTAAAGATAAAGACGATTGGGCAATAAAAACATTTTAAATTATTTATAAAAAAAAGCAGCACCCGGTTGGGTGCTGCTTTTTTTTATAAATAATAGTGATTGGTGATTGGTTGGGGATAGTGATTGGTGATTGGTTAATTAGAGATTAGGCTTTTGCAGCTTAACATAATGCCCCTCTAATCTCTAATCTCTAATCTCTAATCTCTAATGATCCGTCGTAGTAATGTCGGAATGGATTTTCATGGGTACTTTCATGCCGCCGGGGATTTTGGGGTTATCCTGGATGTCGATAGTTCCGGATACATCTTGTTTTAGTTTTTCTTCGATCACCCAGCCTGTTTTTTTATCGGCTTTGATATCTGATGTTAGCGTACCGTTCAGGTCATATTTTACCGGCATGCCGTTTATCTGGCTTACTTTGCCATCATTAGCTGAAGTAATTTTTGCGTCGCCATGTATTTGGTAATAAGCATCGGTTACATCCTGCAACTGGTAGGTTGTGGAGATGTTGGCCGCCATTACAGATTGCAGTGTAGTATTTATTACCCAGGAATTGCCTTTTGATACTTTAACTGATGGGTAGATAGCCAATGTTTGTTCCAGGTTACCTTTAAAGGCGCTTTCGCCGAATGATTGCATAAACTGGGTTTTCATTTGCGCTTTTTGCGTTTCGTCCATTTGCGGCATGCCTGCAAATATGGAAGTGATGATGGCTTCGATATTCTTTACTTCAAGCACACGGCCTGATTTGGTAATGGTTACCGAGAAGGGTTTATTGATCATGGCTGATAAAAAACTTGATGACATATCGGTACTATCTTTTTTATCGGAGTTCATTTCAACCGTGCCGTTTGGCGATACTATTTTCATGGCGATATTGGCATAGCTTACCTGCATGTTGTAGATGGTATCCTTAACATCGGTAATGTTATAAGCGGTTTTGGATGACATATCAACCGCGACAGTTACATCCTGCCCGTTATAGCTTTGTACAATTGACGATGTTACCGTGCTAACGGTGTAATAGGTGTTGCCTTTTACCAGGTTTAAAACCGGCTTTACTTTTTGTGCCTCACATGGCGCAAGTATAATTATCGACAGTAAAAAGCTTAATAGAATTTTCATGAAAATAGATGGATTTTAATTTATTGTTTTTTTGTTTGATGTGTGGGTTTCCTTCGAGATGCAGTATTACTCTACATAATATTTTTGTTCAACTTTTACAGTGCCTTCGCTGTTATCTGTTTTGATGTAAACGTGCACGGTGTACAGGAAATTATCAAAAATATAGATATTATTGAACTGATCCACTCCCTGGAAATTCTTTCTTAATTCTGCGGATTTTGCCTGGCCTATCAGCTCGAGGATATATTTTGTATTGGTGCTGGTGTAGGTAACTATATGTAATACAAGCGGAGTACTGGTTTTAATGCCATCGCCCATAATTACGCTTTCGCATTTTGAAGCAGAGGTTGTACCTACATAGTGCCTTAGCGTTAGCCCGTTTACCTCCTGAGTGTACTCCTGCTTAAATGGCTTGCCCGTGGTTAGAAAATAGTTAGCATCGGTCATGTTAATGGTAGCCAGGTTTGTTAGATCAGACATGGAAACGCTTTGCGCACGGGAAGCTATCGCGCCTAAGCATAAAATCAGCATTACCAACAGCTTTTTCATTGTATCAAATATATGTTTTTTTGGTGAGAGGTAAGAAGAGGTGCGGGATAGATGTTCGGAAGATCAAAGGGTCATACAGCGTAGTCGAAGTATGTGGGCAGGCCTCTGCGCCAACCCTTCGACTACGCTCAGGGTGACACCACACACACATAACTTATTTAAGTGCAATTGAAATTACATAATAGGCCGAGCACCTATAGTGCTGAATGAATGCATTTACTATTTACTTCTAATCACTGTTTTCTGACTACCAGCCTCCGGCACTTCCCTCCTCTCTCCTTTTTCCCACGACATTACCAGCCTTACCATGCGGTTGTAGGTTTGCAGGCCGTGTGGTTGGTTATTCGCTTTTAAGAAATTGTTATAAAACAAGCTGCTTATCACATCTATAGCGCTTTCGTGCGATAGCCAGTAATTGCGTTCGGCAACAAAATCGAGATGAACCTGGGGCAGTACGCGTTTTTTTAGTTGGATTTGGAGGGTGCTGTCGCGCATATGTAAGTCGCCCATGCATTCGTCAACCAGTTCGTGCCAGGCGGAGTAGCGCAACAGGCGGTCGTTTGATTTGATGCCGATGAGGAAACCGACAAAGTTTGCTTCATCCTCGGCGCCATACCCCATTTGGTGCGACATTTCATGACAAGCCACAAATGGCCGCAGGAATACCGGCATCTGGTAATTGATCTGCGATTCGGTGGTATAAGGGTTATAGTAGCCTGATGTACCCAGGTAGTTGATGACAGGCGTAAATAAAGACAGTTTGATATCCGGTCTGTAGGTTGAAAAATCTTTTGAACTATCAGACATCACTTTAACTGCTTTGATTGCTGTCTGGATAATGGCTTTATTCCCTTGCTGCAAATCGGTGGCTGTAACGCGCGAACGGGTGGCGTTGGCGCTATCAATAGCCATTTGGGTGAGGGAATAGAGTTGTTGGGTGGTGTAGTCGCTATCAGCCAATTTTAATCGTTCCCCTGCTGATGGGCGGAAGTAATTCAATCCCCACAAAAAATAAAAACTTAGGGTAGCTATTTGTAGGGTGATGATCATTCCTAATACCAATATCCCCGCAGGCCTAAACTGTTTTTTAAACAATAAACGTATCAGCTTAACAATATAATAAACGATGAAGCCAATGGCCACGAGGTATAAAATATCGCCGACACTAAACGGGAACAGGTTAAATATTGGGTGAAGAATGTGGCAAATTACCGGGTAGATGCCGGTTGAGTAATAACGCTCAATAATTAAAGGATAAGCCTCGAGCCATTGCAACAGGAGATACACAACAGCAAGTATTGCTACAACGATGATCCGTTTTTTTAAAATGCTGCTTTGGGGCCTTTTGCGCATGGGGTAAATATAGCGGATAAATTATCCGCAGAAAAGCAAAAAAGCCACCGGGATTATCTCCTGATGGCTTTTATATAAATTGTTACTTATAGCTTATTTTGTTTTTACAGGTACTTTAAGTTCATCCCACATCAACTCAAAACCATCGCCGTTAATTTTATAAACCAAACTCTCGTGCATAATAGATTTTTTAGGCGTTACGGTTACGCGTAAAACATCTTTTGATGCATCATACTTAAATGCACCCCATTGGTTGGCTACACTGTTAAAAATGATAGTCCATGTTTTTTCGCCGGGAATAGCGAAGAAACCATAAGTACCAGCAGGTAAAGTTTTGCCTTCAACCGTAATGTCTTTAGTGGTGGTAAAACGGGTTGCTTCATTAGCTCCGGTACGCCAAACGGCATCATAAGGAACTAATTTGCCCCATATTTGGCGTCCTCTAACTGATGGACTGCCATAGTTAATGGTAATGGTTGAGCCATTAACCACGCCGCTTACGCTATCGCGCGGGCTGGCAATGGGTTTAGGTGCTTGTGCAAACGCAGCACTGGTAAACATACAGGCCGCTACCAAAAATAGTACAGCCCTTAAGCGAATTGTTGTTTTCATAATCAGACAAATAAAATGATTTATAATGTAAAGATAGGATTAGCGCCTTATTGTTACAGAAACGGTAAGAAATTTTAATATTATGGCATTAGCATTAATATTGAAATTAATATTGGCACGAATTATGAACAATATTCTGTAGGAAACCCACATTGCAGTTAGGAATAGCCTGAATAAGGTTAAACAATTGTTGTGAGTTTTTTGCCCTTGCCGTGAGGCAGGGGTTTTTTATTTTCGGATATTTGCCTGCAGATTATTTACTTTGCTGCATGAAGGTACAAAACAAGCCGTTTTACTTATTATTGTTTGTTTTAGCGCTGATTGTAAATTTTTCGGGCATTAACGTAAAATTCTTCACCGACGACCCCGGGTTGTACGCATCCATCGCTAAAAACCTCATCTACAAAAAAGAATTCTTCGCGCTGTTTACCTATAACCAGGATTGGCTGGATAAACCGCATTTCCCATTTTGGATGGTGATGTGCAGCTTTAAACTGTTCGGCATTAGCCAATGGGCATACCGCCTGCCTGCACTATTATTTTTTATGCTGAGTGCGCTGTATACCTGGCTCTTCAGTAAAAGGTATTACGGTACCGAAGTTGCAGCTATGGCGGTTTTAATTTTAATGACGTCGCTAAGCATCATTATGAGCAATACCGATGTGCGCGCCGAACCTTACCTGATGGCTTTTGTTATCGGTAGCATATACCATGTTGCACGGTTGCATGAGCGTTATAAATTCTCCGACTTAATATTAGCGGCCCTGTTAACCGCCTGCGCCTTAATGACCAAGGGCTTGTTTGTAATGGTAGCCATTTATGGCGGTTTGTTAGGTCAGGTTTTATTCGAGCGGAGGTTTACCAGTCTGTTTAATTTTAAGTGGCTGGCTTTAGCGGTATTGATAATTGTATTTATTTCGCCTGAGTTGTATGCTTTGTACATCCAGTTTGACGCGCACCCGGAGAAGCTGGTTTTCGGTACGCATCATGTATCGGGTATTAAATGGTTTTTGTGGGATAGCCAGTTCGGCAGGTTTGTAAATAAGGGGCCTATCACCCATAAATCGGGCGATGTATTTTTCTTTGTGCATACCCTGCTTTGGGCCTTCGCGCCCTGGTGCCTGATGTTTTACTACGCGGTGTTTAAGAACCTGAAAAGCATCTACCAAAAACAAAAACTAACCGAATATTATACCCTGTGCGGCGGCTTATTATTGCTGATATTATTTTCGCTGTCGAAATTCCAATTACCGTTTTATACCAATACCATTTTCCCGCTATTCGCGGTGATTGCCGCACCTTATTGCTTTAAACAGTTGAGCAAGGCCGGCACCGCATTCAGATTGGTTGGGCAATGGGTTTATATCGTAGCATTCCCGGTTTTGGTATTGCTGATCAACTATTTTTCGAGTCCGGCTAAGGAGTTATGGTTTTATGTAGATGTGATAGTCGCCTTGTTGGTAATTGCCCTCATCTGCTATAAAATAAAAATAAACCACATTAAGGTTTTCCTGCTAAATTGTACCGTTGTGTTATTTGTGAATTTCTATTTAAATACTGTTTTTTATGAGCAGATAACGGCTTACAAAGGCCAAATAACGGCTGCGGATTATTTGAACCAGCCTCAATTCGACCACCTGCATGTTTACTCGCTACGTACCGAGAACAATATCTTCCAGTTTTATAACCATAAGCACGTCGACTTTGTTCCTTTGGAGCAGTTCCAGAACTTTAAACCTGTTGATAGTGCTGTATTTTATGTAAACCAACCATCTATGGATATTTTGGTGCAGAGCCATGCTCAATTTAAAATACTACAAAGTTTTACTGATTATCCGCAGGAAAACCTTTTGCCGAAGTTTATTAATAGGGCAACACGCGGTGAGGTGTTGGGTAAGGTTTATTTGATAGAGAAATAAGGGCGATTAATTGGTACGGTGAAATTACCATGGGTGTTCGGAAGATCAAAAAAGTGGTCATGGAGCGTAGTCGAAGCATGCGGGCGGGCCTCTGCGCCTACCCTTCGACTACGCTCAGGGTGACACCCACTACACATAAAGCGATTTGTCATTCTGAGGAACGAAGAATCTTCTTCGATATGCATAGCGGCCTTCCATGCCCGTTTGTCGCTTTTAGAAGATTCTTCACTCCGTTCAGAATGACAAAATTTTAATTATATTCGTTTAAACCTAGCACTATCATCGTATAAAGGAGTCTATCAAAAATAAAACATAATCAAAATGACAGCTATAACAACAATCGCATCCCGCCTTATTGAATTATGCAATGCAGGCCAATTTGTGGATGCTTATACCGAACTTTTTAGCGACAATGCCATCAGTATTGACCCCATTGCAGGCCCTGAACCGATTAAAGGGTTACAGGCACTAATACAAAGGGAGCAGGATTTCTTAGCCAATACTGAAATACATGAGGTAAAAGTATCCGATGCCATTTCTACAGGCAGCTATTTTAGTGTCATTTTTTCGTTGCACATCACGCCAAAAGGTGGCGACAGTCGGCGTGTGGTAGAACTCGCTGTTTATAAGGTTGAGAACGGCAAGATTGTGAGTCAGCAGTTTTTTATTGATAGAAACTGAATTGGAAGTGGTGCGGTGAAAATGCCGACAGCAGGCTGAAATAATATTGTATACCGCAGGGTACTCTCCGAGAGCCCCTGCGGAGACTGAGATTCAAATGTTCGATATATAGAAACTAATGACAGCTTGTATTTATTGACAAGGGTTTTGAAGCCACATAATTGAATTATCTTTTCTGATTCTTAATATTCTTATAGGTTCACCTACCTCATTTGGATTTTTGTTGATTTCTAAGCCCATAAAAAAATTTAAATTTTCAACGGAATACATATTAGTTATAATATGGCCGTTTTTAAAAAAATTAAGTATTTCGTCAGTGTGCCCTAACGGGCCTATTAAATACCTTGATGGGTTGATATTCTCATTCAAATGGTTATCAATCTTTGTAGGTATTATCTTCCAATTATTTATATCGCCCACTATGGTAAGATACCAAGATATATAATTAGGTTTATCGTTTATAAATCCTGTCATAAATATCTGAAATAAACCATTGGTTTTTATACTATCAAAGAATTGACCCCCATTTTTAGAATTGAAAATTGGTGTATAAATGTCTTTTAGTCGTGATGAAGCTACTGAATTATAAAGTTTGAAATAGTCTTCAAAAGATTGTTTGTTTTTTAACACAGATTTCATTTCGTCATCAGCATTAAAAATATTTTCTCCTGTAATTGGGTTGAACATTGTGGTAGATCCTGCAAATCCATAAACTACCTCATTTTCAGAATGTATTTTACATACAGTATCATAATTTGAAGTATTGTTCCAATAATTATCATCACGTCTTTTTGAATCAGCTACTACTACTATTAAGGTATCTGATATTACAGTAAAAATTGTTGTACCACTACGTACGCCAATTGGCAGCCCATCCTGAGAGAAAGAATACATTGGGAAGAAAATCAATAAAAGAAAAAATTTCATAACAAGGCGATAGTGGTTAAGTCTCTAATGTATGATTATTAAATCTTTATGTAGTATCTTAATTTTCACCTCTGTTCCAACTCATATATAATTCCCCTCTTGAGAGTAATAGCCCACCATATGACAGCTGGGCTATTACTCTCAAGAGGGGAATCGCTCTGACCCAAGCTTTTAAATACTTGGTTCGCCTATTTTTTTCAACTCCAATATCGAAAAATCACTATCTGATTGTTTGATGATATTGCCCAGCATGCCCAGTCCACTAACTTCTAATTCAACCAAATCATTAGGTTGCAGCCACTGGGGTTGGTAGTTGGGGTTGTTTAATTTGCCGGTGCCGTTCAGCTCCAGGAAGCAACCTGTACCTACGGTACCGGAACCAATCACATCGCCGGGGAAAACATCGCAGCCATAGGCGCAGCGTTCAATGATCTCGGCGAAAGTCCAGTCCATATCCGCCATCGTACCTGCTGAAACTTGCTTACCATTTACATGGCATGCCATTTTTAAATTATAACTATTACCAGTATGGCCGGGCTTGGTTTTAACCTTGTAAGCTTCCAACTCATCAGGCGTAACTAACCATGGACCAATAACCGTAGAAAAATCCTTCCCCTTAGCCGGACCAAGGTTGAGCAACATCTCCTCCATTTGCAGGGTGCGGGCGCTCATATCATTCATGATCATGTAACCTGCGATGAAGCTGTCCGCCTCGGCAGCACGGACGTTTCGTCCTTTTTTATTGAGTACCACGGCTACTTCCAGCTCAAAATCCAACTGCTGGAAATGGTCGGGCATACATTCAACTTCGCCGGGCCCTTGTATGGCGTTATGGTTGGTGAAATAAAATATCGGGTACTGGTCGAACTCAGCTATCATCCCCACTCCCCTGTTGCGGCGCGCAGTTTCCACATGTTGACGGAAGGCATAACCATCCCGGCATGATGTGGGGTGCGGAACGGGGGCTATCAACTCAAAAAATAGCTCTTCGCGAGCTTCCAGTTCGCCTGTGCTGATGGTGGTGTTTACCTTTTGCGCGCGCTCCATCAGCTCATCACCACCCCACAAAAATCCGCTCATATTATCGGGTATCAGCTTATCGCAGGAGTTTAAATTATAAATATGCCCGTTTATGTAAATACCAAGGTGCTCCCGGTCTTCGGTTTTGTAGGATACTAATTTCATGGTTATAATGGTTGGTTCACTCAAAGCTAAGGTTTTTTGTTGATTGGTTGGATGCTTGATTGGGTTGATTTTATTTGTTGAAAAGTTAACTCACCCCGACTACGCTACGCTGGTCGACCCTCTCTCCGCCTGCGGCGCATAGAGGGTGAAAACACGTAAAAATCATGCATTTTTTTATATTTTTCATTACTTTTTTGATCGATTTCGGGCGTTTTTCGGGCGAAAATGAGTTGCTTTTTGGCTAAAACCACCTGGATTTCGGCTTAAAATCAATGTAAAATCGTCGTTTTCATAATGTTTTAGGGGCTTTTTAGGGCTAAAAGTGTACCAAATGTACCATGTGTCTCATTTGTACCGTGGTACGGCACGCACCATTCAACCTAATCAACTACTCACCACTCAACCAAAAAAAGCTTGCATATTAAACATTTAAAGCCTAATTTTGATTAAACCATTATGAGCATACAAAAGCACTTTTATTTTTCCCTCGGCCTCACTTCAATGAGTGATGCTTCTTCTTTCAGGGATGCTATGCTCAGTTCTATCGTACTGGCACAGTACTAATTACCTCTTTTCAGGGATAAAATTTTCATTGTCGGATTGATCCGGCGCATTCGCGCTATTTCCTGCTTTTTTAAACTTTAAAGTTTGTAAACTGTTAATAATAAACCAATTATTAGTTATGCCTATTTACCACACATTAGGAAAAATTCCGCCAAAGCGGCATACGCAGTTCCGTAAGCCCGATGGAACTTTATACGCTGAAGAACTGGTATCAACCGAAGGGTTCTCCAGCTTGTACTCGTTGGTTTATCATGCCTATCCGCCCACTATTGTTAAGGAGCTGGGCGAGCCATATTCGGTTGAACCTAAGATCGCCCGCGAAAAGCATTTGAAGCATACCAGCCTCATCGGTTTCAACGTAGCACCCGAGGATGATTACCTGAAAAGCCGCAAACCAATGCTGGTTAACAGCGACTTGCATATCTCGCTGGCGGCCCCGCGCAAATCCATGACCGACTACTTCTACAAGAATAGTCAGGCGGATGAGATAATTTTCATCCACCAGGGATCAGGGACACTGAAAACCGGCTTTGGGAAAATCAAGTTCGCTTATGGTGATTATGTGATCATTCCTCGAGGTACCATTTACCAGTTGGAGTTCGACACGCCGGATAATCGTTTGTTTATAGTGGAGAGCTTTAGCCCTATCCGCCCGCCAAAGCGCTACCGGAATGAATACGGGCAGTTAATGGAACATTCGCCTTATTGTGAGCGCGACATTAAGCGCCCAACTGATCTGGAAACCCACGACGAGAAAGGCGACTTTAAAGTCCTCATCAAAAAGCAGGGATTAATCTACCCATATACCTACGGTACACACCCGTTTGATTTTATTGGCTGGGACGGTTTCCATTACCCATGGGCGCTATCCATACACGATTTTGAGCCGATAACAGGCAGGTTACATCAACCACCACCGGTACATCAGACATTTGAGGGCAATAACTTCGTGCTCTGCTCATTTGTACCACGCAAGTTTGATTATCACCCGCTATCCATCCCTGCGCCATACAACCACAGTAATGTAGATAGCGACGAGGTGCTATATTACGTAGATGGTGACTTTATGAGCCGCAAGCATGTGGTTAAAGGGCAAATCACGCTACATCCCGGTGGCATACCACACGGACCATCGCCCGGCTCGGTTGAAAAATCAATAGGCAAGGAATCAACAGAGGAATTAGCCGTGATGATAGACCCGTTCCGCCCGCTGATGATCACCGAGGAGGCAATTAAAATAGAAGACCCGAATTATTATAAAGGCTGGGCAGAATAAAATTTAACCCACTTTTTTGTCATTGCGAGCGATAGCGTGGCAATCGCACAAAAGCAAGGTAAACATGCAAAGTTCGCGATTGCTTCGTTCCTCGCAATGACATGATGAAAAAATATAAAAGACAAACCATGCAAACACAAACATTAGATAAACCAACCCAAACAACTGATTTTTTACCTTTGAACGGTACTGATTATGTTGAATTCTATGTAGGCAACGCCAAGCAGGCTGCCCATTATTATAAAACCGCTTTCGGCTTTCAGGATCTGGCTTATTCAGGCCCTGAGACTGGCGTGCGTGACAAGGCTTCGTATGTATTACAACAAGGCAAAATCCGCCTGGTGTTAACTACGCCTTTGCATTCGGAGCACCCCATCGCGGAGCATATTAAAAAACACGGCGATGGTGTAAAAATACTGGCCCTTTGGGTTGATGATGCTTACGACGCATTTCAGCAGACGGTAAGTCGTGGAGCAAAACCGTACCAAAAGCCACAAACATTTACCGATGAGCACGGCGAAGTTCGCACCAGCGGCATCATGCTTTATGGCGATACCGTGCACATGTTCATCGAGCGCAAAAATTATAAGGGATTATTTTTACCGGGTTATAAGAAACTGGAAACACACTATAATCCAACCGATACGGGCCTTTTATATGTAGACCATTGCGTAGGCAACGTAGGCTGGCATAAAATGAACCAATGGGTTGATTTTTATGCAGATGTAATGGGGTTCAAGAATATTTTAACCTTTGATGATAAAATGATCTCTACCGAATATTCAGCCTTGATGAGCAAGGTAATGAGCAACGGTAATGGTTATGTTAAGTTCCCGATAAATGAGCCGGCGGAAGGCAAAAAGAAATCTCAAATTGAAGAATATCTGGAGTTTTACGAAGGTGAAGGCGTACAGCACATGGCTTTAGCTACGCACGATATTGTAAAAACCGTAACCGACCTGCAAAGCCGCGGTGTAGAATTTTTAACAGTGCCTACCTCCTACTATGACGAGTTAACCGATCGTGTTGGCCATATTGATGAGGATTTGGGACCGCTAAAAGAACTGGGCATTTTAGTTGACCGTGATGATGAAGGATATTTACTACAGATTTTCACCAAACCGGTTGAAGACAGGCCAACTTTATTCTTCGAGATCATCCAGCGTAAAGGCGCTAAATCATTTGGTGCAGGCAACTTCAAGGCACTATTTGAAGCCATTGAGCGCGAACAGGATTTGAGAGGAAATTTATAATTGAATAGTTCACAATTTATATAAAGAAAAGCCCCAATCATAAGTTGGGGCTTTTCTTTTTTGCTGTTGTCATAATAATGTTCTAAAGCTTTCTTCTTTCGGTATCATGGCTCTTGAATCTTGGTTCTTGCTTCTCCAATCCTAACTAATCATCAATTAACTACCAAACTCATAGGTATTTTACTAATTTCGCTACCTCATACGCTTAATTATAAAATGGACTATCAATTTAAAGATATAGAGCAAAAGTGGCAGCAGTTTTGGGCCGATCATCAAACTTTTAAGGCTGAGGATAATAGCACTAAACCAAAGTATTATGTGCTGGATATGTTCCCGTACCCATCAGGCGCGGGGCTGCATGTTGGCCACCCGCTGGGCTATATAGCTTCTGATATTTTTGCAAGATATAAACGTTTAAAAGGCTTTAACGTGCTGCACCCCATGGGTTACGACTCATTTGGTTTGCCGGCTGAGCAATACGCTATACAAACAGGTCAGCACCCTGCTATTACTACCGAAACTAACATTGCTACCTATCGCAGGCAATTAGATCAGATCGGATTTTCTTTCGATTGGAGTCGTGAAGTGCGTACCAGTTCACCCGATTATTACAAATGGACGCAGTGGATATTTATGCAGCTGTTCAACTCGTGGTACAACAAAGCCATCGAGAAGGCAGAGCCGATAAGTGTATTGGTGAAGCATTTTGAGCAACATGGTTCTGGTGATATAAATGCTGTGTGTGATGAGGAAGTCTTAAGCTTTAATGCTGACGATTGGAAAGCGATGAGCCATGATGAACAGCAGGCTGAGCTATTAAAATACCGCCTGACTTACCTTCGCGAAAGCACGGTTAATTGGTGTCCGGCTTTAGGTACAGTACTGGCAAACGACGAGGTAAAAGACGGCTTTAGCGAGCGCGGCGGTTACCCTGTTGAACAAAAGAAAATGATGCAGTGGAGCATGCGCATAACAGCTTATGCCGAACGCCTTTTACAAGGTTTGGATACCATTGACTGGCCCGAGCCTTTAAAAGAAATGCAAAGGAACTGGATCGGTAAGAGTACTGGTGCTTCGGTGAGGTTCCCGATTGAGAATCAAGAATCAAGAGTCAAGAGTCAAGAATACATAGAAGTTTTTACGACTCGTGTTGATACCATTTTTGGGGTGACATTTGTTGTGCTGGCTCCTGAACATGAATTGGTTAAAGAATTGACTACGCCTGAGCAACAGGGCGCAATTGATGCTTATATCACCCAAACCAAAAAGAAATCAGAGTTGGACAGGATGGCGGATACCAAAACGGTATCGGGCGCATTTACCGGCAGCTATGTATTGAACCCGCTTAACGGCGATAAGATACAGTTATGGATTGCTGATTATGTGTTAGCCGGTTATGGAACCGGGGCTGTAATGGCTGTGCCAAGCGGCGATCAGCGTGATTATTTATTCGCGAAGCATTTTGATTTGCCGATAGTGCCGATCATGGACATCCAGCAAATAGAAACCGAAGCCGACCCAACCAAAGATGGCAGGTACATTAATTCGGATTTTATAAACGGTTTGTTTTATAGCGAAGCTACTAAAGCGGTAATTGCCAAATTGGAAGAAATAGGCGCGGGTAAAGCGAAGATCAACTTCAGGATGCGTGATGCCATATTTGGCCGTCAACGTTATTGGGGGGAGCCGGTACCGGTTTATTTTAAAGACGGATTGCCTCATCTAATTGAAGAAAGTGAACTGCCTTTGGTTTTACCCGAGGTTGATAAATATTTACCTACTGAAAGCGGTGAGCCTCCTTTGGGTAGAGCAACGGGCTGGAAGCATCCGTTGGGGGATTACGAACTAAGCACCATGCCCGGTTGGGCAGGATCAAGCTGGTACTGGTACCGTTATATGGATGCACATAACGATAGTGAATTCGCATCCAAAAAGGCTGTGGAATATTGGAAAGATGTTGATTTATACATTGGTGGTAGTGAGCATGCTACCGGGCATTTGCTGTACAGCCGTTTCTGGAATAAGTTTATGAAGGATATGAACCTGGTAGTTGAGGAAGAACCTTTCAAAAAGCTGATAAACCAGGGGATGATACAGGGTAGAAGTAATTTTGTGTATCGATTGCTTTTGCAAGAGGAAGATTTATCTCAAACACAATATTTCCTATCAAAAAAACAGGCTGATAGATGGGTGAATACTCAGACCTTTGGTCAGGAATTATTAGATGAATGGAATATTGATTATAAAATTAAATATTACCTTGAAAATCAACAACGTTTGGCCTATGGTTCATTACATGTAGATGTAAATATTGTAAATAATGATGTGCTTGATATTGAAAAATTCAGGCAGTCACGTTCTGAATACAATAATGCTATTTTGGTTCTTGAAGATGGAACTCTATCTAAACCGGGAGATGTAATTAAAGGTAATTACATTTGCGGATGGGAAGTTGAAAAGATGTCGAAATCTAAATTCAATGTGGTTAACCCAGATGATCTGATCGCTCGTTATGGCGCGGATACTTTGCGTATGTACGAGATGTTTTTAGGTCCGCTGGAGCAAAGCAAACCGTGGAATACCAATGGTATTGAGGGTGTGTTTAAGTTCCTGCGTAAGTTCTGGAGGTTATTTCACAATGATCAATGGGTATTCACGGTATCAGATGCTGAACCAAGCAAAGCGGAATTAAAATCATTACACAAAATCATCCGCAAAGTGGAGGAAGATGTGGAGCGATTCTCGTTCAACACATCCGTTTCCAGCTTTATGATTGCGGTTAATGAGTTGACTGACTTAAAATGTAATAACAAAGCGATATTGCAGGATATGGTGATCATTCTGTCATCATACGCACCGCATATTTGCGAAGAACTGTGGACTTTACTAGGTAATGAAGCAGGTACTTTATCCTATGCAACCTATCCTAAATTTAATGGCACTTATTTAATTGAGGATGAGTTCGCCTACCCTATTTCTATCAACGGAAAAACCAAAATGAACTTGAGTATATCCCTTAGTCTGGATGCTTCGGCTACCGAAGCTGTTGTTTTGGCAAATGCTGACGTGTTGAGGTATTTGGATGGTAAAGCACCCAAAAAAGTTATTGTGGTGAAGGGTCGGATTGTGAATATGGTTGTATAAGCCAAGATTTTTAATTTATTGTCATTGCGAGGAACGAAGCAATCGCGAACTATGCATTTAACTCTGTATAGCATGCGATTGCTTCGTTCCTCGCAATGACATTTCTTTCTAAGACCTATTTATTTTCCAAATCTCTTAGTGTAACATTTACAATATGTTATGCTATAATTAATTAATTTTGACAAATTAATTGTAACAATTCGGGTATTTTCGCCTCCAATTTCCAAAAGAATCAAAAAATGAAACGTTTTTACATATTAATTTTATTATTAGGCTCCATGCTGTCGGCAAAAGCGCAGTTTGGCGGGTCTACAATTACAGGTAAAATAGCCGGGACGGTTATCGACTCGGTTACTAAAAAGCCTGTTCAATACGCCAGTGTAGCCATCTACCTGAGCAGTGGAAAAACCCCGCTAAACGGTATGCTTACTGATGCTAATGGCGGTTTTAAAATTTATAATATCCACCCGGGCAGCTATAGGGTTACTATTACATTTGTTGGTGGTTATAAAACTAAAACCATAAACCCGGTTGTTACCAGCGGTTCAAAACCTGACGCCAACCTGGGGAGTATTAAAATAAGGCCCGATAACGGCGACCTTGGCGAGGTTCAAATCACAGCAAACGCGCCACTTATTGAAAGCCATATCGACAAGATAGTTTACAACGCCGAGAAGGATATTACCAACGTTGGCGGCAACGCGAGCGACGTATTACAAAAAGTACCATTGGTAGCTGTTGATATTAACGGCAACGTTTCTTTACGTGGTGATGCGAATGTTAAGGTATTAATCAATGGTAAACCATCTGGCGCTATGTCGGCCAGTTTATCTGATGTATTAAAAACCATTCCTGCCGATCAGATCAAGAGCATCGAGGTTATTACCTCACCCTCTGCAAAATATGATGCAGAAGGTTCTGCAGGCATCATCAATATCATCACCAAACAAAAAAATGCGTCGGGCTTAAGTGGCTCGGTTAGCGGCGGTATTGGTACACGCCAAAACAATGGTAACTTTAATTTAAATTATAATAAAAACAGGTTCAGTATTTCGGCCAATATTGGTGGTAACCTTACCTGGCCGCAAACGTCAATTACTAATTTTAACCAGTATATAACCAAGGCACCGGATACCGCGCATAACACTGCAAATCGTACCAGCATTATTAAGCGATACGGCACTATCAGTTCAATTACCGCCGGGTATGATGTTAACAGTTATAACAGCATTACATCAACTTTCAGGTATAACAGGGGTGGTTTTAATCAAACCGGGCCTTCGCATAACACATCAAGCGGTAGTATGCTTAGCAGTAAAGGAGCTGACAGTACGTACAATAATATCTACGATAATCAAACCATACAGCATAACCTGTTTTATGGATTTGACTGGAGTGTAGACTATACGCATAAATTTCATAAAGAAGGTGAAGAGCTGGACTTATCGGCGCAATGGAGCCACAGTATAGTAAACACTGATTATACTAACACCTACACAGGTGAAGCAGGGGTAGTGCCTTACTCAAACCAAAGAGGTTTAAATGATGGTACAAACAATGAATATACTTTCCAGGTTGATTATACCCTGCCGATTAGCAAAGTGTTAAAATTTGAGGCAGGTGGTAAAACAACCATCAGAAGACTGAATAGTGATTTTGATACTTTTGGTGGTGATGACCTTGATGTACTGGACCCGGTTAACAGCGATATTTATGATTATAATCAAAATGTTTACGCAGGATACTCAGTGTTTACAATCACGCTGCCTAAAAATTACACCATATTAGCAGGTGGTAGGTTTGAAAACACAACAATTAACGGTGATGCGATTAGCGAAGAACCGAATTTGCCGGCAGTTGAACAGAATTACAACATATTCATCCCAAGCTTAACCATTCAAAAACAGTTTGGTACATCGCAAACGCTGAAATTAAGTTACAGCAAACGTATAACCCGCCCAAGCTTAACTTACCTTAACCCGTTTGTTAATATGAGTAATCCACAGAGCGAATCAGAAGGTAATCCTGATCTGCGCCCTGAAATTTCGCAAACGGTTGAGTTGAACTACAATACGTTCATTAAATCTTCGGTAATTAACTTCTCAATTTATTACAAACACATTAATGGATTGATAGAAAGCATAGTAGTTCCAGATAGCACCGGATCAGCAGCAAAAAGCAATGTTGGTACGGTAAGCACCTATCAAAACATAGGTAGCAATAACTCATGGGGTTCAAGCTTTTTTGGCTCAATTAATCCGATCAAAATATTAACCATTAGGGGGAGTATTAATGCATATACTTATAGTCCAGATCCTACCGGCCTGTTCGCTTCAGACCATAGCGCTGAAGGCACTTATATTCAATACAACGCATTCGGTATGGCTGAGGTTGATCTAAAAAGTATTGTAGGCCAGGTTTTCGCTATTGAGAATTCACCACGCCGTACTATTCAAGGTACTAACCCATCGTTCAGTTTGTTAGGCTTCGGTGTAAGAAAGCAATTTGATAATAAAAAAGCCTCGATTGGTGTTAACGTACTGCAACCGTTTAACAAGTATAAATACTTCGATCAAAACATAACTGGTCCTGGTTTGACACAAACCAGCAGCACCGCCTTTCCGTTCCGCTCTGTTGGTTTAACGTTTAGCTATAGCTTTGGTAAAATTACCTTTAGCAACCCTAAAACGAAAAGCAATAATCCTGATGATGAAAAACAGGATGATCAGGGTATGGGCAGCGCACCAGCCGCTGGAGGCGCAAAATAATAAAACCACAATTGTATAAGTCAAAAAGGCCCTTGTTTTACGAGGGTCTTTTTTGTTAGAAGCTGCCCTAAAACGATTGAATCTTGTTTTTATACAAACCCCAAAAGCAAAGCGTCATTGCGAGCGAAGCGTGGCAATCCCCTACTTACAGAACGGCTCTGCATAGCTTGGGATTGCCACGCTTCGCTCGCAATGACGATAGTTTTTTATTAGTTTTAGACAGGTTCCTAGATTAATTTACCGCATCCACGTCAATCCCTATCTGTTTTAGCAATAACGAAGCATTAAAGGTTTTGCATTCGCCATGCTTCATTTTGTAGTCGAACAGCATTTCGCCGTTTACTACCTGTATATCGAAATAGAAGTTGCGGATATAATCAGGGTATTTCTTTTCCAACTCGGCAATTTGCAAATCGTGAGTAGCAACCATGCCAACACCTTTTTTGCTGATGAGCTGCTCAATTACCGCTTTCGAGCCCAGGTATTTATCAACTGAGTTAGTGCCGCGCAGCATCTCATCTATCAAAAAGAAAACCTTACGCTCGTTTTCAACCGCAGCCAGCAGCATTTGCAAGCGGTCAAGTTCGGCTTTAAAGGTTGAGGTGCTTTCGTTCAGTGAATCCTTAATACGCATGTAGCTCACAATGGTAATCACCGATACGGTCATATCATCGGCACAAACCGGTGCTCCCGATAAAGCCAATATAGTATTAATCCCAATGGTACGCAAAAAGGTACTTTTACCCGCCATGTTTGATCCGGTGATAATATCTATCTTAAAAGCATCGTTCAGCTCATAATTGTTGCTTACACTATATTTATTGTTGATCAGTGGATGAGCTATATTATTTGCGGTGATGGTATATGCCTCGCCATCGGCTATCTGCGGGAAGCCCCATTTTGGATAATTGATAGCTAACGATGATAAGCTGATCAATGCCTCAAATTCAGCTATTACATCAAAGGCGGTTTCAATATCCTGTTTATTGTCACGCTTCCAGTTTTCAATGGCGATAACCTGTTTTAACGACCATAAAAAGAAAACATTCAACACGAAGTTAACTATCATAATGAGGTTATATCCGAGCTTATTTATAAGCTTAGCCAGGCCCTCTATGCTTTTATTGGTTTGCCCGTTATTTAGCTTTTGATTGAGCTCAGCACATTTTGCCGATTGCCACTTTTCTGCTTCAATCACTTTTAATACCACCGCGTAATTAGCCAGCACCTGGCCTATTTTATCGGCAATAGCCGCCGACTTCATGATAATCTCACCTTTTGAATTTAATATCAATAAATTAAAAATACCCAGGCCTACGGCGAAAAAAGTTATGGGCGAAAAATAAATGCTCGCTACAATAGCAGCTGAT
This sequence comes from Bacteroidota bacterium, assembly GCA_026224775.1. Lineage (GTDB taxonomy): Bacteria > Bacteroidota > Bacteroidia > Sphingobacteriales > Sphingobacteriaceae > Mucilaginibacter. The sequence continues at coordinate 70,442 of JAMFRP010000013.1, forward strand.
AATAACAAGGGGGCAATTTTGATATACACGCTTAACCATTTTTCACCGGGAATATCAAGTGGTAACTTCAGGTAAGCAAACAGCATGTTCAGTTGGATGGCATCCCTGCTGTTGGCAAATAAAAGGCGGGCCTGCATATCTGCCTTCCAATCATGCTTTGAGGCAATTTCCTTTACGGCATCTTGTCGTGATAGAACAATATTCTTTTCTGAAGGCGCATTCAGCCATTCGCCGAGTTTATTATTGCCCGCAATAGTTGCAGAGCGGTTGATGAGCTGATACAGTGATGAACTGCCAAAAATATCCAGATCGGCGCTATAAAAGTGTTTATCGTTGCTAAATGCGGCACCATTATCATACATGTTGGTGTGGTGCAGTATGCTGTTAATTTCGTTTTCATTCACCTTTACCAGGTTTTCAAAATACTTCTTTTCATCCTCAAACCCACTTTGTTTTGATACCAGCCACGCAAAGCCAAAAAGTACAATAACAATCGCCCCAGCAATAATGGTGAAGTTGTTTTGTGTATTACCCAGGTAAATGGCTATCACCAATAATCCGATCAATCCCAGCCTTAAAAAGGAGTAGATATTGATCAGCTTTTTATATTTGTTAACTTCTGCATTAGCAGCATTTATGCGTAGGTTATAGTCGTTAATAGTATCCTGTTCCATTTGCGTTTAAAAAATCAAGCTAAATAAGCACTTATATTTTAAATAAACGCTTATTTTGTTTTTGATATGAAGATCACTTTTTTAACAGTCGGTAAAACTGAGGACGCTTATTTGAAAGATGGCATTGAAAAATATGTTAAACGCCTGAAGCATTATACCCGTTTGGAGATGATCGACTTGCCTGAACTGAAAAACACCAAGGCCCTCACCCCTGAGCAGCAAAAAAGTAAAGAGGCCGAAATGATCTTGAAAAAAATCGCACCTACCGACCATGTAATCTTATTAGATGAGAACGGTATGGAGCTTACCTCTAAGAAATTCGCAACCTATCTCGAAAAGAAGAATATCAGCGCTACAGCAAGTTTAATTTTTATTGTAGGCGGACCTTATGGCTTTTACGAAACCGTTTACCAGCGGGCCAATGATAAAATATCGCTATCGCGCATGACCTTTTCGCACCAGATGGTGCGCTTATTTTTTACTGAACAGTTGTACCGTGCCTTCACCATTATAAAAGGCGAGCCTTACCACCACGAATAAATCTGGCTGAATTACCACAGTTTTGCCACCGTCACATTTTTGTCAAAAACTTTTTTCTGTTTTTGTTGGAAAAATAATGCCCTTATATTTATTCTATTAGTTAATTAAATGTCTTCCTATGCATCAAATTACTACTGAACTGGTATCGGGGAAATTTATTTTCTTCTATGTCCTAATCATTTCAACCATCATTATTCATTATCGTGGTAAAGTAAGGTACAAGTTTTTCAGGCAACTTACAGATCATTCAACTTTTATGGCGCCTATTAATGTGCCGATGTATGCCTTATCAGGCGTTGAAAATAAACCTTATATCAAAACCGAATCATTCCCGCAACTTAACTTGCTAAAAAACAAATGGGAAACTATACGTGATGAAGCTTTGCTGCTTGAGCAGGAAGAGTTGATCAAAGGATCGGATAAATTGAACGATGTTGGTTTTAATTCCTTTTTCCGCAGGGGATGGAAACGCTTTTATTTAAAATGGTATGATGATTTTCACCCATCAGCAACTAAATATTGCCCTCAAACGGTTGAGTTATTAAAACAGATCCCATCAGTCAAAGCAGCAATGTTCGCGGTACTGCCTGCTGGCAGTGAATTATTAAAGCACCGCGACCCTTATGCAGGCTCGCTGCGCTATCATTTAGGTTTGATCACGCCGAACTCCGATGCTTGTAATATAGTAGTAGATGGGCAGCCCTATGCCTGGCGGGATGGCGAAGATGTACTGTTTGATGAAACCTATATCCATTACGCGCAGAATAAGACTGACGTTGACCGTATAATTCTGTTTTGTGATGTGGAGCGCCCGGTAAAAACCATGTTTGGCCGTGGCTGGAATAAGTTTTTCGGCTGGTTTATTATGGCGGCGGCGGCATCACCTAATATGGGCGAGGATAAAACAGGTAACATCAATAAAGTATTCAGATACATCTATTCCATCAGGATTGTTGGTAAAAGATTGAAGGCTTATAACTACAATTTGTATTACGGTGTAAAATATGCGCTATTAGTGCTGATATTGTGGCTGATATTCATCAGGTAATTGTTTTGGATTGTTAATTTGGCTAGCTTTGCACTATGTCAGAGCATTCCCCTTCGCACGATCATTCACATTCGCATGATCACTCCCATTCACACGACCATGACCATTCGCATGGGTTATTCGGTCACCATCATCACGACGCTCCTAAAATTGATAATTTAAATGCAGCCTTTATCATAGGTATCATTCTAAATTCGGCTTTTGTTATTATTGAGGTGATAGCGGGTTTATATATACACTCCTTATCTTTATTAACTGATGCAGGCCATAACCTGAGCGATGTTGCAGCACTTGCATTGGCATTATTAGCCTTTAAGCTAACTAAAGTAAGCTCAAACAATAAATATACTTATGGCTACAAACGTTCCACCATCATCGTATCGTTTTTTAACGCGGTTATTCTTTTTGCCTCGGTAGGTGTAATTGTTTATGAAGCCGTGATCAGGTTTATACACCCTGCAACTATCGAGGGTGGTACCATGGCATGGGTAGCCTTAATTGGCATTGGCGTTAATGCATTTACCGCCTACCTTTTTGTTAAGGGTAAAGATGGCGACCTGAATATAAAAAGCACCTATATGCACATGGCTATGGATGCCATTGTATCTTTAGGCGTAGTAATTTCGGGTGTTATCATCTACTTTACGCATTTCTATATGCTGGATAGTATTGTAAGTATCTTTATAGCCATCATCATTTTACGTGGCACATGGAGCCTGTTAAACGACAGCTTACGATTAGAAATGGACGGGGTGCCTAAAGAATTAAACCTCGACAAAATAAAAGCAGAATTACTTAAAGCCAAAGGTGTTATTGATGTGCACCACATGCATGTGTGGGCATTGAGCACCACCGAGAACGCGCTAACGGCGCACCTGGTTGTCGACCCGGAGCATTTAAGCTTGTTCGATAATATCAAACACGATCTTCGCCACCGTTTGCAGCATTTGGATATTAGTCACAGTACCTTTGAGCCTGAGTTTTCTACAGAAGATTGCAAGCATCAGGATTGCTAATTGCAGTATAAATATTAAAAACTGTCATTGCGAGGAACGAAGCAATCGCACGGAAGCAAATCGAATTGCAAAGTTCGCGATTGCTTCGTTCCTCGCAATGACAAAATTGCTAAATACAAAGTTCTCCGCTGTTCGTCCACATGGTGTATGCACCCCGGATGGACAGACACCCTGCGGAAAACAATCATAAAAATCCCGCTGTCCGAAGTTTTTAACTTCGAACGACTATGACTGTAGTCTTAGACTACAGTCATAAAAACCAATTTATTCGCTATACTTGTTTTTCCAATTATGAAGCGATTATTATCCAATTTAACTTTCCAGGTAATCACTGCCATTATATTAGGCGTTATTGTGGGTGTTTACTTTAAAGGATTTGCCCCTACCGCGCAAACCATCAGCAAAACATTCATCAACATGATCACGATGCTGATTGTGCCTATCATTTTCTGCACCATAGTATTAGGTATTGCCGGTGTTGACGATATGAAAAAAGTAGGCCGTGTTGGCGGCAAGGCGATATTGTACTTCGAGATCATGACTACCTTTGCCCTTGTCATTGGCCTCATAGTAGCCAACGTACTTAAACCCGGCGAGGGTTTCATCAATCATCCAACAGTTGCTGCCAATGCCGATAAAATAGCCGGATACGAAAAAGCCGCCGCCGACATGCACTGGGGCGAGTTTTTTACGCACATTGTACCCTCCAATATATTTAATGCTTTTTCTACCGGCGATATTTTGCAGGTATTATTCTTCGCGATACTGTTTGGATATGGCATCAGTAAAATGGGCGAAGCTGGTAAATCCATCGTTTCCGGCATCGACAAAATATCCAAAGTATTCTTCAACATTATGAAGGTAATTATGCGGCTAGCACCAATTGGAGCCTTCGGCGGGATGGCTTATACCGTGGGCACTTACGGCATCAGTACCCTGCAACCCATGATGCATTTGTTGGGCGCGGTTTACCTTACCATGTTCCTGTTTATTTTTGTGGTGCTGAATATCGTATGCCGCATTTACAAATTCAGCCTGTGGCATTACCTTAAATATATTAAGGATGAAATACTGCTGGTATTAGGCACATCCTCCTCCGAATCGGCCCTGCCCAGCATGATAGAGAAGATGGAGAAATACGGCTGCTCCAAATCTGTTGTTGGTTTGGTGATCCCTACCGGCTATAGCTTTAATCTGGATGGCACTACCATTTACATGTCAATGGCGGTTATATTTTTAGCGCAGGTTTTCCATATCGATCTCAGCATCGAACAGCAATTGGTGATTATCGGTATTCTGATGCTCACCTCCAAAGGCGCGGCGGCAGTAACAGGCGGTGGCTTTATTGTATTGACATCAACACTGGCAGCTATAAAAATAATCCCCATTGAGGGTGTGGCGATATTATTAGGGATAGACAGGTTTATGTCGGAAGCCCGGGCTATCACCAATTTAATAGGCAATGGTATTGCGACTATTGTTGTGGCGAAGAGTGAGGGAGAATTTACCCCCCAGCCCCCTGAAGGGCGAGTTTTGGGTTAGCCGGCTCTCCATCATGTCATTGCGAGGAACGAAGCAATCGCACGTAGAAAAGCGATCTTGCATAGTTCGCGATTGCTTCGTTCCTCGCAATAACAATAGTATATTACCCTCTTTCCGCCGCCGGCGAAGCTTGCATAGATTAGAGAATAGTATTTCCTGCAACAGTACTTTTCTTTTCCTCAAATCTCTTTATCAAGATTGGTGACATATTTCCCTCTGTCGTTATCCTTTTAAACAGGTCGCTAGTTTTTAAAGTAAAATACACTTTTGAACCATCGTTAAATTCAACATAATATTTATTGGGCATAAATGCTTCATCAATGGTTTTGTAATTTGTAACAGGTATTCTTTTTGTACTGAAAATTTTCTTGACCACAATCACATCTCTCGAAAAATATAAATCGGCAGATGATAGCACAAGTTTTAATAGCACTGCAAACAGCGCAATAACCACTAATGTCATACTAACCGTTGCAAGACCGAAATTAACTCTCAGCACCAGGTAAATCATAAATAAGAAAAACGGCCCTATAAAAAACAGCACAAATGCGTGCAGTGCCACAGCTGCGCCCCCACTTATTTCTTCAAGTTGTTCTTCCATAGTGTTTAGTGACACTAATGTAGAATATTTTCTCAGTAATTCTGTTCATTTCAGAGGATGTCCTTATCTCTGAAGCACAGGAAAACATGCGTTACATCAACTCACCCGGTCGGCGCTCAGCCGCGCGACCACCCTCTCTTCTGCAAGCAGAATAGAGGGTAAAAACTTCTTGCTTATCCCCTCTTTCCGCCACCGGCGAAGAGAGGGTGACCAGCGCAGCATAGTCGGGTGAGTCAACTCATCAAGCAGTCTCCATCATCGTCATTGCGAGCGGTAGCGTGGCAATCCCCGACTTTACAAATCCGCTCTGTATATCGGGGATTGACACGTCGTTACACTCCTCGCAATGACGCCGGGGATTATTCATCAAACTTTTACAAAAAAATTACGCCAACAGCATCGCAGGGCACAAAAATATTTTAGCTTTGCGCTTACTAAAAAAGAAAAACAGCAATGAGTGTTCTTGTAAACAAAGATTCAAAAATTATTGTTCAGGGTTTTACCGGTAAAGAAGGTACCTATCATGCTGAACAAATGATAGCCTACGGTACGCAGGTTGTTGGTGGTGTTACACCGGGTAAAGGCGGCCAAACCCACCTTGACAGGCCAATTTTTAACACTGTAAAAGACGCTGTTGACAAAACAGGCGCCGATGTATCTATCATATTTGTACCTCCTGCTTTCGCTGCAGATGCTATTATGGAAGCTGCCGAAGCCGGTATTAAAGTTATTGTTTGTATTACCGAAGGTATCCCTACAAAGGATATGATTCAGGTAAAAGAATATATCAGCGACAGGGATACTCGCCTTATCGGGCCAAACTGCCCGGGCATTATCACTGCCGACGAAGCTAAAATTGGTATTATGCCAGGCTTTATCTTCAAAAAAGGTCACGTTGGTGTGGTATCAAAATCAGGTACGCTTACTTATGAGGCGGTTGACCAGGTTGTTAAAGCCGGAATGGGCATCACTACCGCAATAGGTATTGGTGGCGACCCGATCATCGGTACTACTACTAAAGAAGCTGTTGAATTATTAATGAATGACCCTGAAACACATGGCATCATTATGATTGGTGAAATTGGTGGTGGTATGGAAGCTGAAGCTGCTCGTTGGATAAAAGCTAATGGCACTAAACCAGTAGTTGGTTTCATTGCAGGTCAAACAGCGCCTCCGGGACGCCGTATGGGCCACGCGGGCGCAATTGTTGGCGGTGCCGATGATACTGCAGCTGCAAAAATGAAAATCATGACTGAATGCGGTATCAAAGTTGTTGAATCACCAGCTGAAATTGGTGCTGCAATGGCTGAACTATTGAAGTAGTATCAAGTAATTAGTATCGAGTATCAAGATATATGGAAAATCCTGGCTTATGGCCGGGATTTTTTGTTTAGGTGATTTGTTAATTAATATTATAAATTAGCAATACCAATTTAAAACCTATACCATGAAAAAAACACTCACCCTTTGCGTGCTATTATTTGCATTGCTGAATTTCTCATTTTGTTCATCCAATCCTGGCACACCAGTAGAAAAACCTGAAGACATATTAAAAAGTGATCACAGCTTTGCAAGCTATATAGCTCAAACCTTAAGCATGTTAACTGAAAACTATACTGCTTATGATACCAATAATAAAGAAATAAGCAAACTGGAATTTTTAGAACAAGTTAATACCGGCCAATACTTATATGTGTTACTCAACTCTACCGATAACAAGCTCTATTTTAAACTATATAAACTTAATGGGGCAAAGGAATTATCCTATGGCCAAACCATTTATGCCTATATGCGTGGTACGTATGACGGTTATTTAAGAGTAGGCAAAAAGTTTTCCAATTTTGATTTTACCGATATTAACGGCAATCATTACACCAACGAAAACACCAAAGGAAAAATACTGGTAATTAAATATTGGTTTATACACTGTGGGGCATGTGTTGCAGAAATGCCGGAGCTTAATAAACTTGTTCAGCAATATAAAAACCGGAAAGACATCCTGTTTATAAGCGTTGCCCCTGATTCTACAGCTCTGTTGAAGGCATTCTTTAGCAAAACGCGTTTTGATTATGCCAATGTGGGCGATCAGCGGGCGTTTATTAATGATGATTTAAAAATAGATGAATTCCCTACTCACTTTATCATCAATAAGCAAGGTATTATTGTTAATGTGGTAGGAAAGCCGGAGGAAATAGATTACTCATTGAAGAACGACTTATAAAAGATAGAATCAAGAGGTTAGAATCAAGATCCAAGATATATTGAAAATCCTGGCTTATGGCCGGGATTTTTTGTTGGTCAAAACTGTGTAAACATCCATTCTACAAACAAAAAACATCCTCAAAATGTCGTATATTGTATCAAGTGAAAATCACTAATTCACTCAATCACTAATTCAAAAACATATAATGGAATACAATAAATTAACACCCGAAGAAGAATATATCATCCTACATAAAGGCACCGAGCGCCCATTCACAGGCTCGTTATTAAACAATAAGGCACAGGGGGTATATGTGTGCAAAAGATGCGATGCGCCTTTGTATGATTCGGCTACCAAATTTGAATCGCACTGTGGCTGGCCAAGTTTTGATGACGAGATACCAGGAGCAGTAAAACGCGTGCCTGATGCTGATGGTCGCCGGGTGGAAATTGTATGCGCTAATTGTGGCGCGCATTTAGGTCACGTTTTCGAAGGTGAATATCTAACACCTAAAAACACCAGGCATTGTGTAAACTCGGTATCTATGAAATTTGTACCACTCGAGAATTAAAACCACAGGTTGTCCGCCCTGTCCATAAAAAAAACGGACGGGCGGGGCGGCTACAAAATATCCACCGTCATTTCAAAATGACAAAATTCTTACGGTGCTAATCTCCGACAGTTAACCCGCTCAAAGCAACCAAATTAAGGTGTCAATTTGTTAACAACTCGGCCTCTTGTTTAAAACTATCATTACAATTTTACCTCCTCCGACCCTTATATTTGGATTAATAAGTTCTTACAAAAGCTATACGGGTTAGCCGGTTATTTCCGGCATTAAAAGGGAACCATGTTAAAATCATGGGCTGACGTGCAACTGTGAAAATTGGTTGCAAGTTGCGAGCTAAGGTTATAGGATTCAAATCCGAAAAATCAAAAACTCTCAACCTTCAACTAAAAGCCAGACACCTGCCTGCATAGCCTGTCAAAACTTTCACGAATAAGGTTTTGTCAAAAGTCTTTTTTTATCACTGCTTCATCCGCGAACGCAGTCGGTTAATTGTCTTTTGTCAACACCAAAACTACAAGGCACAAATGAAACAGGAAGACGAATTATTACTCAGAGAGAACAAGGACAGGTTTGTGATCCTGCCCATCAAGTATCCCGCTATTTGGGAGATGTACAAAAAGTGTGAAGCCAGCTTTTGGACTGCTGAAGAGATCGATCTTTCTGATGATATGAAGCATTGGGAAACGATGAACTCGGGCGAGAAGCATTTCATTTCGCACATCCTGGCATTTTTTGCTGCCAGCGATGGTATTGTAAATGAGAATTTGGCCATCAACTTTATGAGTGAAGTTCAGTTACCCGAGGCACGCTGTTTCTACGGTTTTCAGATCATGATGGAAAACATCCATTCTGAAACTTATGCCTTGCTGATTGATACCTACATTAAAGATCCGATTGAGAAAGATCGCCTGTTTCATGCGATCGATACTGTGCCATGTGTAAATAAAAAAGCTGAGTGGGCTTTGCGTTGGATCAACAACGGCACATTCGCCGAGCGCCTGATTGCTTTTGCTGCTGTAGAGGGTATATTCTTCTCAGGCAGCTTCTGTTCTATATTCTGGTTAAAGAAACGCGGCTTAATGCCGGGATTGACCTTCAGCAATGAATTGATCTCCCGTGATGAAGGTATGCACTGCGAATTCGCTTGCTTGCTATACCGCATGCTGGAACACAAATTACCAAAAGAACAAGCAACCAAGATTATTACCGACGCGGTAGAGATCGAAAAGGAATTTGTTACCGATGCATTACCGGTAAACCTGATCGGCATGAATGCCAAATTAATGAGCCAGTACATTGAGTTTGTGGCCGACAGATGGTTAGGCGAGCTTGGATACGATAAAGTATATGGCGCTACCAATCCATTTGATTTTATGGAGATGATATCGCTGCAAGGCAAAACCAACTTCTTCGAAAAGCGTGTTGGCGACTACCAGAAAAGCGGCGTGCTAAATGCAACAGCAGATAGCAAAAGCTTTTCATTAGATGATGATTTTTAAGAGAGTATCAAGTAGTTAGTATCAAGTATCCAGACTGATCAGCATGCTAACTATCGAAACCAAAATCATCAATATTAAAAACAAAAGAGTCTTGCTACCTGATACTAGCGACTTGATACTAAAAAGAAAAATCTAGCTACTTGATACTAGATACTTAAAAAAGCTACTAAATACCAAGAGATATGTTTGTAATAAAAAGAGACGGAAAAAGAGAATCGGTAAAATTTGACAAAATTACCGCCAGGATTGAGAAACTATGCTATGGCTTCAGTTTAGTTGATCCTATTGATGTGGCTAAAAAGGTGATTGAAGGTTTGTTTGATGGTGTAACCACCTCCGAATTGGATAACCTGGCTGCTGAAACCGCTGCTTCGTTAACTACCAAGCACCCGGATTATGCATTACTGGCATCGCGCATCGCAGTATCAAACCTGCATAAAAACACGATCAAATCTTTCTCCGAAACTATGCGCAAGCTATATGAGTATGTGGATGAGAAAACAGGCAAAAACTCTTCATTAATAGCTGAAGATGTTTGGCAGGTAATACAGGACAACGCTGAGCTATTAGACAGCACCATCATTTATGATCGTGACTTTGGTTTTGATTACTTCGGTTTCAAAACGCTTGAAAAATCATACCTGTTAAAAGTTGAAGGCAAAATAGTAGAACGTCCTCAGCATTTATTCATGCGTGTATCGGTGGGTATCCACAAAGAAGATATCGAAAGCGCTATCAAAACATATCATTTAATGAGCGAGCGTTGGTTTACGCACGCTACCCCAACCCTTTTTAACGCAGGTACACCAAAACCTCAAATGTCATCATGCTTCCTGTTAACCATGAAGGATGACAGCATCGAAGGCATATACGATACTTTAAAACAAACAGCTAAAATCTCTCAAAGTGCTGGTGGTATTGGTTTAAGCATCCACAATGTAAGGGCTACAGGCTCATACATCAGCGGTACCAATGGCACGAGCAACGGTATCATCCCAATGCTGAAAGTATTTAATGATACTGCCCGTTATGTAGATCAGGGTGGTGGCAAACGTAAAGGCGCTTTCGCTATTTATTTAGAGCCTTGGCATGCAGATGTATTCGACTTTTTAGACCTGCGTAAAAACCATGGTAAAGAAGAAATGCGTGCCCGTGATTTATTCTATGCTCTTTGGGTATCAGACTTATTCATGCGCCGTGTAGAAGCTAATGAAGAGTGGAGTTTATTCTGCCCGCACGAAGCACCTGGATTGGCTGATTGCTGGGGTAAGGAATTTGAGGCTCTGTACGAAAAATATGAAAAAGAAGGCCGTGCCCGCAGAACTGTAAAAGCACAGGAGCTTTGGTTTGCGATATTAGATGCCCAGGTAGAAACAGGTACGCCATACTTGTTATACAAAGATGCTGCTAACGGTAAATCAAACCAACAAAACCTAGGCACCATAAAAAGCTCGAACTTGTGTACCGAGATTATGGAGTATACCGATGCTAATGAAGTTGCGGTTTGTAATCTTGCATCATTAGCATTGCCAAGGTATATCCAGAACGGTGTATTCGATCATAACAAATTATATGAAGTTACTTACCAGGCGGCTATCAATCTGAATAAGATCATCGATAATAACTACTACCCTGTTGAGGAAGCGCGTTATTCAAACTTACGTCACCGCCCTATTGGTTTAGGTGTACAAGGTTTGGCTGATACCTTCATCCAACTGCGCATGCCGTTTGAAAGCGAAGAAGCTAAAAAACTGAACATCGAAATATTTGAAACCATCTATTTCGCTGCGATGACCGCTTCTAAGGATTTAGCTATAAAAGATGGCGCTTATGAAACATTCAAAGGCTCACCATTATCACAAGGAAAATTCCAATTCGACCTTTGGAATGTAAAACCCGAAAGCGGCCGTTGGGATTGGGAAAACCTGCGTTTAGATGTAATGAATCATGGTGTACGTAACTCACTATTAGTTGCACCGATGCCTACAGCATCTACCTCACAAATATTAGGTAATAACGAGTGCTTTGAGCCTTATACCTCAAATATCTACACCCGCCGTGTACTAAGCGGTGAATTCATCGTGGTAAACAAATACTTACTACGTGATTTAGTTAACCGTGGCCTTTGGGATACCGAGATGAAAGATAAGATCATCACTGCAAACGGTTCTATCCAGGATATCGCGGAAATACCTGCCGATGTGAAAGAACTGTACAAAACAGTTTGGGAAATAAAAATGCGCAGCATTATTGATATGGCTGCCGACCGTGGCGCTTATGTTTGCCAATCACAATCACTAAACTTGTTCATCAACGCGCCGAATGCTTCTAAGCTAACTTCAATGCATTTCTACGCATGGAAAAAAGGTTTAAAAACAGGCATGTACTATCTGCGTACACAAGCGGCTTCGCAAGCAGTTAAATTTACTGTTGAGAACCAGGGCGGCAAAAATATGGATGCGGTAATACCTGAAGTAGTTGCTGAATTGACCAACGATGTACCTGCTGGCCCGTCATGTTCAATGGAAGAAGGCTGCGTAACTTGCTCTGCATAACATTTTTTTGAGCGCCCGTTAAGATTTAACCTGTAGTTAATAATTAATAGTTAAACTATATTATTTTCTACGGGTTTGTTTTTTACTGCGGATATTTTACTACTTTTAGGCCTTCAACCTCATCCGTATGTATCATATTTTCAGTGCAGTATGCTGCAAAAAACCTTTTAAGACAATAATTTTAACAATTTTAATTGTGTCATTATATACTTCTGTAAATGCGCAAATGTACTCTGCCACAGATCCTCCAAAACGCAATAATGGTGGGTTAACCTATGGCGGCGATAATGGCAGCGGAGATGGCGACAGGTCATGGGCATTATCATTAAGTGCAGGTTATGATGTACCACAAGGCGATATGGGTTCAACATTTAAGGCAGCACCAACGTTTAGCTTCAGTTATTTAAATAATTACAACAACTTTACTTTTAATGCAAGCATTGGTTATGTATCATACAAACCAAAATTTGATACCGCTTATTTTGTGGGTAACGACCCAACACAAGGATACATCCAATACGGAAGCTTTAATTCTTTACAGCTATACACAGGCGCGGCATACAATATTTCAATATCAAATAACGCCAGATTTTATTTTGGGTTTGATATAGGCAGCTATTTTAATTCTTTTAAATATAGCACAAATGACGGACAGGGAGATATAAGCACTTATAACACAACATATAGTCAGCAGTTTATATCACCTAAACTAGGCGTTGATGTGATGGTAAGCGATAATTTAAGTTTAGGCATCCAGGCTAAATACAATTTCATATTCGCTGGATCTGAAGCTAATAATTTAGATTTCACTACAGATGATGCTTATGTAACTTCCAGTTATACTGCAGTGTCTTATAAAACGTTTTCAGGACATATAGCATTAACTTATCATTTTTATTAGTGATCCATCCCAAACACGAAACAGTACATTGCGAACGCTGCAAAGCACCATTTGAATGCAAGGCAAATTCATTTACAAAATGCCAGTGCGCCAAAGTGCAGCTTACCTTAAATGAAACCCAATATGTAAGCGAACTGTTTGATGGCTGTTTATGTGCCAATTGTTTGCTGGAATTGCAAAAGGAATATAAGACTGAAAACGGGCTATTATAATTAAAGCAATTTCTCTATAAAATAAAAAACACCTTCCAGTTACAGAAGGTGTTTTTTATTTCAGCTAAATAATAATTATTCATTAACTGTATTCTCACCACCGGCAGGTTTTGTTGTGCCGATGTTTTCATTAGCTGTTTGCAGCTTTTTAAACATCTCGCTCCCGATAAGCGCGTCAATTATACCGCTGCCACCGTTACCGTCTTTACCGCTAACCAAAATGTCAGGTACTAATTTAATACCATGGCTCGCTAAAGCTTCAGCCACCCGTACAATAGCATATTGTTCGGTACCCATGGCTTCGGTTTTTTGTTTGGTAACCTCCGCTTCTGATAAACCTATCGCTTTAATTTTCGCAGCTTCAGCCAAACCGTTAACTTCTGTCGCATTTGCATCCGCTTTGGCATTAACGGTTTTCGATTCTGCATCAGCCTTGGCAATGGTGATCCTAACTTCCGCATCCGCTTTAGCGTTAATAGTTTTGGCTTCGGCCTCACCACGTGATGCAGCCACTTTTGATGCTGCCATCTGGGTATTGATCTCTACCTGGCGAGTTGATTTTACAACTTCAGGCTGCATATCTGCACCAGCTTTAGCGCTTTCAAACTCTTTACGCTCAATTTGCGCATGGCGCTGTATTTCGTAAGTTACCTTTTCCTGCTCCGCGATTTTACGATCGGTTAAGGTTTTCATTAATGCGGCAGGTGGCACAATATCGCCTATCAGCGTATCAACCCCAACAACATTATAATCATTTAATACTTTGCTGATGTGCATTTTAGCATCATCCTGCCTTTGTATACGGTTGGCCAAAAACTCTATCACGTCGCTCTTTTGCGCCGAGTTACGGAAGTAATTGGCAATGGTAGGCTCCAGCACCTGCGATACCAGGTTTTTCATATTACCGAAGCGCGCTATAACCTTTGGCGCTTCGTTTCTTGGTATGTGAATGATTTGCGACACATCCAAATTGAAAGTAAAACCATCTGACGAACGCACTGTAATTGTACAAAGATTCTTATCCAACTCATGTGCCTCTGTACGGCTATCGGCCCAGTTTAACACAATGTTGGTAGTTGGTACAACCTCAACCGCATGGGTGTAGATATTCACCGGATGCTTACCGGGATCAAGTGGTTGATCCCACACACCTTTTTCATTTCTTTTTACGATGTTACCATGTTTAAAGCTGTCGCCGCTGGTGTCTTTACCTTCAGGGCCTACAAAGGAGTTTACTACACCTACATAACCAATCGGAATGTATACCATATCTACCTGCTCAACCAAAACAAACCATGGGTTAAGGTAATAAGTACCGGCAAGTATCACATCCTCCTGTAAACCCTTACGCCCGCCCGCATTAATAAAAGCAATAGGATCCTGGTAGTTTTTGTGGCCTGCTACCGAGTTTCCGGCTATTTCGCCTTTTTCAAGTGGCTCACCATCAAGCGTGGTAATAATACCTACTTTGTTCTCATGCACCTGGGTGATAGGTACCATCTCTATTTCAAATAAAAATGTATTTATCCTATAGCTACCCGGCGTTAAAAATGCCGCCTGCGGACCTTTCTGTCCATTGTTATTTAGGAACGCGATAGCATCCTGAAACTTATCGCAATCGACAGGCTTACCCAACACACGGCCTGTATCAAACGAAGCGCCATCTTTGGCCTTTACCAGCCCAAGCTTATTTTGCTCGATAATAGTAAACGGTGCCATAGTAATTGAATATTGCCACGGCCACATCCGCCAGTATAAACCAGGGGCAAGTGCTTTGGCTTGCATACCGGCTTCGCCATCAATAGCGATGATACGGCCATCGGGCAGGCGCTTGGCACCGGATAGCGTATACTTTTTAACTACCAGGCCAATACGATCGTCGGGAACGATGACCATACCAAAAAATACCCTTAGTACAAATTTGTACATTACCAAAATTATCAATACAGGCACAGCCCATAATAGATAAACCATTAGATTGTTCATGTTTTAAAAAAGATTGTTGTTTTAGTTTTAACGAAACCCTTAAGGTGCGGGCTCTCACAATAACTTACAGCTTTATTCTGAAGTACCTTGGCTGTATAGTGTATGTTAGATGGCAAGAATTAGGGTTTGTTACAATAATTGTGAAAAAGTTGATCGAATATACTACCCCTGTTTATTACTTACAACTACTGTTAATAAATACAATCAACAATTGTTGGAGATCGCTTCCTGCAGATGCAAATCAGCTGCTTTTCGCAGTTTCAGCCAAAATAATTATCTTCGCTCCCCGAAAACGAATTTATTAAGCTTCATGAAATTATTAGAAGGAAAAACCGCGCTGATCACAGGCGCGTCAAAAGGCATAGGCCGTACAATAGCCGAAAAGTTTGCTGAACATGGTGCCAACGTGGCCTTTACCTATTTATCGTCTGTTGAAAAAGGACTGGCATTAGAGCAGGAACTGCAAAGCCACGGTACAAAAGTAAAAGGTTATCGTTCTGATGCTTCTAAGTTTGATGAGGCCGAAAAATTAATAGCTGATATTATTGCCGATTTCGGCACACTAAATATTGTGGTTAACAATGCCGGTATAACCAAAGATGGTTTACTAATGCGCATGACCGAAGAGCAATGGGACGAAGTGATGGATGTGAACCTGAAATCAATATTCAATGTTACCAAAGCGGCATCAAAAATCATGATGAAGAACCGTGATGGCGTGTTCATTAACATGAGTTCGGTTGTAGGCGTACAAGGTAATGCTGGTCAGGCTAATTATGCGGCATCAAAAGCCGGTATTATTGGCTTCTCCAAATCAATAGCTAAAGAATTAGGGTCAAGAAATATACGTACCAACGTGGTAGCACCGGGCTTTATCCGCACCGAAATGACCGAAGTATTAGACCCTAAAGTGGTTGAAGGCTGGGCACAAGCTATCCCGCTTAAACGTGCCGGTGAAACAGCCGATGTGGCCAATGCCTGCGTTTTTCTGGCATCAGACATGGCAACTTACATCACCGGTCAGGTTATTCCGGTTGATGGTGGGATGTTGTAGAGCCTCCTTGTCATTCTGAGCATAGCGAAGAATGACAATTCAAGGTATATAATTCATAAATAAACAGCATATTTGGTTTACCGGATATGCTGTTTTTATTTTCGATAACATGGGGAGCGGTTTCAGGATGGTGGGCTTTGGCTTGCCTGCTGTTGGGCTGTTTGTATGCGTGGCTAATGTATCGCCAGCCGGTATATCTTAGTAAACAATTCCGGTATATTCTGTTCGCGTTTCGTGCTTTGGCGGTATTTATTATATCGCTGTTATTGCTGGCGCCATTGGTAAAATCAATCAGCTATCAATCGCAAAAGCCATTGGTTTTAATTTTGCAGGATAACTCGGAATCCATCAAACTTTTTCCAACACCAAAGCAAGTCTCCCCTCCCGGGGGAGATTTAGAGGGGGCTTTAACTAAACTTAAATCTTCATTGGGAGATAATTACGAAATCCATGAGTTTAATTTTGACCGTACGCTTAATAACGGACTTTCCAATAAATTCAACGGCAAACAAACCGACATTGCCTCGGCATTAAAACAAGTGAATGAGCGCTATGTAAATCAAAACATCGGCGCGATAATACTGGCTACCGATGGTTTATACAACCAGGGAACTGACCCGCAGTACGAGGCGAGAAATATTAAAAGCACCATCTATACCATCGCCCTTGGCGATACCACGCCCAAACGCGACCTGCTTATTGCCAACGTCAACTACAACAAAACAGCTTTTTTAGGCAACGATTTTGAGATTGAAGTTTTAACCCAAGCCTACCAAAGCAAAGGCGAAAACATGCGCTTAACTGTTACCGAAGATGGCAGACAAGTATCAAACCAAAATATTGCTGTTAATGCGGATGCGTTTCAAAAGTTGGTGCCCATCAAACTCAATGCTGATAAAAAAGGCATCCGTAAGTTTAACATCAGCATAGCGCCTATTAAAAACGAACTATCTACCCCAAACAACACCGAAAGTATTTATGTAGATGTGCTGGATGCCCGGCAAAAGATATTGCTGGTGTACAACAACCTGCACCCCGATATTAATGTAATAAAACAGGATATTGAAAGTGATAAAAATTATGAGGTTAAAGCCGTACTATTATCCGATCTGGCCACAATTAAACCTAATGATTACAGCCTGATCATCTTACACCAATTAACAGCAAATAGCTCAGGCATCCTGCAAAACATCATCACAAAAACTAAAATCCCAGTTTGGTATATGCTGGGCGCGCAAGCCAACTTGCAGGATTTTAATGCTACACAACACGCCGTGAAAATATACGACAATAGCAATCAGCTGCAGGAGGTATTTGCGCTACCCCTGCCGGAGTTTTCGGCTTTTACCCTATCGGATTCTACCAAACAAAAAATAAGCCTGTTCCCGCCGCTATTGGCGCCATTTGGCAACTACACCTCCTCGCCAACCAACCAGATATTGTTTAAACAAAAAATAGGTGACATTGCAACCTCTTACCCACTACTTTCATTTGTTGATGAAGGCGGTAGACGGATTGGCCTGTTATTGGGTGAGGGTTTATGGCGCTGGCAATTGGCCGAGTATAAAACCGACGGCAATCATCACGCCATGGAAGAGCTATTAGACCAAAGTGTGCAATATTTAACCGCCAATGCCAATCATCAGCAATTCAGGGTTTATCCGGCTAAATCTGTTTTTGATGAGGGTGAAGATGTAATTATTAACGCCGAATTGTACAACGATGCGCTGGAACTAATTAATACGCCTGATGTAAAGATCGAATTAACAGCGCATTCAGGTAAAAAATATAGTTTCCTGTTTACACGCAATGGTCAAAGCTACCAATTAGATGCAGGCACGCTACCTGTTGATGAATATAGTTATATAGCCAGTACTAAATTGGGCAACAAAACATTTACAGCTAATGGCCAGCTAACTGTAAAAGCCTTAAACCTGGAAACCCGCCAAAGCGCGGCTAATCACCAGCTATTAAATAACATCGCTAAACAATCAGGCGGACAAATGTTGCTGCTATCGCAAATGGATAAACTTGCCGACCTCATCAAGAAAAACGACAACATTAAAACCATAATTTACGAAGGAAAACACTACGACGACCTGGTGGATTTGAAGTGGGTCTTCGTGCTGATTTTAGCCCTGCTCAGCGCCGAATGGTTTATGCGTAAACGCGAAGGACAGATATAGTTAATTTTTAATGTTATTCTAATGTATTTCTATCAAAAATATTACCGCCGATTAAGTACATTGGCGTGCAAATTGATAGATTTGTTAGGCTTGAAGTTTATTTGAAAAAATAACATTTAACCGTTAAACCTTTTTATTGATTATTAGTCTAATACAACATATAACCGAGGGCGCATAAAAACCATGAAAAGATCAATTTACTTAGGGCTGATTGTATTAATTGCAGCTAGCTTTTCTGCCTGTAATACCTACAACTATTATACAGCAGGCCTTAACACAACAAACATGAGCAGGTATCATACTTTTGCATGGATGCCAATGGGCGCCGGAAAAGGTAAAGCGCCCGGTAATGTAGCTATGGCTGACGCTAAAATTAAAGACGCTGCAACTTCGGCGTTAGAAACCAAAGGATTATCTGTTTCACAAAAACAGCCTGATTTATTGGTTAGCTATACTACCACTGTTGGCAGGGGTACAAGGACTAATTATTATTCTAACTATGGTTGGGGCGGTTATGGCTGGGGTGGCGGTTACGGTTGGGGTGGCTATGGCTGGGGCGGTTTCGGCCTTGGCTTTGGTTACGGCTGGAGAGGCGGCTACGGCTGGGGTGGATTTAGCCCTTACTATTACGGTGGCGCTCCGTTTGCTTATAGTGGCGGGTTAACTTATGCCGAACAGGAGCATTATAAAGAAGGAACTTTAATTATCGACCTGATTGACCGCAGAACCCGTAAAGTGGTTTGGAGAGGTTACGGTGTAGGCGAAGTTCACCACGACCCGCAAAAAAACATTGATGATTTGCCTAAAGTAGTAAGTGGTATAATTAATCAGCTAAGCTTGCAACCACTATCAGCACCACCAAGAATGATACGTACCATGAACTCTTAATAAAATATACGACTCTACAACATTGGTAGCCTTGCTTATTGCAAGGCTATTTTTGTTTATTGGTGAAATATTTCAAAGCCTCCCCTGCCGCTACCTGCCCGGAGATTAAAGCAGGCGGCACACCCGGCCCCGGCACAGTTAATTGCCCTGTAAACAGCATATTTTTAATATGCTTTGCACGCATGGCTGGTTTAAAAAATGCAGTTTGAGCCAGCGTATTAGCCAATCCGTAGGCATTGCCTTTAAACGAGTTATAATCAGCCTTAAAATCATTCATGGCATAACTGCGTTTTACAATGATGCTATCCTTTATGCTTTCGCCGGTTATGCTTTCAAACCTGTCGACTATCAGAGTAAAATACTTCTCGCGCAGCTCATCACTATCTTCCAAACCCGGAGCTAATGGTATCAGGAAAAACAAGTTTTCACAACCTTCCGGGGCTACGCTACTATCTGTTCTTGATGGACAACAAACATAAAATAAAGGTTTTTCGGGCCATTGGGGTTTGGTGTATATATCTTCGGCATGCTGTTCAAAATCTTCATCAAAAAATAAATTGTGGTGCTTAATATCTCCCAGTTTCTTATTTATTCCGATGTAAAACAACAAGCTCGATGGCGACATGGTGCGGCTATCCCAGTATTTACGATCATAGTTGCGATAAGGCTCATCTATTAACTTTTGATCGGAATGCTCATAATCCGCTCCGGTTATCACAAAATCGACCTCTACAATACCATTATTGGTGATGACGTATTTTACCTTTTTATCTTCCACCTCTATCTTTAACACTTCAGTATTCAGCCTTATATCAACCTGATTTTTCTCAGCAATACTTACCATCGCTTTTACAATCTCATTCATTCCCCCCATCGGGTACCAGGTACCTAAAACTAGGTCGGCATAATTCATCATACTGTACATTGCGGGCGTATCCTGTGGTTTCGCACCTAAAAAAAGCACAGGGAACTCTAACAGCTTTATCAATTTAGGATTTTTAAAATACTTACGCACATGCTTGCTCATGTCTGTAAGCAATTGCATACTAAAGCTTTTCCGGATCAGGTTCCAGTCTATAAACTCGGTAATAGTATGCGAAGGGCGAAATACATATTCCCCCATCCCTACTTTGTATTTGTATCTGGCTTGCTTTAAAAACGCCTGCAATCCTTTGCTGCTGCCGGGTTCAATACTTTCAAAAAGTGCTTCCAAATCCGGCATCTTTGCCGGTATGTTAAGCTCATCATCTTTGCCAAAATAAACACGATAAGCCGGGTCTAACTGTCTCAATTCATAAAAATCTTGAGGCGATTTACCGAACAGCACGAAAAAGTTTTCAAACACATCGGGCATCCAGTACCAGCTTGGGCCCATATCAAAAGTAAAGCCATCCTTTTTCCAAACCCGTGCCCTGCCGCCGGGCTGGTCGTTCTTTTCCAGGATAGTAACTCTAAAGCCTGCCTTCGCCAGGATACATGCTGCCGACATCCCCGCGAAACCTGCCCCAATTACTACTATGTGTTTGTTGTTATCCATGTGCATAAAGCGCCTAAATTAACCAAATTGTTTTGCCTCGACTAAAAAACAATACCGCTTTAAATTTGTACTTTTAACGCGTTTATGCAAGCCAGTCAAATCGATCTTTATACCCAAACCTGCTTTGATTGCAGCAGGTTGATCACCCAAAAATACAGCACCTCCTTTAGCATTGGTATTAAGGCGTTTGACTCAAATTTCAGGGCACCGGTTTATGGTATTTATGGTTTTGTGCGATTAGCTGATGAAATTGTAGATACCTTTCATGAACATGATAAACACAAACTGATTGCCGAATTCAGACAGGAAACATTCCAAGCGATAGAACAAAAAATTAGCCTCAACCCTATTTTGCAAGCATTTCAGGCTGTTGTTAATCAATATCAGATCAGTCACGATTTGATAGATGCTTTTTTATGTTCGATGGAAATGGACCTCGACAAAAAAATACATGATAAGGAAAGTTATCAGGCTTACATCTTCGGTTCGGCTGAGGTTATCGGCCTGATGTGCCTTAAAGTTTTTTGCCGGGGTGATGATAAGCAATATTTACATTTGCTGCCAGCCGCCCGCAGCCTGGGTTCCGCATTTCAAAAGGTAAATTTCTTGAGGGATATAAAATCCGATCTGGAAGAACGTGGCCGCACGTATTTCCCCGAAGTTGATTTTACCAATTTTGAAGAAACCGATAAACAACGGATAGAAGCTGATATTAAAAAAGATTTTGATGCTGGCTTTGAGGGGATAAAGCAACTACCAAAGGGAACGCGACTAGGAGTTTACATTGCCTATGTTTATTATTTCCAGCTTTTTAAAGAAATCACAAGAACACCGGCATCCACTGTACTGCAAAAACGGATTCGTATATCTGATACCCGCAAGCTATCACTTTATTGCAAAGCTTTAGTGCAGCAAAAGTTGAATCTTATTTAAAAACAGCTCAAAATAGCTATCTTAAACGTCTAAATTTACTTTGTGAAGTTTACTTATCTGCTTATTAATTTTTTTACGATACTTTTTCCACTGGTGCTGTCCTTTGACAAAAAAGTTCAGTTTTATAAAAAGTGGAAGTTCATTTGGCCGGGCTTATTAATAACCGGACTTGTTTTTTTGTTTTGGGATGTATTATTTACGGTAGATGGTGTATGGTCATTCAATCCTAAATATATAACCGGCATCACCATTTTGCAATTACCTATAGAGGAGATCTTTTTCTTTTTAACCGTACCCTTCGCTTGTATATTTATTTATGCCTGCCTAAACTATTATATAAAATGGGAAATGGATATGCGATTAACACGCGTCGTTTCCAATGTAATCATCATATTTTCTATATTAATACTGATAATTTACCATCACAGATTATATACCCGGGTAACGTTTACATTGCTTGCCTTCCTGGTGATCCTGTTCCAATTTATTTATAAGGTACGCTGGCTTAACCGCTTTTATATAACTTTTTTGGTGGTGCTCATACCCTTCTACATTATTAACGGCGTACTTACCGCGTGGCCAGTGGTAATGTATAATAACGCGCAAAATTTAGGGTTACGACTAGGCACGATACCTATTGAAGATCATTTTTACTGCATGGCCCTATTACTGATGAATATCGGCTTTTTTGAATATTTCAGATCAAGATCCATTAAAATACACCATGTCTGAGCTAGCACAATACACCAAATCGCAATTAGCCTTGCGCAACGGACAGGATAAGCCCGAGATATGGGTTGCTTACAATGGTATAATTTATGATGTAACCGAAAGCCGCCTTTGGCGCAAAGGCCAGCACTACGAGCACTGGGCAGGTCAGGATTTAACACCCGAGCTTGTCGATGCCCCACATACTCACGAAGTTTTTATGCGGTTTAAAGCTATTGGGCAATTGAAACCTTAAAATCTATTGAAAACTGCGATAACACAACAAATTCCTGTACACGCACGGCTATCTCTTCTTGCGTTAAGTCCTTTATCTTTTCGGTGCCAAATTTCTCTACACAGAATGAAGCCAGTGCCGATCCATAGATGATGGCATTCTTCATATTTGCAAAACTAACCTCATTAACCTTTGCCAGATAACCTATAAACCCACCTGCAAAGGTATCGCCCGCACCGGTTGGGTCGAATACTTCGGCCAATGGTAATGCCGGAGCTGAAAAGATTAATCCTTCGCCAAACAGTAATGCACCATGTTCGCCTTTTTTTATGATGAGGTATTTAGGGCCCATCTGCAATATCTTAGCGGCGGCTTTTACTAATGAGTATTCGCCTGATAATTGGCGTGCCTCGGCATCGTTAATGGTTAAAACATCAATCAGTTTAATGGTTTCCATCAAATCATCCATGGCAATATCCATCCAGAAGTTCATGGTGTCCATTATAATCAGCTTAGGGCGATTTTTAAGGCGTTTAATAACCGTTTGCTGCACTTGTGGGCTCAAATTACCTAACATCAAGTATTCGCAATCCTGGTAGCTTTCCGGGATGATCGGATCGAAGTTGCCCAATACATTCAGTTCAGTGATCAGCGTATCGCGGCTGTTCATATCATTATGGTATTTACCCGACCAAAAAAACGACTTCTCGCCTTGTTTGATCTGCAAACCTTCGGTATCGATATGATGGATATGGAACTCCTCTATCTGGCTATGCGGGAAATCATCACCTACTACACCAACAATTTTAACATCATCACTAAAATATGATGCCGCTAAACTGGCGTAGGTAGCTGCGCCGCCAACAATCTTATCAGTTTTACCAAAGGGTGTCTCAATAGCATCGAACGCTACACTGCCAATAACAACTAAACTCATTATATAGTATTTTGCGCAAATATTGTGATTTTACCTCACAAATACTCATTTATAGGTATTCTACAATAAAATTACCTGATTCATGATGCTTTATATCCCTGAAACGAAAAATTATTTACCTGTTAATCAGCCAATACTGGCTATAATTAAAAATATATTGATTTTTTTTCGGCGAAGTATTGCGAAGTTTCAATGGAAATTATACTTTTGCACACTCCAAAACGGAAAATGATTCCTGAGTAGCTCAGCTGGTTAGAGCATCTGACTGTTAATCAGAGGGTCCCTGGTTCGAGTCCAGGCTCAGGAGCCTCAAAATCAACGATTTAACCCCACTCTGGCGAGTGGGGTTTTTTGTTTCTCACACATTTCTCACACATTTTTGAGGTTTTTAAAATCATGCGTGATTTTTCTGCGCAAGTTCGATGAGAGTATTTGGATGATTTTGGAGCTTTAAAAATGGGTGAGAGTGGTTTATTTTGGACTCGATTTGATTATCTGGAGGGTAAAGAATTAAATAATTAAATAGGTTAATAAAAGCGGTTCCTAATTTGAATTAAAATATCTTCGGCCATTTGAATATCCGGCCTATCGGGCAGTGTTGATTTTTCATAAGCTAATTGATTAGTTCCATCTTTTCTTCAACCATTCGCATCAACTCATCAAACTCAAATTCACCATTACGGATAGTCACGATCATCACGTTTAACGATCACTTGTTGATATACCGCAATTTCTTCGGCCATATTTAAAAGCCGAAAAGTGTGCATCATGTTTTTGGCATCATAACTATTACCGTGAGACAGTGTACTTTGATAGCGTTGCTCATTTCGTTTTGCTTCCCATTCCTGTTATTCTTTGTATTCACGGCAATAGATAGAGTAGCTATCCTTGTTAAAGTTCATTACAGCGATATTTTCTATCCCTTTAGGGACGGAGCTTAATTGCACATCATCGGCGTCTGAATCTGAAAAAAGTCCTTTGAATCGCCCTTTGGTTAATTGCTTTTGATGGACAGCAAATAAACATTCCTGAAATGATCGAGATTAACCAATCCGCATTCTTGTTGTGTGAATTTATGATCTGTCAGCCATTCCCTTATAGGGACACTACCATTGTTATATATTACGAAACAGAAATTCAGCACAGATTTAAGTTCAGCATCTAATGGTCTATTGATCTTCTTATTTAGACCACGAGCTTTTTTAATCTGTGCTTGGGCATAGCCTGCAAAAGTATCCATACACAGTTTTGACAGGAAATCTTCGGGCTTGATCAAATCCATTAACGGGTGGCGAAATAACACATGCTCTTTTGGTGTGCTTGATAGTTCCAGTATGTTAGGATTGTTTTTTGTCAATAATTCCAGAAAACGGCCGATCTCAAAATAAACTTCATCGTTGGTTGCATTGGCTATTTAATCTTATTGTTCAAAACCATAAAGCTGTTTTTGCGGCATGATGAATATCCCTTTCTTATCCACATCAGAACCGGCAACATTCAGGTTATAAGCCGTGCTGCCGCTCATACAATCCAATAGGATCAATTCCTTTTGCTGTTTTAGCTATTCGTAGGCATGGCTGGATATACTTTCTGAAAATATTATTCAATTCGTCCGGGTAATTCTTTTCGGATGACAGCATAGGTATGCGCGCTTTGCACCAGTCAAGTGTATCATTTAGCCATTGGTTAAGTAGAGGAACAGGCGCTATCAAAGCTTTTTCATCAGCTATCTTTTTCCTTTCCAGCAGTTCATCTATAGCGTTTTGAACTTTATTGTCTGATATGATAAGCCTTAAATGTTGAAATTCCATAGGTGGTACCGATTGTTTCTCAACTATCCACAAGCAAGCCAATGCCGGGCGAAGTGCATAAAAGTAACGCTTCAGTTTTACTTGTTCGGTTTGCAGATCATCGCGAAGTGTATTGTGCGCCATTGATAGATAATGATTGGCGCCTGCACGTAACGAAAAGTATTCTGGCATCAGCTTACGCAGATCATCAGCAAAGAGCGAATCTTCCTGGTACACTATTGGCGATTGCAGCCACTCGTACAGTGTGCTATTCGATTTAAGGAATAGTTTTAGTGCTTTTTTGATATCCCAGCCGCCTATATCCAGCATCTCGTTAACAGGTAATCCCACATTGTCGGGCAGCTCTGTTATGCCCAGGTAATCGTTTACTGGTCGAGCATATATAAAACGCACATCAAAATCACTATCAGGCAAGGCAAAGCCCCAGGCCCGGCTGCCCGATTCGCAGGCGTACAGTATTTCTATATTTTCCAGTTGCTCCATTTCGAGCAGTTTTTGGAGGATAGTTTCAGTCATGATTAATAATATAAGGTTACAAAATATAAATGAAAGAGTAACAACCGGCAGGTGTCTTATGGGAGTCGAACCCTACCGCTTACGCGGTGTCACCAGGCGAAGTATCACCCGCCTACGACATCTTTCATTGTGTTTTAAAAAAGGGCTAAAAGCATCAGGTGTGTTTTTACTGAACTACTTCTGAAATCAATCACTGGTTGGATTTGAACCAACGTCCTTCCGCCTGTGGCAGATGCTCTAACCGATGTAACACCTGTTTACGGCACCTTTTAAGTTTTAAAAGAAGAGCTACAATTAACCAGCGTTTGGTTTTTGCGTGACAGGCGAAGTAACGCTGATCTACGGCATCTTCTTTATTTCTTAAGGGCGATGGGCAATATGCGCAGAGCCAAAGGCTTACTGCTCTACCAACTGAGCTACAATGGATTGCTCCAAAGGCCGGAATCGAACCGGCGACACGAAGTAGCGCATATTTACGGCACCTTAATATTTTAGTTTTTAAAAAAAGGGTAAAAAGCAATAAGTGAAATGCACCTTGCGGTGCTCCTGCTCTAACCAAACTGAGCTACAACGACGTTCGCAAAGCGAGACGCTGAAGGCCGGACTTGAACCGGCGACCTGGACGTTAAATGCGAAGTAACACTCATTTACGACACCTTTTTTATTTTGAATTCCTTTTAAAAGAAGGGCTAAAGGTAATAAGCCATTCATTACCTGCGCGTAGCTATGCCCGCCAGCAGCTCACGATCGAAGTAAGACTTATTTACGGCACCTTCTTTTATGTTTTATAAGAAGCAACAGGCGAACGCGGGACGGGGCTCGCTTATGAGGACTCGAACCTCCAGCATAGCTTGCGCCACACTGCCCACCCCCTTCATGAGCGAAGTAACCCGTTTCTACGGCATCCTTATTTCTTAATTTCTTTTAAAAGTGTGGGGCGTTAGCTTCCCCATACTTGGTTTACGGTTCTATGTTATTGACAGCATCCAGCGCCGAGCCTTCGTTTCTAAAGCAGCTAACACTTCAAAAACTTTATCGCTCCAGCCGGCTACCAGGTACACATCATTGCGTAGTATTTGCAACGGTGCTTGTCCGTAACCTTTCAGGTCGAACACGTAGAGTTTCGAGTTTGGCGATACCTCTACTTTGTAGCGCAACCATAAGGTTTGGATATGGTCGGTCGTGTTATTGCTGTTCCATAATTGGGCATCAGTAAACAGGAACACCTTGTCCATTTGTACCTTACGCTGTAATATATCCTTAATAACCAGGTAGCCATTGGTGCTGTAACCCACCTCGCCCTCGCGGCGATAAAACTCCTGCACGTTACCTAAAATATTGTTACGCGACACCACAATGGTTTTCCAAGTATCGCCAAACATACCCACCTCCACGTTTTTACAACGGCTTTGCAACAGCATAGCCAGCATTAAGCCCACATCGTATAGCAAGATTTTACTCTTTGCTGATACAGGTGTCTGCATCGATCCCGAAACGTCGCACGCTAACAGCACACGGGTTTCATAACCGAAGCCTTTTATATTGGCGGCGCTTGCCTGTACGGCTTTTTCCAAAGCCTCCAGCAACTCGCCGGTGTAACCTTTGTTTTGGCCCTGCATTAAAGCGGTCAGCTTTTTAACAAGGCTTTGCGCAGGCACTTTGGTTACTGCTGGGTTGATCAGCTCACGGTTAGCGGCCAAATAGCGGAACGGAAACTGTTTTGCCTTAGCAACCTCATTAGCATCGGCTAAGCGGGCGCATACTTTTTCAAAATGCGCGTAGCTTACGCCGGCTTCTTGTATGTTGCGCAGGTTACGCAGCAGGGCCATGTAGCCCAGCTTGCCGCTGTCTATCAGTTCTTCCCACTTAGCGCGGAACGCTTCGGCCTTGGCCTCGTCGCTGTCAAAATTCAGCTGACCTAAAGCAGATAGCTCAGTTTCCCAGGTGTAAGGCGTTTGCAGGTCGCCGTTCACTATTTTGTTGAACAGTACTTGCTGCAATTCGTCCTTCGCTTTAGGGTGAACCAAAAACAAAGCATCGCGCAGTTTGATGGCGCCATCGCGGTTGTATTTACCAAACTGGTACTCGTCAAAACGGTTAAACGCCGTGCTTAAACCTTTTTGCAACTGCTTGCTCAGGCGGTTCAACTTTTTAGTGCCTTTACGTTCGTTCAGCAATTCGTAGCAGTCAAGCAATTCGGTGATCTCATCGGCACGACCGATCACGCCATCGGTAACCCGGGCGACCAAATTATCGCCTGAGTGCAGCTTAGCCAATTCGGCAACCAGCACCAGCGGCACCGAACGCATATACATTTTGGTGCGGGCATATACGGCCAGCTTACCTACAAACACAGGGTCGCACAAGGTGATCAATTTTTGCAGGCGCGTTAAACGCGCCTCGTCCTTTTCATAAAATGAGTCGTTTAAGCTCCTAAGCGTTGAAAATGGGATGATGTGATTAATGGCAGAATTTTGAATTTCTAAGATCACCGTTATTATTTGAAACAATTTGTTTGGAATATTATGCATAGCAGAAATTATACCGTTTGCGAAGCTTTGCCTATGAAATTTTCCTCTAAAAAATATTTTTACCTACTATTCTTTTTAACCATATTATTTTATTGTGTTGGTTATTCTTGAAGATCTCCTATGTCGATTTTCCGTTCCGAGGCGGATATTTATATTATTTTTATTGTCAGCGCTTTTATTGATCGTACTGCTTGCGCACAAAATGCTTTACCGAATTTTTAAATAAATTCTCCTTCGCTTTATATATGGATAATTTTCCTATATTGAATAAAAGTACAGGAATATGAATCCTACGTATTTTTTGTTCCTTTTTTAAATTTCCGATAAATAATTGATTATGGATAGTTGTTAATGAAAATAGATCAATCATAATCGTGGTAGACTCCTACCCATCAATTATACTTTTCAGATTTATAAAGTTCAACAAATTAGTTGTAAACTTCCCAGCTATTTAATTAAAAAATTCAAATTATATCAACGAAAATCAATGTATTTGGTACCTAATAAATTTCATTTTGTTTTTGGCTTAAAACCTCAAACAGAACCCTTTCATTTAGTATATTACCTTTCTTTAATGTCATGCCTTCAGGTTAATGAACCGGAGATGATCATGTTTCATTACAAGTATTTACCATATGGCGAATGGTGGAAAAAAATCAGACCTTATCTAATCCTGGTTAAAGTTGAAGCAGATCAATATATTTCGGCATACAACTACAGGGATAAAGTAATCGAACGATACCGTTATGCGCATCTTTCTGATATAACAAGATTGGAAGTACTGCTGGAGTACGGTGGTATTTACGCCGATATTGATACCATTTTTGTGAATAAAATACCTTCATCTTTTTTTGACAAACCATGCATTCTTGGGAAAGAGCATACCGATCCGACTGACCCCGTATTCATAACGACCGGAGGGTCACTATGCAATGCATGGATCGCTTCGGAAAAAAATAGTTTTTTTATTCAGCAATGGCTGAGCAAAGTTTATTCAAGTTTCGACGGCTCGTGGAATGCGCATTCGACTTATCTGCCATACCAGCTAAGTCAACGGTTCCCGTCAGATGTGTATATCGAAGAGGAAAGATCTTTTTACCATTTTAACTGGACCAAAGATGGTATAGCGCAATTATTATCAGGCAATGAAAATAATTTCGACGGAATTTATAGCGTACATCTTTGGAGCCATCTCTGGTGGAGCCCGCATAGGAACGATTTCTCCACCTTTAACAATCTGATGATCAATAGGGAATATGTACTTCACGAAGATACTACTTTCGCAAATCTAACCCGCCGGTTTTTGCGCTGATCCTGTGGAAATTTCTGGTATAGAGTTACCTTTCCACGTATAAATTTCATAAATATTATCCAAGCGCTTCATCGCGTTATTAAAGAGCCTTTCAACACGCCCCGGTTGGCTGTTTACCGGATTAACATCAGAATAGCCAAAAAAATCCTGAACGGATATAAACGGATAAATTCCGATCTTGTTAGCGGTTAACCTGGAAAGGTGTCCGTCTGCGGTGATGTCAAGGTCAAACGGCTCCTCGATGATCTTTCTAAAGAATTTTTTATACACAACCATAAACTGGCAGCCATAAAAATAATTTAACCAATACCTTTGTTCAGAAATGAAAAACGCATTTCTGAAATGGCTTACACCACCGAGAAGCAGGTCTGCACCCAACCGATGCGATTCGACTACCTGTTTTAAAAAAGAAATTTTATCGTAATGTTCAGTGAATTGATGGTCATCCTCGCAAATGACCACCATGTCATCATCATTTGCAATGGCAAGCCTTACGATTTGCAGCATGGTTTGCCATAAACCAAAAGCGCCGTTTGCGTGTTTAATGGCAGAAATTAAACGGACATCAAATTCATTTCGCCCTTTAAACTGTTGTCTGATATTTTCAGCCCGGTCTGTACGTTCAGGCAGATTTATCACATACGCTGGGACGACAATATCGTCGTAATCTAAAGAAGGGGAAAATGCGGCTATCTGCATCTCCAATTGCACATATCTCTTGAAAATCCGTTCATACAGCATAATCAGTTCTGCGCTTTTTTCGAAAAGTGCCTCAACCCGACCATCTTCATTATTTTTTACGGTCAGGTCTGAATACCCAAATTCCTTTTGCGTCGAAATAAAAGGGTAGATCATAAACTTCTTTTTCGAAATTAATGAAATTTTGCGATCCGTAATGTCAGTGTCTTTATAGTGCGCATCTAAAATGGCACGAAAAAAACGTTTAAAGATAACGGTGAATTGTAAACCGGTAAACCGGTTTATCCAAAATATCGCCTGTGAACACCTGATGGAACTTTCAAAGCCGCTCACGCCTCCGAGGAGCAGGTCCGCCTCGTAACGGCCAGCCTCTTCTATTGCTTCAAAAAATAATTTTTTATCATATTGCCTAGTGAACTGGTGATCATCCTCACATATGATGACGAATTCATTATTGTGAAATTGTTCCCTTATAATTTTGGTTATGGTAAGCCATAAACTTAACGTTCTGATCAGGTGAGTTTCAGGAGTGATAAATTCTGCGCTAAACTCATCTCTTCCCGCAAATTCCTCTGTGATATTTTTTCGGCGGTCTTCACGGCAGGGAAGATTAATGATAAATACGGGTATGGCAGTTGCTTTCACAATTTCAGGTATAGAGTTTATTTATATTTAAACCAGGTATTTAAGGTCACTTACCTGATAAATCTCAGGAAGCCTGAACCCGTTGACGAATACAACCGGCGTACCGGCGATATGCGCTGAACGGCACCAGGCAGCCTGTTTTTCAATTAAAGCTGCCGCGGTATCGTGCTGTACTGTTTTAAATTCCTTCCGCCACAACCCGTAACTCCTTTTTTTTAACCTAAACCAGGTAGTCAATGCTTTTTTCGCTTCGTATTTTCCGTTAGTCAGGTAAATGGAGATCATATCTCCTGCCAGAAGCTTTTTTTGCTGATCGCCTCCCGTGGAAAATATAATCTGCAGGCTGATATCCGGCCTAGTTCTTAACCACCTGTTAATCTTTCTGTACACTCTTGCACAATGCCCGCAATATGGGTTAACAACAAGGCTAACAATAGTTTCCGGATTTGCATTTCCGAATATCATGGTCTCGTCCTGTGTGAGCAGGGGACGATTTTCCCCCTCCTCCTCCAACAATTTATTGAATAGTTGCCGGCTGTACTTTAAACTGTTTAATTGCATCCTGACCATAGAAAGCTCTTGCGAGGCAATCAGAAAAGGTTTAATAACAATCCAGAAGAATACAGGAACAGCAAAACTTGTTGCTATAATGGTAAGTTCTTTCAGATCGGGTAAAAGGATGTGATGCAACAATGCGAGAAAGAATGTGAACTGCAGCCATAAAATCAACTGAACAATACAACAGAAAACACACCATTGCTTTACAATTCGCCACTGGTAATAGATAGAGTAAAAAGTATAGGGCAGACAAAGGATGTTCAGCAAGGCAAGCAGTTTAATTACGTTCAGGTCACCGTCTAAGCATAAAATCAAAAGGTTACCGGTAAAATAAAAAAAGCCTGCTTCCGACCAACTGAATTCATTAGTGATCATCGCCGCATCGGATGATAGTACCGCGTTGCAGTTTGCTTCTTTGTCACTTCCGCAAAATCTTTGTATCAGTGGATTGTTCGCATTTATATTTTGCAAAAGCAATAACAAAGTGATCACTGCACCGGCGAAAGTGATCACGAATAATAAAAGAATACGAAGATTCGTAAGTATAAGCGCTTCATGACGGCTTAAAACAAAACTTAACAACAACGTTATTGACCCGAAAACAACAACCGGCATCCTCAACGATGTAATCAGTTCTTTTCTCCTGTTCTGCCTGTAATCCCGTTCGCCGGATTTTGAACCCTTGCTTGCAACCAGGATGCTTCCGGTATAAAATTTCCCAAAGTCTTGGGTATTGAAAACTTCGTTATCCAGTTGATCACTTGAAACCACGAAGTTGTTCTGATCGTTCTTTAATACCAAGGACAGCGCCCCCTGAAATAACGTAATAAGCGGTAAATGATATTGAAGCAAGTCCGGAAGCGTGACTTTTTTAACCTCTGCTGTTACGCGCCATTCTTTTAAAATAATCGCAATATCTGATAGCGTGCCTGCTTTACGGTATTTCTCGAGTTCTTCCCTGATCGATGTCTTAGAAACGGGCACCTTCAGTTCCTTTAGAAACTTAAACAATACAGCAACTGCTATTTTACCATTCATCCTCATATCCGGGTATGTTAGTTCTCGTAATGTTCTATACCAGTTCAGGTTGAGCGCTTAAAGTGAGATTAATTAAAACCTGCATAAAGTGCTGAGCGTAATCTATCCGCAGCGTACGATTTGTACGGCCATGCATTAGTCCGCCGGTCAGATCGATTTGCCTGAAAGTTGTCGGCCTATTGATCTGAAAATTTAAACAATAGTCAATTACCTCCTCGATTGCAGCGGCAAGCCTTACCCCTGAACCGTCCTTACCATACCTCGTTTCCACCATCCGGGCTAACGTCAGCGTTTCTCCCCGTGTCGCCATGGCCGCAGATGAGAAAGTATAACCATTTTTTCCTTTTTTCCGGTTTTTATCCATGGATGCTAAAGTTCCATCGCTGATCCGGCATAGTTCATCATACGCTGCCGATTCATGAGTTAACAAAAAGAAATCGACGAGAGCTGTAGCTAACCAGTGATTATGTCCGTGGGCTCCGTTAGCATTACGAACCGGGTTTCGGATCAGATAATCGATTCCGCCCTTCGCGGTGTCAAGCCACTTTGGATTTGCATCAATGGCATAAAGGCGAAGGAGGGCCAAGATAGCCTCTCCCGGATAATAGGTTGATTCAAACCCCGAATCCCTGCGGGAACTGAAATAGAATTTTGACTTGAATTTTCCAGATGGTTGCTGCATACCAACGAGAAAGTTTCCAAGGTTTTGCATGAGTGCCAGCTCTGATTCATTCCGGATCAGTTTGTAACGCGCCGTCAAAGCTAATAAGGCTAATGCAGAACCGCCCAGTTTGACAGCATCGTTCTCAACAACGCAAAAGAGCTCTCCGCTATCATTTAACGGTTTGATAAAAAGTTTTAAATAAGAAGTGCTCTTTTCCAGTAATGCAGGCGCATGAGGGATGTTTAATATCGGCAATACCTGATAAAGTACAAACATTGCGCCGGCATGGCGAAGGATATTGTAACCTTTTCCTGTTTTGCCGGAGATCGGGTCTATTTCATAAATAAACGCGCCGTCTTCCTTGATGCAATTGATCAGGTAATTAGCCCCGTTCTGCAAACTTAAGTAAGGTGTTATGATGATCATGCTAAAATAATTACAAATGACCGGTTGAATTAAAAGCCCCGGGATTTAGTGCTGCATTGTAAATCATGCCTGTCACAAAAGTACACACCAGCCGCCGCCGTATACACTCATCAGGAGTTTTCATTCCGGTCAGATTACCGGGCAGAATTATGGACCTTTGTTTGCCGGTTCTTTCGAAAAAGACCATATCCTCTTCACCAATGACCGCTGCCCGTCCGCCGTTCTGAATATGCCGGGTTATCATGGGATTGCCCCGATTAATCGAGATGTAGATAACCTCGCATATGGCGGCTGCCGCAAGGTCTGCATAAGCTATTTCATCGGCATTTAAAATCAGGTGGCCCGTAGCAGGCAATGTCGAAATCAAGGCCAATAACGCGCGAAATATCTGTTTGTCTTTACCGGACAGACCGCTGGTGGTTAATCCGCTGTCAGCTATGATTACCAGGTCGGAATCATCAAATCCGACTCCGATCCTGATGATTTGCTCCGGCAAACATTCCACTATGGCCATGTCGATCATTGGGTCCTTGAAAAGTCGGTTAATTTTTTTATTTCTCGAAGATTTCTCCAGATTACTATTATGCCAATTATTGATAAAAAGTCCTTTTGCCGAAAGCCTTCCTGTAGTGAATCCTGCACCTCTTAACAAATTGTCTAGATCCTGACATAATAATCCGGAATCAACTCCCATAGAAACACTTATAACAGGAATAAGCGCAGACGTACCCTGGGGAAATAGCATCTGAAATACTGGTTCAGCTACATTTCTGGCTATTCCCTTTGCGGGATGGGTATGCAGCCTGAATCCGGGAGCCGCGTTCACTTCGATGACCGAGCCGGATCCGCTACCTATCGGCTCGCCAATGTCGCGGCTGATGACATCTATTCCGCAAATATCGAGATCAACAAGCCTGGATACCCTTTCCATCTCAAATATTGTTTGGGCATGTACTAAATCGGTAACATCTTCCGATAGTCCGCCCGCACTGATATTGGCGATGTTTTTTAAAAACAATTCTTCATGAAGCTCCAAGACGGAATTGGCCGTCAGGTGGTGCAGCTGTAAAATCATTTCGGTTTCCCGGTCAATCCGGACAATGCTGAGCGGATTGGAGTGCCCCTCTCCTCTCCGGGGATCATTATTAAGGCCATTGATAAGTTCAAGTACTGACGATTTGCCATCGCCGTAAATCACCGGAGGAGTTCTTTTGGCAGCAGCGACGAATTTATGGTTGATGACAAGTACCCTGTAGTCATTACCGACGATATATTGTTCCACGATTACGCCGCGCTGTCCGGAAAAACTTCTTGCATAATTATATGCCGAAACGGCGTCTTCATATTTTTCAACGGGTAAACTGATACCTTTTCCATGGTTTCGGCTTAACGGCTTGACCACGAGTGGATACCCGGTAATTTCAATTGCTTCTGATAATTCCTGCTGATTGAATATAAGTTTACCTGCCGGAACCGGTATACCAAATGTTTTGAGTACGTTCTTGGTTTGCTCTTTATTCCCGGATAACTTTACGCCGATATAACTTGTCCGATTGGTAAAAGAACTTTGTAACCGTTTCTGATTTGCCCCTAATCCGAACTGGATAATCTGGCTTCGTTCCCAATGAAAAGAAGGCAGCTTTTGCAGTGTTGCTTCATCTGTCAATACTTTAATGAGATGACTGTTGTCCCGTTTATCCAATAATGCTTCAATCTTTCGCTGATCGCGCTCATAATTATAAGTTTTAGCCGTTACCAGCGCATCCATGATGCTGATGGCTGCACTAACAGCAATTTCTGCTGCACGTTTTGATCTGTACTCAAATAACATCTTAATCTTAAGTCCCCCGGTTGTTGATCCATATTTCTTAATTAAAGGAGGAAAAGTATTACTTTTCTGAAGATAGTTGATTGTCTGTGCGATCAAATGACCATTGAACAGATAGAAATCTCTGGCGCAGGAATCAGGAATACTTTCAAACGGTGCATTTTTGAACAGTAGCGGATATTTCAGTTCCAGGGAGCGCAACAGGTCGTATCCCGTATAGGATTCACCATATGCAGCCGGTGTAAATTCTATGAGTGCGCTCATGAGTTTGATCCGCCCGTCACAATAGATGTTGCGTCCTTGTATAGTGTATGTTTTTAGAACTTTCATGTATATGAACTAAAACTGGCTAGTGAAGATTGTTGATTGAAACAGGCTCAAGTCCTTTATCTAATATACGAATATTTAAATCGGCTGCGCCTGATTGCCATACTTTAACAGAAATGTTACGATTATGGGTGCATTTCGGATTACTGATCAACTGGTAGCGCCGGTTGACCTAATACGAGGACTGCGCCGGATTTAGTAAATAAGCAATATTTTTTTGTTTGATATGATCACGACAGCTGGACGTAACTATTTTTTTACTGTTTATAAGGCCAGACAGGATGCCGGATGATTATCTTTATCTGCCGGAAATGCCGCGATAACGAACAAAGGAAAACATTGTTGTCGCAGATCTGAATTATTTGCTTCCTGATGCCTGTTTACACATTGATTTATTTGAAGCATCTTGTATAACCTAAGACCTGTGAGACCAGGCGTAGCATTCAACTGATTGAGTTGTTGCTGTAAGTATGTTATTTAAATGATAGATTAGCCAACTCATAACCACTGTCACAATATCAATACTGAATTAATGAAAACACTTGAAATAATGGTACTGTCCACGTGGCTGATGATCATTTTTATATATCAGTTTCATCAGCCCACCACAGAAAAGATCAAAAAGAATAATTTTTTAGGGTTGGTTCCTAACTTTCACCTGTTTTCGCCAAAACCGTTCCTCGGTATTTATATAATCAGGTATTCTGTCAGAAACAGGCTTCGGACTATACGTCTTACAGAAGAACTCAGCTACATCGGCGGTCCGGAGCTTTGGGGCGCAAACCGGAGAATTGTAAAATGCCTGAATACGATCTGCCGATACCTGCCCAAACAGGGGCTCATCAATATAAATTACAGGCTATTGCTCACATTCGTGAAAAGTGACGCACGCAAAAAAGCACACACAGGCAGAATCAGGTTTTCCATATATCTTTTGGCAAACAACGAAGAAAAACTATTATTTAAATCTAGATCACATGCTTTATAGTTACTTCACGACCGCAAGCCACGTATTGTTTGTGTTCAGATGGTTGATTGCAATTTCTCTCTTCTTCTCCGGAATTCAGCATCTCATCAATTACAGACAGTTCGGTGAAGACGGGCTATTATCCTGGCGATATTTAAAACGCAAACAGAAATATGTTTTTTTTCGTACAAATGTATTCGGATATTTATTTGATCAAAAAGGCTTTTTGACCTTAAATGTTTTAAGAATCCTGCTGTTACCATGCTGGTTGACCAATCCATCCTCTTTCTGGATACTGTTGACTTTGACGGTCATTAATTACGCGATTTATTACCGGACGGCTTTGATGGTAAATGCGGCAGATCAGTTAAATAATATTGCGTTGACGGGCTTGCTGATTGACCGTCTGGTAAACTCATCTCCGTCTTTTGCAATTATCTACTTTTTTTCAATATTGCTTTTTATCAGCTATTTCACCTCCGGAATTTTGAAACTATATGAGGTAAAATGGCATGACGGTTATTATCTGAAAAAAATTCTAATCAACAGGAATTACGGTAGTAGATGGATAAGTAAAATCATCGCGTGTACGCCTGATCAGATATTTGCCATATCGGGTAAGGTTGTAATCTTATGGCAGGTCACTGCTTTTCTCATCCCTTTTATGCCGTTGCCTCTCTTTTTAATCTACTTGACTATCGGTGTTATATTTCATATTATCACCGGGATTTTTATGGGCCTGGTTAACTTCGTCTGGACATTCCTCGCTTTTATGCCCGGTTTGATCTTTTTAAATTTTCATTTCATTTGTTCGTGGCCGGTTTGAATCAGCAGAATATATCAATATTAAATGATTACACGCTTATCGGATTGTCATGAACGAAGTCCGGACTCCGTCTTATGACGCTATTTGAAGCCGCATTTATGAATTATAAACTTAGATTTTTCAACAAGACGTACACTGAAATCATCTCCTACAAAATATGTGAGTTCAGCCGTGGAAGTTGGGGCTGTCTTAAGCAACCCTCTATACCTGATCAGATAACCATCTGTGATCCTTTTGTATGAAAAGGTATGAGATGTCCTGACAGGAATCTCAGAAAATCCGATCTTTACCTGAAACCATAGATACGCGTTGAATTTATTTTTCAGGCTGTGCAGAAAAGACTTCATCAAGCTGGTATCATTAATCGTAATCACCTGTTTTTTTGAATCATACGCGGAAATATACCACCTGAGCAGAGCAGGATGCACCTCTGCACTAAAGGTTTTTAAAGGATCACATTTGGATAAAACGACCTTGTCAGGAATTAAGTGTGCCGGTTTTGGAAAACGGTTCAGGTTCCGGTAAATTGTTTTTTTATAGCCCGAAACAATAGTGTTGAACTCCAGTTCCCTGTATCTGGCAGGAAGTTTTAAACTATCCAGCAAAAACGTATGCGGGTAGAATGTAAACCCTGTTGAATCAAGCTTATAGTACAGTTGTCTGGATGGG
The DNA here is from genome assembly GCA_026224775.1 of Bacteroidota bacterium. Taxonomy (GTDB): domain Bacteria; phylum Bacteroidota; class Bacteroidia; order Sphingobacteriales; family Sphingobacteriaceae; genus Mucilaginibacter. The sequence goes on from JAMFRP010000013.1 coordinate 109,085, forward strand.
GGAACGCCGGATGAAATCAACATCCCCGGCAACAGGAATATAACTATGCCTATAATCAAGTATTTATATATCTTCATGAATAATGTTCAAATAAGCGCGATATCTTCATTTCCTGGGTTGCTTCGGAAAATGACGATATAGCGCCTATAGTTTATGATTAATAATTATGAACCACAGGCATCCTGTGTTACGGCCGAAGGTACTGCGGGGTAACGAACTCTCAAGAGATTCCATTTCATCAGTATCCCACTCTCCGTTATCCTGTTGCTGACTCTTTATACTCGCCGCCTTATCACTATAAAACTGAGCCGCCTGGCTGTCACCGGCAGCCGCCCAGATCTGAGATTGAAAAGTATAGGCCAGGTAATCTTCATTTGCGAGCGGAAGACCATATCCCCTGCTGTCAGCCAGACGTGAATCATCTCGTGGCCTTCTTCCGCGATAAGCCCCATGGATTTCCGTTATTATTGATCGCCAGCGGAGATAAATAGATCGTGAAATCAGTCTGGCCAGCGGTTGTTGGCGTAACGGCGGTTGCATGAGTGGTTACACCGTCGACCGTGATACTAAAAGCGCCGTTTGCGTCTAATGACGAACTTCCAGGCGGATAATCGGTGCTGAATGAATAATTAGTTCCCGAAGGCAGTATTGAGGTCATACTACTTAAAAACGTAGAGAACATGTTATCCGCAGCCTCCGCAGCTGATAACGCACCGACACTTCCCGCCACATTGCTGTAGGTCTTCAGAAAATTCAGCATTGCTGTAAAAACGCCGCAGGGATCACCGCTACAGCCTTCACCGGTAGGATCAGCAACATCGGATCATAGCAACTTGAGTTAGGATCGCTGGGATCACACTCTACACATTCGCCGTTAATATCTCTTACTTTGATGATTTTTTTTGCCGGTGAATTTTCAATGTTTTTCTTTGCGGTTCTGGCTGACACGGCATCGTCGTCATCATCATCGTCGTCATCTCCCTCATTACAGTCATCATCATCATCTCCCTCATCATCGTCATCGTCTCCCTCATCATCGTCGTCGTCTCCATCGTCAGTACCGTCCTCGTCTGCGCCATCATCTTCCAGGCCTTCATCACCACCACCCTATATTCCTTCATCCCCGATTCCCCCGTCGTCCTCTCCGCCATCTTCCAGGTCAGATCCATCATCAGGCACCGCAGTTGTTTTTTTTGATTCTTCAGGAGTTACAGGATCGCTCAGATCATTTTTTTTAATTTTAATTTTTTCATATAGTTGGTATTTTTATTGGAATAATTAAGGTTATACAAAACTAATAAGTCATGGAGCTGAATGGTAATTTTGCGTGTAATATGTTGATTACCAAGGAAGATAATGGATCAGATGAATTGAATGATGCCTGCCTGTTAAACCTATTGTGCAGGCGGTCACGGATTAGGATATCAGAATCCTGTAAATGATTGCTTATTAAAATTGGTAATTATTACCCGGTATCACTGGCCGGACTATTACTTTTTACAAACAACGACCGTCCAGATAAAATTCTGTACGCAGAATAATGAAGCCTTTGCGTTTGATCGTGACGAAGCATGCCGATTTTGCACTATCTGGCGTTATAGCCTTATGCCCGGAAGTTTTAAAAATGCCAGTAACTGACACTGTCGATGATTCCCTGGCCATACGCGCGAATTAAACCGGAATAAGGATGTTTATTCAGTCTGATGTCTTTTTTTTCCATTTTACCGGCAAAGTAGATTTTGAGCACCGCTGGCATTTTCTGAAAAGTTTTTTTATTAATATCCTTGAGTTCATCAAACTCAATATTTATTCCTCTGATCTGATGTGTATTTTCTGCAGTTATAAATGAAATCCCGTTTATAGGCAGATTAATTTTAGAAATTAAATAAGACAGGGATTTTCTTTTGTAGATGTTCTGGTGAAATAAAAAATTATCGAACAAATAACTTACCGTATCCCCGGAAAACTCTGACAGTGATTTATAATAAGGCTTAACCTGATCGCCGATCAACCGATAACTTAACGGTTCCTTGTAAAAGGGTTCCTGGAATGAGATTTCGTTCCAGCCAGATAACTTAATAGCAGGCTTACCCGACACAGTTGTGATAACGCCGGTTACAAAAGCATAATAACCTGTCAGTCTTTGTACTTCTTTATTTGATAATTTATTATTCGCTATTAAAATTGTCAGCGTTTGTCCGGGGGAATCCCCGTTAATATACAGTACGGCCTCGCCGGCGTCTTTGTTTATAACCGATTGGTATACCAGGCCGACAAAGCTTTGCTTTGGGCAGGAATTCAGATTCGTGCTTTTACAGATATAATCGCCGGCATGATCAGTCTTGTATAATTCTTTCGCAGAGGGGTTTTGCGGTTTGTCCATAGCGATTTTAATTTCCTGAGCGTTCGCTAAACCTGGAATAATAAAAAAAAGGATAACTGCTTTTAATAAATTCATAATGATGTGATTTTATTATTGAAGAGAAATAATCCCGGTTGCCGGGATGAGCCGGCAACCGGGAAAACTGGCTTAATTAGCCGGAGGACAATCTGCCTTTGAAAAAGTGCCATTCACATTTTCTGCGCCAATTTTGGTCAATGTTCCTGAACCCGGGGCTGCCGTAACCAGACTGATTCCTGCGTTTCGAAGAACATAAGCCTGGGCATAAGCGGTTGCTTCTTCAGCGGTTGCACCCGATTGGCTGATAAATGAATTATAGGCCGCTGTGTAATCTGCATAAGGCGTGGTATTAGGTTCCCAATAGCCATTTGGCGCTAAATCATTCTTATAATTAGTGAAAAATTCATTAGCCAATGTCCTGTCGGTGACTACCAATGCGTAGATCGTGCCATTCTGTGTAATAACCAGTGATGTCTGCAAATTCGGAGCGTTACTTCCTGGGCCCCCTGCTATACTTAATATATCTTCAACAGAAGGTGGATAATTGTCATTCGGGTGGGTATGCAGGTCTCCTATTGTCGTAGCGTCCTGACCTGTAAAATCCAGGCTCGTCGAGCTGTTTGACGTTTGTACTGCACTGGTTTCAATATTGCCCGAAACATCATTAATCAGAAAACCATGTTCATAATCGTTACTAGAAGAATACAGGTCGCCACTGTTGATCGTTAACTGTACCGAGCTATTGTTATACAGGCTTGATGCGCTGGCTCCCGCTGCCTGGTCCTTTGAAGAGCAAGGGTCTTTACAGACGCAGTTGCCATCGCTGTCCATGTAGCGAATCATTTTAGCTTTGATATTTTTGACCTGGTTTTTAACTGTTTTTTGACTAGGTTTTTGGGGAACTTTCTTTTTTAAATTATCGTCGTCATCATCATCGTCATCACCATCACTGCAACTATCGTCGTCGTCATCATCATCATCATCGCCACAATCATCGTCGTCGTCGTCATCATCGTCATCATCTCCGTCATCATCGTCATCATCGTCATCATCTCCGTCGTCTCCGTCATCGGTTCCATCGTCTTCTGTACCGTCATCATCAGTACCGTCATCATCAGTACCGTCATCATCACCTGTGCCTGCGTCTCCACCGCCTTCTATACCTTCATCACCTATACCCCCATCTTCCTCGCCGCCTTCTTCCCCGCCGCCTTCTTCCAGGTCAGAACCATCATCAGGTTTTACCGTTAATTTTGTTAATTCTTCTGCAGTGACCGGCTCGGCCAGATCAGATGGTTTAAGCTTTAATTTTTTCATGGTTTCGTAATTATTTAAAATTTGTGTGATAGACAGGTCAGGTTAAATCAAATGTTACACAAGGTAGAAAATGCATATTGAAATTTTGCAAGTCAGAAATGTAAAATCTTAGTTACGGGTTTTACCGGATTTAACGCTTTTAATTAACCGGTTTCTTTATGAACCCTGGAAGTGTCCGGTTGACCCTGCAAGCATGTTTGACAAATGCAGTGATGGTTTCCATCTATCTAAAACAATAAAAACCAGCTTTACTACTTCTAACATATTATATGCAAAATTGATTTTAGCTTCTAAACTGAAAGCATCAATTCCTTTGTTTACATCTATAACCTTTAGTCTTACTTCACCTTCATCATCAAAATATTTCGAAGCATGTACGTGCTGATTGCTTAAATGGATATAGTCGGAAATCTCCTTATATAGTCTTAATATACCTGGAGAAATAATATCCAATTTTGTGGCTAAATAACTATCCGTTAGTTTTTCTCCAGTATGGCTTTTATAGCGGTAAATGGGCCTGCCATTCATAAAATAAAAAAAGAAATCATTCGCGTCGGTTACCTCGAATACGGCGAAAAAGCGCAGGGCATTATCCAACTGCAACCTGATAAACGGAATGCCAGAAATGTAATTGTTAGTATTAACCAAAGTAATATAGCCTTGTATTAATTGAATAGTTCGGTTAATTACAGAATAAGCAAATGAATCAATTATATAACTTGTTTGATTATTTGCCTGTAAAATATCCTCTCCCAACTTAGTGAATTTTACATGACTAACTGAAAGTTCGTTAATGTATTGAGCCAATTTTTTTTCTTCAGCATCCATTTTATAATGATTTAATAGTTATGGTTTTTATTAGTGCATCATATCTATAAACCGTGTAAATCCTTTCCAAAATTTACATGGTTTACAAAATCTGAAATCGAACATCCGACATCAACTCAATCCTTCGGCTTCTCCTTCGCATCCGCCATTCTAACTATCCTCGGTTCAAACTTGGCCAGTGCTTCTACCAGATCGTGTTGGGCGGCCATCACGGCGTGGATGTCCTTGTAGGCCATTGGCGCTTCGTCCACGTCACTACCCATAAGGGTAATACGTTTATCAACTAAGTTAGCGGCAATGGTTGCTTTATCCAAAGTTTTAAATGCCGAACTACGGCTCATGGCCCTCCCCGCACCGTGGCTGGCAGAGTTGATGCTAGCCGCGTCGCCTTTACCGCGGACTAAAAAGCCGGGTGTGCTCATACTACCGGGGATAATGCCTAACACACCCTCGCCGGCCGGGGTGGCACCTTTACGGTGTACCATTAATTCGGTACCGTCGGCCAGTTGCTCTTTCCAGGCAAAGTTGTGGTGGTTCTCAATCATGCTGATAGGTTTTACACCCAAGGAACGCGCAATTTTATTATGGATCTCGTGGTGATCGGCGCTGGCGTATTCACCGGCCAGGTTCATGGCAATCCAGTATTCTTGTCCTTCGTCCTTATCCAAATCTAACCATGCCAAATGCTTGGCTTCGGCAGGGAGCTTGGTTTTGGTCATGGCTATGCGACTGTAATAATCGGCCACAGTACCACCAAATCCACGCGAACCGGAGTGCGAAAGCAATGCTAAATACTTACCCGCAGGGATATCAGCTAAAGCACCTTCGGCAATGTCCAACTCGCCCCATTCCACAAAGTGGTTACCGGTGCCGCTGGTACCTAATTGTGCGTAAGCTTTATCTTTAAGCGAGCGAATTATCTTTGTTTCGCCCCAGGTTTTGCTGTCAAATAACGAACTATCAAAGTATGATTTGGTTGTACAACCCATCCCGAAATAGGTATTATCAACCAAAATGCTTTTCAACTTGTCGGTTTCAGAATCAATGGCTTCCGCAGGCAAATCGAATACGCTTAAACACATCCTACAAGCGATATCCACACCCACCGCAAAGGGGATTATGGTATTGGCTGTAGTTGCCAACACGCCGCCAATAGGCAAGCCGTAGCCCTGATGCGCATCGGGCATTAAAGCGCCTGCAACGGCAATGGATAGTTGAACAGCTGTACGCATCTGCGCCAAGGCACCTACTTCAATATTTTCCAAACCCCACACCGGGAAGTCGCCTATTTCTTCTTTCAACTTAAAGTTGCTGCGTTCCTGCTTCACAAACTTGCCCTCTTTACGCATGGCAATTACGTCTTCGGCCAGGTTTTTAAACTTGCCGCCTTTCTTTAACGCATAAGGCGTTGGATCATCGATTAACGCTCTAAATTGGCAAGTATCTCGGGCTTGGCCATTACGTTGTGTTTAAGCAAACCATTCGCCACGCGACTAAAGTTCACCAATACTTCCACATCGTTAATGCCTAATGCCTTTAACTCGTTGTTGCCTATTTTTTCTTTTTCCGTTATATTTAATACTAAGGATCATTTAGCAATTTAAAAGTCTCCGGGCCAAAACCCCTCTCCCCGTTTCGGGAGAGGGGGCGTTCGTGAACGCGTTCAGCCTTTCGACAGTACAAAGAGAAACATCAAGTGCGCAGCGTATTGCGCAGTGAAAAATATTTTTTAATTTCATCAAAATATTTTCAAACCGATGCCTGTAAACCGCAATGCCCTGATCCGTTACCGCACTATTGACCAATGCCTGCAAAACCGTTTTAAAAGATGGACGCTGGATGATCTGATCGATGCCTGCAGCGATGCCATATATGAATATCAAGGCATCGATACCGGTGTAAGCCGGCGTACTGTACAGGCCGATATGGAGATGATGCGCAGCAATAAGCTGGGCTATGAAGCCCCTATTGTGGTGGTTGATAAAAAGTATTATACCTATAGCGATAAGAATTACAGTATTACCAACAGTCCGCTAAACCAACAGGATATGCAGGTTTTGAGTTATCTTTTTACAAGCCTGTGCAAAAGTATTTTTTAACAAATACTTAAATTACTAATAATTTTAGCATTATGTTTGTGGTCATTTTGTTATGCAGGAATTTTATATCCCACCCAATTCAACCTGTCGGAGAAATTTTGGTGTTAGCAGGTGACATTGCTTTGTTTGCCCAGATAGACCATCAAAAAGACTTCTTTAATTATGTCAGTGATCATTTTAAGGAAACGTATTGGATACCTGGAAACCACGAATATTATCAAAGCGATATTTCAAATAGATCGGGTTCATTTGAAGAAAAAATCAGAAATAATGTATATCTGGTAAATAACGTAGTTAAAAATTTCGGCACAAATCAGCTTATATTTTCTACGTTGTGGTCTTCCATCAGCCTGTTAAATGGCTGGCGGATAGAACGTGGCTTGAATGATTTTTATTAAATTAGCTATAATGGGAAACGTTTCAAATTCCTGATTATAATGACTTTCACGAAAACTGTCTTACGTTTCTGCGCGATGCTTTAGAAGCAGATACAAAGGGCAAAAAAGTAGTGATCACACATCATCTCCCTACTTTTAAACATTATCCGCCTGAATATAAAAGCGACTATCTAAATGAAGCTTTTGCAACCGTGCTGGATGATTTGATTTTGGATACCACGCCGGATTATTGGATTTATGGACATCACCACCGGAATATTCCTGAATTTAAAATAGGGCATACAAAAATGTTGACCAATCAACTTGGATATGTTCAACAGAATGAAAATCTATTTTTTAATAGTGATAAATGTATCGAACTTTAAATTATGCATTTGGAAGCTCATGAGGATTGGGATGGTAGCGAAACATGATCTGATAGCAATGGTGTCAGATGCTAAAAAAACTAAAATCGGACTTTTCAGTCATGGTTACTTTGTAACTATACTCGCTGGCTATGTGGCAATTGCCCCTATATTGCCCCTATGAGGTTTCTTTTGCCCCTATACAAGGTGTAATATATTACCTGAGTAAACAAGCAGTCACAAAAGCGGCTGCTTGTTTATCAATGACTGCTTTAAATAATGTTGGGTATTTTAAAAGAAACTTTGTATATTTACTTTTTGTGTAACGATAAGACCCATTTTTTAGGTCTTATAATGACACTCGAAGTAATATGGCATATAGCGTTTACATATCATCCAACCTCACACAGCAACAACTTGAATTTATGAAGTTGCTGGATGATTATGAAATTGAGCTATTTCAGTTTGATGAAATTGAAAGTCAAATCAATAGAAAGTTTGATAACCTCAATGAGGTTCTTGAGAACTTAGTTCATAAAGAACTGCTTTCCCGTATAGAGCGAGGTAAGTTTTGCAAAGTTAATTTCCGTGATGAAAATGTGATCGGTACGTTTGTGGTAAAAAACAGCGCGGTAGCTTATTGGTCAGCCCTAAATTTACACGGATTAACTGAACAATTTTCTAATACAATATTTATTCAGACCATACATAGAAAGACTGATAAAACCCTTTTAGGAACCCCTTATAAATTTGTCACTATAAATGCTGGTAAGCGTACCGGTATTATGTACAACGGCTACGGAAATACAAAATATCCTATAACGGATGTTGAAAAAACCATCATAGATTGTTTCGATCAACCACAATATTCAGGTGGTTATGCTGAATTAATAAGGGCTTTATCCCAGGCAGGAATTACTGCTGATAAAATGATCAATTATTGCAAATCAGTTGGCAATACTGCCGCGACGAAAAGGATAGGTTTTTTGGTCGATTTATTTGAAAAGCCATCGATGGATAAATTTATTAATTTCGCTAAAGCGCAGATAAATGATAAGTATAACCTTTTTGATCCGCAGGGAACAGAGAAAGGTGAATTTATGGCAGAGTGGAAATTGAGGTTGAATATCAGCAAAGACGAATTGCTTAACCTATCAGACAAACAATATTAATGATACTAAAGAAGGAAATAGAGAAAATTGCGCTGCATGAGAATGTATCACGTAGTACGGTGGATAAGGATTGGGTATTAGGTCATTTTATTGATGCAATATTTTCCATTCCAATATGCCGGGATAGTCTTGTTTTTAAAGGTGGCACCTGTTTAAAGAAGTGTTATATACCTGATTACCGATTTTCAGAAGACCTGGATTTTACCTCTGTAAACCCTGACTTTATATTAGACCGGGAATTATTACAGGAAATAACCGAACTGATAACACAACGGACAGAAATTCCTTTATTTATTGATTCTATAAAAGAGTTGAAACATAAGGACATGCCTACCGGCTTTGCAGCAATCATTAAGTTTTGGGGAGCAGATCATTTAAAGAACCAGGCACCACCTCCACCGGAACGATGGGCAACCAGCGTAAAAATAGAGATCATCCTTTATGAAAAAATGTTATTCCCGGTTAGCTTACGCCCCATAACACATGCGTATTCTGATAAACTGGCATTAGCGGGTCAACCCATTCCCTGTTATGATTTACAAGAGGTAATGTCAGAGAAGTTGAGAGCGTTAATACAACGTTCCTATTCTGCACCGAGGGACTACTTTGATATATGGTATCTATCAAAAAAACTTACAGCTATTGAATGGCCGTTAATAGTAAAAGCGTTTCACGAAAAAATGGAATTTAAAAACTTGGAATTTACCGGCATAGATCAATTTTTAAATGATGATGTAGATAAAAAGCTTACTGGAGCCTGGAAAAACAGCCTTGCACATCAGATACCTCATGAACAATTACCGCCTTACAGTCGGGTGAAAGAAGAGCTATCATTGTTGTTTGAAAGAATATTTAATGCCAATTGAGGCCGAGCGGCTGCGGCAGGTGGCTTCATTACACCACGCGCTACCGCGCGGGTTCCATTCCGCCTCCAGCCTCGCCGTCACAAACTAATGTTCGCTAAATCTAACCATAGTATTACCCCCAGCCTTCCAGTCGCCATCTTGCAAGCAGATATATCTAAATACAAAACTAGCATCGTTGGATAATAACAAATAATAGCGCTATTATCTAAACATTCCTGCTTTACGATTATTCCCCTTTAATGTGTGTGCATTTATATATGAATATGCTCAACACATTTAAAAGAAAATAAGAAGAATACTCTATTATAATTATTTATAGATAACTTTAAATTCTAAACTTATCAATCACGTTTAAAATTGAGGCAGAAAATCGAGTTATATATAGTTTCTTTATGGCTCCTGTTTTTACTTATTCTGGTAAACAGAGCACAAATTACTATTTGCTTTGATGGATGCTCTATTATAGGTTTTTGGGATTTGTTATCAACTAACATAATACCCGCCATTTCACTACTCCTTTTTCTTGTTGGAATATTATTTTACTATCGATTTAAATATGTAATCGGAGGAGCCAAACGACTTCCAATCCAAATTACAGAGATAGAAAATGTTAATTATGAACATTTAACATTTTTAACCACCTACATTATTCCGTTAATATGTTTCGATTTAAGCCAATTTAGATATGCTATAGATTTGGGTATTTTGTTGATTATCATAGGTGCGATATATGTAAAAACAAATATGTTTTATGCAAATCCTACCTTGGCTCTTTTGGGGTACCAAATTTATCGCGTGAGTACCAGCGAAAAACAAGGAATTATATTTATCTCGAAAGAAAAGTTAATAAAGGGAAATTGGGTGCAGCCACTCAGTCTTGATGAAAAAATATATTTTGTAAAAATAAAAACTAATGAATAAAGGAGAATTACTACAAAGGCTGGCATTTTTGAATGATCAAAATGCTCCTATCGGAATTGAGTTGTATTTCGTACTGGAAGAGGGACAAGAGACTTCCATTAAGTTTGCAAATATTCAAGATGATGTTAGTGAAGCCTTATTAAGTCAATTCCTTGGCTATATCAATGGCAGGTTAATTAACAATGAAGAATTAATTTTCTCTGACTTAACTAACGCCGATGATAGAAGAAATTCTGCATTCAGTTATGATTTGGAAAATAAGCCAGATAAATTATCAGTCTTATCTGAAGTTTTGAACAATCCAAATAAACCCACTTTTGATTTTAGAAATGATAGCTTAAGTAACATTAAAGCATTCGTGATTTTGATCGGAAATGCCGAACGAAAAGTGGCTATATATAAAAAGCATTACCCAGTAAATTTGCTTAAAAGAGATTCCATTCTTAGAATATTTCCAGCTAATGAACAGTTTGAAAAATTAGACACCAATGTTTTAAATATCAATGAAAGCTTTGAGTTTTTACAAGTGGATAATGATTTGGTAGTATTAAGCCTTAAAGTATTAGAGGCAAATTTTGGCTATGAAAATATTGTAAGAGCTAAAGCCACGGAAAATATTGGATTAATCGAGGCTACCGGATTACTAGAAGACATAGCATTATTAACAAATCTAACATCGGAATTGAAATACGCTAAGAAAATGATGAAAATCAAATCTAACACACCTGTACTTCAACTTCCTGCGGCAACAGTCATAAGCTTTATAGGCGGACATCCGATGTTAAAGAAAAAAATTCGATTTAATAATGATAATTCAAGAATTTCACTTGACACCAAGGTTTCGCAGGAACTATTCCTCAAGTTGTTAAACGATGATTTTTTGAAATCAGAGTTGACAAATTTATTATACGATAGCCAAAATAAAGACACAGTAATCGTAGAAGAAGCAGAGGTATAATCTTGTTTACTTTCGCTGTTAAATTATAGAATTGCATAGAGAAAGGTGGCTTAAACAAGCATGAATTACAAATGCCTTGGTTCTTTAAATAGCCCACGGCCGTGATAAAAAGTAAAGGCCATGCAAAGCGGGCCACTGTGTGTTTTTTCAGCGGAGGCCAGGCCTTGGTGTGTTCATTTACTGACTAACGGATTTAGGTGGGTTGAATTACAAACTTGAAAAATCAAAGCTCGCAAACACGCGAGTGAGAATTTGATTTATCCAAAATCCATCAATTTATCAGCGATTTCCTGCTTTACATTATCCTCAAAACCGGCCCAATAGTTTTGGGTAGTATTCAAGCTGCGATGGCCTAAACTTTCCTGTATCAACTCCATTTTAGCGCCATTACGGATAGCTGCTGTTGTGAAAGAATGCCTTGCGTAATAGGTAGATATATCGGCATCCAATTCAAGATCTTTGGCCAGTTTTTGAATATGCTGATTGACAAACCGAATAAAATTTTGGTTTACCCTTAACTTCTCCGCCTCATCCATCTTTTTAGTTAATATCGGAAATACATAATTGTCAGGTAAAAAAGGACGAGTGCCGTAGCGTTCTATTACTGCTTTAATAGTTTCTGTTAAAGGAATAATAATGGGTTTGGGTTTGTCTTTAGTGGTGTGAAGCGTTTTATGCCGCAAAAAGGAAATTGATTTTTTATTGATGTTTTTATACTTCAATTCTGCAATATCCCGGAAATTCATTCCGTTGCACTGGTAGCTAAAAAACCAAAAGTCCCTTGCTTTTTCTTTCGGGCTGCCTGGCTCTACAGGCGCGGTATACAGTTTTTTTAATTCTTCCTTACTTAGGGCCTTCTTTATATTTTGGCCTGTAGGTATTTTATATTTTTTGAAAGGATACAGTTCAGCAGCTATACTGCCTTCTTCCATAGCCTTATTGAAAATAGCCCGTAAAGGCCGTAAGTATATACCTACAGTAGTTTTGGACTTGTCGGCAGCTACCATCCAGTTTTCATATCTATTTAAAAAATCAACTGTAACACGGGAGAAGGAAAGGCTTGACGCGGGATGGTTGTCCTTGCCAGCAAATTCAAGCAATGATTTTAAGCTTAAACGGTAATTGGAAGCTGTGCCTGCACGGCCATATCTTGTCAATTCATCTATGTAATCCTGATAGTAGGCACATACATCTGTGGTGTTGGCTTGCGACCGAAACATTTCCCGCTCAAATTTATCAAGAATAAATATGCCGTCCATTTTAGTGATGATCTTGTTCGCCCGAGCCTCTATCGCACCTAACGAAATTTTGACCTCCTGAAAAGCCTTTTTAGGTTTTTCGGTTAAGTAGGATTGTTGGAATTGTTGAGCCGTCAGGTGGATGTCTGTAGGATAGTGCCTGATATCGGTACGGGAGATATATAACCTGATTTTTACCGGTGCTTTTTTACCGGTTTCAACCTTCCGTTCATCTAAATATAAGTTAACTTTTACTGCCATTTTCATTAAAATTAGGTAAAACGTCTATTTTTCTCACACAAATTTTTTAGAACATGCGAAATTACGCAAATTTCCCACAAAATCACCTGTTTTACTCTCACACATTTCTCACACAAATGGGCAAAAAATGGCAAAAAACAGCAAAATACCACAAAATGCTATTTTTATAAATTGCTGATATATAACTTATTAAATAAAAAACAAAGCATCGAAAAGTGCCTCCCATAGACTGTTAATCAGAGGGTCCCTGGTTCGAGTCCAGGCTCAGGAGCAAAAAGCCTAGCACGTCCGCTAGGCTTTTTTTATGCATTATAATTTAAATCTATCCCACCCATACTGTGCCACGGCACAAGTGGAACACGTGGTACATTTGGTACACTTTTCACCCCAAAAACGCCCGAAATAGCACTAAGAAGGTGCTTTTTAGATTGCTTTTAAGCTGTTTTTTGGCTGTAAAAAGCTCATTTTAGACCTAAAAACGGTTAAAAAACATCGCTTTTTACTCGTTTTTAGCTTGTTTTTGATGGAAAAATAGGTGTTTTATAGCTTTTACTTTTGGGATATGGTACAAATCAAGATTAAGCTACTGAATATTTTGCGGCAAACTGTGTTACCCTTTAAGCTCAAGTACACAACGCTATTACAACTATCCCATCAAAAATCACCGCTTGAGCCGCCACCCCCAAAATCTCCGCCGCCAAACTTCACACCATCATTGTTTGGTGCTGAAGGCGTGGTTGAGAATGTTTCTGCAACAATCAGCGATTCTACTTTAAGATGATCCATTAAATGCGGATCATCCGGTTCAGCATAAGTAAAACCGTATTTTGGTGTTTTCAGGTATTTCATAATGCCATAGGCAATACCTAATATTACGGCGCCTCCAATAATAAGGGTAGTGGCAATGGGTAGCACATGGTAATAATTACGGAAGGTTATTACAGTCGCTGTAATTAATAACAAGCCGGTACGAAGCAGGATAATATTCTTTTTTATGATCCCAAATGTGATATAAATAAATGGCAGCAAGATTGTCCATGCCCAAAAGATAGCGCCAAACGGAACCGGTTTTCCTGATCCTCCGGTCAATTCATAGCTCAACTTTTGTATTACGTAATAGTTGCCAGCAGCGTATAGTGTAACTAAGCTAACAATTTGCGCAATGATGATACAGTTTTGATAGTTAATAAATGCTGACCGCTTGCTATAAGCATTAGTTATCCAATATACCAGGGCTGATACCAGCATGATGATAAAAGGTACAGTTATCATACCATCAGGTACTATCTTCGTCCATCCAAAAAAGGTAAAAGCGAAAAAGGAAGCGCAACATAAGGCACTCATCAGCATATCGGCAAAGCGGATGCTGAAATACAGGTTTAATATAAAAACGATAAATGAAATGGCCAGGTAAGCATCATGCTGCCATAATAAAATAGCAGTGCTGGTTACCAATGATCCTATTGAAATAAATAATAAAGCATCATCAACGCCCGACCGATAATGATGTTTGGCACTAACCATAACTTCCAAAGCAACATAGCTTAATAAGCCAAGGAAAATAGGCCAGCCGATGGTTTCAACAACACCGGTGGCTGCAAACATTATACTCAACAAGCCATCAGCAAATGAAACTACAATGCATGTTAATATAAATAAGCCCACACGTGCAAATAAGGCGGGGGTGTAAAAACCAACTGGATATTTTTCTGCAATCGCTTTAAATTCAGCATCGCTTATATTACCCTGTCGCAACTCTTTTTTCATTTCTGCTTGTAACCTTATGTTGGCTAACCAGCTTTTATTATAGGCAATCATGCTGCTTGAATTTTTTTATTAAGATTGATCAATAGAAATATAAGGCCGATAGCAGAACCAGTAAAGTATATTAGCATAAGAGTTATAGCATCATCTGTTGAAATTGTATAATTATTGTGGAAAAGGATCTGAATAACCAAACTGCTCATTGCAATATAACTATATAGTATTGCCAACAGGAGAAAGTAAAACGATTTGCTTTTGAAGGCATCCCGGTAAATAATAAATGCTAATAAAAACACACCCAATAGCCATAGAAAAGCTATAGACGATCCATCATCTATATATAAATTATGGTAGTAAAAGTAACCCGCTAATAAAGCAATAAATGCTACATGCACACCATAATGCTGATAGCTAAACTTAAAATGCTTTTTAAAACTGAAGTGCTGCGTGGCATAAGCCCCCAATAATAATATTACGCCCAAAAGCAGGTAAGTGTAAATAATGGTTTGGCTGTTAAAATCGCTATTTAATAATAATTGCCTGGGGGTAACGGTTACCCCCATCCATATGGCCAGATTGGCAATGCCCATACTAAGTATGCCCAAATGATCAAAATAATAGGCTATAAAGAATAGTACCAGCATGGGTATCAATGTAGCCAGCCCGTAATTAGTGCCAAATACTTTATATTCAAATTGCAGGTAACCTGCAAATGTTAAAAAACTAATGCTGGCCAATAGCAGGATATAATCAAAAGCGGGATTTGGCGACTGTACCTTATCTGGACTAAAAGGCAACTTGAACTTAAAACAATAAATAAAACACCCGATGCTAATAGCGGCTATAAGCATCAAAATAAACTGATGCCCAATGGTATCGATATTTTCGTAGATGACTACACCCAAACCTGTTGTCAATAACAATACACCTATATAAAGCAAGGTTTTTATTTCCCAATGAACAGAAAACAGGGGTTGTTTGTCATTTTGTTTTATCTTCTCAAACGATTCATCACTTATTAATCCTTCAGTATACAGGTTTTTATATAGGTAGCTCATCCGAACTGAGTTTTAGTTTACCAAGTATAATAAAAATTAATTTTGAAGCAAATTATCAGCGCGGTTACAACACTAATTTCCTATTAAGTGTGTTTATTATTTTATTGGTGTAAAATCTTTTTAGCTGTTTAAACGTTTATAATGTTAACGAATAATTACATGATCTTCCCAGCACCCATGGCGAAAACACCGACTATAAATTAACAGGAGCCTAATACTTTCCTATTTAACAAACCGTGCAACTCCGCGAGTACTAACTTGCAAAATATGACCACTTTTATCAAAGTTCAGGCTATCAACACATAATTGTCGTAATACATAAGCCTCCTTCTGAGGAAATATCCGATGATATAAAATGTAATCCTGCCCATTTTCCCGAAAAACAGTATGATGGCCCGGCCCAATTACGGTACTATCCGCGCTTGATTGCAATATCTTCCAGTTAGCAGGTTCTGTAAATGGCCCCAACGGTGATGCGCTTACTGCATAGCCAACACAATATGTGGCATTAGTAGCCTTGCCACTGGAAAACATCAGGTAATATTTATTGTTCCATTTGCGCATAAGCGGTGCCTCAAAATAATGAGGCGTTGTTACATCAACAGGTATTCCATCAAAAGTTTTCATATCCGCTTTAAGCTTTACAGCCATACAATGCCCGTTTATCCAATTATATCCCGATCCCCAATAAAGATAAGCTTGCCCATCTTCATCAACAAAGCACTCCGGGTCAATATTATGCACCAGGGGGAAATCAGTATGCTTTACCAGTGGAGTATTATCGTCCTTCAGGTTTTTCCATGGCCCTAGGGGTTTATCACTTACCCCCGCCCATATCTCGCTGCCAACAGCCACATACATATAAAATTTATTGTCCTTACCTTTTACAACACATGGTGCCCACACCATAGCATCTCCCGAAGTTGGACTTGTACAGGCTTTTTTAGTTGGCCAATTGATGTGTTGCCGATCGAATTTAACAAAGTCCTTTGTTGTAAATACACCAAGTTCATTACTGCCCCAGGGATCTATCGTAGCATAGATATAGAAAACACCTTTATCCTTAATAATAGTTGGATCAGCAAAATAGCCCGGCACGATTGGATTCGTGATTTTTCCGTTCTGCGCATTCGCTTTAGCAGGCAGTAAGGAATAAATACTAAGCAGTAATATTAAGAACGACAGGCAACGGGTTCGTGCAATTGTTTTCAGGATCATTGGCGCTAAATCTTGTTATTTTATAAATGAACTATTTGTTAAATATATCTGCAATATCCCTCTTTTCATAATATCGCGGTACCGAATTCTGTTACCGGCTATCAATTTGCCGTTCAGCTTTACCAACCCGTACTTAGGTTATTTTGGCTGGATCTCAATAATCTTATGACCTTTAATTCGCAAAAAACTTCTTCTTTCAAATCATTTATTTAGGTTTGGCAATACTTAATAGCAGCAATAATGTTTTGGTATGAAGATGAAATAAAGCGTTTAGAAAAGCAGCGCACCGGGATGAGTTACCAACCGGAAACGCTGTTTTATGGGAGTTCTTCTATCAGACTATGGGCTGGGCTGGCTGATGATTTCCGCGACTTTAAACCTGTTAATCTTGGGTTTGGCGGCTCTACGCTGGCCGCATGCACCTGGTTTTTTGATCGGGTTATGGCTGGATATGAACCCAAAAGGCTGGTTCTGTATGCCGGGGATAACGATTTAGGGGATGGACGGCATCCGGAGGAGGTATTTATTTTTTTCCAGGAGTTTGCTGAAAGAGTAACCAGGCGCTTTGGTTCATTACCTTGTTATTTTGTCTCTTTAAAGCCGAGCATTAACCGCTGGCCGCTGGTTAATCAGTTCAACTATACTAATGAAATAATCGCCGCTGAAATCAAAAATAATCGCCCGGATTGGCGATGGATAGATATTTTTGGCGCGATGCTAAATGCCGACGGCCGCCCTAATACTGAATATTATTCAAACGATGGCCTCCACCTAAGTGAAAAAGGTTACCTGATTTGGAAAAACACCATCCAAAATGCGTTAATAAGCAGATAATTAACCATTTATTGATCCCTAGTTAATATATTAGAGGGATATTTCAGAAAAATTAACCTAACTTATGAACAGGGAATATCACCGGTGGTATAGCAACCATCTCGGGCGAGATATGGAGCTACTGGTTTTTGGTCACGCAGGTAGGGCTGTGTTGTTTTTCCCGCCGCGTATGGGCCGTTTTTATGATTATGAAAACTGGGGGGTTGTGGCCTCGCTTGCTGATCGTATAAACGATGGTGAACTACAACTCTTTTGTGTAGATAGCGTGGATGAGGAAAGCTTTTATAACGGATGGTCGCACCCCAACGCGAGGATCAACCGCCATTTACAGTATGAGCAATATATTCTATGTGAGGTACTACCCCTGATGAACACCAAAAAGCCGGATAATGATTTCGAAGCCGCGGGCTGCAGCATGGGCGCTTACCATGCCGCTAATATCGCGTTAAAACATCCACACCTTTTTAACAAGCTTGTTTGCATGAGCGGCAGGTATGATCTTACCCGATCTGTTCAATGTTTTAGGGATTTGTTTGATGGTTACCACAATGAAAACATTTACTTTAACATGCCCCGCCAGTTTGTAGCTAATATGCACGATGAATGCTTGCTTGCAAATATTCGCCGGCTTGATATGCTGCTGGCAATAGGTGAAACCGATCCATTCAGAAATGATAACTATGAATTTAGCGAATTGCTTGGCTGGAAGGGTATCCGCCACCAATTTCATACATGGCATGGTTACGCGCATGCCCCCCGCAGCTGGCGAAAGATGGTGCAGCTTTACCTATAAAGCCTATTATCTGACAGTAAGTATTGATGCCACACAATGGCTTCTGAAGAATATAAATAGGTAATAATTTGGTTACCATTTGTTTTCGGGCAGAATTGAGGATATATTTATAGGATGAGAAAACCCCTACTTATCCTTCTGTTGCTGTCGTTCATAATAATGGCGAAAGCACAGCAGAACAATAAACCTACCGACGCAGTATCCCAAAACACAAACCAGCAATCCACACCCGAGCCAACGGGAGGAATCGACGCGTTGATGAAGTACATGAAAAAGATTGATAACCGCGAGTATAATGGCGCGCAAACAGGCAAAGTAACGTTAAGTTTCGTTGTTGAAAAGGATGGCAGCCTAACAGGCTACAAAGTAGTACACTCACTTAATACCGAGGCTGATGCTATAGCTATACAGGTTTTAAAAGACTATAACCAAAAGTGGAAACCAGCAACGCAAAATGGCCAGCCTGTAAGTGCGCAATATACGATTGAGGCACCATTTGGAGTAGATTAATTATACAGCATTGCAACTCACTGGTCGAAGCTTATAGCTTCGACCTAAAATATTTTAAGCTTTCAGCTTACAAACGCTGTAGCTATTTCCCCTTCCAGTCGGCATTTTCACTATAAGTTTTTGGAAGATCAAAAACGGGTCATGCTGAGCATAGGTCGAAAAAATCCAATCACACCCTAAATACTTCCCATAACTTTATATCTTTGACCGCAAAAATTACAATCGTATTCTCATGGCAAAAGCATCTGAAGTTAAAGTAGGAAATATATTACGTTTTAACGGCGAACTGGTAACCGTTATAGAAGTTTTACATCGTACACCTGGTAAAGGCGGCGCATTTTATTTAGATAAATTCCGCAATATAAAAACCGGTAGAATTGTTGAAGCCCGTTTAGCTACTGATGAGCAGGTTGAAATTTGCCGTGTTGAAACCAATGATTACCAATATTTATATGAAGAGGGTGATTACTTCGTGATCATGGATAACACCACTTATGATCAGTTCAATATCCCGAAGGCCTTATTCGGCCCGGCTGCAAAGTTCCTGAAAGAAGGAATGAACGTTATCGTTTCTTTTGAGAGTGAAGAGCCAATTATGGCACAAGCCCCTAATTTTGTTGAACTGGAAGTTACCTATACCGAACCTGCTGTTAAAGGCGATACCTCATCAGGCGCGTTAAAAAATGCGACAACCGAAAACGGCATAGAAATAAAAGTACCTCTTTTTGTGAACCAGGGCGATAAGGTTAAAGTAGATACCCGCACAGGCGATTACGTTGAACGTGTGAAATAAATAATTACAGACAGCATTTAAGGCCTCGCAAATTGCGGGGCTTTTTTATTTAGAAGTGATGTGGTACCGATCATAAACTAAAAACTCCCTCCCTTGGGAGGGGTGCGATGGGACGTGAAGTAGCAGGGAGGGTTTTAAACACCAAGCAATCTGCTAAACCCCACCCTTCCCCGCCCCGGGGCGGGAATCGCACAAGGCCAATGCTTTTTCATCTTCCAAACACCGACCATCTCTCAATTATTTGAATTTCGCAAATAACCGATTGATTTGTTCAAACAAAACAATTCAATACTACCCACCTTTGTATTATAATTTAATACACAGATGGAAAACAAAAATAAGATAGCCCTTGTAACCGGCGGTAGTCGCGGGTTGGGTAAAGACATGGCACTACGCCTTGCCGAAAAAGGCCTTGATGTTATCATCACCTACAACAGCCAGGCACAGGATGCACAAGCCGTAGTAGCGCAAATACAGCAGGCAGGCCGAAAAGCCGCCGCTCTGCAATTAAACACCGGCGACATCAAAAGCTTTGCTACGTTCACCACGCAGTTACAAGATATTCTACAAAAAACATTCAACACTACTCACTTTGATTTTTTAGTTAATAACGCGGGCGTTGGCGGCTACTCCCCTTTTGCTGATGTAACCGAAGAACTATTTGATCAAATGCTGAACATCCACTTTAAAGGTGTTTACTTCTTAACTCAAAAAATGGTAACGCTGATGAACGATGGCGGCGGCATTGTCAACGTATCTTCCGGCCTTACACGTGTTACGGTACCCGCTTCCTCAGCTTACGCATCTATGAAAGGCGCTATCGAGATATTCACCCGCTACCTGGCTAAAGAACTAGGCGCACGCGGTATCAGGGCAAATGTTGTAGCTCCCGGTGCAATCATGACTGATTTTGGCGGAGCCCACCTGAGAAACAGCGAAGATCTGCAAAAATTCATCAGCAGCGTAACTGCCCTGGGCAGACCGGGCGTAGCAGAAGACGTTGGCGGTGTAGTGGCTTTTTTATGTACCGAAGATGCCCGCTGGGTTAACGGGCAGCGCATAGAAGTTGCCGGTGGCATGGCACTGTAATCTATAAAACACAAACAAACGGGGCTAATCGATACGGAAAATCGGGCCTCGTTTGTTTGTATCCTTACCAAATGCCTAACTTTGAATATTACAAATACTGATGATCACCAATACCTCTCTCGACGACTTCTACAAAAGGAACGCGGCTCCGCTACCCAACGGCATCACGAAGGAGATAGGTCATTTTAATGTATTTGAAGCCGAAACCCTGTTCGATAAAAAAACAGGCACACGCATAATGCCATACAGCCGAAGGGCATACTACAAAATAAGCTGGATACGCGGTAAAAGCAGGGCCGAATACGCCGACAAGGTAATTGACATTAACGAAAGTGCACTGCTTTTCGCGACACCCAAAATACCCTACAACTGGATACCTGCCGACAGCGATCAAACCGGGATGTTTTGCATTTTTACGGTGGATTTCCTAACACCTCATAAAGCAGGGGTTAGTTTGGATGATCTGCCCATCTTTCAGCCGGGACAGGTGCCTATTTTTCAGCTTAATGCGGAAGAAGCGAAAGAAGTTGAATACATTTTCCGGAAGATGTATAAAGAATTGGGAGCGGATTACAAGTTCAAATATGACCTGCTGCGCAATTTGGTACTGGAACTCATCCATTACGGGCAAAAGCTGCAGCCTATGCAGGCCATCAGCACCGCCCAAAATGCATCGGAACGAATCTCATCCCTGTTTATTGAGTTATTGGAACGGCAGTTTCCGCTGGAATCAATGAACCAACGACTAAACCTGCGTACCGCTAAAGATTACGCCGACCGCTTAGCCGTACACGTAAATCACCTTAACAAGGTATTAAAAGAAGTTACAGGGCACACCACCACGCAAATCATCAGCAACCGGGTAATACAGGAAGCCAAGATCCTGCTCAAACAAACCAACTGGAACATTGCCGAGATCTCGTACACTTTGGGTTTTGATGATCTTTCGCACTTTTCAAACTTCTTCAAAAAACAAACGTCTTTCACCCCGGTAACATTCAGGGCTTGATAGTTTATTATCCCTAAATCAGGCTTGGGGATGATGGATAGCTTATATTTGTGATAAACGGTTCCGTAAAATTTAATTTTAGAAGAATAATGAAAGAGATCAACATATTGGTCGTAGGTACACATATCGAAATAATGGCGACCATTTTACGCCTGTTAAATAACAAACCCGGCTGGCAAGGCACAGGTGCAAGCACGTTGCCAGAAGTTACAAAACTGGCTAAAGAGCAAAAATTTGATGTGGTATTAATCGGGGCAGGTATCACCGAAGATGACACTTTACACATCAACCAAACATTTCAGGAAATACCCGTAGTACTGCATTACGGTGGCGGAAGCGGTTTACTTTATGCAGAAGTTTACCTTGCTCTTAACATTACACCGGAGTAATAATCCGGGGCAATTTTAATGCAATTGTCATTCCTTGTTTCCCCTATCATTTTAAGGTCATATCGCTTAACGGGGTAGCATAATAATTAAGGATAAGCCTTAAATTTATTCATGCTTAATTATTCAGTACTTGATCTGGCTACAGTGGTTGAAGGCCACTCCATAGCAGACACCTATCATAGAAGCCTTGAAATTGCCAAACAAGCCGAGGAGTTGGGATATACCCGCTATTGGTTTGCCGAACACCATAATATGATGAATGTTGCCAGCTCGGCAACATCAGTGCTAATTGGCTACATCGCCGGTAATACCAAAAAGATCCGTGTAGGTTCAGGTGGTATTATGCTACCCAACCATGCGCCTTTAGTGATAGCCGAACAGTTTGGAACGCTCGCCACTTTATACCCCAACCGTATTGATTTAGGCTTAGGCCGCGCCCCCGGAACCGACCAGGTAACGGCTAAAGCCATACGTGGCGAAAACATGAACGCACCACATTATTTTCCGCATGATGTTAAAAGTTTGCAGACTTTTTTCTCTGCAGATAATGAACATGCAGCCGTACGGGCCATACCGGGTGAAGGTGTTGACATACCGATATGGATATTAGGGTCGAGTACCGATAGCGCGCATCTTGCCGCTGCCATGGGCCTTCCTTACGCTTTTGCAAGCCACTTTGCGCCTACTTATTTTAAGGCGGCGATAGAAATATACCGTAATAACTTTAAGCCATCGCAATACTTACAGAAGCCCTATGTTATGGCCTGTGTAAATGTAGTAGCGGCTGATACCGACGAGGAGGCCGAATATTGGTCGACTTCGGTTAAACAATTTTTTATGGGTGTGATTACGGGCAAACGCCAGTTATTGCAGCCACCGGTAAAGGATATGAACACGATTTGGAACGGCATCGAAAAAGACCATATTATGGGTATGCTGGCCTATGCATTTATAGGCGGCCCCGAAAAACTAAGCCGCGAGTTGCAAGAATTTGCCGACGAAACTGGCATTGATGAGATAATGGCAACCTCACATATTTTTGATCACCAGGCGCGCTTAAAATCGTACAGGTTATTTGCTGAGGCTGTTCATAAAAGCAGCTTCGCTAAAGTTTAATTTTTTTTGATTGATTGTTTTTTTAGGTGGGTTATCGTTTGCGAACGATAGCCCATCTTTTTTATAATATCAGCCTTTAATCCAAATAATCCGGCGGGAACAGTTGCTGACCGTATCTTTCAGCTGTCTGCTGAAACTTTTTCAATGTTTCCGGGTCGAGATGCGGTGGTGGTAAAAAGGTATCCGCTTCAACAGGTGTTCCTAATTCTAAAAACATTTCTTCCAGGCCCGATGGCACTACGGTACAAAGCAAATGAGCCATTTTATCGCTCTTATTTTTAAAACAGTGTACAATGCCCCCTTTAGGAATAGTAATAAACGAGCCCTTTTTAGCCGTATACACTCCCACTTCAGATTTAACCTCTACCTCCCCATCAACCACATAAAAAGATTCATAAAAATCAGCGTGTGCATGCGGGCCGGGCCCGCCGCCCGGCGGGATCAGCATATCGATCGTCGCGAATTCGCCATTGGTTTCTTTTCCCGTGACAAGCACGCGGTAGGTATCCCCTACCATTGAGATGCTTTCGCCATCTTTAGCTCCAACGATAATTGGAGCAGGTTTTTCGTTTTTCATAGTTTTTATAGATTTAACTAAATATAAGAACTATTCTTTTGAAACTTAAAATGATAAATCTATTGTCATTGCGAGGTACGAAGCAATCGCACGGAGAAAAGTGGTCTTGCATAGTTCGCGATTGCTTCGTACCTCGCAATGACAAGTCGCTTTTGCGCCCCCCATAAAAACAACATTGAATCATTTTCAAACAATTTATTAGACATTCCCTCTTGCAAATCACATTTGTTTTAAGTTCAACAAAACAGCATATTCGTAAATAAACCATCACAATATGTATTCCACTCAATTGCTGTTTCGAATCGCTAAAACAATCGCTGTTGCTGCCATTGGTCTAATGTCGTTACTGATTGTTTTTGGCAATACCACCGATTACTTTACCAATTACCACTTTGTTGAGCACGTAATGAAAATGGATACGATTTTCCCGGGCAGCCTGGTATACTATCGGCATATTGGGATTCCATTTCTGTATCATGCTGGTTATATTTTACTAATTGCACTGGAAGCTGTAATGACGTTCTGTTGTATAAAAGGCAGCTGGCTGCTGTTCAAAAATTTAAAATCTAGCGTAGCAACGTTTCATGCGGCCAAGAATTGGGCCATAGCGGGCATTACTATCGGCATTACCATATGGTTTTTAGGTTTCGAGGTGATAGGCGGCGAATGGTTTGCCATGTGGCAAAGTCAGGCTTGGAACGGCCTGGGCGCGGCAGAAAGGATTGTAAGCTTTTTGGTGTTGATATTGATCCTGCTTCATTTTAAAGAGGAAGAGCTCATATCAAATCCATAATGAAGCAAGGGCCGCGATAAGCGCCAGGGTCATCACTATACTACCCAATTTTAAAAATGCCCATGCGCTAATGGTTTGGCCCTCACGCCGTAAAGCCACCAGCCAAAGTATGGTAGCTAGTGAACCGGTGATGGAAAGATTTGGCCCGAGATCAACCCCAATAAGTACCGCGCTTTTAACCATCTCGGGAGCGTGACCGACATTAATTACATTACCTGCAATAAGGCCAACCGGTAAATTATTCATCAGGTTACAAACTACGGCAATAGTACCTGCACCTATCCAAACCGTACCGGTTATTGATTGCGATATACCATGATTAAGCATCGTTGTAAGATGCTGGATTAAGCCTGTTTTATTTAAGGCTTCAACAATTACAAACAATCCCGCCACCAGCGGTAACACCGCCCAGGATACGCCCTTGATCACTACTAACGGATTCTTTTTTGAACGGATGATAACTATAGCCGAGGTTACCACACCAGTAACAGCCGTTGGCAAACCCAATTGAAGGCCGAATGCTGACGCGATCAATAAAACAACAGCAGTTATGCCAATACCAATCAATGCAGTTTTACCGCCATGCGGTAAATGCGGGATAGCGATGTCTATTTCAATTTTTGCTTTAAAACAAGTCCTTTGCATAAAATACAGCGCGAAATAGGTAACCACAATAGCGCAAACCGAT
The DNA here is from genome assembly GCA_026224775.1 of Bacteroidota bacterium. GTDB lineage: Bacteria > Bacteroidota > Bacteroidia > Sphingobacteriales > Sphingobacteriaceae > Mucilaginibacter. The sequence goes on from JAMFRP010000013.1 coordinate 134,519, forward strand.
GGTAAACCATATTGGGCCAGCCAATGCAGTAAAGCGGGCATATGACTGCCATAAATAACCAAATTAGCCGGGTTGGATATAGGCAATACAAATGATGCCGCATTGGCTATAAACGCGCAGATGAGCAAATAAGGCAATGGCTTTTCAACCTTGGCGGCTTTAACAGCGGCAGCTACCGCGGGTGTTAATACCACGGCAGTTGCATCATTGGATAAGAATATGGTTACAATTACGCCTACCAAATATATTAACAAAAACAGCCTGTTAGCTGATCCTTTAGCCATTACTGTGGCGTGCGCGGCGAGCCAGTCAAACAGTTTTTCTTCACGGGCGGTTTCTGCCAGCAACATCATCCCGATCAAAAAAAGGTATACGTCTAAGCCTTTTACAACACCTAACCATACATCGCCGGGCTTAATTAATTGAAATATCAGTAATAATACAGCACCAATTACGGCATATATGGCTTCTGTTATTTTAAATGGCCTGATGATAACCCCGGCAATGGCTAAAAATGAGATGATCCAGATAGCGATGTTCATGTAATTTGTTTAGAAGTATCACAAGCCATTCTAAGTGATTTTGCGAAAATTAGCCATAATAAAATTGAAACAGTAGCAAAGCTACCTAAAATTAAAAAGGTGGAACTATAACCAAAGCCCTGCGCTATCCAGCCGCCGATAGCCGGGCTTAAGGACGCGCCTAAGCCTTGAACAGTCATCACTGCACCCTGGCCTATATTTACCCGCCCTGTTCCGTTTAAGATGTGTGCTACCAAACCCGGAACAGCCACACTCTGTAAGCCGGCGCCTATACCATCCAATATTTGAACCGGATAAAGCCCGGTGTGGTTGATCATATGCGAGGCTATTAAACCCCTGACAGGCAGTGCCAAAAACGAAATTAACAGAACAAGCCAATAGCCGCTTTTCTCAGCCATACGCATAGCGATCAGCGATACAACAACCATTACTACCTGTGCAATTACAATTGTCATGGCTACAAACATGATCGGGTTGCCCTGACTTTTTGTGGCGGCAGCTAACCCATATAAAGGCAGCATAGCGCCATTGCCTAAATGGAAACAGGCTAATGCGGCGGCTAGTATAAGCAACGGTTTACAATGTAGTAATACTTTTAGGCCGCTCGCCTTACTATCGCCTCCACCCTCTTTTAAACCTCTAGCGGCTCTGTCATCAATGCTTTTGGCGGGAACCATCAAAACAGATATTACCGAAAGCACCCCAAAAAGCGCAGCCAGGCAAAATACCGCAGGCATACCAAATTTCATCCCTAAATAGCCCGATAGTGCCGCACCTGCCACATTTCCAGCATGATTATAAGCCTGGTTATACCCATTCTGGCGGTTAAAGCCTGCTTGTTTTACTATGCCGAGTGTAATACCAACAACGGCTGGCCCAATAGCCGATCCCGCGACAGCTGTGGCTATCTGCGAAATACTTACCAGCCAAAAGTTTTGGGATAGCAATATAATAGCCGATGCCAAAATGGTAAAAATACCGGGGATAACTATATATAAACGCTTACGTTTCGTTTCATCTATCAATGCTCCGGCCGGGGCGGTCATTAGCATGCCTGCAACTCCGCCTATGGTCATTACGGTACCAATGGGGCCACTTTTCCAACCATTTGCTAAAAGAAAGACGCCCAGAAACGGACCAATTCCCGCCTGCATATCCGCCATGAAAAAGTTGAGTGATTGGAGTGGCCGAATTACCCAACGTTTTTTCGCAATAGCGGATTCTTGCTTTCCCATCTTTTACAATCAACATTACTATATATCTATTGTTTGCCAGCTCTCAACTAACATAACAATTACAATAGCAGAATTTTGATTGAAAAAGAAAATGATTTATCAAGCTAAATAATTTCCATGGGAATAGTAAAAACATCCATTCAGACAGTTAATTTAGAAGAAACTTAATATAGGTATAAACGTATACCATTTAACAACCAATTCATATCTTCATTCCTAAATGTTGTATCGGGGTACAAAATGTATTTTATTTTTATTGCTGATAGGCATTTTCGGCTTATTAAATAAAAGTTATGCCCAAAATATAAGCCTCAAATTTCAGCACGTTGGCACAACTGAAGGCTTGTCGCAAATTAATGTGAACTGTATTATGCAGGATAGCCGGGGCTTTATATGGATTGCCACCCGGAACGGCTTAAACCGTTATGATGGCTACCATTTTATAACCTACCGTTATGACTCCAATGATAGCACAACCCTCAGCAATAACATGGTTACCGATATTGCCGAAGATAAAACCGGTAATATTTGGCTGGCCACACTTGGTGGTTTAAATATGTATCAACGCAGTACCGGGCGTTTTATACGCTATGTGCATAACAGCCATAACAACGCGAGCATTATTGATAACATTATAAACCGTATTACATTTGATACTGATAATAATTTATGGATAGCAACGCAGGATGGCGGCCTGGATTGCTTTTACATTTCACTAGATAAATTTGTGCACCATCAGCACAACAATTTGGATACTACCAGTTTAAGCGACAATAGCGTTCGTACCATTTACCAGGATAACCAGCACCGCCTATGGGCCGGAACCGAAAACGGTGGGCTGAACCTTTATAACAGGGTTAATAACACCTTTACCAAATATCAATATCATGACCTTGTTACCCATGCTACTATTGGGAACGACGTTATATGCGTTTTTGAAGACAGGCAGCAACAAATATGGTTTGGTACGCAGGACGACGGGCTCTTCTCCTTTAATCCGCAGCAAAAAACATTTAAACATTTCCCCTTCGATCCAAAGAATCCGAATAGCATATCGTCAAAAACCATATATAGTTTAAACGATGATAAAAACGGCAATTTATGGATAGGGACAGAAAACGGCGGCCTATGTATACTAAACAAAAACACAGGCAAGATCAACGTTTATCAAAATGATGAGGTTGATAATAATAGCATTAACGGCAACTCGGTATACGCCATTTGCAGAGACAGGAATGGCAATATGTGGGTTGGTGCATTCGGTGGGGGCATAAATCTGTATAAAAAAAGCACCTCGAGCTTTACACTTTATCGCCATAGCAGTTCGCCCTTAAGCTTATCAAACAACTATGTATTGGATTTTGCCGAAGATAAAACTGGCAACATATGGATTGGCACCGATGGCGGCGGCTTAAATAAGTTTGATCCGGCTAAACAAACTTTCATCCACTACAAAAAACCTGATGACGGTAAAAATGGTATCGCGGGCAACTATGTGCTTGCCGTAAAACCCGATGACCAGGGAAATATTTGGATAGGTACCTGGGGTGATGGCTTAAGTATATTTAATCCTTCAACAAATACATTTAAAAACTTTAAGGTTGATACCAGCAAACCTAATAGTATTGGCGGCAACAGCATTTACTACCTGTTACATACCCGCGACAAAAAAACCTGGATAAGTGCCTTTAATAACGGCGTAGATTGTTACGACCCGGCAACAGATTTATTTAAACACTATAATTTTAATGCAAATGATCCCAAAAGTATAAGCAGCGACAGGGTATATGTAATTTATGAGGATAAAGAGGGCAACCTTTGGTTTGGAACAGCCGACGGTGGCCTTGACCTGTTAAACCGGAGTAACAACACATTTACAAGTTACCAGCATAATGAAAAAACAAACAGTATAAGCAGCAATTCTGTAACAGATATTTTTGAGGATAGCAAAGGCCGACTGTGGTTAGCCACATTGTCGGGCCTTGACTTATTTGACCGGAAGACCAAACATTTTACCATTTATACCAAAAAGGATGGCTTGTCAAGTGATATTATTTATGCCATAAGGCAAGGCAACCTGGGCAAATTATGGATAAGCAACAATAGTGGCTTAACAAAATTTGATCCTGAGGCTAATACCTTCACCAATTACACTACCGAAGATGGCTTACAGGGAGACGAGTTTAAACCACACTCAGCTTTGGTCAGTCGCGATGGCGATATATATTTTGGCGGCATTAATGGATTTAATGTTTTTTCGCCAGCCAGGGTTTTAAAAGCGGCAAAATTTGCGCCGTTGGTTATTACATCATTCCAGTTATTTAACAAACCGCTCACTATTGCACAGGGGCCAAATGATAATTCGCCATTAAAAAATGATGTAACCGATACCCGGAAAATAACCTTATCGCATAAGCAATCTGTTTTTTCGATTGAATTCGCGGCGCTTGATTACGCATCGCCAGATAGAAAACAATATGCCTATTTTTTAGAGGGTTTTGATAAAGAGTGGAATTATATTGGCAGCCATAATGCGGCATATTATACCAATTTACCGCCGGGCAATTACAACTTCAAATTAAGATACAGGAACAGCCAGGGGATATGGTCACCGGTAGCATCGCCACTTAATATAGTTATAGTACCACCATTTTGGTTAACCTGGTGGTTTGAAATACTTGCAGTGATATTTATTGTAAGTGCTATTATTGCCTTGTTCAGATACCGGCTACGTGCAATTGAAAAACAAAAAAGAATATTAGAGCAACAGGTGCTTGAACGTACTCAGAACATTTTGCAGCTTACGCTTGAAGAACGCAAATCGCGCGAAATTGCCGAAAAAGCAAAAGAAGAAGCTGAAAATGCCAATAAAGCCAAAAGCATATTTTTAGCTACCATGAGCCATGAAATAAGAACACCAATGAATGGTGTAATAGGTATGGCTACTTTATTGGCAGACACTAATTTAACCCCCGAACAGACAGAATATACCGAGATCATTAAAAGCTCGGGCGATGCGCTGTTAACCGTTATTAATGACATCCTGGATTTTTCAAAGATCGAATCGGGCAATATGGAGCTTGATGAACATGAGTTTGACCTGCGGGAATGCATCGAGGGTGTTTTAGAACTTTTTAAGGAAAAAATACACCGCTCAAACCTCGAGCTGCTCTATCATATCGAACCCAATGTCCCGGCCAATGTAATCGCAGATTCTACCCGCCTGAGACAGATTTTGATAAACCTGATTGGGAACGCTGTTAAATTTACCACCAAGGGCGAAATTTATTTGCACGCGAGCGTTGTTAACGTTATTAATGATAAGCTAACCTTAACTTTTGAAATACGCGACACCGGGATTGGCATACCCGAAGATAAGATAGCACGATTGTTTAAAGCATTCTCTCAGGTTGACTCCAGCACCACCAGGAAATATGGCGGTACCGGCCTCGGTCTGGTAATATGCGATAAACTGGTGCAGCTAATGGATGGCAATATTTCTGTTGATAGTAAGATCAATCAGGGTACCACATTTACGTTCACCATAAAATGCGGTATCGCAACCGGCGTTACCCAACCACCCGAATACCTGCCCACACCTGCGTTAGAGAATAAACATATCCTTATTGTTGATGATAATAATACCAATCTTAACATTCTTAAAGCCCAGTTAAGTTACTGGAATTTCATCCCGGTATTAGCAAGCTCGGGACTGGAGGCTTTAAGTATATTATCAACAGGCAGCCCGATTGATATAATAATATCTGATATGAGTATGCCCGAAATGGATGGCATCCAGCTCACAAAAAAAATAAAACGCATACGACCAGAAGTACCTGTTATTTTGCTTACTTCTGTTGATAGTCAGCAAATTGGGCCCGACTCTGCTTTATTTGATGTGATACTGAGCAAACCAGCCCGCCACCACGTGTTACTTAAATGCATTATTAGTTTGTTAAAGCTTAAGGATGAAGTAGTTAAAAATGCAAAAACTCAAAAAAGCCACCTATCAACAGAAATGGCATTAAAATATCCGATGGAAATTTTAATTGTTGAGGATAATTTGGTTAACCAAAAAGTAGCTATGCATATTCTTGGGAAAATGGGGTATCATCCACAAATAGCAAACAATGGCCTGGAGGCAGTAAATGCTATAAAAAACAATCGTTTTGATTTGGTTTTTATGGATGTACAGATGCCGGAGATGGACGGCCTGGCGGCCACACGGTTCATCAGGGCAAACTTTACCACCCAACCCTACATTGTTGCTATGACAGCTAACGCGATGACTGAGGACAGAGATATATGCCTACAAGCAGGCATGGATGATTACCTAAGCAAACCCATGAAATTAAATGAAATGATAGCCGTGCTTGAAAAATACGGCGAGCTAATTAACTTCAAAGGTAATTAGGGATAGATCACCATACTAGCATGAGATTCATTCAAACACCCTTTGTCATTCTGAGCATAGCGAATAATCTGTAAGGTAGCATCTTCACCATGTCATTGCGAGGAACGAAGCAATCGCACATACAAAAGCGGTCTTGCAAAGTTCGCGATTGCTTCGTTCCTCGCAATGACAAGGTGTTTTTATTTTCCTTTATTGTCATTCTGAGCATAGCGAAGAATCTGTAAAGTAGTTTACATCAGTACAGATGCTTCGTCCCTCAGCATGACAAAACTTCCTTATCACCTTAGCTCGCAATGGCGCTAAGTTAATAACGCGCGCAAAGGCTGTCATCCTGAGCATAGTCGAAGTATTTGGGCTGGCCTTTACGTTTATGCCGAGCTCCTCCATCAAAAAATAATGGTCACTTATCTTTTGAATAGATGCCACCATAACGTCATCAAACTATTGATTAAACACTGGGCCAATATTGCCAGCATTACTAATCCAAATACAAATTGAAGCGTATTTTCGTACTTGCGGTTTCCTACAGGCATAATTAATAAGAAAATATTAATTATAAAGATATTAATTATTCCACAAATGAGCATAAACATTATTCTTTGTTTTTTTTCTATTTTTCAAATTACACGTTAACATCTGTTTTTTTAACATATGGTGGTGAATGATAATTTCACAAATTCATATTTTAAATTACTGTCCATCACTATATTTGTTATAACTAACCAATCATCAACATGAAAGCTAACATCACCATTGTATACAACGGGCAAACCGAAGAGGCTTTTAACTTTTATCGCTCCATATTTGGCGGCGATTTTGGCAGACTTTCTCGCATGAGCGAAATACCCGGCGCACCACCAATGCCGGAAGATCAGGCAAACAAAATATTATTTATGGATTTGCCTGTTGGTGAAAACCTATTAATGGGTATGGATTGCCCGGCGAGCATGCCACCCGTAAATGTGGGTAATAACTTTATGATAACCATTGATACTGCCAGCGAATCGGAAAACACTCATCTGTTTAATAAGCTTGCCGAAGGCGGTGAAATTAAAATGCCACTCGCCCACCAGTTTTGGGGCGCATTCTTCGGTATGGTTACCGATAAATTTGGCATCACCTGGATGCTGAGTTACGTAAACCAGGAACAATCCTAAAACAAAAGAACCCGGACCAACAGGCCCGGGTTCTTCATAAAACATTAAATCTTAGAAGTTATATAAAAACAAAGCGTCATTGCGAGCGAAGCGTGGCAATGACGATAGCTTATCTTTTTCAAACAGATGCATTTTATTAAACGCCCAGATCCTGCATAATAGCGGTTATCTTATCGTCTAATTGCTTATCTGTTTCCTTATAAACAGCGGCGCTGGCTAATTTACCGTTAACACTGCAATAGAATTTTATTTTAGGCTCGGTACCAGACGGGCGGGCAGATATAATGCTGCCATCTGCGGTGATAAATTGCAACACATCCGATTCAGGGAAATCCAGTTTTGAAGTTGTGTTTGAGGTCAGATCAGTCTCAGTACCTTTCTCATAATCCTTCAAAGTAATCACCTTCGATCCACCCAAAGTAGCAGGCGGGTTGGTACGGAATTTCTCCATCATCGCCTTGATTTCTTCTGCACCAGTTTTACCCTTTTTGGTGATAGAGATCAGCTTTTCTTTGTAGAAACCATACTCGATATAAGTATTCAATAAAGCTTCAAATAAACTGCTGCCTTTGTCCTTGTAATAAGCGGTCATTTCTGCAATAAACGCGCTTGATATTACGGCATCTTTATCCCTTACCAGTTCACCAATCAGGTAACCGTAACTTTCTTCGCCACCGCCTATGAAGGTTTGTTTACCTTCAAATTTGGTCATCAGCTCGCCAATGTATTTAAAGCCGGTTAGGGTATTATAAAACTTAACGTGCTTAGCGTTAGCAATAGCCTCGATAAGGTTAGTGGTTACAATGGTTTTAACAATGTACTGGTTGCCGTCAAGTTTGCCTTTCTCTTCCCATGCACTTAGCAAATAATTTATAAGCATGGCACCGGTTTGGTTGCCGTTAAGCAATACAAACTCGTTATCAGTATTTTTTACGGCAATACCTACACGATCGGCATCAGGGTCAGTAGCTAATACTAAATCGGCATCAACTTCCTGCGCTTTTTTAAGGGCTAGGGTTAAAGCTTCTTTTTCTTCGGGGTTCGGATAAACTACCGTCGGAAAATTACCATCAGGTGTAGTTTGCTCATCAACCAAAATCACATTCTCAAAACCAAAACGTTTTAACGCCTGTGGCACTAAAGTTATACCGGTTCCGTGGATAGGTGAGTAAACTATTTTCAAATCTTTTTGGCGATGGATAGCTTCTTTTGATACCGATAGCTCGGTGATCTTATCCAGATACAGATTATCTATCTGCTCTCCTATTATTTCAATATTAGCATCAACCCTGTTGAATTTTATCTCGTCAATACTTTTAATTGCCGCTACCTCATCCATTACAGCCTTATCCTCTGGTGATACAAACTGACCACCATCGGCGCCATAGGCTTTGTAGCCGTTGTATTCTTTCGGGTTATGCGATGCAGTAAGCATTACCCCGCTTTTGCAACCTAAAGTACGTATAGCGAATGAAAGCTCTGGCGTTGGGCGCAAGGCCTCGAAAAAGTAAACATATATATCATTAGCCGAGAAAACTTCGGCAGTAATGTTTGAAAACAGATCAGCATTGTTACGGCTATCATGCGCTATGGCGACTTTAATTTTTTCGCCAGGGTAGCTTTTCTTCAAGTGGTTAGCCAAGCCTTGTGTAGCCGCGCCAAGGGTGTATTTGTTAATGCGGTTTGTTCCCGGGCCCATGGTTCCTCGTAAGCCGCCGGTACCAAATTCAAGGTCGCGGTAAAAAGCATCAGTTAGTTCAGTATAATTTTTATCATCTATCAGTTTCTGAACTTGTTTTTTAACATCATCATCATAACTGCCCTGTAGCCATGAGTTCGCCTTTTGAAGAATGGCGGGATCTAATTCCTGCATAAGTACTGTATATTGTGTTTATTATTGATAATAAGTAGTGCCAAATATGATAATAATATCGGATACTATGTAGCAACCAAACAACAATAAACGCTTTGGGTTTTGCATAAATTAAATTGGTTATCCGCTAATTAACCGGAACGAAAAACCGGCTCTCCTGCAACAATCTTGTTAATCATCAGCGTTATAAAATTTAATGATATGCTTTTTTGTAAATTAGTATAATGACAAGAGAAAGCACCACTTACTTACTAGCCCGCCTGCCCATAGGCATGAGCTTTTTAGGCCATGGATTACAAAGATTGCCCATACTGGCAAAATTCAGCAATGGTATGGTGACCAGTTTTGGCAAATCATTTATACCCGGCGCGCTGGTATTACCATTTAGCCTGGGTCTGCCCTTTGTTGAGTTATTGCTTGGTATTTTATTATTATTAGGGCTTTTCACCCGCTTTGCCACCGTATTGGGGGTAATTACTATGCTTGCATTAATTTTCGGATCTACATCACTTGGGCAGTGGGATGGTGTATTTACACAGTTAATGTACAGCGCTTATTTGGTTCTGCTATATTATTTCTTGCCTTACAATACTATTTCTGTTGATGGCTGGCGCAATAAATAACATCTACTTTAATATCACCTTTGTAGCACCATAACCAAACTTCTCTTTACGGGCATCCATAAAGGTTTGTATGCGATTATTTTTGCTTAATAATTTATGCAATTCAAGCCTTAACGTGCCATTACCCGATCCGTGTATAAAAGTAATATCAGGCAATTGATGTACAATGGCCGCATCCAGCGCCTTGTTAAAGTACGCCAGCTGAATATTCAATATTTCGGAGCTTTGCAAAAACTGGTAATCATCGCGCAGCTTTTCAATGTGTAAATCCACCTCGCCGGTTGGCTTGCCAATTTCTTTTTTCTCTTCTGCAGGTTTGTGAAAGCTTTCTTTCAGCTTTTGGGCATCGATAACCAATTCGGGTTCATCAAGCTGCATTAACCAGCCCTGTGCATCAAGCAATGGCAGTTTCTTTTTAGCGCCGGCTAAATCTTTAGCTTTTAACTTTTCGGTTATTAATAGCGGTGCTTCAGGTTTAATATTTTGCGCGGTATAAAAGGTAATGTTAAATATAAACTTAGGCCATACCTGCATATCGGCCAATTGCGCCGAGTATACTTTTACCGCTTTTTTGGGCGCGATGATTTCCGCATACTCGCCTTTATATTTCTGCTGATCTTCGGTAGTTAAAGCCGCCAAAAGCTGAAAAGATGTATCGTTTATCAAATAAAAATGAATAACGGAGTTTGCCTTTGCATCATTAACTAGCCCTAAATAGACTCCTTTAGTAACAAATTCCGCGGTAGGTATTTGCGCAATGTTTAAATCAGAAGCGGTACTTTTTGTACCATTGTTTTCGTATCCGTGTACAAAGGTTACTTTGCTGGCTAAAACCGGTATCTCAAAATCATCATCACCTGTAACGCCAATCATTTGCTCATCAATAATGCGGGTTACAAAACCTTCCATTTTCTCATCAACAAAGCGCACAAAATCCCCTAATTTGTATTTCATATATTATATTATCTGCTGCAAATGTACCCTATATTACCGCTAACCGGTAAAAATAAAACATACTATATTATCAGATTATTAGTTTTAATTTTGAGCAGGTTAAGCATCTTACATCTATATCCGCACTCTTAAACAAAGCTTAATAAATATTTAACTTCAACATCATGGCCCCCAAATCCCCGAGTTATTTAGACACAGAAGTGCTAAAACACGTTTTTGTACATAATTTAAATCGTATATATTTTGGTAAGTGTTATTTAAACCAACACCTGGGTCATCTAATAGCTGTAGCATCATTTGAATCGTTGCAGATGGCTATGCAGGAATTTTGGGACGATATTAAAAGGCAAATTGAACGGATGGAGGCAATATATGAGCACATCCACCAAACACCATCCGATAAGAACTGCAACCCGATAAAATCTATTGTTAAGGATAACTTTTGTCTTGATGAAACCCAGGAACTGCCGATACTTACGGATATGGATATTATAGCCTACCTGCAACTGTTGGAGCACATAAACATAAGCGCTTGCAGCATGTTAAAAATGATAGCTAAGAAATTAAAGATGGAAGAAGCAAGCCAATTGCTTACGGAATGTTTTGATGAATCGATAGATAATGATCATTTATTCATGCTGATATCTAAAGAATACGTAGCTATAGATTAATCGCTATATAAAAAAAGAAGGCCATCTACTAATAGCAGATGGCCCGATATAGTTATTTAATACCCCTATTAAAATAACTCCTCAAAAATAAAGAAATATTTAATACCAAGCAAGCTATTTTGAAAGTTGTAATATACTTGTTACCTTTTTTACTAGCGCTTAAGCTTATTTTCGTACTGTATTTTAACTGACTTAATAAATAATTATAACGCAATGAAGTATTTCATTTTATCCATGTTATGTTGTGGTTTTTTATTGCAGGGGCAGGCTCAAAGCTTGTACATCCCACGCGATATTAAAAAAGCATACGAAAAAGGAACACGATCCGCAGACGGAAAACCCGGAAAAAACTATTGGCAAAATACCGGTAGGTATAACATTTCAATAACTGTATTGCCCCCAAACCGTAATGTACAAGGCACCGAGCAAATAACCTACTTTAACAACAGCCCGGATACGCTAAAACAGCTTAACATGAAGCTGATATTAAACATCCACCGCCCTGGCGCAACCCGCTACGCCAATACCACTCCTGATTATTTAACCCAGGGTATACAGGTTGATTCGATATTTGTAAATGGCGCGAAAAAGGAATGGGATAATGCCAAAGCTTTAGGTACTAACCAATTTGTGCCGCTGGGCCAGCCATTAATGCCTCATGATTCCGTAAAATTAAATATTACCTGGCACTATGAGCTATCGTTAAAAAGCGAACGTGAAGGGATGATTGATCCTACCACGTTTTATATAGGCTACTTCTATCCGCGTGTGTCTGTTTATGACGACTATAATGGCTGGGACAGGCTGGAGTTTAATGACCGCCAGGAGTTTTATAACGACTTTAATGATTATACCTTAAAGGTAACCGTGCCTAAAAACTTTATTGTTTGGGCAACAGGCACCCTGCAAAACCCTAACCAGGTTTTACAGCCGGAGTATGCTAAAAGACTACAGAAATCAATGACAAGCGATTCGGTAATGCACATAGCTACTGCTGATGATCTGGCTAAAAAGAATATTACCGTGCAAAACGAGCTGAATACCTGGGTTTGGACAGCTAATGACATCAGCGATTTAGCCGTGGGTGTGAGCGATCATTACGACTGGGATGCAGGGAGTGTTGTGGTTAATGACGCGACCCATCGCCGTGCCAGTATGCAGGCTGCCTTTGCTGATAACTCGGTAGACTTTCATTTAGCTGTGAAATGGGGTTTACATGCATTGGATTATTTATCACATGGTTTACCAGGTGTACCCTACCCTTTCCCAAAAATGACCGCCTTCCAGGGTTTTGCGGATATGGAGTTCCCGATGATGGTGAACGATAGTCATGAAACTGATTTGGCCGATGCCGAACTTTTGCAGGATCACGAAATGGCGCATACTTACTTCCCTTTCTACATGGGAATTAACGAAACCCGTTACGGCTATATGGACGAAGGTTGGGCAACCACATTTGAACTATATTTAGGTGAAACAGAAGTAGGCAAAGCTGCCTCGGAAGAGGTTTACAAAAACTTCCGTGTTAAAAAATGGATATTTGACCCATCAACCAGCGAAGATCTGCCGATCATCACCCCAACCAGCGAATTAACCCGGGGCTATGGCAACAATGCTTATGTAAAACCATCATTAAGCTACATCGCTTTAAAAGATATGCTGGGCGATGAAGGCTTTAAAAAAGCATTGCACGTTTATATGAACAACTGGCATGGCAAGCACCCTATTCCATGGGATTATTTTAATTCGATGAGTGCCGGCTCAGGCAAAAACCTGAACTGGTTTTTCAATAACTGGTTCTTCACCAATAACTATATCGACCTTAACCTGCAAAGCGTAAGTAAAGATAAAACCGGTTATATGTTAGCCATACAAAATATTGGCGGCTTTGCCATTCCGTTTGATGTTAAAATAACTTATGCCGATGGAACTATAGAAAGCTTACACCAAACCCCTGCAGTTTGGGAGTATAGCCAAAAGCAAATATCGGTTCATGTAAAAACCACCAAAGCTGTACAATCCATCTTTTTGGATAACGGTATTTTTATGGATGCCGACATCAGCAACAATAAATGGATAAGCAAGTAACCCGGCAGCGGGCAACCCTTAAAGCCCTTTGTCATTCTGAGCGGAGCGAAGAATCTATCCGTTATACATGGCGCAAATGCCTATCGATAGATTCTTCGCTGCAGAATGACAAAGAAGATTTAACTTATAAACAAGAAACCCGGCCATAAGCCGGGTTTCTTTGTTTATAAAAGCTGTTTCAATTAGTTATGAACAATAGTATTCAAATCGTCTAAATTACTTTTTGCCTTTGCTTTAACGTTGTTAACGGCATCTTCGCCGTATGCTTTAGCCTGGTCGGCAACATCGCTTGCTTTTGATTTTATATTGCCGATTAGATCATCGCCAACTAAATCATTAATTTTTGTTTTGGCATTGTTATAAACGTTATTGCTATAATCTTTAACGCCGCTGGCTGTTGTTTGCGCCTTATCTTTTGCTGATTCTATTAAATCATTAATGTATTCAGCAATACCGTCCCGGGTACTTGCTCCGCTATCTGGTGCTAATAATAAACCCAGCGCAGCGCCTGCTGCAGCACCAACTAAAAGTGCTGCTATAATCTTTGTTTGATCTTTCATATTCGTTTTCTTTTAGTAGATGAATAAATAAACAACACTATTTAACGTTTTAAGTTTAAACTAATTGCAAAAAAAAGAAAGTATCATACAAAAAAAAAGCACCCACTCTGATGAGTGGATGCTGTACGATTGATGATTATATTATAATTAAATAACCTTTACATTTACCGCGTTCAAGCCTTTTCTTCCGTTTTCAACTTCGAATTCAACTTTATCGTTTTCACGAATTTCGTCGATTAGGCCTGTAGAATGAACAAATACATCCTGACCACCTGCATTAGGTGTGATAAATCCGAATCCTTTTGTTTCATTAAAAAATTTTACTGTTCCTTCTTTTTGCATTATATTGTTTATTAAAGCGCGCAAGTTAGGTATAATATTCCAAATACACTAATTATTGCAAATCATGACGTATAAGCGACTAATCACAAGACCCTTAAATGCGTCCTCAAGCTATTAATAATTACAATTTATCCGGCGCGAAATCCAATGATATAGAGTTCATACAAAAGCGTTTGTAGGTTGGCGGCGGCCCGTCATTAAATATATGGCCCAAATGCGAACCGCACCTGGCGCATATTACCTCGGTACGTTTCATACCGTATGAATCATCTTCGCGGTATATCACGCTACCCTTTCTAACCGGCTCAAAAAAGCTGGGCCAACCGCAGGTGCTTGCAAATTTAGCATCCGACCTGAATAATTCGTTACCGCAAACCGCGCAATAGTAAGTACCCTTTGCATTACTGTTCCAGTATTTACCGGTGAAGGGCTTTTCAGTGTCTTGCTTCCTTGCAACCGCATATAGGGCTGGTGGTAGTATCTTTTTCCATTCGGCATCAGTCACCTTTAATGGTTTGGTATCGGTATTAGAATAATAAGGATTGTTGGTGTGCCCTTTACCTGATTTAAGCTGCTGCGCGTTTACCAACGTAATTGAACTGATGAAAATGCCGATGATAATTAATGCTGATCTCATTTATTTTAGTTTGTCTTTAAAAGCGGCTTTAAATTTATCCAATTCGGGTTGAATCACATTTTTACAATACGGCTGGCGGGAGTTATTGTTAAAATAGTTTTGATGATAATCCTCTGCCTTATAAAACGCTGTGTAAGGTACAACCTGGGTAACAATCGGCTTTTTGTAAGCTTTTACCGCGTTTAGTTTAGCAATGTAATAATTGGCTTTTTGTTTTTGTATAGCGCCATGATAAAATATGGAGGAGCGGTATTGTGTACCCACATCATTACCCTGCCTGTTTAGTTGCGTTGGATCATGAGATACAAAAAAAGCTTGCAACAATAGCTCAAATGATATTTTGGCAGGATCATAAATAATATTGCAGGCCTCGGCATGGCCGGTGGTGCCGGTACAAACCTGCTCATAGCTTGGGTTAGCTACATGCCCGCCCGAAAAACCGGAAACTACTTTCACCACACCGCGCAATTGCTGAAACTTCGCTTCGGTACACCAAAAGCAGCCGGTGGCAAATGTAGCGGTATCTAAATGTGTGCTTTTTATAGGGTGATTGGATTTATTGATGCTATGTGCGGATGCACCTAAGCAAATAGTAAAGGACAGAAATAATAAAAGGATTATTTTTTTCATGGATGTTAAAGACGATGTGATTTTTATCGGTCAAATATATAAACGTAAAAACCGCGACACACTATCACATCGTATAGAAAGTGATGCCTTGCTGACAATTGACCTTTCGCAGAGGTATCGTACCTACGGCACGAAAATTATTATTTCAATATTTTTTCTACCAACATTTAATCCCTACGGGATGGTCTGAATCATTCCTTTTTACCCTCTTTTTTGCTTGCAAAAGAGAGGGTGGTCGAGCGAAGCAAAGACCCGGTGAGTAGAGTATACAAGCGACATTAACGCAAATGCCCGGCGCACAGTCAACTCACCCCGAATGCGCTACGCTGTTCGCCTGCGGCGGAAAGAGGGTAAAAAATATTCTCATTTCTATCAACATTTAATCTCTGCAGGATTTGCCCAAACCATTTCTACCAACATTTGATCCCTACGGGGTTATTTACACCTTGCTTAATGCCCCGTAGGAGCATAATGTTGGTAGCCCCCAATATAAATCAAAATTCTTTGCCCTGTAGGGGCAATACAATACGTTAGATGAGCACACCTAACATCACTACACGAAAAATTACCATTATTTCGCTTAATCATCATTTTTATTTTAATAACATTACCGATAACTCTTTAAAAATCCTATTTTTAGCGCCGCAAAATTGGTATGAGAATATCAACACATTATGGTATAAATTAACAAAAATGAAAGTTTTAAAATTTGGTGGAACATCAGTAGGCAGTCCGGAAAGGATGACGAAACTGTTGGACATCATCGATCCAACCGAGAGGCAGATCGTAGTATTGTCGGCAGTATCCGGAACAACAAACAATTTAGTGGAAATTGGCCAGGCTTACCTGGCCGGTGACAAGACCAGGGCCACCGAATTGATAAAGACGCTGAAGGATAAGTACGAAATTTTTATTACGGAACTTTTAACCAACCCTGAGTTTTTAGCGCAGGGCAAGGAAGTAATCGACTATCATTTTAGCTTGTTAAGCAATTTAGCTAACGACTTATTTACTACGATTGAAGATAAGATCATTTTAGCGCAGGGTGAGTTATTATCAACTACCCTGTATCATGTTTATTTAAAA
Organism: Bacteroidota bacterium; assembly: GCA_026224775.1. Lineage (GTDB taxonomy): Bacteria > Bacteroidota > Bacteroidia > Sphingobacteriales > Sphingobacteriaceae > Mucilaginibacter. The sequence goes on from JAMFRP010000013.1 coordinate 151,331, forward strand.
CAGATCGGCGTACCATCGGTATTATTGCCTGCGCTTGATTTTATGAAAACGGATGAGGACAGCGAGCCTGTAGTTGATTATATCACCGAAAAGCTTACTCCTTTATTGGAGAAATATCCAAATAATAACCTGTTTATTACCCAGGGATACATTTGCCGCAACGTTTTCGGCGAGATTGATAACCTGCGCCGAGGCGGCAGCGATTACACCGCATCATTAATTGGTGCCGGTATCCGCAGTGAGGAAGTACAGATCTGGACTGATATTGATGGTATGCACAATAACGATCCGAGAATTGTTAAGGGCACCAAGCCTATCGCCCAGTTATCATTTGATGAAGCTGCCGAACTGGCTTACTTTGGTGCGAAGATATTGCACCCGCAAAGCGTTTTCCCGGCACAGAAATATAAGATCCCGGTACGTTTGTTGAACACCATGGATCCTCAAGCAACTGGTACATTAATAACTAACGACAGCGAGAAGGATAAAATCAAATCTATCGCCGCTAAGGATGGTATCACTGCAATAAAGATACAATCAAGCCGCATGCTGTTAGCGCATGGTTTTTTACGCAAGCTTTTCGAAGTTTTTGAGCGTTATAAAACTTCTATCGATATGATCACCACTTCGGAAGTAGCCGTATCGTTAACCATTGATGATACTACCTATTTAACCGAGATCAAAAAGGAGCTTAATGCTTTTGGGTCGGTTGAGATTGATGAGAACCAAACCATTATTTGTGTGGTTGGTGATTTCGGTGTAGAAAAGCATGGTTATGCCGCTAAGGTTTTAGAGGCGGTTAAGCACATCCCATTGCGTATGATATCATACGGAGGCAGCGATCACAACTTATCTATATTGATAAAAACTGAAGAAAAAACTGAAGCGTTAAGAAGCCTGCATAACAGGTTGTTTTAACAGCCCCTCCTAAATCCTCCCCGGTAGGGAGGACTTTAAAATTTGGAGGAAATAAATTTATTAGATACCATTAATCATTATAAGTCTCCCCTACCGGGGGAGATTTAGAGGGGGCTTATGTTCAACATTACTATAACAAATAAATTCAAAGGCTTAGAAACCCCATTCTATTACTATGATATGGGTATTTTAAGGCAAACCTTAGAAGCCTGTACCAATGCGTCGGCTAAATATGGCTTCCATGTACATTATGCCATGAAGGCTAACTTTAACCCAAAGGTGTTGGATATGATCCAGTCTTTTGGTGTGGGTGCTGATTGCGTGAGCGGTAATGAGGTTAAGGCGGCTATTGAACATGGTTTTGATAAAGGCAAAGTAGTTTTTGCCGGGGTTGGAAAATCAGACAAAGAGATAAACTTCGCTTTAGATGCTGATATTTTTTGCTTTAATGTAGAATCCGTTCAGGAGCTGCACATTATAAATGATCTGGCGAAAGCCAAAAACAAAAAAGCTAATGTGGCTATCCGCATCAACCCAAATGTTGATGCTCATACCCACCATTTTATTACCACCGGGTTGGATGAAAACAAGTTTGGCGTAAACATATGGCAATTGCCTGATGTGGCTAATGCATTACGCGAATGTACTAACCTGCAATTTTTAGGAATCCATTTCCATATCGGTTCGCAAATAACAGATATGGAGGTTTATAAAAGCCTTTGTACCCGCATAAACGAAATGCAGGATTGGTTTGAAGACCACGGCTTCCCGGTTAAAGTATTGAATACAGGTGGTGGATTAGGTGTGGATTATCATAACCCTGACACTAACGGAATGGCTGATTTTGAAAGCTATTTTGAAGTATTTAAAAACTTTTTAAATGTAAAACCAGGTCAGGAAGTGCATTTTGAGTTGGGCCGCGCGATGGTTGCCCAAAGTGGATCATTGATTGCAAGGGTACTATACGTTAAGAACGGACAAAAAAAGAATTTCCTGATTTTAGATGCAGGCATGACAGAACTCATACGCCCGATGCTATACCAGGCTTACCATGACATTGAGAATTTGAGCAGAGAATCAGGACAAAGCATAAAATACGATGTGGTGGGCCCAATCTGCGAGAGCACCGATTGTTTCCGTAAGGATGTGGACCTTCCGGAGTCTTTCCGTGGTGATCTGATAGCTATACGTACAGCGGGAGCTTATGCCGAGGTAATGGCTTCGGGATATAACCTGCGGGATAAAGTGCAGAGCGTTTACTCAGCCTAGGTAATTTAGGATTTATTATCTGCTAAATAATAAGAAGCATAATACTACGATGCTGATAGCCTCAAAAAGGTAGCAGATCATCGTGAGAGTACCCATTAAAATTTTATTGGTTAAAGATATTGTTAAAATATTGAGCACTAAACCGATAAAGGCTGCTCCCATTATCAGCAAGTCATGCGGTTCCACAAAAGTGCTGTCGAGGGTATCGGGGGCTATCATCTTGTTGGCTACATAAAGCCCCAGGCATGCCAGTATAAAAATCCAGAACGATGGTTTATTGATAGTAGCCATACGGCTTAGTGGCAGTGGTTCTTCGTCTTCTTGCATCATCACAATTCAATAAATACTAATGTAGTGTTAATTTAAAAAACATGACACACATTTTTATGATGTAATGAGATTATTAATTTCCAATAATTATTCATTAATTAACTCCACTTGCCCATAAGTTAATTTTAAATAGAATTTTTGTTTTTGTTTGAAAAACAACAACTAATAAATGGATATTTACGTTTACCTGAATGAAAATAAAAACCGGCATACAAAAAATATCGTATTGTATTTAAGTATGCCATTTGCTACTATAATGGGACAACGTTTAACTAATATTCTATTAACATACTGATGGATCGGGAACTTCACCGCCTGGAGGCTGTTAAACGTTTTAAGGAACTGGAACTTGATCCCGCTATCACGCGGGATTTAAATGATATAGTAGAGCTGGCGGCTCAAATTTGCAATACACCCGCTGCGCTAATAACTTTGTTAGATGAGGACACACAGTGGTTTAAAGCCACTACAGGTATAAATATATTTAGCACTCCAAAAGAAATATCATTTTGCCAATTCGCTATTGAAGAGCAAGGTATTTCAATAGTTGGCGATGCCAAAGCTGATGATCGCTTTGCTGATAATCCCTTAGTTGCTGGCGATCCAAATATCCGTTTTTATGCAGGCGCCCCGTTAACTACCAAAGATGGCTTTAATGTAGGGACATTATGCGTAATGGACTTTGAAGCACGCGGTTTGGATGCACACCAGCAAAAATCGCTAATGGTGCTGTCAAAACAAGTAATAAACCTGCTTGAACTTAACTGGAGCCTGCAGGTTATGGCCCAACAAAATGAACAGCAGCAGTACAACAAAAAAGCAATTGAAGATTCGGAGATTAAATTAAAAGCAGCCTTTGATAGTTCATCAGATGTTCACGTTTTGGTTGGTAAAAATTTAGAAGTATTAGCTTTTAACAAGCCCGCCTCATTTTATATCAGAAGCATTTATCAGTACGAAGTTACTGTTGGCGATAGGATACTAAACTACGTCGACCCCAAAAACAAAAAACATTTCGCTAAATATTTTGATATTGCTTTTAAAGGCAAGACTATCAAACATGACCTTTTAATACGGCCGGGAACCCGGTTTGAATGCTGGCGCGAAATAAAACTGGTACCCATTAAAAATAACCATGACGAGATTATTGGCGTAGCGTTAAACTCGGCAGATATAAGCAGACGTAAGCAGCAGGAAAAGCAAATCCATATTCAAAACGAGGCCTTAACCCGTATAGCCATTATACAATCGCACGAATTGCGCCGCCCTGTAGCTTCGCTACTAGGTTTCATGCACTTAATGAAGATAGAAGAATTAGAGTTTGACTATTTTGATATGATGAACCTCACCATTAACGAGCTTGACGAAAAGATCCGCATTATTGTAGCCGATTCTGAAAAAACGATTAGCAGCCCGCTTTCTATCGTGGCATAATTATCACCCCTCTGTTTTAATTCAGAATAAAACCTTATTTTGGTCTATTCATTTTAAAACCTCTTCATGAAATTTATCAGTACAACTTTAACATTAGTTTTAGCTGCATCATTACTCACCCAGGCGCAAAATAAACGCAGCATACAGGTAACTGTACAAGACTCCACCATCGAAAAAAGGGATACCATACCCGGTAAACCCGTAGTTACCTATCACCAGGTTACGGTTGATGGCAAAACCATCACCTATAAAGCCACAGCGGGTTATATGCCCATGCATGATAAGGATGATAATAAACTGCTAGCCAAAATATTTTATGTAGCCTATACGGCAACCAACAGCGGACAAACCAAGGAAAAACGCCCTGTAACCTTTGTATTTAACGGTGGCCCAGGTTCGGCATCAATCTGGCTGCACATGGGCGCTATATCGCCGGTTAGGGTAAAGTTTGCCAATGATAAAGGCGATGCCCCCGGAGCACCTTACGAATATGGCGAAAACCCAAATACCTGGCTTGCCTTTACCGATCTGGTATTTATTGACCCTATTTCAACCGGTTACAGCCGTGCCTATAAAGGTGTTGATGTAAACCAGTTTCATGGTTATAACGAGGATTTGGCATCTGTTGGCGATTTCATCAGGTTGTATATCACTAAGGACGAGCGTTGGGCAAGCCCTAAGTTTATCGCCGGTGAAAGCTATGGTACAACACGTGCTGCTGGTCTTTCAGGTTATTTAGCTGATCGTTATAATATCTATTTAAATGGCATCACCTTAATATCATCAGTACTGAATTTCCAGCTGATTGATTTTAAGAATGGTAACGATATGCCATACATCTACTTTTTACCAACTTATGCCAACACGGCCTCCTATTACCATAAATTAACACCTGAACTGGAAAGCCTTACCCCTGCTGATCTTACCAAAAAATCAGAAATATTTGCCAATGGCACTTATTCCCGTTTTTTAAGTTTGGGAGATCAAGCCCCTGCCGATTTGACTAATTTGGTGATTGATTCCCTGAATTACTTTACCGGTATACCAAAAGATTATATCAGAAAAGCAAATGAGCGGATCACCGATTCCCGCTTTTTTAAAGAAGTATTGCGCGATGAAGGTAAGATAATAGGCCGTTACGACAGCCGTTTTAGTGGTGAAGATATTGATGACGCGGGTGAAAACCCATCGTACGACCCTAGTGACGCTAACCTAAGCGGCCTATTTGTAGGCGCGTTTAACGCCTATGTACGTAAAGATTTGAACTACAGGAATGACATCCCCTACGAAGCATTAACCAACGTATGGCCATGGAGTTATAAAAATACCGAGAACGCTTACCTTGATGTATCTGAAACGCTGCGCAGCGCCATGACCCAAAACCCACATTTAAAAGTAAACATGATTTGTGGTTATTATGATTTGGCCACCCCGCTTTATAATGCGGAATATGTGATCAGCCACATGGGTTTACGTCCGGATTTACGCGGTAATATCATCGTTAACTACTACAAAGCAGGTCACATGGTTTATGTGAGTAAGGAAACTGACGAGAAGCTTAAGGCTGATGCGGAAGTGTTTTATAAAAGCGCATTAAAGTAATATTCCTTTTGTCATTCTGAGGAACGAAGAATCTATCCGCTAATAACCATGCGGTGAGCCTATCTATAGATTCTTCACTCCGTTCAGAATGACAAAATGTATATTAACAAATACTGGCTTAAGTTTAAAACTTAAGCCTAAAGATAAGTCCGGTTTGTAACCGGACTTTTTTATTTGGCCCAAACTTTATTTTCAACCTTAATCCTAACCGTAAGCATAATGGCATTCAATACCGTAAAAATGATAGCGGTATAATACAAATGAAATACCATCGGGATAATAGCTATCTCACAAATCACAATAAAATAATTGGGATGCTTAAACAACTTATAAGGCCCCTTTTTAACCGGACCAGCGCCAGGGACACGAAATATCTTGGTATTCCAGTATTTACCTAATGACGATAGTGCCCATAATTTAAATAATAACAACAGCGCGAATAGTATCAGGAATACAAAATCAATAGGCGTATTGCCACGCAGTATGTATTCTACAATAATGGAAATGATAAACAAAGTATGCAGCGCTACAATGAACGGGTAATGCTCTTTACCGTACTCTACCGCACCTTGGGAACGAAGCCATTTTTCGTTGCCACGGGCGATGTATAGCTCTGATAAACGCTGGATAATGACAAATAGAATGAAGATAATGAAATACATAGGCTTATTTTAGTGTCATTTCGACCGAAGGGAGAAATCTTCTTCGCTCAGCATAACCGCTTTGCAAGTTGTAGAAGATTTCTCCCTCTGTTCGAAATTACTAGTATTGTTTATAAATTATTTATTCTTCATCTTTAATAAAACCATCTCGCTTGAAAAACCTGGGCCCATGGCCATCATTAATCCGTAGCCATCTTCAAATCCCTGCTCCATGAATTTTTCCAGTACATATAGCACCGTAACGCTCGACATGTTGCCGTTATCGTTCATCACTTCGCGGGTTTTCTTTAAAAAATCGCCGTCAATAGGCAAAGCATCAGCATAAGCATCCAATACTTTTTTACCTCCCGGATGGAAAATAAAATTCTTGATGTCACTTAATTGCAGATCATGTTTTTGCAGAAAAAGGGTAATATCTTCCAAAACATGCTCATTAATAAAGGTTGGAATATCTTTAGAAAACAGAACCTTAAAGCCCGTATCCTGAAACTCCCAGCCCATTACATCCAGCGAATCATAATACAGTTTGCTGCTGGCATCAAAATAAGTTACCGCTTTATCAATACCGTGATTATCGCCTTTGATAATACAAGCGGCTATACCATCCGAAAACAAGCTCGACCCTATGAAATTACTTTTGCTGTAATCGCTTTTGATGAGTGTTAATGAGCAAAGCTCAACCGCTACTAAAAGTACAACCGCATCAGGGTTTGCTTGCGCGAAAGCATTGGCCTTTGCCATGCCCGATACGCCACCGGCGCAACCCAGGCCCCATATCGGCATACGGCGGATGTTAGGGTTAAGCCTCATTTTGTTGATGATGAGTGCATCTAAACTAGGCGTAGCTAATCCACTGGTTGAGAGGAAAATAATATCAGTAATATCATCTTTATTGATACCTGCCTTTTTAATTACATCATCCACAGCTTGTACCGAATATTCTAAAGCGGTATTAATATATTCCAGGTTACGCTCCTCAAAGGTAGTGGTGCTGGTATAATAAGAAAGCGGTTTGCAAAAATTACGGGTTTTGATCTCGGTATTATCAAAAGCGAATATTAGTCTGTTGGTTTGGGGGAAGTTAGCTGAGAACATTAGCTGGGCTTGTTCTTTTACTTCCTGCTGAGATATTTTATAGGGTAGTTCAATTTTAGAGACTGCGGTTATAGAAGGCATATATTTTTTTATATAAGTACGTTTTTATAGTACATGTCGGTTGCCTTGTTGCTAAGAATGATTTATAAACCGGCCGTAAACAACTAAATGTAAGTATATAAACCAAATTAGCAGTTATTGTTTGCAGATTGTTACTGGGAAATTGCTTTTAAAGCCTGTCGTATATTTTACCCTATCTTCCTCCTTTCCCTATTCTATGGAAAGATATCGCACAAGACCCCATTTTATATTTTGGAGATTTAGGCCCCCTACAAAGTGCTTAAAATCCTTTTTAAGAATTTTACAAACAGCATAAAACAAAAATGCCGCACAATGTGCGGCATTTAAAATTCTTTATATTGTTTTAATTTGAATCGATATTACGATTAGTTATAACGGCGAGCTTTTTGCTCCCATGATGACATATAAAGGGTAAGACCCATTAAAAATACTACACCTGCGCTATAAGTAGGCCATGGCACAGATACAGCACCATACATATATGCCCAAAAACCACCTGAATCAACTGCGTTATCAGTTATAGGATGATAAAACATGATAGTAAACACGATCATGGCAATTGCTGTTATTACCATTATTGATAAGCCTGCTTTTTTCATATGCTGTATAGTAGTATTATGCCACAAAGTTAAAAATGTTTACGATGTTTCATAAAGAAAAATCATCAGTATTATTAAATACTTTTCAGGGTGATCACCGTAATCTCGGGCCAGATACCTACCCTGCCTTTAAAGCCAATGAAACCAAAGCCACGGTTAACATACAAATATTTTTCGCCGCGTTTATACAGGCCTGCCCATTGCTCATAAACATATTTCACAGGGCTCCATTTAAAACCAAATAACTCGATACCAAACTGCATGCCATGCGTATGACCAGCAAGCGCCAAATTGATATGCTTTTCGTGCTCTAAAGTTTTTGCTTCCCAGTGCGATGGGTCGTGCGACATGAGTATCTTGAACTCGCTGTCATCAACATTGGCGGTGGCTTTGGTAAGGTCGCCGTATTTTTGGAAACCACCTTTACCCCAGTTCTCCACTCCTATCAAAGCGATTTTCTCGCTATTCTTTTCAATTTGTACCGATTGGTTAAGCAATAATTTAAAGCCAATCTCTTTATGAACCTCTTTAAGGCGTGTTAGGTTATCTGCTTCATCCTTTTTTGAAGGCCATTTAGAATAGCTCCCGTAGTCGTGGTTACCTAATACCGAGTATTTGCCCACTTTGGCTTTCAGTTTTGCGAAAGACTCTATCCATGGATCCATTTCTGAAGCCAGGTTATTCACTAAGTCACCGGTAAATAACAGGAGGTCGCTGTTTTGGGCATTTACCAGACTGATACCCTTTTCGACACCTTTTTTGCTGGTGAAGCTGCCAGAATGGATATCCGATAACTGTGTTATGGTAAAGCCATCAAAAGCCTCAGGCAGATCAGTGAATGGTAAGGTAATTCTGTGTACTTTATAATTGTGTCGCCCGCCGATCATCCCATACAACAAACTGAAGAACGGGATTGCCGCTACAACCGCAGCCAGCGCGCTCACCCAAAACTGCCTTGGCGGGAAGTTGAGGAACAGGCGAATAATGTCTTCCATCAATAAAACAGGCAGCGCCAGAATCTTCGGTACAGCTGACAGTAGTAAGCCTGCCATCAATATGGAAATAATCGCGGGGTTGCGGCCTATGCTGCGTATAAACATAAAGAGTACGATGCCTCCAATAAGCAATACATCTATCATCCAATATATCCAGGTGGCAATGGCCGAATTATCAGTAAGAATTTTAACAGCGTGGAAAAAATAAACGTCGGCGATAAGCCAAATGAGTATAATAAAGGGGATTCTTTGTTTCATGTTATAAATACCTAAGGCTATTGGCCTTACAATGTTTCGGCAAAGATTAAACTTAATAATTTAACTTAAAGCCAATTTTACCGCAAGAACCGGGTTTTTACACAAGGATTACTGTTCTACTTTTGTGCTATGGAGATAATTAACAACGATGGCCTGGTAATATATTATGGTAAAGTGATGGATAAAGATGATGCAAACACCTATCTCGAAGACTTGCTCAAAACTATTGAATGGAAAAATGATGAAGCGATCATCTTTGGCAGGCACATCATTACTAAACGAAAAGTGGCCTGGTATGGCGATGATGGTTACTCCTACAAATACTCAGGAACTACAAAACAGGCTTTAAGCTGGACACCGGAATTGCTGCAACTTAAAAAACTGACAGAACAGCTAACCGGCGAATCATTCAACTCTTGCCTGCTTAATCTGTATCACGATGGCAACGAAGGCATGGCCTGGCATAGCGACGATGAAAAAGCACTCGGGAAGGATTCGGCTATTGCATCGTTAAGTTTTGGCGCGGAGCGGAAGTTCAGCCTGAAACATCGGGTAACTAAAGAAAGCCATTCCGTATTGTTGGAAAACGGCAGCTTACTTATTATGAAAGGTGCTACACAAACCAATTGGCTACACTCGCTGCCTAAAAGCAAGAGGATTATTACGCCTAGAGTTAATTTGACTTTTAGGCGAATGATGGGGTGATACTGTAGTTGCAAACTACAGTCTTATTGGTTCGTAGTCGGAGACTACGAACAGCGCGGAACGTTGAACAGCGAGGCCAAAAAAGGATGTCATGCTGAGTCACTTGAAGCATGCGGGCGGGCCTTTACGCCAACCCTTCGAGTGCCTCAGGGTGATACCCGCTACACACAATTTACCCAAGTTACATTATCAGTTTACCTGCTTATTTACTTAAAAATTAAACCTTAATAAAAATAGCTTGTTAAACTGATATGAAAAATCCATTTGTAACACAGAAAAACACAGGCCTTATTGCTGTAGCTTCAGTGGTAACGGCTGCGGGCGCAGGTGCGCTTGCCTATCTATATTTAACTGAAAGCGGGAACGAAGTTCGTAACTCCATATCGCATAAACTGAAAGACGAATTTAAAAACCTGGTATCGAGATTTATCAGCGGGAAAACTGGCGTTGCTAAAGATAAGGTTAAAAAGGTAGCCGATCATGTTTCTGAATAGATTGTACGCTTGCTATTCCTCATTAAAAAAGCCTTGCTAAATTAATAGCAAGGCTTTTATCATAGATGTAGGATCAGAAAGAGGTTGTTTTAGTACGATGTTTCATCGGCACCAATATCAACCCTTGAATTTTGAACGCGTGCTTGTCCGTCAATATCAAGTTCGCCTGTTGCTGCTACGTAACCTGGCAGCCCAGCATTTACACAAACTGATGTACTACTTAAGTGTAGATTTGGTGTTGGCAAGCTGGCGGTTACAAAACCGGGAATGTTGTAAAGACCGTGTGTCTCTGCATTTGGAATTACTGTCTGAGCCTGGAAATTCGCGAATGAATACCAGCCACCTGCTGTGCCAAAGTCAAATGTGATAGTACCAGATGATGCGCTTAAAGTGTAGTAGTCATCATAATCCATGGTCAGGTTTGTTGAAGTATAACCTGATAAAGCGATAACCACCACATTGCTGCGGGACTGGATAATGTTATCAAACACATTTAAGTGATCTGTATTTTGGTACTCCACCTCGCCGCCGTAACCCCCTTGAGAAAAGTTATCATAAAATGTATTGCCGGATAATGTTGAATAAGTAACCTTACTGCTTGCCTGGTTTGAACCGTATATTATACCGGCAGTTACGTTATTGTAGATAAAGTTATCTCGTATATTAATTCCAGTAGCGGTGTAGCCGTTGTTTTCGCAGCCTACGGTCATACCTGCGCCGTTACCATAACAGGTATTGCCTTGTATATTAATGTAAGAGCCACCATCAACATAAATACCGCCTGAAGTTGCAACCTGCGATACACAGTTGTAAACCGTATTGTAATTAACGTTGCCGCCCATTGCGTAATTTACGCTATCAGGTGCACCTGTATAGCTGTAATGGCCCGACATATCAATCCCAATATTTGGAATATCATGTACTACATTATGCTCCAGCAAAAAATTGTTCACATTGCCTGTTAAAGTTACCGCCTCGCTGTAACCGGTAGCGCAGCCATAAACCGTATTATAGCCAATATAAACGTTGCTGTAGGCTAATGCCCTTGTAGTACCCGTACCCTCAATAAAAATGGCGTGTGCATTATTTGATGATGTGGGCACAGCGGTCTGGCTGGTTGTCCAGCCTACATTGTGGATGGTACAGTCGTTTATTTGCACATCAGTGCCTTGCCCGATAACATTGATACCAACTGCAAAAGAGAAGATGTTATTTTGAACGCCAATGCCATTAATATGAATATGGCTTTTGCTGCTAATATTTATCATGTTGGCATTAGTACCGCTATTTGTGCTGGTACCATCAAGATTAACAACGGCGCCTGAATAATTTGTCAACGTAATCGGCGCGGTAGAAGACAAACCTGAATGCGGGAAGTTAATCCGCTCGGAATAAGTACCGGCGAGTACGTTGATGGTTGCAGCCGCTCCTTCGGTAGTTTTGTTTAAAGCTGCCTGGATGGTTTTTAACGGTACGGATGTGGAAAGGCCCGTATTTGAATCACTCCCGGTTGAAGCATTAACGTAATAATTAGTACCGGGCCCGCTCAAGGCGCTTTTTACATTCCCGGTTGAACTAAGGGCTGGTGAAGTTGGTTTCACAACTGATTTGTTGCAGCCGGCAAGCAGCGCTGCCGACATCAAGAACAAGGATAGTTTTTTCATAAGAAATTAGTTTGGTAAATAAATAGGTGAAAAATGTGTTCGGGTACGCAAGAAAGATTAGGTCAGTTAAAATACTATTACATTGATTTACAATCAAAAGTACCTTTAAATCAAATATATAAAATAGTTTTGCGTGTTCGTGCACATATTTTAAATTTATTTTTCACTTTATTTTTAACCTATGCTTAAAAAGCTTTTAGCAATTAAAAAATGGCGTTTTATTAAAGCAGATGCGGTACACCATCTTGCTTACACTTCAGTTTTCCTACAAACTTTAGGTCTATCTTTAAGCTTGACAAGTAATTATTGATCGTAAAATCCACCTTCTATTCCATGACTAAAAATCCACAGGAAATAAAAAAACATTCCTCATCTATACGCTTATGGCATTGGCTTAATGCTATTGTTATAACAGGATCATTATTAACAGTGCTTTTAAATTCAACCCTGTTAAAAACAAAAAAGAACGCAGTGTCCATTAAAGCCAATTTAGCGCAAGCAGGGGTAACGGTAACCGATGGACAGGCCCGCTCGGTAGCGCATGAACTGAGCGACAAAGTTTGGATGATACATACTTACTTTGGCTACACATTAGCCGCGTTATTGCTTTTCAGGTTATTACTGGAGTTTTTCCAGTTAGCCGATCAGAAGTTTATCCGCAAACTAAAAAGCGCCTATCATCAATATCAAACTGCAAAAAAACATCGTGAGCTTGCCAAACACGAGTTTTGGGTTAAAACCATTTACGCTGTTTTTTACCTGATGCTGATAACAATGGCAATAACCGGTTTATGCCTGGCTTTTGAGGATGATGCGCCTTTGCTTAAATCAATTCATGCCTTCAGGCAGATACATGCTTTTACCATGTACCTCATCCTCGCTTTTATTGTTGTTCATGTAGTGGGCGTTTTGCTGGCTGAGCGAAAAGATAGCCAGGGCATTGTGTCTGATATGATAAACGGTGGTGCAAATTCGTAGACAGAGACATTTTGAATACCGATATGTTAAAGATATGTTAAATGCTGAAATTTCATGTTAGCTACAGAATGTTAAGTTAACATTGTGTTAAGAAATCACGCATAAGATTGGGCAACAAAAGGTCCATTCACTTATACATTTTTTTGCGGAAAGAATAATTTTGGCCCATCAGGTTTGTTTGAATGACAGGAATTAAAGGCGTTTTTAAAAGAGCTTGTAAATTAATGGGCAACCGCTTTGAATTAAGCGTAATTGCTGCTGATGAGCAGTGGGCAAATGAAAAAATTGATGCCGGGATTGCCGAAATACAACGCATTGAAAAACTGCTTACCACTTTTAGCGATGATAGCGAAACCAACCGGATAAATTTAAATGCGGGCATAAAACCTGTTGAGGTTAGCCGGGAAACATTTAGCCTGATACAACGCTCGCTCAGGATATCAGCTTTAACCCAGGGGGCGTTTGATATTAGCTATGGCTCGATAGATAAACGTTTATGGAACTTCGACCAGCAGATGACCCAATTGCCAGATAAAGAAACTGCCCAAAATATGGTGAGGCTGATCAATTACAAAAATATCGAACTCGACAATGATAAGTGCACCGTGTATTTACGCGAAAAGGGTATGCGCATTGGCTTTGGGGGCATAGGTAAGGGTTACGCTGCCGAGCGCGCCAAACAAGTAATGAAATTACAGGGAGTAACAAGCGGTGTGGTTAATGCCTCAGGAGATTTAACAACCTGGGGATTACGGCCTGACGGCAAACAATGGACCATAGCCATAGCCAACCCAAATGCTGCACACGAAGCATTTTCGTACCTGAATATTAGTGATATGGCCGCGGCAACATCAGGTAATTATGAAAAATTTGTTGTGATTGATGGTAAGAAATATTCACACACCATTGATCCGCATACAGGCTTGCCTATAAGGGGCATTAAAAGCGTAACCATAATTACTACCAATGCCGAGCTTGCTGATGCCATGGCAACGCCCGTAACCATTATGGGCATAAACGCCGGCCTTGATATGATCAATCAAATGAAAAACATTGAAGCTATTATTATTGATGATGACGATAAGCTTTATACCTCAAAAAACATAGACATTAAATAGCCCCTATTATGATAAAACGATTGATAAACGGAGCAGCAGGTGTAGCGTTAATAATAACGGCTACATCCTGTGTGCATTTAAAGGAATATCAGAAAAGCCGGCTCAATGATTCGGAAATGGTATTGGGCAACCGCAAGGTTGAAAAGAATGAGTTGAATTTTGAATCTTACCGCGAAGCGGCATCAGGTGCTAATGCAGGAAAAACGGGTGGTGGTTGCGGATGTAATTAATCAGGATAAATAAAACATGAAAAAAATATATTTATCCATAGTTGGATTCTCAATATTATGCCGTTTAAACGCGGCGGCCCAGGTTAGCAACAATAGCCTGGCCGACAACAAGGCACCCTTTACTATATCAACTCCCGCGGCTATTGATACCAGTGGTTATAACTTAAGAAAGATACATATAGATGAGGTAGACTTTGTAAGCAGTTACTATAATCAAAACGGCGATCACTCGGCAGTTACGGGTGGTATCGGCACAGAAAAAGTTACCGATGTTGCCAATAGCTTAACTTTAAACTTGGTTTGGCTCGACAAATCGAATAATAAAAACACTTTGGACGTAGGGCTTGGGTTCGATTATCATACCGCGGCTTCACAGGCTTTCGTATCTAAAACAGGAGCATCATCGCCTACCGGCACAAGGATATACCCATCGTTGGACTGGACAGTTGAAAACGCTAAAAAAGGAAATACCTTTGGTTTAGGTGCTTATTATTCAGGCGAATTTAATTACCAATCCTTAGGCGCTGATTTACATTTTTCGCAAAAAACAGTGGATAAAAATGGGGAGTTCAGCGCCAAACTTCAAGGTTATTTTGACAAGGTTACACTTATTTATCCGTCGGAGTTTGAACCGGCATCAACAACTGATCTCAATGGAAATGGAACTGGTTCTGGCGATGGTAGGAGCCATCATAATTACGGCAGCAGCCCGCGTACAACGCTTGCTGCATCGTTCTCCTACTCACAAATGATCAACTCGCGCTTACAAGTTATGCTTTTAGGCGATGTAGTTACGCAGCACGGCTTTCTAAGTCTGCCTTTTCACCGGGTGTACTTTAACAATGGAAAAGATACGATTGAACGCTTGCCTTCATCACGATTTAAACTACCTATTGGGGCCCGGCTTAATTATTTTCTGGGGGATAACATCATCATTAGAACTTATTACCGTTATTATATTGATAACTGGGGCATACGATCAAATACGGCGGGCCTCGAGGTGCCATATAAAGTTACACCGTTCTTTTCCATATCGCCTTTTTACAGGTTCTATAATCAATCGGCGAGTAAATATTTCGCGCCTTATGAGGAGCATAGCCCCACAGATCAATACTTTACAAGCAATTACGAATACGCGAAATTTGAGAGCAGTTTTTACGGCATAGGCTTTAGATTAGCACCACCTAATGGCGTTTTCGGCTGGCAAGGATTGCATGAAATGGAGATCAGATACGGGCACTACACCCAAACCACCGATCTGGTATCAAACGTAGTGTCGGTAAGTTTAGGATTTAAATAAAGCACAAAATCATGAAATTACTAACGGTATTTATAACAATGTTTTTGATGACTGGGGTTGCCTGGTCGGGAGATTTTAGCGCGGCTCAAAAACAGGCTGCACAGGAGCATAAATTAATATTGATCAATTTTTCAGGATCAGATTGGTGCGGCCCATGCATCCGTTTACGAAAAGAAATACTAGAATCATCAACCTTTGAAAGCTATGCTTCGGACCACCTGGTTTTAGTACGTGCCGATTTCCCGAGGCAAAAGAAAAATCAACTAAGCAAAGAGCAGGTAAAATTGAATGAGGCTCTTGCCGATAAGTATAATCCCGATGGTAAGTTCCCGTACACACTATTGGTTGATGAAAACGGAAAAGTATTAAAAAATTGGGACGGCTTTCCGGATGAAACACCTGAACAATTTGTATCGCAGATTAGCGCGGTAAAATAATTTGGAGTGATGCGGTGAGAATGCCAACCACAAGCTGAATGACTTTTACCCTCTTTTTTGCTTGCAAAAGAGAGGGTGGTCGAGCGAAGCAAAGACCGGGTGAGTAAACTATACGAGCGACATTGGCGCAAATGCCTGGTGCATAATCTACTCACCCCGAATGTGCTACGCTGTTCGACCCTCTCTTCGGCAAGCCGGAAAGAGGGTAAAAAATCTCTACTTACTTAAAATATCTTTTAAATCGAAGTTTTAATCTGCAATACTTAAAACATAACAGGCCTATTTATACTTGTTAAACAGTAAGCCAGTGATGTATGAACATAGCCGAAAAGACGTATCGATAAGAATAATAAGCGATATCCGGCTTTTAATGCATAGCTTACCGAAATTATGGGCGCGAAACTTGTGTGAAGTGGTCTGCGTGGTAAAAGAATGCCCTGGCCGAATTGGCCTCCTCAATTAAATACTCAATATTTGTTCATCACCTATTTATGGAAACCAATAATTTAGCAGAGCAGTTAACCATTGCCAATCAGGACAAGATTAATCTTGCCGCGGCGCTGGAACAGGCTAATAGCGAACTTGATCTTCAGAACAAGGAAAAAGGAAAACGTGCGGCAGAGCTCATCCTCGCCAACATCGAGATGG
Source organism: Bacteroidota bacterium (assembly GCA_026224775.1). Classification (GTDB taxonomy): domain Bacteria; phylum Bacteroidota; class Bacteroidia; order Sphingobacteriales; family Sphingobacteriaceae; genus Mucilaginibacter. The sequence goes on from JAMFRP010000013.1 coordinate 168,148, forward strand.
ATCTTCAAAATGAAGAAAAACTGAAACTCGCTATGGAACTGGTCATCGTTAATAAGGCGCTTGATTTTCAAATTGAAGAGAAAGCAAAGCGAGCCGCCGAGCTGATCATCGCCAATAAAGAGTTACGGTTTCAAAATGCAGAAAAGGAAAAGCGTGCCGCCGAATTGGTTATTGCTTATAGTCAGTTGGATCTGCAAAACCGTGAGCGTGAAGAGCGTGCTGCCGAGCTCATTTTAGCGAATACCGAACTGATCTTTCAAAATCAGGAAAAGGAAAAACGTGCCGCCGAACTGATCATCGCCAACAAAGAATTGCTTTTCCAGAATGAAGAAAAGGAAAAACGGGCAAACGAATTGGTTATTGCCAATAAGGAACTGCTTTTTCAGGCAAAAGAAAAGGGAAAACGTGCAGCCGAATTAATCATTGCCAATATTGAATTGAACTTTCAGGACAGCGAAAAGGAAAAGCGTGCCGAAGAACTGATTAACGCGCTTAAAGAGCTGGATTTTCAGGATGAGGAACGGGGAAAACGTGCCGCCGAACTGCTCATTGCTAACCGGGAAGTACAGGTTCAAAAACAGGAAAAGGAAAGGCGCGCAGCAGCCGAAGCTAAAAAGGACGAATTTTTCAACATGGTTAGTCATGAGTTTAAAACGCCATTAACCAATATAAAAGCTATTAATCAATTGCTGACCCAAAAGATAAATAAGGCGGATAATATTTATCCTTTTATTGCAAATGCTAATAATAGTATTAAACGCCTTGAAAAACTGATAGAAGACCTGCTAGATGTCACCAAAATTAATTCGGGACAGATTGACCTCAATATTGCAGCTTTCCATTTTTCTGATGCGTTAACCAACAGTATTGTTAATGTTCAATTAACGGCACCTAAGCACGAAATCTTACTTGAAAATGCTATTGATTTATTTTATACGGGTGATCAGTTCAGGATAGAACAGGTATTGATTAACTTACTGAACAATGCGATTAAATATTCGCCAGACGCGGGACAGGTTATTGTAAGGGCTAAGATTGAAGCAGACAACCTTGTGATAAGCGTAGAAGATTTTGGAATTGGTATCGCGAAAGATGATATCGATCAACTATTCCAGCGCTTTTACCGCGTAAGCAAAGTAGCCATGAATTTTCAGGGGGTTGGGCTTGGTTTATACATTGCATCTGAAATTATCAAAAAACATAACGGTACATTTTCCACAACAAGTGAAATTGGCAAAGGAAGCATCTTTTCCTTCAGCTTACCGCTAAGTCCGCAAGTGTTTAATTAAGTGGAAGTGGTGCGGTGAAAACACCGACTATAAGCTGAATAAAATTTATAAAAAAAGAATGAGGTGTCATGCTGAGGCACTCGAAGCATGTGCGTAAAGGCCTTTGCCCATATGCTTCGAGTGCCTCAGCATGACACCCTTTTTAATTCCCCCTTTCCTTTACCGCTTGCGATAGCATCCAAAATTGTTTAATTAAACACTCCTAATTATTGTGATAAAATACTAAATTGTAGGCCGATAAAATAATTATCGGCGGTGCATTTCACAACTGGATTGAACCTGATTTTTTTTGACGACAACCTTATTCTTCACAATCACATGGAACAAACCAACCCGGAAAACGTAACAATTGGTAAACAGATATGGATGACCCGTAACCTGAATACAACCACTTTTCGTAACGGAGACCCAATATTTCAGGCAAAAAATGAAGGCGAATGGCTTGAGGCTTCGCAGGCAAAAAAACCAGCTTGCTGCTTTCAGGATTTTCATCCGGCCAACGAAGCAAGATATGGCAGGCTTTATAATTGGTACGCAGTAGGCGACCCACGCGGAATTTCGCCCGAAGGCTGGCATGTGCCAAACGACCGTGAGTGGCTTGAATTGATTGACTCCGTAGGCGGAGAATTTGCCAGCATGAAATTGAAAAGCAGGCAAGGCTGGCGCGATCGGTATAATGGTACTAATGAGAGTGGTTTTGGAGGATTACCCGGCGGGGGATGCACTTACGGTGGCGGTTTTATCTTCCAGCATCAATATGGTTTTTGGTGGGGCTCAACGGTAGACAAGAATGGCGCGGCATCAACGATTGTACTTTTTGATATGTCGCAAGCTGTGGGCAGGTATACTTACGATAAGAGCCTGGGGCAGTCGGTACGGTGCTTGAAAGATGCGGTTTAGGGGCATGGTTTCAAAGTGATTTTTAGAAATTACTTTATGCCAAAAACAGTCAGCATCTTTCCAAGCGCTCCTTCCGAGTGCATCCGTTCACCATTTTCAAGCGATTGTTTTGCTGCCTTTGATGCTCTTTTGCGCATACTTACTTCATAAAAAGAAATGGCTTCCTGCAAAGTATTGTATTTGTCAGAGGTTAAACATTCGCTCAATTCCAAAGCATCAAACATAGACGTGTTTGCGCCTTCGCCTGCAAAGGGCGGCATTACGTGTGCGGCATCGCCAAGTAATGTTAAGTTGGGCAGGGCTTCCCAGGTTTGATCTAAAGGCATACAATAAATTGGACGTGGGATAACAGGTGTTGCCGCATTTTCAAACAGTTCGTACCATATACTGCTCCATGCACTATATTCTTTTTTAAACCATGCCAGCAATTGTGTTTTATCAGAAAAATTCAAACCACTATTTGCTGCCCAGTTTTCATCAATCTTTAAACTTAAATAAAACCCCAGGCCACAGTTGCCCTTCTGACCTCCCAATATATTCTTTCCATTTCCGAAAGCCATTATTTTTCCACCATTCAGCAATGCATAAATATGCGCTGTCGCTTTTTCTGCATTATCAACATTGATTTCAACCATGGTAACGCCAGAATAAAAAGCTTTTATGTTTGTGACGTACGGACGGATCTTAGAATTAGCACCATCAGCTGCAATTACAAGATCGGCATAAGCAGATGAACCGTTTTTAAAATGCAATAACCAACCCTCATTTTGTTTTTCCATGGAAATAAAATGACTGTCCCAAACAACAGTTTCTGGCTGTAAAGACTCCAAAAATACTTTTCTTAATGCACCACGGTCTATTTCAGGCCGGGCAGGTTCATTGCCCAAATCTTCACCAGATTTGGTTTCGTGGTCGCTGAAAATGATTTCTGCATGTTCATTTACGATGACCTTTTTATCTGCACCCTGACGAACATTCTTTTTAAACTCTTCAATTAAATTTGCTTTGCGTAAAGCAGCCCATCCAGACTCTTCATGCATATCGAGTGGTGAGCCTTGCACACGGGCACTTTTATCAAGATCACGTTCATACACTTTTACATTTGAACCCTTAAGCTGTAAAAGCCTTGCTAAGGTTAACCCTCCCGGGCCACCACCTATAATGGCAATTTGTTTATTATGTAGTATCATGATTCTGTATTTTTTTAATTAAAATGCAAAATTATTGAGTATTTTAGAGATAAAATAACTACACTGGACACAAAAATAGCCGCAAGAGACTTTTATGGATAAACAGCAAACGGAACCGAATGTTCTGAAAAGACTTGCTCAGTTATTAGGAACGGAAGTAAAAAACTGGAGATTAGAAATTCCTAAGAAGTTTGGCAGAGGTTATTGTACCGGATTTGTTTTTAATGAGTATATCCGGATGCTGATCCTCAATTATGAACTCAATGAGAACTTAGTTGTTGAAAATCCAGACATCAATGCTACTGCAAGAACGATCCTTTTTAAGTTTCAAAATATTTTTCCTCAAACCGAAACATTGCTGGCGGGGAAGCAATCAAAGGCAATACCTTCAGTTTTAATTGCTACGACGAGTCTCAGTACCGACGTTGTTATTCCTATCCATACAAATACTGCCACTATTAATATAGAGGTGGATGCAAATTATTTGAACGGGTTATTCGACCTGTCAGAAAAATCACCGGTTTTGCAAAATCTGTTACAGAATACGCAGCCCTTACTGTTCGAACAAATGATTTATCCTTCTTTACAAAAAATTGTGGATGAGATTGTGTCTGAAACAGTTGATGAAATTTTTAAGTTATTTTTTCTGCGGATAAAGGCGGAAGAACTGATTTGCAGATTATTAATAGAATTGGAAAAACGGGATGTAAAACAGCTATATGCTTTAAATAGTCATGATATTCAAACCATTTACAAGGTTAAAGAGCAAATGCTGGAACATCTGGAAATTCCGCCCGTTATTAAAGAACTGGCAGTTGTTGCCAGTATGAGTCCAACCAAATTGAAACGTTTATTTAAACAAATTTTCGGTAACAGTATTTTCAATTACTACCAGGAATTCAGGATGAAAGAGGCGGCACTTTTGTTGAAAGAGGATGGGCTATCTGTGGCAGATGTGGGATACAAGCTGGGCTTTACTAACCTAAGCCATTTTTCAAGGGTATTTGCAGCACATACCGGGATGAAGCCGAAACAATACAGCCGGATTAAACCCACCTTCGTTTCCGGGGCTAACATTTAATGGTATCTTAGTGATATTAAAAAACCTGTTACCTTTTTAGCGATGAAAAAAATTATTTACCTGGTTATCTGTTTAGTTATTGCGGGACAGCAAAGCCTTCTCGCGCAGCAAGACACAAGTAACAACCAAAATGACTCTACCCACAATATAGCATTGAATAACCAGCTTTTGAACATCCAAAAGCTTTCAGCCGACCGTTTGGCTGATTCGTTAAAAAGACAGCAACTGGAGAAACAGGTAGCACAGTTAAGTAGTGCCGATAACCTAAAAAGGCTCGACCTGTTAAAAGAGGTTAACGCCATTAAGGAAAAAGATTCGCTTCGGTTAGTACAGCAAAAACACCAGATCGATTCGCTCCGGAAGTTTGTGAAGGGTTTTCCGGTGGTGCCATTCAGGGACACATTGTTTTCACTTTATACCAGGCAGGGAAGTTTTACCGCCCAGGAACGGGCAGAGGCTATCGCCAGCCGTATTGAAAAATTAAGCGGTGATTATAACTTCAGACCCGACTCGCTGAAAGTAGTTGACAATGAAACGACTACCGATATAGTTTTCAAAGATCAATTGCTAATGTCGGTATCAGAGCCCGATGCGTTATGGCAAAACACCGACAGGCAATCGCTCGCCATAAAACTGAAATCAAGGATCGGCGCAGCCATATTGCAGCACCGGGAGGAGACCCGCTGGCAAACTTTATTAAAGGAATCATTACTGGCATTATTTGTTATTATTGTTGTAATCCTGCTTATCTACGGGGTTAATCGCTCATTAAAATGGTTGTTGAAAAGGATAAGGGGTAAACAACGTTGGTTTACATCGGGCATAAAGATCAGCGATTACGAATTACTTAATGCCGATAGACAGGTTTATCTACTCAATTTTATATTCAAGGTTGTTAAATGGTTCCTCATCATCCTGATCGTTTACCTCGCGTTGCCCGTACTATTCGGGATATTCCCTTTCACACGCGACCTGTCAGACCTCCTGATAGGTTACATTACCAGCCCTTTAAAGCGTATAGGAATTTCTATTTGGGATTATATTCCGAACCTGATCACCATCCTGGTTTTATGCATTATTTTCAGGTACATCCTGCGTTTTATCGCATATATCAGGGATGAGGTAGCAAAAGGCTCACTCACCATTCCTGGCTTTTACCCCGATTGGGCTGGCTCTACCTACCAGATTGCGCGCGTGTTGATCCTTGCCTTTATGCTGATCGTTATCTTTCCATACCTGCCGGGTTCAGATTCGGCCATATTCAAAGGGGTTTCGGTTTTCGTCGGCGTCTTATTTACCTTTGGTTCGGCTGGCGCTTTGGGTAATATCGTTTCGGGCGTAGTTATGACTTATACACGCGCCTTTAAACTGGGCGATCGTGTGAAAATAGGTGAGGTAACAGGTGATATTATTGAAAAAACATTGCTTGTTACCCGTATTCGTACCATTCAAAATGAGATTATTTCTATACCGAATTCAACGGTTATCAGCAACCATACCATCAACTACAGCAGCGATGCGCCCGACAAAGGCTTGATTATCCATACTACGGTAACAATAGGATATGACGCACCGTGGAGACAGGTGCATCAATTGCTGATAGATGCCGCGCTGGATACGCCAATGGTGGAAAAAGAACCTCTACCCTACGTGTACCAAACCAGCCTTGACGATTATTATGTAAGTTACCGTATTAATGCATTTACCAAAGAGCCCAACCGGCAGGCGGCCATTTACTCTGCGTTGCATGCCAATATCCAGGATCATTTCAATAAAGCCGGTGTAGAGATCATGTCGCCGCATTATAAAGCGTTAAGAGACGGTAATGCAACTACTATCCCGCCAGATTATTTGCCAAAGGATTACACCCCGCCCGGCTTTGTTACACAAACCCGTAAACCGGAATAATGTGGGAGGCTATGATATAGAAATGCCTGTACTGGTATAAGTTTATAAATCAACCAGTACAAGCAACATTCCGGGTATGGGATTAAACTTTATCTATTTTAATTCAATATCTAAAATAGCCTGCCCTTTTTGCCCTAAGTATTTTTTAATTAGGTCTATATAAAGCTTTGTTCCATTCTCGGAATTGGTGAAGATGATAATCCCCTTGCCAGATTTGGGTAAAAGAAAGCAAATGGAGTGGGCGCCCGGATCATCCCCGCCATGCGAGATGGCATACTCATCCTCGCCAAGCGGATCATAAATAAACCAGCCCAGGCCTATGTAGCGCCCGTCTTTAGTTTTGGTATTATGGCTTAACATTTGTTTGGCAATCGTATCAGATATTCCCTCATGATTCATAACCGAGATCATAAATTTGCCGTAGTCGGCTATTGTCGTTTTTAAAAGATCGGCACCACTTGCAACATGGTTTTTATCGAAAGATAAAGCAATTCCGTTACTATCATGCGGAACAGCAAACCGTGATTCATCCATACCGGCATCCCATGTATAATGGGTATCGGTCATCCCCAAAGGTTTAAAGATGATTTCATCAGCCAGTTCATTCAGCGGTTTGTGGAATTTAGCTTCCAACGCCCGGCGCAGATACTCAAAACCCTCGCCTGAATATTCGTATTTAGTTCCGGGATCAAACAGGAAAGTCAATTTTTTATCTTTGAGTTCGCGGCGCCAATTTGGAAACCCACTTTGCTGTGTAAGTATATGTCTTGTGGTGAGTATTTTACTTCGTGGGTCAGCTTTTACATCAGGGTCTGTCCAGTATTTGTATAGTGGTTCATCCAAATTCCATTTGCCTTCACTCGCCAGGCGTAGCGTTATCATGGTGGTAACCGTTTTAGTTAACGAGGCTACATTAAAGATAGAGTTATAAGCAGCGGGACGGCCATTATCCAGCTCTCCGTAAACTTTTATCTGCTGTAATTTGCCATGATCGATCAGTCCTACCGCAAGTGCAGGTACTTTATTTTGCTTTAACCACGCCTCAACGCTGCCCGTATCTTCCAAATCCGGGTCTCCTGCTTCAGTATCCTGATGGTCATAACTCAGGCTTCTAATCAGTTTCCAGGCACCGTCTTCCAGCTTCCATACATTAGTAAATTTTGCACGGCTGGTAAAATACAATGGTTTACCGGGTTCCAGCGCATAAAAACGGTGAATACCTGTTTGTATGGCCCCGTATAATACACCGTTCTTTTCAAGCGGATAAACTTGCATACTACCCGGTTCCAGCACCCTGCTTGCTTTGTAGTTCAGGCTGCATACGTTGTTTTTTACGCTATTGATAAACGCGGCCTTTGAAAGCATTGTGCCAGCCTGGTCATGGTAAAATTCAAAGTTATCGCTAACCAGCATTTCAAATGCCGGGATATTGCAGGTATTGAAACCAACATCGAATAATAAACTATCCTGCTTTTTTAAAGTTTGATATAATGACGACGATGTGCTGACTTGTGCCTTTGAATTATGACAAGCGATAACCGCGATGATAATCAGCGTGGCACTTACAACTTTTTTCAAATGGTTAAGCTTAGCGCCAATTAGGGATTTTATACCGCGAAAACTTGATACTTTCATACTTGGATAAGATTGTGTTACTAAATTATTTTAAATGCCGGAATTAATGCTTCCAACTATTTACTATATAACCAACACGAGTGCCAATATCTAACTAACTGATAATTATTTAATTACAATAAATACGATATATATTAGTGTTCGATTATGTTTCACGGCTGTTCGGAAACGCTACAATGAGTTAACTATTGAAATCGCGACACGCACTACAATTGAGTACTTGTTACAAACGAGCACATCTCTACTGGTACAAGTTTAACGAAGTGTAAATAGATCTATAATGGAGCAAGCATCCTACTTACGGAAAATATAAATTTAGCTGAAAGCCTAATACATTTTGGGTCGAAGCTATAAACTTCGACCAGTTGGGATCAATTGCGATAGAATTTCCAAAAACATAAATTCAGAAAACATTATTTCTACGGTTATTGTTAAGATAACTACAACTTAAAACAATCATATAGGTTTCCTGAAGCTGTTTTTAAGAATATTTTTAAGATCGCCTGATGGTACTTGCTTTTTTATATCGATACTCTAATTTTTAATAAAATATGAACAGAATAATTTTAGCCTTCATTTTGTTGTCTGCTAACCCATTGCTTAGCCTTGCACAAACTACTCAGCCAGACATGACTGTATTTGGATTTAAATTGGGTGAAAAAATACCCATACCGGAGTGCCCCTGTAAGATTGTTGAATCGAAAAAAGTAGGTAATTATGGGGTTTTAAGCATTACACACATTAAAGGCTATCAATATGTATCAGGACTAGGAACTCCAGTTAGCACCACCTGTTTTGAACGTTTAGACATAGATAATTATAAAGTAAAAAAAAGTGACCAATTACCCCCCTTACCTGCAGTTACAAATGGAATTATCAACGTTCGGTTTGCACCGCAAGACGCTCCTTCAAAGGAGATGTGTCCGTTAGGCTCATTTAATGCATCTATTGAGGACTCTAAATTGACGGGGGTTACCTTTACGATATATACTGGTGATGCCGACAATATATTTGAAACACTGAAAAAAAAGTATGGAAATAATGCGGTTGTAAAGTCGTATACAGTGCAAAATGGTTATGGAGCATCGCTTAACTATTATATGGCTGTTTGGGCTTTTCCCAATTTAGGAGTACTATTAGAAAGTTCAATGCATAGATCACTTTCAGAACAATTTGGCAGCGTAGCCATTGAAATACCTAAAAAAAGTGCACCACCAGCTCAAAATCAACGGAAATTATAGAATCCGTTTATATATATGAAGCTTGGCGCTCTGCAAACTGGTCTTATTCCAAAATCAAGAATGGGAGTTAAAACTTATTCTTGCTGTACAAAACACCATTCGTTTTGGGTCATGATGTTACGGGAATTATAAGCAATTTCTGTTTTCACCTTTTTTCTCGAAAACAGTATGGGTTTAATTATTTTAACTTTATATCCAATACTTCATTCTCATCTTTAATTTCTACAATTGTATTTAGCAGATCAGCATGTGCAACATTGTAATATTTAATATCATAATAGTCTGTCCTATCACCGTAGTTACTATATCCACTGCCTGAATACTGATTGTAGGATGCAGTAGACGTCCAGTTTACTAAACCTTCTATACTTCCCTGGTTTCAAATTCGGGAAAGTAAATTCACCTACGCTGTTAGTAATAGCATAATAATGATAATACCAGGCTTCATTAGACATATAGGCAAATTTTAGTTTCTTATAGTTATTCTGTTTTCTAAGCTCCAGGTATTCGAGTAGGTATGGTGTTACCGGAAACAATAAAACTTTAATTTTATTAGCATAAATGCGCGGAGCAAACGGGGCCTTGTATCCAAATTGTGTTTTAGGTTTCGTAAAAGCTACGCCTTTAATAGTGGCTTTTCCTCTGGCAAGCGCGCCTTTCGCAGCTGCGGCATCAAAACTGGTTTGCGGCATCAGCTTGATCGTATCACTTGTTTTTTCTGGTTGAACATATTGTGCCTTGCTCAAATAGTGAGTACACAAGAGCAAAAGCATTAAAATAGTAATTTTAAGAGTCTTCATAGTAGTAATAGATGAGGTTATATAATTACTTATAGCAATAAGTCCAGTAGCTTTTCATAAATAATTTAGCCTCAATTTAAACAGGCCATCATTAATAAAAAGCTATCGGACTATTGTTATCAATCTGAAACTTAATTTTTGTTAAAATGAATAGCTCGTTCCGGCCGCTAATGCAGTTCCCGTTCCTGAATTGGATTTAACCAGGTTTCCGTCTACGTAGATCTCTACTGTCACCGTTGATGACGCACTACTCCCCCCGCCGGAAACCGCAAAAACCACGCTTCCTACAGATGTAGGGACTGTTATTTCAGGACTTGTGTAAGAAGTAACACTAATACCGGTAACGGTGGTTTGGTCGCCCGTGGCAGTTGTATAGTCAACTATATCGATTGTGCCGTTGGTTGTCGTGGCTTTATAGACGACTTTATGGCTGGTAGCAGCTGACTTCGGTTTGCTGTCGCTACTTTTACCGCACGATACCAATAAGGTTGTAGCCATTAATAGTGTAAAAATACTTAACAAGATGTTTTTTAAGATAGTTGTTTTCATGGTAGTTGTTGTTTAGATGTATTAATTATTGTTGTTTTTATTTAAAAATGCCTCCATTGTATTAAGCAATTGATTCCCATAGCATTAATCATAAAAGTGCCGGTTGCATGTTATTGATTATAGATCCAGCGCATTTACCAGACAAAGTAACTGAACCATGAAAATGGAAACAATCCTATTTAATTACCGTTTATTTCTAATAGTTTTCAGGTATTTTTCTTAGAGGATTGGTTAAGATTACAAAATGTTCGCACTTTTATTAACATAATGAAATTCATATATCTATTAATTTTTTTTATTGGCTTAAGTTTATCAGGTTCAGCTCAAGAGTTGGTGCCACTAAATGAAAAGACTTATACAGATAGTTTAAACAACGTGCTGCGTAAGTCAACCTCTGATAGTACCAAGGCCCGGACTAATTATTTGCTGTCGGATTACTGGCGTTCAAAAGACACGGTTAAAAGCAAGGTGTACTTATTAAAAGGGCAAAGCTTAGGTAATAAATCCTCCTTAACTAAAGCGCTTTATTTTTATTACGAAGGGCAATTATATTTCAATTTTGATGCAGATAAAGCCGCCGATGCATTTTTAAAATGTTACAATGAATTAGCTGCTATTCATACTAAAGAGGCTTACAAGTTTCAGTCAATGGCTATTTTCAACTATGGTATAATGAAACGGCCCCAAAAAGGTGATGCATTTTTTGTTGATCTTACTTTGACCAAAGCCATACCATTATCAGAAAAAGCTAACGAACCTGAAAAAACGGCTCATTACTATGCGCAGCTGGGTACAGCTTTAATGTATAATAGTCAATTTGAAAAAGCCGGTATATATATAGCCAAAGCTATTAGTCTTTTAAAGGATAAATATCCAAATTCCAGCACTCTGCTATTCGCCTACTTATCTGCCACGAGCAACTATATCTATTCAAATAAAAATAAGGAGGCTAAGGAGACGCTGGATAAGGCCGGTAAAATGCTTAGTCCTTACCCCGAATCCATTAACTATCCGTATTATTATTATAACGAAGCACTTTATTACACTGCTGTTTCGCAACTAGACAAGGCCCTTGTTAGCTTAAATAAAGGTATTTCCACAGCCGAAAAGCTTAATCAACTGCCGCTATTACAAATGCTCGTTTTTAGAAAATATAATGTATTCCTTGAGCAGAAGAAATATCTACAGGCAAAGCAGCTTTTGGTTAGCCTGCTAAAAGCAGGTAAATTAACCCAGGACTTAAACAATCGGAAAACAATATATTCCAGTCTTGCAACAACAAATGCAAACCTTGGGTTAATGAATGAGGCCTATAAATGGTCAATCGCTTATAGTAAACTGAGCGATAGCCTGTATGAGAGCCGTTTAAAAGAACGGATAAATGCAATGGAGGTGAAATACCGGAACGCAGAGAACCAGAAAAAGATAGCCATTCTTGAGAAAGAAAAACAAGGGGCTTTGTTATCTGCTAAAAATAACCGGCTTAATAACTTGCTGTTAGCCGCTATAAGTTTAGGGTTATTAATTATAGCAGCCGTTTCCATATTTTACTATCGCAACAGTAAAAAACTTTTGCGGCAAAAAGTAATCAACCATCAGCAGCAGTTAAGAGAACTGGAACAAGAGCAAAGGCTTACTGTTACCCGTGCCATACTTACCGGGGAGGAGAAAGAACGTACCAGGGTAGCCAGAGACTTGCACGATGGATTGGGTGGAATGCTTGCTGGTGTAAAAATAAACCTTTCAGGTTGGATGGCCGGGAACGAGGCTAAAAAGCAGGATACGGAATTACAGCAGATCATTTTACAGTTGGATCACTCTGTAAATGAACTAAGGCACATTGCCCGTAATATGATGCCGGAAACCTTGCTGAAATTTGGATTGGAAACCGCACTTAAAGATCTATGTGAATCATTCATGGCTAAAAATATTCATATAGATTTTCAAACATTTGGCATTGAAAAAAACATTTCCACATCGGCGCAGATAGCCCTTTACCGTATTATACAGGAGGTTATGGCTAATGCAGTACGCCATGCACAGGCCACAAATATTGTATTGCAATGCAGTCAGAATGATTCCGTTTTTTTTATTACAGCTGAAGATAACGGCATTGGATTTGACACAAGCACCTTAAACAAAGTAACAGGCATGGGCCTTAGTAATATTAAAAACAGGGTGGATTATTTAAGTGGGAAGTTGGATATTACATCAGTAATTAACGAGGGTACAACCATAAATATCGAATTAAATGTGGCGTGATCAGGATAAAGTAACACTCGCGATAGTGGATGATCACCCCATTGTTATACAGGGGCTGAAAACACTTCTGGCAGACGAAACGCGGATCGATATTGTCGGTAGCTTTACCAATGGTAGTAGCATCATTGATTTTTTAAAGGAAAATAAGATTGAAGTGATCTTGTTAGATATTATGCTGCCGGATATAAATGGTGTGGAATTATGCAGGGAAATAAAGCGGATTTCTCCCGGTACTTGTGTTCTGGCACTTAGCAATCATACGGAGCGGAGCCTTATCATGCAAATATTGCAGAATGGAGCAGGTGGTTACCTGCTCAAAAATGCATCTGTAGAGGAATTACTATTATGTATTAACAAAGTTTTAAACGGCGAAGTTGCTTTTAGTAAAGAGGTGGAAGATATTATTATGCGCCCGTCATTAAACGAATTGAAAGGAAGACCGCAATTAACCAAAAGGGAAAAGCAAATTTTACAACTCATTGCCGAAGGGAAAACAACCGTAGTAATGGCAGAATTGCTTTTTATAAGCCCTTTTACCGTTGAGACCCATCGTAGAAACCTGATACAGAAATTTGAAGTGAAAAATGCGGCTGAATTGATCAGGATCGCGATACAACTTCAATTATTGGTGTAAGTAAATGATGTATATTCAGGTGCGTTAAAAAAGCCACGCATAGGCCTCCGTTTGTCGTAAACAGACCATTCTTTAGTTGGCCGATGGTTTCCTGTATTAATAAGGCAGTATATTCGACCCTGCCTAATTTATTAAGCGATTTTGATTATCCTAAATGAACATAATTTGCACCAAAAGATATTGTAGTTTTGTTTGACAAAATTAAATACCTTATGGCTAACATCTTATGATACTTAAAAATCAGTTTAAGAAGTTTTCATCTTCAGTAGCCGTAAGAAGAGAGGTTTTCATATTTTTCTTCTTTTTGATCGTTTTCATTTTTTTTGCATGCTACAATGATTGGATTTATGATGAATCTACTTCATACAATGGTGTACTAAACAACAGCCTTTGGGAACTGCTTACTTATAGTAAATTTAAGCTTGCAAATAGTCATTTAATAAACAGCGTGTATTTCAGTCTGTTGCAACACGGGCATTTCACTAGCGTAGTGTATTACAGAATCCTCGGCCTTGTTGGTTTTCTTTTATTCTTTATAGCCAATTCAAGGATACTTAAGCTTCTGAAAATAAATAATTTTTATATTATTTTTCTAACGGTAACCCCGTATTTCTTTTACTTTACTTATGGTCGTGGTTATGCTTTAGCCTTAGGATGTTTCGCCATGTCTTTTTATTATTTGCTGAAATACAGCAAGGATCGGCAGGTAAAATATGAATACATGATCGTTTTTTTTGGCGCCATTTCTTCCTTATCGATATTCTCATTTTTGTATGGCTTTCTTTCCATACTTGTTGTTTTTGGTATTTTTAAGATAAAACACTTAAAAAGCATTCATACTTTTTTATTAGCTTTTTTTGTACTCGCACTCCTGTTCTATATTTATAAGGTCGGGAAAATAGTCAATGAGAACGACCCTGCCATAATTGGCATAAATCATTTCAGCTTGTTTAAATATGGAACTGTATCGAGCATATTTTCTGATTTTAGCTACCGGGATTACCTGGTGAATTCATTTTTTAATGATGCAAACTATCTCCGGATCATTACCTGTTTCAAGCTTATTATTACGTTATGTATCATTATACCCATGTTTTATGTCCGGAAAATAAATTTCAGGAAGATCGACCCAACCAATATTAAAACAATTTTAGTTTTATTGATCTTTCTGCCCTTTTTGTTCATGGCTGCGGCAAATATTTTCGCACATGCGCTTTATCCACTAACAAGGGCGGTTTTCTATTTGCACTATCTAATTCTGTTGTTCATTTTAGTTTCAACCGTTACCTACTCAAAAAAAATAATATTTTATATCCCGGTCATAATTATCTGTTTAACCTCACTCGTTTACAGTTTCTATGCCTATTGTGATCTATCCCGACCAACCATTAAGGAAGCATTAGTGGCCACAAAAAATCACCCATTGTATGTTTTGTTTACTAATGATAAAAGTGTAGGGCTTATAAATAATTTGTACGGAATAAATAAGAAAAACATCACGGAAGGCCGCTCAACCCAAAACATAATACCCCTATTGCAAAAAGACAGTAGTGCTATCCGGTATATAATTTGCTGGCCTGAATATAAAGATTCCTGCCTTGTTTATTTTAAAAACACCAGGATATACAAATACAGAGACGGATATTCATTAATTGAGATCTTGAGATAAATGCCTTGTTTTTTAATCTTCCGAACACTTATGGAGACAACTCCAACATAGGGCAAGAGTAACCGCTCCGGGTGGAAGGGGTTGAGGTATTAAAAAAGCTAAAAGGGTTTGGTTGAATTGTTTTTTGGAAAACGTGGATGCAGTACCCAGGGAAATAGCTTTTAAAATTACAGGGGGACTTAGTTCTAATAATAGAAGCGCCGGTTTGGGCTAAAGCCCGTCTGGAATTACAACCTTAGCCCGTTGGCTGAAGCCAACGGCAATGAAAACACCATCTTATTATCATTGCCGTCACATTTATGTGACGGACTGGTAAAGAAACTAGCATTGGCTTTAGCCCCAAAAACGTTATTACGGATAACGACTTGTTTTGGAACAATCAATATTTTAAAAGCGATTTCCTGATGCAGTACCCTTCTATTTATATTTATTAAGAAGATAACAGGTTAACCGGTAACACGGATAAACAACAATAGGCGCTGCCAGTACATCAATGGTGTAATGGATATGCTGTACAAGCAATAAATAAGCAACGGCAAAAGCTGCAATAAGCGCTATTATTTTATCCGTTCTTCTTTCAAGGCATAAAAATATCAGGACCATCGTAGTCGTGTGGCCCGAAAAAAACAAATCTTTTGTAATATAGGCGTTCCCATAAAAAACACTGCTGAGTGGGTCAACCAAAGGTATCAGACCCAGAGGCGGATCGAGCGCAACTACACTGATGGTAACGAAACGCACGAGGTAAACAAATATTAACGTCCAACAATAGGTTATATAAATGGAAGGACTCTTGATGGTCCTGATCAGTATCAATAAAACCATCCCCCAGATAATTGCAAAAATTAACACGGATACGTTATGTGGAGGTATGTGTGCTAACAGCCAATCATTTAACACAATCCCTTTCCTTTTTTGAATATGGGCGAAAAAGAACGGTAAGGTAAAAATTATGGCAAGCATGATCACGGTACCGATGATCATTTGATAGCGTTTGCAACGTGAATTCCAGATTGCCGTCCAGTTATCTTTTAGTGATGTTGATGGCATATTTCGGGTACCTTTTTAATTCGGTGTTGGTAAAAGTAATAATTTATCGCCTTCCAGTGTAAAAGAAGATATTAGACAGGCCAAAGTGAATGGATGGAGAACCAGAGAAATCGCTTTTAAAATTAACGGGGGGACTTAGTTCTATAATAATAGAAGTGTCGGTTTGGGCTAAAGCTCGTCTGGAATTGCAATCTTAGCCCGTTGGCTGAAGCCAACGGCGATGAAAAGACAATTTTATTATCATTGCCGCCACATTTGTGACGGACTGGCAAAGAAACTAGCATTGGCTTTAGCCAGAAAAACGGATAATGACTTGTTTGGAATAGTCAATATTAAAAAAAGCAATTTCCCTGGATGGGGAACACCAAATGATTTATTTTTGATTATCATATATTAGCATGATTATTCAATCAAATCACAGGCAAAACTAAACACTATGCCCGACAAAATTCTGAACTTATTTAAGATCAAAGTACTATCAGAAGTTTGCAAAACGAACAGCTATCGCATTGCATCAAAAAATCTATATATCACTCCTTCAGCAGTCAGCAAAATCATTAAAGGCCTCGAAGCGGAGTGGAACCTTCAATTAGTTCAATCAACAGGAAATAGCATTAAAGTTACCACTCAGGCGAATCAACTGGCCGGCCTTGCAGCTGATATTCTACTGGCAAGCAACCACTTCGCTGATCAGCTAGCTCTTTTAAATGGGAACAATAGTACAGCAGCTTTACAAATAGGTTCGGGAGGCTCACACTCGAAAATCATTATGAACAAGTTACTGGAGTTTTTTGAGCGCTCATTCCCGAAATTGGAATATGACGTGGTAACCAATAACTCAGCTGAAATATTGAATTTTGTTGAGAAAGGCGAACTGGATTGCGGCATCGTATCGGGAGTAGTACCCGATCATGTGGACAAGGAATTGATTTATAATGACAATATATCCTTATACGCCTACTACAAACATCCGCTGGCATCTGCCACGATATCATTAAAGGAAATAACGTATCCGATTTGCCTGCGGGAAAAAGGATCGTCGACAAGAGTTTATGTAGAACAATTTCTATTTGAACATCACATCCAGCTTCAAAACACCAAACAAACAGGAAAGAATGATGAGTTGACGGATCATCTGTGCAAAACACAGGATGCATTACAGTTTATATCCGATTTTTATTACCGTAACAGCAATTGGAATAAAGAATATGTAAAAATACAATGCAGCGAAGTTCTTATCCCTATTTCGGTTTATTTCATTACCCGTAAGAACTTTCCTTTCCTTAAATTAAGGAGGCATATGCGGAGCAAGGCTTTCCAGGAGGAATTTCTGGCACCCTAAGTGATTTTTTTTCGTTTTGTTCGCCACAGCTTAAGATTTACGTTTGTTCTATGAATAGCGTAAATACTCAACACATCAAACATGATTCTTTTGCATCGCTGCGTTTTAAAGATTTCCGGTTATACATTGCCATGAACTTCTTTTTTACTTTCGCTTACCAAATGCAAACCATTGTTATCGGTTTTTATATTTACCAGTTAACTAAAAGTGTTTTTGCATTAGGCATGCTTGGCCTCAGCGAAGCCATTCCTGCTGTAGGCATTGCTTTATATGGTGGCTATATTGCAGATAAATCTGAAAAAAGAAAGATGCTTTTGTGGATTTATACCGGTGTGATTTTATCATCAGCCGTGATGCATACGGTTACGCTAAAAAGCATAGACCCCTATTTACATGCTGGCTGGATAGTGCCAATAATAGATGGCATGATATTTTGCAACGGCGTAGCGCGTGCATTTTTTGGCCCGGCAACCTTTACCGTATACGCCCACAGTATCCCGAAGGAACTTTATCCTAATGGCACTACCTGGACTACCTCCACCAAGCGCTTAGCCTACATATTAGGCCCGGCTACCGGAGGCCTGGTGTACGGCTTCGCCGGTATAACAGCAGCGTTTTACGTGATCTTGTTTTTTGTGGTGGTTGCACTGATACTTGTTTTTTTCATGAAAGAGTATCCGGCAGTATTCAAACCGAAGGAAAACATTTGGTTCAGCCTGGGTGAAGGTGTAAGGTTTGTATTTAAAACCAAGATGATGCTGGGTGCCATGAGCCTGGATCTGTTCTCGGTATTTTTTGGTGGCGTAGTTGCTTTATTACCGGCTTTTGCCAATACATTGCTAAAAGTGGGCCCCGAAGGACTGGGTATTATGCGTGCAGTATTCTCTACCGGATCGATAGTAACCCTGCTGATTATGTCAAAGTATTCACCAATGAACAGGCCGTGGCGCAATTTATTGATCGCTGTTACAGGTTTTGGTATCTCTATTATTTGCTTCGGGCTTTCGCGAAATTTTTACCTTACTTTATTTTTCCTGTTTGCTCAGGGTTCATTCGATAGCATTAGCGTGATTATCCGTGGCAGTATAATGCAATTACTCACCCCCGACCAAATGAGGGGCAGGGTATCGGCAGTAAGTTCTATGTTTATCGGTTCATCAAATGAACTCGGTGACTTTGAATCCGGCACGGCAGCAAGTATTCTGGGCCTGGTACCGGCTGTAATTTTCGGCGGATGCGTCACGCTGACGGTAGTAACCGTCACCTATTTCAAAACCAAAAACATGCTACCGCTGTCAATGGAAGATATTCACAGTTCTGATATAGCCGCCTAAAACTATTTGTTTTTATGTTCTGATACTGGATCTCTTGGAATACCACCTTTCAGCCTGTGGTCGGTGTTTTCACCGCAGATGTTCAGAAGAATAAAAAAGGAAGCATCGGCCTTGTGTGATTCCGACCATGGGGTGGGGACAATGTAACTTAGTTAATGGGGAATAATTCTTTACCCTCTTTCCAGCTTACCGGAGAGAGGGTCGAACAGCGCAGCGCATTCGGGGTGAGTCGACTGTTCGCCAGTTATTTGCGCCAATGTCG
This sequence comes from Bacteroidota bacterium, assembly GCA_026224775.1. Taxonomy (GTDB): domain Bacteria; phylum Bacteroidota; class Bacteroidia; order Sphingobacteriales; family Sphingobacteriaceae; genus Mucilaginibacter. The sequence goes on from JAMFRP010000013.1 coordinate 187,294, forward strand.
CTCGTATACTCAACTCACCCGGTCTTTGCTTCGCTCGACCACCCTCTCTTTTGCAAGCAAAAAAGAGGGAATTAAAACGACAATGTAAACTTCCGAACACCTATGGTGTTTTCACCGCATCATAAAAATGGCCTGATCAGCATGAAAAAGCAGTTTTTTTCAACTATCAATTTCGAATTTGCAATTTGATCCCATTAGTTGACTTTAGTAAAAAGATAGGTAACTCCTCCCTGATTTAAAGAGAAATTATTTTTAGCTGGGTCAAATTGTACGGTAATGTTGGCATAAGTAAACTTATCACCTCCTTTAGCTTCCAGCGGAAATGCCATCTGACCAGTGGCTTGCGCAAACAGCGCTGTATTGTTTTTAGTAATAGCAATCTTTAAAGGTATTTGGGTACTGGAATATTTACCGACATATTTATCGAGGTCGGTCGTAGTTAGTGTAATTGTTTTAAATTCAGGAATTGTAAACGGCTTGCTAAAATAGATGCTTAACGCCCCTGTGATTATATCAGTAGTTGAATATCGCACCCCGTTAGAAGTATAAGCTATCGCTAACTTCTCTTGCGGAAAATAAATAAGCCAACTAGAGAATCCGTCGATGCCTCCGCTGTGCCCATAACCTTTTTTGTCATAAAACGGAATCGTGATCATGGCCATACCATAGTTGTCTTTCATCGTTTTCATCAACTCTAAACTAGCCTGGCTAATGAGTTTTCCTGCAAAGAGCGCATTTATAAATTTAACTAAGTCAGTCGGTGTAGATACAATAGCACCGGCACCGCCCGGAATACTCATATCCGTTTCGGGCATTTGCGTCCATTGCCCTGTATATTTGTAGGAGTATGCTTCGTTTTTGGCTGGGTTGGCTTTAGTACCGTAATAAGTGTCTGCCAAGCCAATTTTGGAAGTGACGCGTTTTTTCAATTCTTCGGCATAGGTTTTACCGGTTAATTTCTCAATAATATAACCCAGCAACACAAAATTTGTATTGCTGTATTCGGCCTTTGCGTCCGGTTCGAAATCGGGTTTCTGCCGGGCAAAGATGGCAGTCATTTCAGCTTCTGACTTAGGGGTGGCCATATAAGTGGTATAAAGCGAGTCACTTGTAAAGTTATGAAGGCCGCTGCGGTGATCAAGCATTTCTACTATGGTGATCTTTTGGGCATTAGGGAGTTGTGGGAAATAAGTAGCCAATGGTGTTTCAATGCTAAGCTTACCTTCATCAATCAGCTGAAAGATCATAACCGCAGTAAACATCTTACTGATAGAGCCTATCCGGTATTCAGTTTTAATTGTCGCTGGTGTTTTTAACCCTTCATTTAGCTGGCTGTAACCGATGGCGTTTTGGTAAACTACCACGCCATTGGAAGCTATGGCGATACTACCCATGTTTTGGTCATGCGTGTTCAGCGCGACAAAAAAGCTGTCTAACTTGGCTTTGTTGAAGCTTTGAGCATGGGTGCAACTTTGTAAAATAAGGAGCAAGAATAAAAAGTTGGCTATTTTTTGAATCATTGCGTTAGTGTTTAGAAGATAAAGTTATGATTTAATTATATGATAGACCCTATCTACGGTTAGATGCCGCCCCGAGGCGGAAATCGCACAAGGCCGATACTTCCTTTTTGCTCTTCCGAACAATTATAGTGTTTCGCCGCAGCATAAAAAGACCTGATCGGCATGAAAAAGCAGTCGTTTTTCAATGAATAATACATAATTTTCACTCAAAAACTATCAATAAACAGGTAAAAACAAACTTTTTTAGGTCGATTTTAGCACTAAAATCGCCGTTTTTAGACTAAAAAATGGTTTAAAAGCAATCTAAAAACCGTGTTTTCGATACCATTTAGGGTGTTTTTGGAGTGTTTTTTGTACCAAGTGTACCAGGTGTTCCACTTGTACTGTAGTGGTACAACAGTACAGCTAACAAACAAGTGATCCAAAGCATACAACTTACGCAGCATTTTTTAGACGATATGTAGTGTATTAAAGTGACGCCCTCTTATTATAATAAAAAGGGGCCTCAATTTTCGAGTTTGATTGGTTCAGAATCATATTTGCCGTAACCTTTCCCATATATTGGAAGTCGGTTGATATGGTTGTTATACCGTTTAACAGAATTTTTTTAATTGGTGTCTCATTGTATGAGATAACCCCAATGTCTGAGCCCGCCTGCAACCTCGTGGTTGTTAGTTGTTCCAGCAATTTCACCAAATCATCTTCCATCAAAACAATATAAACATCTCCTTTTTCCAGTAAATTGTTTTCTATTTCGTTGATAACATCATGCGAAAAACCATATTGCTGGCAAAATTTTTGGAAACCATAGATAATCTCTTTGGGAAAGTAACTCCTTAACGGAAAAATGAGTTTCAGCTTTTCATATTTACTCAACTCATTTACAGCCTGCTCAAGCGCGTGATAAATATCTTTTTCAAAATTCTCATAAACAGCGCCATAGTCGCCCGCTAAACCTGGAATCAGTTTATCTAATAGCAAAAGCTTTTCCTTTGGGATGGTATCAATAATTTCATAATTACGTTCATCCATGCAAAAAAAATGCGGCATGATAACGTAATGGGTATAATTATCTCTTTGATTTAAAAGTAACTTTTTAAACAAATGCCAGTCATTGTTATAGATATAAAAGTCAACTTTAACATCTATACCTAATGTTGAAACCAAAGAATCATAAATTATTTTTTTACTGGCACTCAACTTATTAAACAAAAGAAACACTTTTAATTTCTGCTTAAATTCGGTACTACTGATATAGTAACCCTTCCCGGGAGTGGAAGCGATCACTCCCATATTTTTCAGGTGGCGGTATCCTTTTTCGACCGTATCCCGGCCAATATTGAATTGAAAGCTTATTTTATTTATTGATGGTAAGACAGCATTTTTTTTAGCTGCACCAATTTCAACAGACCTTATAATTGAGTTGGCCAGTTGTAAATACTTCGGCATCGACGAGTACTCGTTAACGTCAATGTGTTCTAAAAGTGAATTCTGCTTCATTAACTGTTCAATAGCAAGTACGATAAATCATTATTCTGAGCACCGGTTAGCGCACATATGAAAACAAAATCAGTGCATTCTAACCTGCCGTGCTCTTAACCTGTTCAAAACATCCGTTGTAAGTTTTCCCATTTAACCTTCCATTTTCCATTTTTAGGAAAACCAGGGTTAGTGGTTTTGCAGCCATCCCATCCTGCACACATCAGCGCCACCGCCGTTAGCAGCCCACCATTTCCAGGAAGATAAACGCGTAATCGTGCATCTTGATAATTATGGCCGTTTGGCAGGTAGGTATTGGTCTGAATGGGCATAAAAAGCGCGTCAATAGCCTTGTCAGGCAAACCAAGCCGTGTTGCTGCCATTGCAGTCATCGGAAAATCCCACCCCCAGGTATCCTTCCAGTCCCAGGTTTTCCATATCAGGTCAAATGTCTTTTTCATTACTGCAATATTCAGCCTTTTATTATAGGGCAACATGCCATAAGCAGCAAGTACTGAAGGATGGTCGGATTCGAGACGTGGGATGCTATAACAGTCCGGTGAACTTTCAGTGGTAAGGTATACGCCATCTTTTTGCGGCAATGCAGAAAGTTTCTTTAATACCACAGCGTATTTTTTATTCGGGGCAAGCCCGAGTCTTTTTCTCCATTGCTGTGCCGTGGATAAAGCCCAATACCAGTACTGTAGTTCATAAGTGGGGTTATAAGTATCTTCCGGATTATATCGCTCCTGTGCTGCAATAACACCTTTGCCTAAAACGTAACGGTCATGCGCTTTATCGAAGAACGGAAACGATGCCATAAAATCGGCAGTTGCAAATACGAGGTCTTTATAACGATTTAAAACTGCCCGGTTATAGTGCGTACGATATACCGCTTCTGCGAATGTTATCAAATGCGGCTCTTGCCAAATCAGAAAAGCGCCGACAGATGAAGGGCTTTCGTTTCCATCCGGATCGGTCATTTTCTGCCATCGCGCGCCTTTATAACCCTGTCTTTGGGCAATTTCTTCAGCTTTGGCTTTTACATGAAAATACCAGTTCATGCTTCTTTCCAGTAATTCCGGCCTTCCCCATAAAGCAAATTGAAGGCTGTGCCAATAGTGCATTTCAAGGTGAGGTTTGCCATACCAGCTATTGTAGGTAAGCCCAGTTTCCTGGGGAGGGTAATCGCCGGCCTCCTGAATCCGAAGCAAATATTGCGAAAGTACAATCCGCCGCTCCAGTTCATTTGCCCGCGGATCGGTGCTGCCTGAAAAATCTATGGCTCCTCCATTACTCCAAAATTTTGACCATTGTTCCCTGTTGTCTAACTGGGTAGCGGTAAAATCCGGCATGGCCAACTGTAAGTTTTTGGCTGTGTACAAACAGCTGAACTGGAAGTGATCGCTGTCAGAACCCGGTATAAGTAGAAACTGATGTACAGCAATAGTGCGAATTGAAGCGTTACCTTTCCAACCAAATTTAACGTAATACCTGCATGTGTCTAACTGGTGATAAACAAGAGCGCCGTTGTTTGACATTTTTATGATACCGGAAGAATGTTTTTCCGGACTTTCCCAATCATCGCCATAGTCTGCAAATTCATTAGTGGGGTATGGAAATCTCAAAATAACTTTCAAGCGTCCTTTTTTGAGTAAGGCCGATCTGACATCAACCGCTACAAGGTCCATTTGCTGGTGAACATCCGTCCGTACATCAACGGCATTACCTTCTACAGTAAAATGGCTTCTGATTTCTCCTGTCCACAGGTCAAGTGTCTGTTGAATATCTTTAATATCTTCAATAGTTGCAACTGAGCCATTGTTTTTAATAATTTCAAAGCCAAGGCCTCCCAGTTGTAACCGGTGTACATTTTGCCGGAACCAGTCAGATGCATCTTTATTACGTTCCGGCGAATGCCATTGAACAGCGTATGTGCCGCTACGGCTATTAAATTTATATTTTTTTAAGGTCTCTTCAAATTTATACCCTGCCGTATCCCTAAAGCTGTGCCATCCCCATTGAGATTGTGTCCCTAAAGGGATTCCTTTATCGTAATGTTCCGGGAAACTTTGTAATCCGGTTACATCAACCGTAAATGCGAAACGGCCATTACCCAACGACAGGGCAGATAGAGAGTCGGTTGAGTTTACAATAACATTATGCCGTTCTACCACTGCCTTACGGTCAATTTTATTTTGTGCAATTGCCGGAACAATGAATAAAATGTTGCAGAGGAGCAGCGCAAATTTTTGAAAGAATACTCTCATTGATCGATTTAATTTTTTTTAGTTATTTAAGGAGATGTGCTGTGCCTCTTCCCTATTTTTTAAAAACCAGATTAGTTTGTTTCCCTGAAAAGATATCTGCAGCCAAACGACCCACATTTTTACAGAAAGAAAGACCATAACGATATACTAAAGAAGGACAATATTTATTTAGCATTCCCTTCCGTTGGTACCTGAAGTTTGGAATTATCGGTGGTAGAGATAACAACATTATTCCATTGCCAGTTATTTGCAAATTCAATGTCGCCTGCTGTCGCGGCCGCAATGGTAATATTATTAAAATGAAAATTATCTAATCCCGACTGATCCAGCCCGATTGCGTTAATCGCTTTTTTGGCTCCTGTCACTTTAACATTATCTACATATACATCTTTAAAGTGCGGAATTCCACGCTCTACCGGTTCTACTTTAGTGAGCATCTTTTTCCAGTGTGGCGGAATATTGTCCATGGTATATCCTTCAGGTAGTTTTGAGTAACTGTAGCTTGGATTCCAGTTCATTGTGAATTGAAACGCGGTACCAACGCCATTCATCACAACGTTCTGAAAATGGATATCTTCAATGGTGCCCCCCCTTGTTGTAGCCGATTTGATATTTAATCCGTTACCAGTCCCATTGCTTTCGAGATCTGTTGCCAGCACATGCCTTATACCGCCGGAAGTTTCACTCCCTAAAGTCAACAATCCCCCGCCTTTTCGAGCGATGCATTTGCGAATCAAAATATATTCAGTAGGCTTATTTACGCGTAAACCATCCCAATCGCGCCCCGCTTTCAAACAGAAATCGTCATCATTGCAGTCGATATCACAGTTCTGCACAAGTATATAGGTAGACGAATCTATATCAATGCCGTCCGTGCTCGGGCCATGTCCGTCAATATTATTACGTACAGTAATACCGTCAACGGTAACCTGGCTTGAGTACAATAACTGCACCGTCCAAAAACCTGCCTGTTGCAGGGTTACCTGCCTAATGGTAATATCGCTTGAATTGGATACCAGTAATGTGCGTGGCCGCTTGGCGTCATAATCCACAATCCACCGCAAACCTTTTGGATCATATTCCTTACGCATATTCCAGTATTTATCCCAAAACACTTTCCCCTGCGCGTTAATTAATCCATTACCACTCACTGCCGCATTTTTTTGGCCGATGATATTGATTAGTGCAGCTGGCCAACGCATTTCAATGCCTGCAACACGTGTATCGATTTCCGGATAATCGCCCAGATTCTGACTGCCTAAAATCTCAACGTTTTTAGGTACATCCAGCACAACCCCGCTTTTTATAAAAATCGATCCCGTAAGATATTTACCGGGTTTAAACGTTACCACACCACCACCGGCGGCGAAACACTTGTCTATTGCTTTTTGTATGGCGCCGGTGGCTAAAGTTTTACCATCATTGGCTGCACCAAATTCATTTACTTCAATTGTTCTTTTTTCTGAAGGATAAGTTTTTGCGCCAACCTTATTAACCCATGAGGGTTCATCCGCTTTAGCAATTGAAACTACCAACCAAATAAATACAGGTAATAATCGGAATTTTATCATTTTATTATATACGTTATGATGCATTAAATCCTAAATAAACATATTGAAGAAAGAAGCGAGCAGAGAAAAATATTCCGCCCACTTCTATTTATAATTAATATGCTGGTTGCTGTTCTCCTTTTAAACCCGGGTCAACATCAATAATGGTTTGTGCTATTGGTAATATTTCTGACTTATCCTTTTGTAAGCCACGGAATAAACCGGTAACCAGCGCGGCATTAGCACTTAAAACACCTTGTGAATTCAATATTGAACCATTGTACATATTTACCACTACGTAACCCGCTTTAACATAATTGGTTGAATCGGTTGGTGTCATGGTAGCGAATCCGGTGTAAGGAATTGCTACTACCGGGTCAGGGTAACCTGTGGCAATTGTTCTTTTGTAAATTCTGTATTTATCGATGTTAGCATAGGCATTCACATGATTAGCCATATCTATCAGGTTCTGTTTTGTTTGCGTAAGTGTTTCAAACATTATGCCCCAACGTTCAAGGTCGTAACGGCGCAATGACTCAAAACCAAATTCAAGCTTGCGCTCCAAAATAATAGCATTGCGGAAACCCTGGTAATTAGTTGGCGTTGTACCTATCAATGCTGCATTACCACCAAAAGCACGGGTGCGTACTTGTTGAAAGGCATTTGTCGCATCGCTTGTCGGTCCGTTATTTAATTCGTTTAGCGCTTCTGCATACATTAGTAATATATCAGAATAACGAAGCTCAACCCAATCGATATTACGTTTATTAACTGCAACGCCTCCTGAAGTACCCCAGTTACCCCTGTACTTGCCAATGGTATTGCCTGAATAGGTATTCATATCATGCCCATTGTCGGAATTAACGCCATAATTGCATATGGTTACGTCGCGGCGGGTATCGCCAGGTGCAAAGTCATAATAATAAGTTGGTGTTGCAGCCATAGCAGGCTGGCTCTTACCAAAAATACAACTTGGGTGCATATAAATACCATTAGTATAACCTACAGCTGCACCATTGTCATTGGCACCCCATTGGCCAAACTCAAGCATTGACTCATTATCGTAAAGCCCCTGATCCACATCTTGCCATACAGTTGCATAATTTGGTAACAGATTGTTCTCTCCACGCTGTATTACTTGCTGGCAAGCATCTGTTGCTATTTGATATAGCGCTTTGATACGAGTAGGATCAGAGCGTTGAGCAATTACCAGTGATGATTGTGCATACGTTTTCAGATCCCAACGCAGGGAATACCCTGCTGCATACAGGCACATGCGGGCCAAAATCCCCAAAGCGGATTGTTTGGTAAAGCGCTCAGGAGTAGGCACCATGCCGGTACTTTTCCACGGTAATAAGGCTACTGCCGTTTGCAGGTCTGCAATACAACCGTCATAAATTACGTCACGGCTGGTTCTTGATGAGGAGAATTGGCCGGTTACCGTTGCTGATTGGGTGCTATAAGGTACATCGCCAAAAATACGGATCAATGTCAAATAATCGTTCGCGCGGATGGCGTAAGCCTCACCCAGCAGCATATTTAGCCTTGACTGATCAGCCGCGGCCACCGTCATTCCTTTAATACCTGCAATTGCTAAATTGGCATGTTCAATACTTGCATACATGGCCGTATAGGTATTGGTTGGGACTAAAGTGGGGTCAAGTACATAGTTACTAACCTCGTTCTTACTGTTGGTTGGCGATTCTGTTGACATACACTCGTCGGTTCCCATACCAAATTGATAATACTCTTCCGTATCAAAGGTTTGAGCGTAACAGCCCACTACTGCTTCTTCTGCACGGGTTATATTTTCGAAAACAGTTTCGTTATCATACAATGTTGCTGAAGGTTTCGCCAAAAACTTTTTGCAAGAATTAAGTGATATGGAGATAACTGTTATTGATGTTAATATTAATATCTTTTTCATGACTTTTTAAATAACTGATTTAAAATGTAACATTTAGACCAAAGACAACACTCTTTACTCGCGGATAGGCCGAATCGTCAATACCAGGTTGCAGAAGCGTAGAAGATGACGAAGTGGCCGAAACTTCAGGGTCATACCCTTTATAACCGGTAAAGGTGTACACGTTATCAAGCGTGCAGTAAAGACGGGCCCTTTTCATCTTTATTTTATTTGCCCATCTTGCAGGAAGCGTATATCCTAATGTTATAGTGCTTAAACGCAGGTAACTTCCATTCTGAAGATAATAGTTATTGGCATCGCTGATCGCAATAACGTTATCCGGGCTCAAACTCCAAAGTTGATTTGGATTGCTCTGGTTTGGATTCAGCTGGGCAAGGCGGCTTAAATTAGTAGTTACCTGGCCAGTGTTAGGATCAATTAAAGTATACCGGCCATTCATTGCACTAAGTACATTTTCATTTGGCAAATAAGGGCCCATAAAGCGCTGCGCGTTCATGTTAAATATTTTGTTGCCGTATGAAAAATCAACAAATATGGTGCAATCAAAACCCTTATAATTAAACGTATTGGTCATACCACCGGTAAATTTCGGTTCTGCACTTCCAATAGTTGTACGGTCTGCAGTAGACCATACCGGGGTACCATTAGCGTCGGTTTGTCCTGCTATTGTTTTGTACATGATATCGCCTGGTTTAACGTTTGCTGGGTTAACAGATTTTGCATACGGAACGCCCGGTTTAAGTGTGTAAGTACCATTTGCATTCTGTGTAAAGTCGCTGGTAGTGTAAACACCCGCGTATTGGTATCCGTAAAACTGCCCCAGCGGCTGTCCCGTTTTTATTAAAAAGTCTATCCTGCTACCATAGTCGCTTATAAAAGAAGAAGCACCACCATTACCATATATCTGTAAAACTTTGGAACGGTTGAAGGACATGTTATAGCTGGTTTTCCAACGAAAATCACCACTGTTGATGTTATTGCTTGTAAGGACAAATTCTAAACCTTTATTTGCAATGGCGCCAATATTCTGGTATTGGTTTGTATAGCCGGATGCTGGATTAAGCTGATTATCTATCAGTAAGTTGTCTGACTTGTTATTGTAAACATCAACCGTTAGGTTAAAACGTCCTTTTAGCAGTCCAATATCCAAACCGATATTTGTAGATGCGGTTTTTTCCCATTTAACATTTGGATTTCCTGCTGTATTGCCTGGAACCAATGTATTAAAATAATTATTATTTATGGCATAAGTACTTGCACCATAACCAGTTGTATAACGATAAGCACCAATATTATCGTTACCTGCGGTACCATAACCAACACGCAGTTTCATGTCGCTGATAACAGACTGATTTTTCATAAAATCTTCATCAGAGATACGCCATGCACCAGCTACAGACGGGAAATACCCCCATTTGTTATCCGGTCCAAAATTACTGGAACCATCAGCCCTTAATGTTACATTAAGAATGTACTTGTCTTTATAATTATAGGACGCACGCCCAAAGAATGAAGCCAGCGAATTGTAGCTTAAGCCAGAACCATAAGTATTTTTTGCACCTCCGGTAGCTTCGCCAACATTATTAAGTCCAAAGTTATCGCCCGGAAAAACATAATAGGTGTTGTTAAGATTTTGCGATTGAGAGTAATCGGTTTCCTGACCCACCAATACAGTAATACCGTGATTATGGAAGTTGTGATTCCAGTTCAGCGTATTTGTAATCTGCCAGGTAAAGTTTTCACTGGTGTTTTCGGAACCATAAGGGCCGCCATCGTTTCTGGCTGTTATAGTTTGCCCAGAGTCAAAGTAGTCAGCCCTGGTCTGATCCCAGGTGTAACTGCCTAAACTGTGAAATTTAAAATCTTTGGTAATTGCCCATTCCACACCACCATTAACTGTGAACAGACGATCAAAAGTAGTTTGGGTGATCGAATTGTTCATAATAGTTGGGTTATAAATATCATACTGAGAATTCAATGCCTGGAAGTTTTGGCTTACATCTGTATTGATAAGTTGCTGATCGGTAAACTTTACACCACCTGTAGGCGGCTGCAACAGTGTTTCCTTTAATGTACCACCCAGTGAGCCCCCCCCATCTACACGTGTATCCTGAAAGCTGGTATTGAAATCTATATGCAGATTTTTATAAACTTCATGGTTCAATTTTAAGCGCACACCGTTACGCAGATAATTATGTTTGGAAAGTATCCCGTCTTCCTCTGTATTGTTATAGCTAATCAGCATTAAGGTTTTATCTGTACCGCTGGAAATACTAAAATTATGGTTCATGCTGGGCGCTGTGCTACCGAAAACCAGTTTTTGCCAGTCGATTCCCGGCTTATTGTACGTGCTGTTAATATAACTGTAAGCCGAACTGCCAAAGGTTGGTGAGGTTACATCACCACCAAAGTAAGAGGCCCATTGAGATTGGATCCCCTGAAGGGTTTGTAACTCATATTGATACTTGGTGTAATCAAGCTCATTCATCATTGGCAGTGTTTTGCCCAGGGTTTCAAAACCATAGTAGCCATTATATGAAATTTCCGTTTTGCCGGATTTGGCAGATTTTGTTGTGATAAGAATTACACCATTTGAACCACGCGCACCATAAATTGATGTGGCCGAAGCATCCTTCAATATATCGATGGTCGCAATATCATTGATATCTATCACGCGAAGAGCATCCTGCATTTGAAATCCGTCAACAATGTACAGCGGATCACCACCTTGTGTTATACTACTACCGCCGCGTATAACTATGTTACTGGCAGCACCCGGTGCTCCGCTCTGAGTAATTACACTTACGCCTGCCGCTTTACCGGTTAGTGCCTGCGCCGCTGTAGTAACAGGTGCAAGTTCCAGGTCCTGCGCACTTACCGACACGGAAGCCCCCGTAACATCTTTACGTTTAACAGTAGCATAACCAATGGCCACCACCTCATCCAGGTTGTTCGATACGGCTTCCATTTGTACATTTAATACCAGGTTATCGGGCACCGGTAACGCTACGGTTTTGTAACCAACAGAGCTAAAGGCCAATATGACGGGACCTGTTGCAGGGAGTTTAAGGATGTACTTACCATTGGCATCCGTTTGGGTGCCAATGGGGCCGCCTTTTATACGTACGGTTGTACCTGGCAGGGGGCCAAGCCCCTTTTCGGTTACGGTTCCTGTAACCGTCCTGGTTTGTGCATTGCCTATACCAGGCAAACAGGCCAGAATTACAATAATTAATAGATAAAGATTCCTCATAAAAATAAATTAATTGGTTAAGGATTATGGAAGTGCTGGTTAGGCAATTCCGGGTACATTTACTTTTCGGATATTATATTGGGATAATCATTGGCCACCTGCAACCATGCACGGGAACCTGTATCTCCCTTCGGACAATCACATTTTTATAAGACTGTTTAAATAAATCTCAAGGTTACTATAACCACTCGTGTTTACAGTTCGCGCGTCAGCAGGATCATTGGGATTGAGATGGTTGGCAATTTCCCAACTGTCAGGCACGCCGTCTCCATCCTGATCTTTCAGTTTGGTGTGTCCCTCAGTCACCTCTGGCTGACCACCAGCTTCAGCCACACTGTTAATGATCTTACCGGTTTTACCCAAGCTGGTTACATAGCTCAGAATGCGGATATCTATCGCATCCCGGTTTAACGAAGCGCCAGCTTGCGCGATCACTATTTGATAAGCATCTTCAGGCGTACCTATCTTTACATCGTTTGCTGTGAGCAAGGTTGGCTGGCTAAGCAGCGTGGCTTTTTCTTTTACAAAGTCTTCGGTAGTAATGGCGCGGCCATTCAGGATTCCGTCCTTATTCATGTCCACCATATTATCGTGTTGGTAAACGTGGTCAGTAGCCGTAAACATGGCCAAAAAATTATTACTTGAATTTGGTCCTGCTATAAAATAGTTTCCTGCAATATCCTGGTAATGGTCTTCAGCCGAGTGTCCTCCTACCAAACCGCTCGCTCCCCAGTTATATATAACATTGTTTACATACTCAATCTTCGCCTTAGCTTTCGGATTGCGGCTCTGGTTGTCAGCCCATAAACAGTGATGTATGGTAACAAAACGTGGGTTCTCAATCAATGCGCCAAACCGTTGCGGGTTTATACCGTCGGCCACCAAGCAATATTGCAGGGTTATATTGGTGCTGTTTTTTATGTGAAGATTATCCCAGCGCCCCCACTCGATCGAAACATGGTCCAGTATCAATTTATCAAGACTATCCGCTACTACAACACAGCCTCCCCGCGGCATGTTATCGCTGCCCCGAAAACGCATGTAACGAACAATACTGTTGTTGCTAAAAGAAACACTATTGCCATAAACGGTAATACCGCCACCCGGCGCCGTTTGTCCGGCAATGGTAATATCAGGTGCAACTTTTATCTTTTCGTTTATTTTAATCACGCCAGAAACATCAAAGATGACGGTGCGCTTGGGCTGACTAACAGCATCACGAAAAGAACCGTTGCCAGAATCATTGAGATTGGTTACTTTATAAACGCTACCACCACGACCACCAGAGGCAAACCGGCCGAAACCCTCTGCCCCCGGAAAGGATAACTGCTGGCCAAAAGCGGCAAATGAAAAGAAAGAAATAAATGATAATAAATAAATGTGCTTCATAAATCAATAGTTACTCGTGATTTGAAAAAATAGAATGTGCTTATAACTTGTCAAAAAAAATTGATCAAGTTTTATGCTGGCGCGCGGGGTACAGGCATACCAATGGCATATGCCTGATAAAAAGGGAAATAGTATTTCCTCATAATTACTTAGTTAATTGGTTTATAAAAGATTGTATCAGGTTCCACCAGCGCGGTACCTGAATCATAATTGGTTAAGAGCAAACCTAATTAAAAAGAGAAAACAGGGGTTTCAAAAATTGACGAAAAGCTTTCATTTTTTGGCGAAAAACATCGATTTCACCTCAAAAAATTCACTTTTTGACTAACCCTGGCTATTGTAAGATTACACGGTTGTTTCTTTTATTTTTTTTAAATATGCAGAGGGTGATAATTTATATTTCTCCTTGAAGCAAGTACTGAAATAAGCCAGGCTATTAAATCCGGCCATATAACCGGCCTCTGAAATGGTGTACATACCGGTATCAAGCAATTGCTTACTACGTTTGATCCGCAATTCACGGACAAATTCGACAGGGCTTAAAGAAGTAAGACTTTTCAGCTTTTTATAAAAGGTGGTTCTGCCCATACCAATGCCAGCCGCTACTTCATCAATATTAAAATTCGGATCAGTCATTTTATCTTCTACAAGCTTAATAACGTCCTTCAAAAATTCTTCATCCTTTGATGTTGTGATTAAATTTTCCGGTTCATAAGTAAAACCGGTCTTCTCAGCTATACCAGCAATTTTTTCAAATAATCGCTTTCTTGATTTGAGTAAATTATCAATTGAAGCAATCAGCACCTCATTATTGAATGGCTTAGTCATATAGATATCTGCTCCATATTTCAGACCCTCAATACGGCTTTCAACTGATGACTTTGCGGTAAGCAATATCACCGGAACATGGCTGGTAAGCGAATCATTTTTTAGCTCATCCAGCATCTGTATACCGTCCATTCGCGGCATTAATACATCACTGATAATAAGATCGGGGAATGATGCTCTCGCCATTGCCAATCCTTCCAATCCATCCTGAGCAATTTGAATACGATAGTTGTTAGCGAGTTTCATGCTAAGGAACGATCTTAGGTCGGGGCTATCTTCCACAATTAATACTAATGGAACCGATGTTGAATGGTTAGCTTTAATATCCAAAAATGAACTATCAAATTCATTGGCATCAGGATGAACGTAGTTGGGGATACCTGTTGCATGAGCATACATCAGCTCTTCCTGATTATAATGCGAATATCCCGGTTTAAGTGTTAAAATAAGCGTTAAACCGCCATATTCGTTTAGTTCGGCATGTAAACTGCCCTTGTGACTCAACGCTAAACCTTTAGCCAATGCAAGGCCAATACCGGTTCCTTTCAGGTGATTCTCTTTATTATAATTATCTTCGTGATATATTTCGAATATCTCTTTTAATTTTTCAGGTGGCACTCCTCTACCGTGGTCAACTATTCTTACCTCAACAGCGATTGCAGAAGCAGTGATGTCAACATGCACAGGTTTTCCTGACGGCGAAAACTTAAAGGCATTTGAGAGCAGGTTATATAGTATAATTTCAAGTTTTTCCTCATCAAACCAAGCCTTTATTACCGGATGGTTGCTGCAAACATCGAATAAAATGTTTTTTTCCGCGGCAATTGTTGCAAAACAATCACCCACATTATGAGCAAGCGCTACCACATCACTTTCCGTTATTTTTAACTGTATTTTCCCGCTTTGTACCTTCCTAAAGTCGAGTAACTGGTTAGTAAAACGCATCATCCGGCTTACATTGCGATTGATTACTTTAAAATATTGCTCGTTTTTTTCTGATAACCCTTCAACCTCAGCCAGTTCCTGCAAAGGGCCTGCAATAAGTGTTAACGGTGTTCGCAGTTCGTGAGAAACGTTGGTAAAAAAAGCCAGTTTAATCTCCGTCAGTTTGCGTTCTATCTGTACTTTATTCCGGAGCCTGATCATCGTTACTATGATATTCCTGGCTATCAAACCGATGATGATTGCCAGTATAACATAAGATATCTTAGCCCATATGGTTAAGTAATACGGTGGTTTAACAATAATCTGAAGGCTCTTTTCAGGTTGATTGCTAAAAAGCTCGGCATTAACGCCTTTAACATAAAAAGTATAGGTGCCCGGCGGGATATTTGTGTAAGTTGCTTTTTGCTGATCGTTAACGTTATGCCAATCGGTGTCAAAACCAGCCAATTTGTAAGAATAGGCAGCCTCCTTCTCGGCACGATAATCGAGCACCGCGTAATCTATACTAATTACATTTTGATCATGGTTTAACGTAAGCGTCGGTGTTTCATTTATGGCATATTTTAAAGGTGAATGCTCATCCCCTGGCAACACTTCTTTGTAATACAGTTGCAAATGCGTTAGTGCCATGTTTGCGTTTAATTTCCTGTGGGTAATATCCTGTGGTTTAAACGCGATATATCCGGTAGTGCACCCAAAGTATATATTTCCGTCATTGGCAGTGAAACAGGTTGATTCTGAAAACTGTGCATCCGGCAGCCCGTCGAACGAATCATAATTTTGAAATGACTGGCTTAAGGGATTAAATTTTGACAACCCGCCTGCAGTTGCTATCCAAAGATTACCGTCTTGATCACCGGTTAAACTCAGGACGACATCATTTGATAAGCCATTATCCACAGTATAGGATTTAAATCTCACCTTGTTAATATCACCATTCGGTATAGTGGCAAGATCCAAACCACCCCCAAAAGTTCCTATCCACATACGCCCCTTATGATCCATATAAATATGCTGTACACTATTGTTGGACAGGCTATATAGATCACCAGGCTTTTTTTGATAAAAGATAAATCGAAAACTTCCATTTATATCATCATTAACTATCAGCAATCCTGAATTGGTGGCAGCCCATATATTGCCGCTATTGTCTTCGCAAAGATATCTTACCCCTTTTGCCCAATTGTATGGATAGTTATGAAAAGTGTTATTGTAGTTATTGAAAACAACAGTATTCCCGGATTGGGTAAGAAGGTTAAGGCCCCCTCCCAAAGTCGCGATCCATATCCTGTGTTTATGGTCCTCAATAACAGAATAAACATCGTCATTACTCAGGCTGTTTATATCATTAACATTATGCCTGAAATTTTGAAGAATATAACTTTTTTTTGTTTTGTCTTTCGGAGTAGCTTTAAACAACCCGTTTCCTTTTGTTGCCAGCCAGATATTGCCACGGGTATCCTCCAGAAGATCGTAAACATTCCCAATCTGATTGCCACCACCGGCAAAAACGTTCACCCGTTTTGTATGATCGAATACATATAATCCACCCGCCTTCGTACAAGCCCATAGCCGCCCCTCATGATCTTTCATCATCGCCCTCACCTCATTCGCAGATCTGTTACCGGAATTTGCTGTTAAGGATGTCTGTTTAAACTTATCACCTAACGAAATTATTTTATTAACACCACCGTCTTTTCCGCTTACCCATATAACTCCCCTTTTGTCAATGTAAAAGTAATTGACAACATTTGAGAACTTTTGTTCGGAGCTGTTAGGTTTATCAAACAGATATTCAATCTTGTCATCAACATCATTATAATACCCGAAACCACCCCCTTTCATGCTTACCCATACAGTTCCTCCCGGATCGGTTTCCACTTTAAACTGACGGCTTGTGCTGGAAAAATCACGCTGTTGCTCATAATACTTCCAGGTTTTTGTTTGCCGGTTATATCTAACAACACCATTTTCTTTAGGTTCAATCCATATATTACCACTCTTGTCTTCCGTTGCAGACAAGTAAGCGTTGTTAGCGCTCTCCGGTATCAGCTCTGTTTTTAGCAGGGCAGTATCGAAAAAATAAACACCTTTTCCTTCTGTAGATATGTACAGGATCCCATTTTGTGATTTGCAAATATCATTTAGGCGAGCATTTGTAACAGGGATTGTGATTATTGTACGGCTGGTATAATCAAACTTCAAAAGCCGTCCGTCCTGCGTGCCAAAATACAAACACCGTCCGGCCATCGTTTCACTGGAGAATCCGCATGTTGGAAAAAGCCGTTCAGTCGCCACATCGTTGGTAAATGATGGAACGTTTTCGCTACCACCCTTTTTAAGGCAGCTTATACCTTTATCGGTTCCCACCCATATCCGGTTACTGGGGTCAAATCCAATAAAGTTTACGAAGTCGCCCTTTAAGCTTTCAGAACCAACTTTGCTTGAACTGAAATATACTACGCCAGGATGACCGTGACTATCAGTATAAGCATAATACATGCCCTGATTTTTGGTAAGTAGCCAAACGCCGTTAACAGGATCGACAATTACCCGATCTATTATTACATGGGTTGGAAATAATTTTTTATTTGTGCTATCAGCGATAGCACAAAAACGCTCCGTTTTTTTATCAAAGTGGCATATCTGGTAATCAAATGTTTGAATCCATAAATAACCTTTCTGATCTTCTACAATATAACGGATCTTATTGGTTTTTAATGGTGAGCGGTCGCCTGGCCGACTTTTGTACACCACGAAATTGTGCCCGTCAAAACGATTGATGCCATCAAAGGTGCCAAACCACATAAACCCCTCGCGATCACGCATTATACATAAGACGCCGTTATGTGATAATCCGTCCTTTGTTGAGTAATGTACAACGTTGAATTTATGCTGTGCATGAGCTTGCCTGCAAAAAAGTGAAAGCAATAAAGAACCTGTTAGAATGGTCAATAGTCTTATGCTCATTTTTTTTTCCTCATATTGATAAAACTGACTGACATCAGCTCATCCGTGCTCAGCGCCTGGACATAACTGACTTTGCAAAATAAAATGGTTTACAGTTAATAGCGATTAAACGTCGCAATGGTACTGCAATTTAGTAAAAAACCGCTTGTATAGCTATCCTGAAGTATCCCGATAATTAAAAATCCGAAAAAATATATGCGTGAAATTTATTTAAACAAATTAATGTATGCCTGCCAGCGGCATACTATCTTAACAAGATAAACGGGGCTAAAAGATTCTTTAATTCGCGTTTACAGTGAGGCACGTTTAATGTAGTAAAAAGGATTTTCAATATGCTCTTTTGAGTTAGTCATCACCATATTTGCAGCAGTACTACCCATAAATTTAAAATCCGTAGAAATTGTAGCAATACCGTGAAGTAGAATTTTTTTAAGGCGGGTTTCGTTGTATGATATAACGCCCACATCCTTACCAAGCACAAGCTCCATAGCAGTAACCCGTTCAAGCAAAGTCACCAGGTCATCTTCCAACAAGTTGATAAACACTTCACCCTTACTAATCGGCGCGGAAGCTGCATCATTTAAAACCTGATGATTAAATGCGTATTGACGGCAAAACAACTCGAAACCTTTAATTATTTGTACAGGATAATAGCTCTTATCGGGAAAAATAAGTTTAATGGTGTGGTAGTTGCTTAGTTGTTCCCTGGCCTGGTTAAGTGCATGATAGATGTCTTTTTCAAAGTTTTCATATACGGCAGCGTATTCTCCGTTTAGCCCGGATACTTTTTTGTCGATCAGGATCAGTTTATCCTTCGGGATAGTATTGAGCAGTTCAATAATGCTGTGTTCGTTTTCCTCCCCTTCAATAAAATGCGGAATAATCACATAATGCGAATAATCATCCCTGCGCTCAAGGAGCAGCCTTTTAAAGAGTTTAAAATCGTTATTGTAAACATAAAAATCAATGGCAGCATCATTACCCAGCGCATCTGCAAAGGCATCGTAAATAATTTTTTTATGCGCGCTAAGCTTGTTAAACAACAGAAAAATTCTGAGCTTCTGTATAAAGTTGATATTAGTAATAAAATATCCCCTGCCGGGTACCGAACTAATCAAACCGAGTTTCTTAAGATGCCGGTAACCTTTTTCGGCCGTGTCGCGGGAAATATCCAAATGGTAGCTCAATTCATTAATTGACGGCAGAAGATAATTTGCAGCTATCTTTCCGGCTTCAACTGCCTGCACGATGCTATTTACCAATTGCAGATATTTTGGCGTAGCGGCATATTCATCAATAGAAATAAAATCAAAAAATAATTCGGATTTCATCGGGCTGAAGTAATTACCTGGCTAATTTATATTATAAAATCAAATCATCGCTAATCTATTGTCAGCAATTAATATTTCACCGATGACTGTTCCTGAAACCGGTTAAGATTTAAGCCTATTTGGCCAACCTGTAAACTTCGCTTCCCGCCAGTAAAAAGCATCCTAATCCATAATCTTCAAAATCAGGAATTTTATCATAACCTAATGGCTGGCCATCCTTAGGCTCCTTTCCAGTCCCCTGCACATATCCCAGCATTCCATCAGGATGCAGACAATCGTTTACCAAAGCATTCCAGGCCTTAGCAACTACGGGGTGGTATGTCTTTTCATCCAATATCTTATGATTAATACCCCAGGCTATACCGTAGGTAAACAATGCGGTGCCCGTCAGTTCCTTACCTCCAAAATGCGTGGAGTCCATTAAACTCACATTCCAGAATCCATCCCTCCGTTGTAGCGGAATCAGTGCAGCAATCATTTCTTTATAGGTTTGCAAATATTCCGCTCTGTGGGGGCCATCCTCCGGCATGGTTTTCAATACTTTCACCAAAGCGGCCAATACCCACCCGTTTCCCCTCGCCCAGTAACAGCTAGCCCCGTTCGGTTCTTTATATGGCGGAACAAAGTCCTTATCCCTCCACCACAAATGTTCCGTTTTGTTGTACAAGCCGTTACCACCATGTACATTTTTAGTGTAATTGTAAATATCGAACATTTTTTCATAGTAGCGGTTATCGTTAGTTATGGCCCCCAACTTTGCGAAAACCGGCATTGCCATTTGCAACGCATCCACCCAATTCCAGTCGTCTTTTTTATCGCTGTTAACCATCAGATCAATACATTCCTTAATGCCATTCAGCCTTTCCGGTTTCTTATCAAGAACATAAAGGTCAAGATACGTTTGGCTGCAACACTGATTATCAGCGTTTCTGGTATTGGGCTTATCGCGGGGTTGCCATTGGTGCTTTTCCGACCAATCAACCGCGTAATTATAGAATCCCTGTTTCGGATCTATCTTGTAAAGGCTCATTAGCCCTTCGTAATAAACGGCCCGCGTCCACAGATTACTGGTGCGCGTTATGCCCTTTACCGTTACACCCAGCCCCGGATCAGGCCATTTCTTCATAAAGTAATCGTTGGCCAATTCCATTGCCTTCAAAATTTTGCGGTGTCCTGGTAGCTTTTGCTGCGCAAGCCCGGTAAGCGTTATACCCGAGACGCAGGCAACAGTTAGTATTAGTGCTGTTAAATATTTTAGCTTCATCATTGATCGATCATGGGTTTAGTTTTAACAAAGGAACCAGTTCTACCAAACCTTCAATTCCTGAAGGTTTCGGATTCCATTTAGCAGCGGTGAATAATCCGTCCGGCCCACGGTTTTCAGGAAAATGCGCCGGAAAGTTTGTATTGTAAAATACCTTATAAGGGATATTTTCCCTATCCATTTGGATGATTCTGTTAGCCATCAAATTAGCTACACGAACTTCAAGTTTGTTTTGCGCAAGTAAAGATGAAACGGGAATATTAACGGTATATACAGGCCCCAGTAATGTGGCCAGCTTTTTGCCATTCAGGAACACATCGGCGTTCTCGTGCACTTTTTGAAACCGGAGCTGCCATGCCGCCGCGGTACCTTTGGGTTTTGCAAAAACAATATTATAACTCGCCGTTCCCGAAAAGAACTTATATACATCCCCGCCAAACCCGGTCCATGATTTGAGGTCTTCCGTTTGAACCGGAGGTGGTAATACCGAACCGCCATCTATAAAATGTATTTTCCATTGTCCTGTAACAGGTACTGCTGCACCGCCAACCTTGTAATAGGTGTAAGCTGTACCAGCAATCGCAACTGGCGAAGCGCTCAAAAGGCAACTCTCGCCCTGATGCAATTGAAGATATACTTTTGTTCCTGCCTTAATTTTTCGGATAGCAGCAAGGCCTGCCTTTTGGTTCATCGGATCGTAAACTGCTACTGAAGCTGCACCTGTATTAATTGTTACCCAACCATCAAAGTCTTTATCACCATTATTGGCAATGAAATAAAGTGTTTTGGTTCCTATTTTCCGCCTTAAAAACGCTAATCCATTATCCGTTAACGCTTCCCGCCTGATTTTTCCTGCGGATAGTAACTGATCGATATCATCGCCAATCATCACAGTACCTTTGCCTACGCTGGCCACTTTTACACCATTACTTTTGTCAATAAAGTTCAAGGACGAAACGAGTTGCTTAAATTTTGCTTCACGGTCCTGCAAATTACCTAAACCCGGAACTTCTGATGGAAGCTTCTTATAAACAAGCACATTGGCCCCGCTTTTTGCAAGTGCAATTAGCTTATCGAGCGTAGCAAGATCAATAACCTTGCAAGCAGGCAATACAATTGTTTTATAGTGGCGATCACCTTCTGTAACCAGATCATTGCCTGACAATTTTATTTGCTGTATCTGTTTGTCAGAAATGAAATCAAAGGTATAACCCTTTTCCAGCATTTTTGAAGAAGTTTCCTCAAAACCGGTGCCTTTGAAATCCGGTTTCATACCATCATAATGCTTTAGCAGCGAACGGCCAGGTTCAGAAAAGCTGTCGTACAATGGATAATAGATTAAAACATCATTATCAGAAATCCCCTGTTGCAAGAATGATTGGCAACGAGCAATATAGTTGTTCAGCGTTGGGAAATCATGCCAGAAGGGATTGGTTGGCGAAAAATGGACTGCGGCATAAAATAACCAGCCGGGCCAGGCTGCGCCTTGCGGCGAGTAGGCAATTCCGTGGTAAAAAATGTGGTTTACACCGCCAATAAAATACTTATCAATTGCCTGTTTAACGTCGCCTAATGAGGAGAGGAAGTGATCATTTAACCATGTCGCCGATTCAGACGAAGCCAGCGACTTGCCCATTACATCGGCAGCCGAAGTCGCAAATTTAAATCGCAGGATCTCGGTTCCCTCTGTTTCCGGAATATCAACGGCCGCGTACAGATCGAGAATATTGGCAGGAGAACCATGCGACTGGTTTCGGATTAGTTTACGTTGCGCACGTCCCCAGGCATGCCAGGGGCGCGTAAAGTTATCCAGCAACAGTTCCGATATCGTTTCCCTGTAGTCGGTTATTACCCGTTTGTTGGTTTCTTCGTCACTTTTACCCAACAGCGCGGGTAAAAAGTTTCGCAAGTCATAGCCTCGGCGTTTCTGAAACTCGTCAAAAAACTCCGGGGTAGTGTTGGCCTGCCCACGGGCATCGTCCACTTCATAGGAATCGTTGAAGTATGCACGGATACCGCTTACATCATAGCTTTTAAATGCCCCATCAAAGCGGTGCAAGTAATCCTCAATGGCCTTTTTTGAAAAATGATCAATAGCATATCCTTCCCCCTCCGGCGCTGCCCTTTCCACCATTTTGCCATGCCAACCCTGGAACATAGCATACAACTGCCAGTCACTTCCCGGAGGGGCTGTCCAGTGCAGCTTATCGTCTGCGCCAACTTTATCCGTTAGATTAATAGCATGGCCATTATTATCATAGGCCATCAGCACTTTCAGCGGGATTTTTTTTTCAAACCGAACCTGGTCTAATGCCATCAGCTGCAGATTTTTATTCGCGCTTACAGGCTCGATAAGTTGTGTAATAGGTACTTCCTGGCCGTCTGCCCTTACCAATGGCTGCTGAGTGAACACTACGGAGTCGGTCAGTTCAGTCCCACCCTTAATTTCAAAAGTTTTCCAGAACATTTCCTTGCTGGCATCTTCACTGGTTACCCAGGGGCCGCCAAATGGCCACCCAGTGGCATTTGCCATGTCAATGCCCATATTAAGGCGTTTGGCTTCATTTAGCGTAAACTGAAACATATTCATCCACTCCGGTGATAAATATGGGATAAACTCGTTTTCATGACCTTTTACGCCATAAATCGGTGTCACTTCCAAACCGCCGATACCGGCTTTTTGGTATTCACTCATATTCCAGGAAAGATCCTTCTTATTTACAGCGCTACCTTCCCACCACCAGCGTGCCCATGGTTTATTGAGTGTGGTTATTTTGGGCCAGGTTATCTGGGCAAACGACAGCTGATAACTCATGCAAAGTGCTAAAACAACGAATATTTTTGATGACATAAATAGTATATTAACTGTAAAGTTAGTGTTTGGTAATTTCAACCGCATATATTTGCTCACTCCCTTCAAAGTTTGCACGAAAGATGATCCACTTCTCATCCGGCGAAAAATGAACATTAGGCTCCAGTTTATAATGATGATTTTTCATATTGACCAACTTTTCGGATACAAAATGATCACCTTCCGGGTGGAACAGATAAATCCACATACCATCAGGGGCCTTAGCTACCTGCTTAGGATCCCCCCCATCGCCTGCAAATAAATTTTCAGCTTTGTTTACGTTGAAATGGATCGACCACTCATTGCGCTGCATTTGATATACCCGGTCTTCTTTCCCTGTCCGCATATTAATACCTGCCAAAAAGAAGGTTTGGCCTTTGGGTTTTTGCAGATCAAACCACTCATGGCGGCCACGTGGCGAAAAAAATTCATGGCCGGCAATTTCATTCACCATGGTACGTTTATGCATCAGCTTTGCCTCTCCTGTTTGTATATTGATGTTCCATATGCGATCATTCTTTTCCCAGGGTCCTTCATGGCAAAATGATAGCAGATTTGGATCGGTAGGCGAAAAAAGAAGATGATTAGTCCATTCATTTTCCCGGTGTATTTCTTTCATTTCCCTTGTTTTGGTATTGATCACGTAAAGGATATGTTCTATGTGCGCATCATAAATACGGTTAAAATAATCATGTTTTTCGGGATATTGTGTATAGATCTCGCGTTCCTGGTCGCCGGTTGCCTTTACACATGCCAAATAAGTACCGTCGGCGTTTACCGTACCTACACGTCCGTTAAACCCTGCAGGGAAAGTGTAGATAAATCTTGTGCTATGGGTATCTGCATTTACGGCAAAAACACTATCGCCGCACTGGTAAAATGCTTCGCGCGTTTTGGCGCAAACCATCTCACCTGATACATGATGACGGTTGGTTAGCTGCGTACTCTTCATAGTGCTGAGATTCATCACAAAAAGCTGCGTTCCAGCATCGGTGCTCCCATAAAAAACCATCATATCACCTTCACCTTTTGACGGCAGAAAGCAGGGATTATTGAAGTAAAAACTGCTGTTAGTGCCTTCACGGCGCGACAAGCGTATCAGTTTATGGCCTGTATCTTTATCAATCCACTCCAGCGGCATAAGTTTGCCTCCTGTTTCCATTACTTCCTGAGCTTTAACCTTACTACTTATACACCAGGGCAACAATGTAAGGGCTATTAAATAGAATTTCTTTCTCATATACAGTCGGTTTTTGTTTAATTGATTAGTTAAATTTCAATTACTATATCCGTCAAAATTGCAAACGGAACCATGAAGGTTATCCGTGCCTTTTAAAACCAGGCATAGCATAATGCATCGGAATTAGTGTTTAATTGGTATGCTGATAAAATTAAAACACAAAACGTTTTCGCCTATCCTGCACTGTCCTGTACCCGGTATTATTGAAGTGGGACGGATACAGGACAGTGCAGGATAGGCGAAAACCGTTGTTGAGCGTATATTTGATGTATTAGCTTCCTGATAACTAAAATATAAACCATCTATATCCTGCCAGTGAAATCTATTCATAAAATTCAACAATTGCTCAGCTGCTGCCTGCTGAGCCTGATGCTTTGCTTTTTGACCAATTGCAAATCGCAAAAGCTATTATCATCACAAGGCTTTGCCAAAAAAGGTGGGAGTTTGCCCGTTCTTGAACTGCCTCCACCTGCGCCAATGCCAAAAATCCCCGACCCGCTGCCGATTAATTCGGTAGCACTTGGCGACACAGCAGGCGTTAAGGCAGTTAAAATGGATTTCCCTATGGCATCAGGGCCGTTTCAACCTACCTGGAAATCTATCGGCGAAAATTATCAGGAAAGTGCCATTGGCTGGTTACGCGAAGCTAAGTTTGGCATCTGGGTACACTTCGGGCCGCAGTCTGCCGGTATGAGCGGCGATTGGTTTGCCCGTAAAATGTATATTAAAGGTACAACCGCTTATGAAAATCACCTCAAAAAATACGGCTCCCCGGTAGATTCGGGCTACAAAGAAGTGCTTCGCGACTGGAATCCCAGGAAACTCGATCCTGAGAAATATGTTAAACTTTACCATCGTATCGGCGCAAGATTCCTGCTTATACAAGGTGTCCATCATGACAATTTTGATTTGTGGAATTCAAAATACCAACCCTGGAATGCTGTGAACATCGGCCCGCATAAAGACTTGCTTGCTTTGTGGGCAAAAGCGGCAAAGAAAGAAGGTATGCATTTTGGTATCGCCTTTCATCACGAATATAGCTGGTGGTGGTTTCAATCCGCATTCCGCACCGATAGCGCCGGCAGAATGTTTGATGGCCGCCTTACGTTAGCGGATGGCAAGGGCAAATGGTGGGAAGGCTATGATCCGAAGTTGCTTTACGGCATTAACTTAAGGGAGTATAAAGGTATAGACGAGTTTCAATATCGCCCGGACGAAGGTATTTTCACCAGGCATCTCGATTATGCAAAATGGTACGCAGACCGTTGGGCCTTGCGGATATTGGATGCGGTTAATAAATACGATCCCGATTTCATTTATACCGATGGCGACAGTTCTCAGCCATTTAGTGGATGGAGAACGGGTACGGGCTTCAAATCCGACGCCGATGAACGCATGATCGCGTCTTACTTTAACCTCGAATTGGCACGTCATGGCAAGCAGGATGTATTTAGTATCACCAAGTTTTTTCCTGCCGGGCAAAAAGGAATTGTGACGACGTTTGAGGGTCGTTACCCCCATACAATTAAAACAGATCAGCCATGGCTAGGCGAGAATGCTGTTGGTGACTGGTTTTATAGGCCTGATATTATCTACGATGCACGATTTGTGATCCATTGCCTTTTAGAGTATGTGTGCAGAGACGGTGCTTACGCGGTGAACATACCGATCAGGCCGGATGGTTCACTGGAACCGGCTTGTATAAAAATGCTTAATGCCATTGGAGATTGGATGAAGGTGAACGGCAGCGCCATCTACGGCAGTAAAGCATGGGTTAAAGAAGGTGAAGGGAAAGATGGGAAAATCCATATGATACCTGCCGGTAGTTTGAGCGCTAAGCAAGCTGCATTTCGATACGAACCTGAAGATATTCGTTTTACGGTAGGTAAAGACGGCAAATTGAATGTATTTACGATGATGGTTCCTCCATCAGGTTCAAAAATCACCGTACATTCTTTAAAAAAGGGCGGGGATTATGATAAACCTATTTCGTCTATAAAACTGCTGGGGTACAATGGAAATATCCAGTGGTCACAAACCGAAGATGGATTGATCATCACTCTTCCTGCTATGGATAAATTTAAAACGGCCCTCTGTTTTTCGATCAACTAATTGCTGATAACAAAAATTATTTTTAGCAACTTTCTATCGCCCTGGTGATACACGACATAATTTACATTAATCAAACCCAACAAAAAAGCCTCTCTATTTACATAGAAAGGCTTTTGTTGTGATCCCATCAGGATTCGAACCTGAGACCTACTGATTAGAAATCAGTTGCTCTATCCAGCTGAGCTATGGGACCCCGCAATAATTTGCAGCTGCAAAGATGCAAATTTCTTGCAAAAAAGTAAATTTTAAATACAGGTTGTTAATTAACAGGTTATAAACTACTTATCTGTCTTTTTGCCTTCGACTACCCAAAACAAACTATTTATAATAAGCTTATCTTCTATTGTATTATCTAAAGTATGCGATAATTCTTTATTGGTATGGTGATCGTAGTCCATATCGTTATGGCCCATGTTCATGTATACCATTTTGTAGTTTTTATTAGTCCATACAACCGGGTAATAGCCGCTATGCCATATTTCGCTTTGCTTTGGGCCAGTACCCAGCGGGAAACTGGTTGAATCAATGGATAACAATATAGTAATATCAGGATTGGCGCGCAGGTCCTTTTCCCAGCGGTACCATTCATTGGGCTGTGATTTCCATAGCGTTGGCAGGCCCTTGGTAACCGGATGACGCGGATCTTCGACCCTTAAAATTGCTAACGTAGGGTGCCAGGTATTACTCACATATTGCCCCGAGCCTAAAAACATATTATGATACCAGTCCCAATTCGCCGGAACATCAGATGGGGTTAGCGCGAACGCCGAGAAGTGAAAACCGATCCAACCGCCGCCATTTTCCATATATTTTTGGAATGCGGCGCGTGCTGCCGGGTCTTCGGGGCGGGTATCTAAGAATATTACTGCCTGGTAATGTGAAAGGAACTCCGCATTCATATTGCCCCAGTTTGAGGTGGAATCATAGGCGAAATTGTATTTCTCCGCCATCTTAGGGAACCACCTATTGGCCTCATGCACAAAACTGATGTGCGCCAGATCATTTTTGCCGGTATAAAAGGCTATTACATGAAATTTTGGCTTTTTGCTCTGTGCCTTAACGCTTGTAAAAGCAACCAATAACAGGCAAAGGCTTACTAATAATCTATTTATTTTTTTAGATGACAACATAATTACAGGTAATGGTTTATGGAAGTAAATATAGAACTTATATAGCTCAATCTGTTTTTAACCAACCCTGCAAATACCCTACAGCAATGGTAAACTAAAAAATATATTAAAGCATCGCGATGAAAAATAAACCAATTGATAATTTATTTCATTCAACCCAAACAACTGATATTATATTTTGTCATAACTAAACAATTTCCGTTTGCTTAGGCTTAAAATATCAAGCCAAATACATATAATTGTATTTTAATAAAAACTGATCTGTACTAGTAAAACCAATTGTGAGCTATCTGAAAATCGATTTTGCAAATTGATGTTTGTTTTTCAATAGCGATAATGTTGTTTTAAGTAACAATTTTATTGCTGATACCTATTACAAATATTTTTTTAGCCCCAATTTTTAATTTTAATAATACAAAGTGTTCTTTTTACAATAAGTAAATCATACTTTTAACCGATTTTTTTAAAAACATAATTTATGATCATAATTGCTGACGGTGGCTCAACTAAAACAAATTGGTGTTTGGTTACCGAGGAGGGGAAAAAAGTTTATTTTAATACAGAGGGTTATAACCCATATTTCTCAGACGAAGAGTATATCATCCAGTCGCTAAAGGAAAACCTACCTACAGACCTGGATTTAACCGCCATAACGGAAGTAAATTATTACGGCGCCGGATGTTCAACTGCTGATAAGCGCCAGATTGTTGAAAATGCAATGCAGGCTGTTTTCACCCATTCAAAAATTAATGTGGGTCATGATTTACTTGCTGCCGCAAGAGCATTATTAGGTAATACCGAAGGTTTTGCCGCTATTTTAGGTACAGGCACCAACACTTGTATTTATGATGGAAAAGATGTAGCCAGCAATATTGATTCGGGTGCTTACATTTTAGGTGATGAAGGAAGCGGTTGTTATATCGGTAAAAAATTATTAACCGATTATATCCGTGGTTATATGCCTGAGGCTGTTCGTAAAAACTTTTGGGATACCTTTCAGCTTACACCTGATGATATAAATGAGCGTGTTTATACTCAGCCACGTGCAAACCGTTTTTGCGCAAGCTTCAGCAAATTTGTTTATGATAACATTGTAAACATCGAATATTCAAGAAACATCGTTCGCACATCGTTCGAAGATTTCTTCCGTAACCTGGTAACACATTACCCTGACTATCAAAAATACACTTTTAACTGTATCGGTTCTGTAGGCTACAATTTCCGCAATGTGCTGGAAGAAGTTGCTACCGAAAACGGTATGACCGTAGGCCGCATCATCCGCTCACCTATAGATGATTTGGTTAAATATCACTTAGAACTTGCTCCGTCGCATTCGTAGTTAGTTAACTAGAGGTTAGAGCCTGGAGATTAGTTCTCATGAAAAGAGCGATGGGTTTTATCCATCGCTCTTTTTATTATCAATATTCAAGGCCTAATCTCTAATCTCCAGCCTCTAATCTCTAACTAGAGATCTCATTCTGAAATATCTTAGCATACTTGCGCCTATCAAACTTATACAACTTGGCTGCGCGGTACGATACACCTTTTTGTTTCTCGGCCAGCTCCTTTAAAAAGCCATAACTCAACATCTTTTTACGGAAGTTACGTTTGTCGAGTTTTTTGTCCAGCACCGCCTCGTACAATAGTTGTAGTTGGGTAAGCGTAAATTTCTCAGGCAATAGCTCAAACGCAATTGGCTCATAATTTAATTTAGCACGTATTTTTTTAAATGCGCGGTTAAATATAATGGTATGATCAAAAGCTAACTTAGGCAGCTCGTTAACCGGGTGCCAGAAAGCCTTGCTGGCATATTGCGTTACCGGGTTTAATTCTTTTTGGCCGGTGATACGTATCAGCGCGAAATAGCCGATAGAAACCACCCTGCCCTGCGGATGACGGTTAACATCACCAAAAGTGTGAAATTGTCTTATAGATATATCGCGAAGACCGGTAAGCTCATACAATATGCGCTCCGCGGCATCGTCAATGCTTTCATCGTGCTCAACAATATAGCCTGGCAATGCATAACTATCTTTAAAAGGTTCTTCGTTACGCTCAATCAATAAAACCTTAAGCACTCCGGCATCAAAACCAAAAATCACGCAATCAATAGAAAATACGGAGTCGAAATGAGGAAGTTGTAAGTCCAAAAGCTGTAAATTTTTAAATAAAATTAAATATATAGGGATATTTTCTAATCCAAAAATAAAATAAAATTTAATTGTGTAATTTATACACACTATCTTCGTCTTTATAATTGGTTTTGTAAAGATGCATAAAATTTCAAAACTTGCGGTTCTCACTTCCGGCGGCGACGCCCCCGGCATGAACCCTTGTATACGAGCAGTAGTAAGAACAGCCATATATAACAATCTTGAGGTTGTTGGGGTAAGGCAGGGTTATAAAGGACTTATTGAAAACGATATGTACGATATGGCTCCACGTTCAGTAAGTAATATACTTAGCCTGGGCGGTACCATATTAAAAACAGCCCGTTGTTTAGAGTTTCGTACCGATGAAGGTATGGAAACCGCTTATCAAAATATAAAAGCCCAGGGCATTGATGCCATAGTTGTTATTGGCGGCGATGGTACTTTTACAGGAGCCTTACGCTTCTCCAGGAAATATCCTGACATAGCGGTAATGGGTGTTCCCGGTACTATTGATAATGATTTGTGCGGAACAACCTACACCCTTGGTTTTGATACCGCTACCAATACCGTTATTGAGGCGATAGATAAAATACGTGATACAGCCGATGCGCATGATCGTTTGTTCTTTATTGAAGTGATGGGTCGTGATTCAGGCGCGATAGCGCTGCGGGCGGGCATTTCCTGCGGAGCAGAAGCCATTTTACTACCTGAGAAAGAAACTGCCATCAGCGAGTTGATTGACGGTTTAAAAACAGGACACCTCAACAAAAAATCATCAAGCATTGTAATTGTTGCCGAAGGCGATAAAAATGGTGGTGTTTATGATATTGCCAAACGTGTTGAGCAGGAAGTAAAGCACTACGATATTAAAGTTACCATATTAGGTCACCTGCAACGTGGCGGTAGCCCATCAAGCTTCGATCGTATTTTGGGTAGTAGACTTGGTTTTGCGGCGGTAAATGCCTTAATTGCGGGCGAAACACAAAAAATGGTGGGTTTAGAGGCCAACCACATAGTACTAACCAGTTTAGAAAAAGCATTGAACCAGCAGGAATTCAGGCTGGAATCGGACCTGTTACAAATGGCCGATATATTATCGATATAAATGATTGCAGTTGTATATAGCGGATCACACTACGCGCATTGGCGTTTGGCTGATAAAGGCAGAACTATCGCTTCCTTTAAAACCAATGGCATCAATCCCTATTTTAATGATGAAAAATTCATTGTGCAACTGCTGAATAAGAACATTAACCTAATTCATCACGCTGAAGAAATAAAACGCATCTATTTTTTTGGCGCGGGCGCTTCAACGGCTGATTTGAAACAGGTGATCCAAAATGCGTTTTCAAACTTTTTTAAAAACGGGAAAGTTAGTGTTGATCACGATATTATGGCTGCTGCTATTGCCTGTTGTAAAAACACACCCGGCATTGTAAGTATTTGCGGCAGCGGATCAAACGCGGCGTGGTATGATGGCCGCAAAGTTAAGCCAAACAATTATGGTTTGGGTTATATCCTGGCTGATGAAGGATCGGGCAACTGGCTAGGCCGGGAACTGATAAAAGGTTTTATGAATGAAACGCTGCCCGTGCCACTGCGCAAAAAATTTGTGCACAAGTATGACGCGGATCGCAGTAATCTTTTAGAGAAGGTTTATCGCCAAAAACAACCGGCTTTATTCCTGAGCTCGTTCAACGATTTTTATCTGGAAAACCGGGAGGACGTTTATCTACAAAATGTAATAAAAAAAGGATTTAGCAAGCTAATAAACACATATTTGTTACCTTTACATAAGCAATATCCCGAAGCTGCTGTCCACTTTGCAGGCTCAGTTGCAGCCAACTTTCAGGATCACCTTATAGAGGTTGCCACCGAATCAAAATTAACCATCGGAAACATAATTAAAGAACCTATAAATAATTTACTAACGTACTATTCTAACAAAAATTAAAAAATCATGAAAATAGGAATTAACGGCTTTGGCCGTATCGGTCGTTTAGCTTTCAGAGCTGCAATAGAAAGATCAGACATTGAAGTTGTTGGTATCAATGACCTTGTTGAGCCGGATTACATGGCTTACATGTTAAAATACGATTCAACCCACGGTCAGTTCAAAGGAACTATTGCTGTTGAAGGCGGCCACTTAGTGGTAAACGGTAAAACCATACGTGTTACTGCCGAAAAAGACCCTGCTAACCTTAAATGGAATGAAGTAGGTGCTGAAGTGATCATCGAATCAACAGGTTTATTCTTAACTCAGGAAACTGCTCAAAAACACATTGACGCAGGTGCTAAAAAAGTAGTAATGAGTGCGCCTGCAAAGGATGATACCCCTACTTTTGTAATGGGTGTAAACCATAAATTGTTAAAAGCTGAACAAACTATCGTTTCAAACGCTTCATGTACTACTAACTGCCTTGCTCCTATCGCAAAAGTATTAAATGATGCTTTTGGTATCGAAGAAGGTTTAATGAGCACAGTACACGCTGTAACTGCAACTCAAAAAACTGTTGATAGCCCATCAGCTAAAGACTGGAGAGGTGGCCGTGGCGCTTATCAAAATATCATCCCTTCATCAACTGGTGCAGCTAAAGCAGTAACTTTAGTTATCCCTGAGTTGAAAGGTAAATTAACAGGTATGTCATTCCGTGTACCGGTTGCTGACGTATCAGTAGTTGATTTAACAGTTAAATTAGTTAAAGGCGCTACTTACGAGCAAATCAAAACTGCTATGAAAGTTGCATCAGAAGGTGAACTAAAAGGAATTTTGGGTTATACTGAAGATGACGTAGTATCTGAAGATTTTAAAGGTGACGCACGCACATCAATATTTGATGCAAAAGCAGGTATCGCTTTAAATGATCACTTTGTTAAAGTGGTATCTTGGTACGATAACGAATGGGGTTATTCAAACAAACTGATTGACCTGGTACAGGTTATCGGTAAGTTATAATCTTAACTTAAAAATATATTAGAAAGTCTTGTGGAGTAATCCATGGGACTTTTTTTTATCCGTGTAAAATCCCGAATAAATAGTGATTTTATGTTTAACTACTAACTGCTCGGTAACTCAATCCTAAATAGGATAAGGACCGATATTTTTCAGGATAACTATAGGTACTATAGGTAAACAACAAAGAAAAAGCGTTCTTTGTGACTGATATTAAAACAATGAACCACAATACCTTATTAATCCATCACTTTTTGTCAAGTGCATTAACCCTAACTTGACTAAAATCAGAACATTGCCAATGAACTTATTTACTACGGCTCTATTACCGCTTAATTCTTTAACAACCCATTGACGGGTTTACTAAATACATGAAATTCAGGTACGATATTAATGCTTTAAGAGCAATTGCCGTTATTGGAGTAATTCTTTTTCATTTTAAAATCCCTTATTTTAATGGTGGTTTTGCAGGAGTTGATGTATTTTTTGTGATATCTGGTTATCTCATTACCCGAATCATTATAAATTCGTTAGAGAAACAAAATTTCTCGTTCCTGGAATTTTATGTAAAGAGAATAAAAAGAATAGTACCTGCGCTACTTGTACTTATTACGGTAATTACTTTATTAGGATTTTTCGTTTATTTCCCGAAGGATTACATGACAAATGAAAGAAGTGCCGCATCGTCGTTGTTGTTTGTATCTAACTTTTTGTATTGGAGAACTACAAATTATTTTGTTCAAAGCACCGACAATATTCTTATACATACATGGTCATTATCTGTTGAGTGGCAATTTTACTTAGTTTATCCTTTTTTTTTATATCTCTCAAGAAATTTCCTGAAAAGCAAAAAGAAATACTTTCTTTCTTTTTGCTTAGTAACTGCGATAATATTTTTAGGTTCTGATGTATACTGTATATATCATTATAATCCTGCATTTTATTTGCTCCCAAGCAGATCATGGGAAATGATGATTGGTGGAGTGGCATTTCTATCAGAGGGTTTTATTAACAACTTAAAATACAAAAAAGCCATTGCCTACCTGGGTTATAGCTTGATATTGCTTAGCTTTTTATTCATTAATAGTGATATGTTATGGCCCGGTGTATATACATTATTACCTGTATTGGCAACCTTTTGTGTTATAGTAGCAAACTTTAATGATTTTAAGCTTTTAAAGCACAAAGCCATACAATTTACAGGAGTAATTTCTTACTCCTTATATCTATGGCACTGGCCTTTATATGTTTTCGCTATATATATTGGAACACAAATGAATGCGATTAACATCATATTTATAATATTATTAGCTTTTTTATTGGCCTCAGTTTCTTATCAATATATAGAATCAATTAAGTTGGATAATAAAAGAATGAAACTTTTGGGGGTTTTAATGGCATTGGTTGTAGCTGGAACTATCACCATGAGTTTTATTGACATTAATCATATAATGTTTAAACCAAAAGCATTAAAAATTGCAAATTATGAAGCAGATCATGTATCACAAATAAACAAGCAGTTTAGAACGGATGTTTGTTTTATACTAGTTGAAACAAAATTTAAAGTTTTTGATAAATCAGATTGCTTAGCTATACAGTTAAAGAAGAAAAACATTTTACTTTTAGGAGACAGCCATGCTGCAGATCTGTATGGATCACTACAAAGCTTTCTGGAAAAGAAAAATATTAATTTAATTCAAGCAACAGTTCCTGGATGTTACCCAATTTCAACACCAGAAGGATCAGCAGCTTGCCAGGATTTGATGAATTATATGTATAACGATTATCTAAAACAAAATTCAAATAAACTTGACGGAGTTATTATAAGTTGTAATTGGGCTACTCACATAACCGGCAATAACG
Organism: Bacteroidota bacterium; assembly: GCA_026224775.1. Classification (GTDB taxonomy): domain Bacteria; phylum Bacteroidota; class Bacteroidia; order Sphingobacteriales; family Sphingobacteriaceae; genus Mucilaginibacter. The sequence goes on from JAMFRP010000013.1 coordinate 222,322, forward strand.
ATAAAGATTGGGTACTATTAAAACGCACCATTAACTATTTTGCCCAAAGAAAGATTAAAATTATTATAATAGGCCAAAATGAAACTTATGACATTTCATACCCTGTTATAAAAGCAAAAGAAATACAATACAATATCAATATTCGCCAGCAATATATATCTGCACTCGCATACAAAATAAATGTATTCTTAAAAAAGAATTTAAATCAATATATAGATATTTATAACGCAACTTCAATACCACCATTATCGCCTGATGGCGCACCTTACTTATTAGATGGAGATCACTTTACAACGTATGGCGCTGATATAACCGTTCAAAAAATATTTAGTGATCCATTAGGAGTTAAGTTTATAAATTCAATAACTAATGCGAATCAAGGGTTAAAATATAGTATGCCTGCAAAGTGACATAAGTTAAAAACTCACAAAATCCCATTGCCTGTGAGGACACAGGCAATGGGAAGAAAATAATCTTAACTAAGATAATTGAAAGAGCTTTTCGGATAACCGGAGGGTTATTTTTTTGCTTATTATAGTCTGTTTTCAATACGGATGCAAGCACCTGACGGATAATCAGGAAATATGCAGAGATACAATAAAATCAGCATATTTGTATATGGATGCTGCTACCGCACTTATTATATACAGGACATATCTTGAAAGATATGTAACCTTCAGTACAGAAGAATGGGAAGCATTCACCCAGCATGTAACCTTTACCAAGCTAAAAAAGAAACAGCATTTTGCTACCGCCGATACGGTTTGCGATAAGTTTGGCTTTTTAGTTTCGGGCTCTGTTCGCTATTATCACATCATTAATGGCGAGGATATCACCAGCTATTTTAGTTTCGAACAAGAGTTTACAAGTTCCTACAAAAGCTTCCTGACCCGAACACCAACCATAACTTACATACAGGCATTGGAAGAAACCCGGCTGATCAACATTAGTTATGATGCATTCCAGCAAATGTTAGCTAACCCCATTTTAGCACATAAAATGGAGCGTTTCGGCAGGTTAGTAGCTGAGCATTATTTATGCTGCTATGAAGACAGGGTAGCATCATTCATCACCCAATCGCCGGAAGAACGCTACTTACAACTACTACAAACAGGCAGAGATATTTTACAGCGAATGCCGCAACATTACATCGCGCATTTTTTGGGTATCACCCCAGTTTCGCTATCCCGTATCCGTAAACGTATTTTGGAACCGGTTATAAAATAACTCATCCTCAATTTCTTATCTTTTGTTAACGTTTTGAGCGCCAAAACCATGATAACTTTGTTATAACAAAAACGAAGAAATCATGCACACTATATTAGGGGCCGGCGGGCCAGTAGCAAACGCACTTACCCAGGAGTTATTAAACCATAACGAAACTATCAGGCTGGTTAGTCGCAAACCGGTTAATACAACAGGCAAAAACATCAGCTGGCAAAAAGCTGATCTGCTAAATTATAACGAGATTTTGGAAGCCACCAAAGGATCAACTGTAATTTACTTATGTGCCGGGTTGGTATACGACGTTAAAATATGGCGGCAGCAATGGCCTATTATTATGCAAAATGTTATTAATGCCACCAAGGCAGCCAATGCCCGGTTGATATTTTTTGATAACGTTTACATGTATGGTTTGGTTGATGGACCAATGACCGAGGAAACACCGTACAATCCTGTCAGTGAAAAAGGTAAAGTGCGTGTGAAAATCGCCGACCAGCTAATGGCTGAGGTTAAAGCAGGGAAAATACAAGCCAGCATTTTGCGCGCTGCGGATTTTTACGGCACCGACTCTAAAAATAGTTCTTTTGATATGATGGTTCTGGATAAATACGCCCAAAAGCAAAGCGCCCAATGGGTAGGCGATCCAAAAGTTAAGCACAACTTTACTTACATTCCTGATGCTGGCAAAGCGATGTACCTGTTAGGTCAGAATCCGCAAAGCGATAACCAGATATGGCACGCCCCTACCGCTAAGACACTTACCGGGAAAGAATTTATTGAGCTGGCTGCAAACATCTACCATGCAAAACCAAAATTTATGCGGATTAATAAGTTTATGCTGTGGATATTCGGGTTGTTTAATAAGCTTGTTGCTGGTGTGGTGGAAATGTACTACCAGTACGATCATGATTATAATTTCAACTCGGATAAGTTTGAGAATGCCTTTAATTTTAAACCGACAAGTTATGAGGATGGGATAAAGCATATGTCGCAAACCTTATATAAAAGCAAATAATGGTTGTCTGTGAGGACGCAGGTATTTGGAAGATTACTTAACTCTCTCCCTTGGGAGGGGTGCGCTTGAAATGAGCAGTGGCGGGGAGGGGTTTTACGCTTGGTTGTCGGTCAAACCCCTCCCTCCACCCTCCCAAGGGAGGGAATCGCACCAGCCATCACCTTTTGATAATATTCCAAACATCCATGTTATCCTCACAAACAACAACACAGTGTAAAATCTGATTATCGTATTTGGCGCTTGGTCATTAATCTGCATATTTGCACATCTGCATATTATAAAACCATGATCCACAAAAAAACAAGAACATATATACCTGCCGACCTTGAAATGAACTGGGAGGCACTAGAACCACTTTTTAAAGAACTTTGCGATCGCCCTATTGATTCTGCTGAAGAATTAGAAAATTGGTTAAAGGACCGCAGCGAACTGGAAGCCGCTATTGAGGAAGATTTTGCCTGGCGCTATATCCGAATGACTTGCGATACCGCTAACGAAGAACTGCTGGAAAAATTCCAATATTTCGCTACCGAGATCGAATCGAAAATCGCGCCTTATAGTAATGATCTGAATAAAAAACTGGTTAGTAGTCAATATCTTGATGAACTTGACAAAGAAAAATTCTTCATCTACTTGCGTGGAGTAAAAAAGTCCTTGGAATTGTTCAGGGAAGAAAATATTCCTATTCAAACTGAGATTCAGGTTGAGCAACAGAAATACCAGGGCATAAGTGGTGCATTATCTGTTGAAATTGACGGCAAGGAATATACTTTAGAGCAGGCAGCCGTATTTTTAAAAGGTACCGACCGCGCTAAAAGACAGGAAGTTTGGGAAAAGATAACTTTCCGTCGCTTACAGGATAAAGACAAACTGAATGAACTATTTGATCACCTGCGTGAACTAAGGCATAAAGTGGCCTTGAATGCAGGTTTCGAAAATTTCAGGGATTACATGTTCCAGGCATTGGGTAGATTTGATTATACCCCGCAGGATTGCTATGCTTTCCACGAAGCAATTGAAAAAGAAATTGTACCAATATTAAGAGAACAGGCTAACAATCGTAAAGCCGCTTTAGGGTTGGATATGCTTCGCCCATGGGATATGGATGTTGATGTATCGGGCAAACCAGCTTTAAAACCATTTAATGGTGGCGCGGAACTGATCGATAAATCAATCCAATGTTTCCGGAATATCAACAGCTATTTAGGTGAACGTTTGGAGATCATGAAGGATAACGGTTTATTTGATGTAGAGAGCCGCAAAGGCAAAGCACCAGGTGGTTATAACTACCCATTGTCTGAAACCGGCGCGCCTTTCATTTTCATGAACTCGGCAAATACTTTCCGTGATCTGACTACGATGGTTCACGAAGGTGGCCACGCGGTTCATACCTTTTTAACTGCTGATCTTGAACTGAATGATTTTAAACATTGCCCATCCGAAGTAGCGGAATTAGCATCCATGAGCATGGAGCTGATCTCAATGGATAACTGGAATGTTTATTTTGATAACGAAGAAGATTTAAAACGCGCCAAACGCGATCAGCTTTTTGATGTATTAAAAACATTGCCATGGGTAGCCGTGGTTGATCAGTTTCAACACTGGATATACACCAACCCAAGCCATACTGATGCCGAACGTACCGAAGCATGGATACAGATATACGAACCATTCGGCGCAGGTTTTGCAGATTGGAGCGGTTTGGAAGAAGCCGAAGCTAATCTTTGGCAAAAACAACTACATATTTTCGAGGTACCATTTTATTACATCGAATATGGCATGGCCCAATTAGGCGCTATCGCGGTTTGGAAAAACTACAAGGAAAATCCCGAAAAAGGTTTACAACAATATTTAGACGCCTTAAAATTGGGCTACACCAAAACAATCAAAGAAATTTATGAAACCGCGGGTATCAAATTTGATTTCAGCGCAGGTTATGTGAAGGAACTGGCTGAATTTGTAAAAGGCGAAATGGATAAATTATAATTAAAAATACCTCCCCAATCGGGGAGGTATTTTTAATCTTCGGCTAAATAGATTAAAACATAATTTCACTTTATAGGTAGTATAATTATAATGGGATCATTATTCGGAATATCAGAAATACTAATCTATATAGGCGGCACTATAATCATAGTGGTTACCATATATATGGCTATCAGCCGCAAGAAGAAGTATGATGATGAGGATATAACTGATTAAGTTTATCTACTCTTTGTCATTGCAAGTGTGGCAATCCCCAACATTACAAATGTAAAACTATGTCATTGCGAGGTACGAAGCAATCGCACGGAGGCAAAGCGGTTTTGCAAAGTTCGCGATTGCTTCGTTCCTCGCAATGACAAAAAGATTTAAGACTTACAAAGTTTTGAAAACTTCGTAAGTCTATTATATAGATTAACCTTTGTTAATCAACCCTCTATTCCACTTAGCTGATTTTAAAAACTGCATATTAGCCAGCCAGGTTATTAAACATACAGTCGTTATCGTACCAATTACTGATCCTGCTGTAACATCTTCAAAAAAATGTTCGCTTAGGTACATACGCGAGTAACCCACGCACATCGCCAATATCAATAGTGGTAATCCCCAGAATTTATTTTTTGCCCAGTAAGTAAAAAGCACAGCAGTTGTAAAAGCGCTTACCGTATGGCCTGATGGAAAACTATGCAGCCTCAACATCTCCACTCCTTTTACAAAATGAATATGCGCTAATTGGTTCTGGAAATATAATGTCGGCCGCGGAGAATCAAAAATATGCTTTACTACCTGTGCGGTAAGTGCTGTTACTGTATTTATCAATAACAGTAAAAAAGCCTTCGCATAACTAAACATTACTAATATCAACGATAAAACTACTACCGTCCAAAAGTTACCCAGATCGGTTAAATATGGTGCGATAAAATCGCCCAATGGAAAATTACGGCTATTCACCGCGAAGTATATTTGCTCGCGCGAAAACAGGATCTTTATCAACAAACACAGCATTAACACTAGCAAATAAGGAATAAAAAACACCCTTATTTTAAACAATACATCTTTTATGCTTATATTCATGGGTGCAAATTAAGCATATACTTATTGCCTGCAAAAAAATGATTATGTTTGAATCCATTGACCGACCCCATATTTAATTTATGTCGAATAGTATATTCCGTAAAAAATCTATCAATAAAATCATGGCCGATGTGGCCAGCGGCCTTAGCGACAGCGAACATTCAGGCAATCACCTTACCAGAGCACTTAACGTAAAAGACCTTACCCTGATGGGTATAGCGGCCGTAGTTGGGGCGGGTATTTTCTCTACTATTGGCGAAGCCTCCTTTCAGGGCGGGCCGGGTGTTACCATATTATTTGTAATTACAGCCGTTACCTGCGGGTTTTCAGCACTTTGTTATGCCGAATTCGCTTCGCGGATACCGGTTGCGGGCAGCGCTTATACCTATGCTTATGCTTCTTTTGGCGAGTTAATCGCCTGGATCATCGGCTGGGATCTGTTAATGGAATATGCCATCGGTAACATAGCAGTAGCCATATCCTGGAGTACCTATTTTGTAAATTTACTGGAGCTTTGTCATATCCATATGCCACGGTACCTGATAATGGATTACTTTTCTGCATTTACGGCGCATGAGCAAATAGTAAAGTTAAATGCAAGCCATAATTTAGCAGGTATTACTGATGCTATTAAAGAAGGTGCATTAGCCTGGGATTCCGCACCGGGGATTGGCGGTTTTAGGTTAATAGCAAATACCCCTGCCCTACTTATTGTCATCATCATTACCTACCTGGTTTATATTGGTATACGCGAAACTAAAAGAGCAACCAATGGCATGGTTATATTAAAAATAGCCATTGTATTAGCCGTTATCGCTATTGGATTTTTCTATATAACGCCTGCCAACTGGCACCCTTTTATGCCGAATGGTTTTAGTGGGGTGATGAAGGGTGTTTCGGGTGTGTTCTTTGCTTATATTGGGTTTGATGCCATATCTACCACGGCAGAAGAATGCGAAAACCCACAACGTGATCTGCCGCGCGGGATGATCTACTCATTGATTATTTGTACGGTATTATATATACTAATTGCGCTTGTATTAACCGGCATGGTCAATTACAAAGACCTTGCCGTTGGTGACCCATTGGCATTTGTATTTAACAAAGTTCATTTACCCGGTATTGGTGGTGTTATTTCATTTAGCGCGGTTATAGCAACCGCGAGTGTATTATTGATCTTCCAGCTTGGTCAGCCTCGTATATGGATGAGCATGAGCCGTGATGGCTTGTTGCCAAAGGTATTTTCACGCATCCACCCTAAATTCCATACACCATCATTCGCCACTATTGTTACCGGTTTTGTGGTTGCAGTACCTGCATTGTTCATGAACCTTACCGAAGTAACTGATTTAACCAGTATAGGCACCTTGTTTGCATTCGTGTTGGTTTGCGGTGGTGTACTGCTTATCCCGCGCGAAGCGGCGGTAGCAGGTAAATTTCATCTGCCATACATTAACGCGAAATTCATAGCCCCGGTGCTGTTTATTATTGGCACCATATTTTTCTGGAAACCGATGATCGCTTTATTTTCAGGAGAGAACGCGCATGAAAATTTCCCGTTCTTCCTGTTTATCATCCTGTCGGCTGCACTTACGGTAATGGCATTTATTAAAAACCTATCACTAATACCTGTTCTAGGCCTTTTAAGCTGTTTTTATTTAATGACACAGCTCGGCTACGATAATTGGATCCGTTTCCTTGGGTGGCTGGTTATTGGCCTTGTGATATACGTTAGCTATGGTTACACACACAGCTCATTAGGTAAAACAGCATCGCCTGCGCATAAATCATCATTATGGTTTGGTTTGGTTGGCGGTATATTATCTGTTATAGCCGTTAGTGTTTTAATGCCAGACCATAGCGCTTTAGTTTTAATATTAGATGGAATTGTAGCAGGATGCTTAGGCTTTTTGGCAGTGTATCTAATCGTATCATCTTACTTCCTGGTAGCAAAAAAGGGTAAACCCACCACATGAATACAGTAGCGATAATAGGTTATTTAGCAGCCTTCGGCACAACGGTTTCATTTTTACCGCAGGCTGTTAAAACTATTCGTACTAAAGATACCTCGGGAATATCATTACCAATGTACTGCTTTTTTACAGCAGGCACTTTATTATGGCTGATCTATGGTATAATGGAACCCAGTTTACCGGTAGCAGTAGCTAATGCCATAACACTTATTTTTGCTACCACGATCCTGATCTATAAAATAAAATACAAATAATTGTATTTCTGATTGGATGATTCCGGTTATAAATGGATTTCAGAATAAACCCTAATGTCATTTCGACGAGGACCGAGGAGAAATCCTCTACACCTTTCATGCGAACCTTAGAAGCTGTTTAAGAATGATCCAAACTATCGTCATTGCGAGCGAAGCGTGGCAATCCCCTACTTACAGAGCGGTTCTGCATAGCTTGGGATTGCCACGCTTCGCTCGCAATGACGTTTTGTTTATATCAAAACATTGGATCATTTTTAAAACTGCGCGGCAAATGAAAGGCCCGGTGTGCCGTTTTGGTAGGTAGGCATAACCATGGTACTCTTGCCATTTTTGCCTTTATGTGTAAGCTTGTTGCGTAAATATGGATAAACCAGGTAAGCCGCTTTGGTTGATAACACACCAAAACCGGCACCGGCTACTACATCGCTAAACCAATGATCACGATTATACATTCGGAAAATACCGGTTGTAACAGCTACAGAATAGCCGATGACTGTATATATGGGCGATTTTTCAGAATATTCCTGTGCCAGGAACTCCGCACCCATAAAAGCTACAGAAGTGTGCCCGGAAGGGAACGATAAATAATCAGATTTATTAGGACGAAGCCTGTGTGTTGTATATTTAGTTACATATCCTGTTACACCTAAAAATGCTCCAGAGAGCCCAAGTAATGCCGTACGATCTATAAAAGTATTTTTACCTTCAACACCAATCAGATCGAGGCCGTAAACCATTACAATTGGTGTTACTAAAAAATAACTTTCTGCTTTTGAGCTGAATGTTGGATTTGTTTTTTGGATTTCGCCCTCTATATAGTAATCTACACGACGTATCGGATGTATAAAGAATGACGATACCCCATATACAATAGCTACACCGGGGGGAATAAGCGACAGCGGATTACTATGCAGTTTCTTAACCGTATCTGGAGCTGTGAAAAGATCTTTCTTAACGGTATCAGCAATATTTTTTTTGGCGGTGTCGGGTGTTGAAACCTGGGCACTTGCCTCCAATGAAACAAAGCAAAGCAAGGCGAGTAGTATCTTTTTCAAGGTAGTGTATAGATTATAATTACTAATATCCAACTACAATCTGTAGCAAATCTGAACTTGTTAACATTAATTTAACATTAACGATATTAAATTACTTAATTCTATCAAGTTCAACAGTTTCCGGAGCGGCAAGCATCAATGGTACTTTTTCAACAGTAACAAAGCTTAAATCCAAACCGAAGCCACGTTCTTCAGATAAACTAACCTTTTTAAGGTATACATAATAGGCCATAATGAAGCGTTCATAAAGCGACAGATTATGCGACCTGGAGATCACTTTTTCTATCACCACAAAACGAAAATCACCAACTATTTTATGTTTGTTAAGGGATGTGTATTTGCTGGTAATATCAACCTCGCCATTTTTCACCAATTCTTCAACCACTTTTCTAAAAAGCAGGTTTATTTGCTGCTCAACCCTAAAACCAAGTTTAAAATCGATTCGGATCAGTTTATTCGGCACTAAAAAGTCAACCTCGTACTCGCGTTTATAAGGTTCATCAACCACATCAACGTGTACCAGCCAATAAACATCGGCACGTTTAGGTTGTTTTTGGAGGATGGAGTAGATGATCTTCGATTCAATTTCCGAATCAAAATTAGCGCTGGTTAAATAAACCAGTTGTGAGGCATATTTGGGTACACTTTCATCATCGCTTAATTCTTTTATAATGCTGAAATAGTCTTCTATCTCAATAAACTTAACGTAACGATTACGGATCTTGCGCGCGGTATGCCATGTCCACATTACCGAGAAAAGTACCGTACCAACACTCAGCGTAAACCAGCCACCGTGTATAAACTTAACCAGGTTACCGGATAGGAATGTAGTTTCGATAACCAGGTAAACAACAAGGAAAATAGTGATAATATAATCCGGATACTTTTTCTTTTTAAGAAATTTAGATACCAGTATGGTAGTCATCAGCATGGCTACGGTAATACTTAAACCGTAAGCGGCGGTCATGGCGTCGGATGTTTTGAATAGCAATACCACACCAATACAACCGGCACAAAGCAACCAGTTAACACTCGGCACATATAATTGACCCTTTTGCTCAGACGGATAATTTATCTTCACCTTTGGCCATAAATTAAGCCTTACAGCTTCGGCTATCAGCGTAAATGAGCCGGATATTAACGCCTGGCTGGCAATAATAGTAGCAACAGTGGCAATACCAATGCCGAATATCAGGAACCATTGCGGCATAATGGCATAAAATGGATTAAACTTATCCATATCAATCACTTTACCGTTGTGTTGCATCAGCCATACGGTTTGGCCTAAATAATTTAATATAAGGCAGGTTTTTACGTAGATCCAGCTGATGCGGATGTTTGATCGCCCGCAGTGGCCCAAATCAGAATATAAAGCCTCAGCACCTGTTGTACACAAGAAAACCGCTCCTAAAATGATGAATGCATGTGAATCAGTAACCAATAGCTTGATGCCATAGTATGGGTTCAATGCTTTAAATACTGTAGGATCCTGTATAATAAATGCCAGGCCTAAAACGCCCATCATACTAAACCAAATAAACATGATCGGCCCAAAAGCCTTACCTACCAGCGATGTACCAAACTGCTGTATAAAAAACAACGCTGTAATTATTACAATAACAATTGACATGGTTGGTATATGCGGATAAATGGGTTTTAGCCCTTCAATGGCTGATGAGATGGAGATTGGTGGTGTAATGATACCATCGGCCAAAAGCGCGCAACCGCCAACTACTGCCGGTATTACCAGCCATCGCGCCCTGCGCCTAACCAGCGAAAACAAAGAGAATATGCCACCCTCGCCTTTATTATCTGCCTGTAAGGTTATTACAACATATTTTAAGGTGGTTTGGAGGGTTAACGTCCAGATAATAAGTGAAACACCACCCAGTGCCAGCGTATCGTTAATAGTTTGGTGGCCAACAATAGCCTTAAAAACATATAAAGGTGAAGTACCTATATCGCCATAAATTATTCCTAAACTTATTAATAAACCTGCGAAAGTTAATTTTTGTAGATCTTTATGATTTGACACTGATATGTTTTTAAAGATGCAAAAATATTATTTTTTTTCACTAACACCCTTTTTGATTGCATTTGCGTATAACTTAATAACATTTACGAAACACATGTGTGTTAAATTTTGTTAAAAAAGAAATTTTGCGCAATTGTTTATAAAATCATGCGCGCTTTATTTATACTTTTGCAGCAATATTAATAAAGGATGAGGCGAATCTATACTAAATACTATTCATGGAAAATATGTATCGCAATTGCGTTATTCATGAATTTCGCCTTTGCTTACGGTGGGCCAGTTATTAAAGATACCATTTATCTGCATAGTAAAAAAGTAAAAGCCAAGCAATCATACCTTAAAAATGGTTTACCATTCTCATTGCCTCCGGTTAAGCCTGGTGTTACCTCTTACGTTAAATTCACAGTTAATCACCAGGATGATAAGCTACTAAGCGACGTAGAAGTATACCCAAACCCTGCTACCGACCAAATCAATTTAAAATACGTTGTTTCCAGAAACACCAATGTAAGCATCAAAATAATGGATGTTTTGGGCAACGATCTGCTTAATGTGTTTCAACAAAGGGTTGATCTTGGCGAACAAAAGTTTTCTTATTCCATCAGTAACAAATTGAGCCGTGGCTTTTATTTTGTTAAGATAGTAGCCGGTACCGAGTCGGTTATTAAAAGGATTAGCATCCTTTAGTTATTGGTTAGATTGAGTTGATTAAGTGAGTAAGTTAGTCACATTCATGAAATTTCCTAATCAACCATTCCCCCAATCAACAAAATCAACTAATTTTACCGCATGAAAATCATCGCTATTGGTCGCAATTACGCGGAACATGCAAAAGAACTGAATAACCCTGTACCTACCGTCCCGGTTATTTTTATGAAACCGGATACCGCGCTTTTAAAAGATAACAAGCCTTTTTACCACCCTGAATTTTCGCAGGATGTACATCACGAGATAGAACTGGTATTGAAAGTTTGTAAAGAAGGCAAACACATTAGCGAGAAATTTGCAGGCAATTATTTTGATGAGATTGGCCTCGGCATTGATTTTACCGCACGCGATATCCAGAACAAGCATAAAGAAAGAGGGCTGCCCTGGGAACTGGCTAAATCATTCGATGGCTCCGCTCCTGTTAGCACATTTATACCTAAAGCAGATTTTGAAGACTTGTACAATATTGACTTCAAGCTGGATATAAACGGCGAAACCCGGCAAATTGGTAATACTAAGGATCTGATCTTTTCTTTTGAGCGCATTATTGCCTTTGTATCGCAATACATTACCTTAAAAAAAGGCGATCTGATTTTCACCGGAACACCGGAAGGCGTTAGCAAAGTTAGCGTTGGCGACCACCTGGAGGGTTACCTTTCAGGCAATAAATTACTTAACTTTTATGTTAAGTAAGCATGTTTAAAAAGTTACTGGCGTCTACCCTACTAGTTATTAGTTTTGGATTTACTGCTTTTGCACAGGATATTGTGCAAACCCGCCAATACCCAAAAGATTATTTTCGTTACCCGCTTGATCTGCCGCCGAGTACGGCTGGCTCATTCGGCGAGTTAAGACCCAACCATTTCCATGCAGGGCTCGACTTCAGGACCAACCAGCGTGATGGTTACCCCGTACATGCAGCTGCTGATGGATTTGTATCCCGCTTAAAAGTGCAGTTTGGTGGCTTTGGTAACGCGGTATATATTACGCATCCCAACGGTTTTACTACCGTATATGGTCACCTGCAAAGCTTTAGTCCTGAGCTGGCTAAACTCGTACATGATTATCAAATACAACAAAAAAATGACTTGGTGGATTTTAACCTGCTACCCATGCAGATACCGGTAACTAAAGGGCAGGTAATCGCCTTATCGGGTCATACGGGCGCAGTAGCTGGGCCGCATGTGCATTTTGAGATACGCGATACCCAAACCGAACAAACTATAAACCCACAACTATTTGGCTTAACAGTTCGTGATGATATTCCGCCTGTATTGGGTACAGCCTGTGTGTATCGTTTCAACGACGGACCATTCAACGAAAAAACCCAACGCCAACTTTTGGGTGTGGTAGGTGCTACGGGGCATTACAGATTGGCTAATCCCGCGGTTATTGATGTAAGCGGCAATACCGGTTTCGGCATTACGGCTTATGATATGAACAATACTTCGGCTAACCACAATGGTGTTTATTCCATCGAACTTAAGGTAGATGGCAAAACGGTATTTACCTTCTCTGTCGAACGTTTCGCTTTCGATCAAACACATGCTATAAACGCTTTGATTGATTACCCTGAATTTTTAGAGTCTGGCCGTTTTATTCAAAAATGCTTTGTGCTTCCGGGAAGCAGGATCACACTTTATCCGCAATCCATCAATCGCGGAGTGGTTACTTTTAGTGATGATTCCTTGCATGATGTGCAATATGTAGTTAGGGATATAGCGGGAAATACATCAACCCTCAACCTAAAGGTAAGATCGCACAGCAAAACCATACACCCGGTTGAGTTATTTAAAATGCCGGGCACGTTTTTCCCTTACGATAAAGACAATCAGTTTAGCAACGATAAGGTTAAGGTTAATATACCTGTTGGTAATTTATACGATAGTATGAATTTCACCTTTGCCGATCTCCCTAAAAGGCCGGGCGCATATTCGGATACCTACCAGTTAGGCGACCGCTTCGACCCGATAAATGACACTTACGACCTTTGGATAAAACCCGACAGCACCGCACCCGGCTGGCGTGCCGATAAAGCCATTATTGTAAATGTGGATGGCGACTGCATCGTGGGTAATTATGAAGATGGTTATGTAAAAGCTAAAGCAAAAGGTTTTGGCAGCTATTATGTGAAGTTAGATACCGAAGCGCCTTACATCCACCCAATAAATATTACTGATGGTGCTAACATGGCCGCTAAACACGCCATTTTTGTTAAAATAGGTGATAATTTATCAGGCATTAAAAACTATTATGGCTATATCGATGGGCAATGGGTGTTAATGTATTGGGATTTTAAAACCAAGGTATTAAGTTATACTTTTGATGATACCATTGCACACGGCAAACATACTTTTAAGTTAGATGTTACTGACCAGAAAGATAATACAGCTACATTTAAAGCAGATTTTTACAAATAACCATGGCAACACTTAAAGCAGGCGACAAAGCCCCGGATTTCACCTCGAAAGATCAAAACGGCGAAGAAGTTTCATTGGCAAACTTTAAAGGCAAAACCGTGATATTATATTTCTACCCAAAAGATGACACCCCTGGTTGTACTGCCGAGGCTTGTGATTTCAGGGATAACTATCAGTCGTTAATTGGTAAAGGTTATGAGGTGATTGGTGTGAGTACCGATGACTCCAAATCGCACAAAAAATTTGAAACCAAATACAGTCTGCCCTTCCCGCTTATCGCTGATGAGGATAAAAGTATTAATGAGGCCTACGGCGTTTGGGCAGAGAAAAACAATTACGGCAAAAAATATATGGGTACCGTCCGTACTACTTTTATTATTGACGCTGACGGGATCATAAAACAAGTGATTGAGAAGGTGGATACCAAGAATGCATCGCAACAGGTGCTGGATTTGGTATAAGCTTATTCTACTCCCTTTTGTCATTCTGAGCGGAGCGAAGAATCTATCGATAGGCTCACCGTATGCAGATTAGCGGATAGATGCTTCGTTCCTCAGCATGACAAGTTGTTTAGTGGTGCGATGAAAACACCGACCAGAAGCTAAATGCCTTTCGTTTTCCTTCCATTGCTTGTATCCTTACAGGCAACGGGAGTAATTGGTGCTATCCTTGTTGTCATTCTGAGCGGAGCGAAGAATCTTCTAAAACCTGCAATACGTACTTTGCAAATCAAAGAAGATTCTTCGCTCCGCTCAGAATGACAAGCCAAAAGTGAAAATATCAAAATAATACTCATTCAGATTGTGGTCGATGTTTTCACAGCACCATTATACATAATCACAAAAGTAATACGCACTATATTCGTGTAATATAAAATAATACTTATTTTCGTGCGAATAGTTTGAGTATCAGGCTGACCTCTATAAATAAAAAGGCTTGATACTTGTTTTAATATAAATTAAATATATGTCGGTACAGGTTGTTGAGGATGCAGAGATTTTAAGCAAGTTTCAGGATGAGAAAACCCGGAATGAGGCTTTTAACCTGCTGCTGAAGAAATACCAGCAAAAAATTTACTGGCACATCCGCCGTATGGTGATAGATCATGATGATGCCGATGATATTGCACAGGATGTATTTGTGAAGGTTTGGAAAAACCTGCCAACTTTTCGTGCTGATGCGCAATTGTATACCTGGATGTACCGCATCGCCACTAATGAATGCATTACTTTCCTGAACAAGAAAAAAGCGAAAAATAATGTTTCTCTGGATGATGTGGACTCTACGCTTGGCGATACATTAGCGGCATCAAGTTATTTTGATGGCGATAAGGCGCAGCGTAAATTACAGGAAGCACTGCTTACCCTGCCCGATAAACAACGCCTGGTATTTAACATGAAATATTATGAGGATATGAAGTATGAGGAGATATCCGATGTTGTGGGGACAAGTGTTGGTGCATTAAAGGCATCTTTTCACCTCGCGGTAAAAAAAATAGAAACTTTCTTATTATCAAAAGATTAATTTAAAAAAAGTGATTAAACCTTTTCATCAAAATTTCATCAAACACTCGATATGAAAAGCGAAAGTGGAAATAGAGAATGGCTGGATGAATTCATGTCACTTAAACTGGTTAATCCCCTGAACCCGTTTACTGTGCCACCAGGCTATTTTGATGAATCGGAACAACAGATCATCTCGGCAGTTAAGCTGGATGAGCTAAAGTCCGGTAAGGGTTTTACTGTGCCTGAAAATTACTTTGACGAGTTAAGCAATAATATACAAAGCCGCATCAATTTAGAGGAATTAAAATCCAAAGAGGACTTTATCGTACCTCAAAATTATTTTGATGAATTAAGCAGCAATATACAAAGCCGTATTAACTTGGAGGAGTTTAGGTCGGAAGATGAATTTACCGTACCTCAAAATTACTTCGACGAGTTAAGCAGTAACATACAAAGCAGGATAAATATTGAGGCTTACGTAAATAATGATGCCCACGGCCATGCTGTACCCGAAGACTATTTTAACGCCTTTGAGCAACAAATAAACGCGCGTATCCTGATTGAAGAAACCGTTAGCGAAGAAAGCTTTAGTGTGCCTGCCGATTATTTTGACAAGCTTAACGATGCCATATTAAACAAAACGGTTAAGCAGGATGTAGTTAAGCGCAAAGGAATAGTTAGGCGAATGTATGCTACCAATACATTCAAATACGCGGCGGCAGCTTGTTTTGCAGTGTTTGTAGGTACAGGTTTATTGTTAAGCAGATTGTCAACACCGGCAGATGACCATAACAGTTCATTTTTGCACAAGCAATTGTCTACCGTTTCAACAAGCGATATTCAAAGTTACCTGCAGGATGATGTTGACGCGAATGATACACAACATACCGTTATTGATGAAAATACGCCGGTTAATACCAACAGTTTAACCAACGCATTACAGGGTAACGCTGATGATGATACCAACAATTAATAATGACTAAATTAGCAAAGCATATATTTTTTCTTTTTTTCGTACTATGCGTTGGTAATGCGTTTGGACAAAGGGGGCCGTATAGAATAGGGCCTCCAAGACCGTCCTATTATAATAGGCCACCAAATAACCAAAACCCGGAACGACGGGTAGAGAATGTTAAAGTAAATTATTTACGCACAAGGCTAAATTTATCGCAGGAACAAGCCTCTAAGTTCTTTCCCTTGTACCAGGAATATCAGCAGGAGCTTTTTAATGTGAGAAAATTAAAAAGACAAAATAACTTAAATGCCGCTGATGGCCAGGAGCAGGTGAATAAAGAATTGATGTACGAGAACGAGATCGTTCAGATAAAAATAAAATTCAATAACGCTTTTCTTAAGGTGCTCACACCTGATAAAGTTAGCGAGCTGTATAAAAGCGAACGCGAGTTTAATGACGAGCTGGTAAGGCAATTGTCAGAGCGTAATAATCGTCCCGGTCCTCCGCAATAGGCTGCCTCCTATTTTAACGTTAATACATTGAACTAAGAATAAATAATGAACTATAGTCATTGCGAGCGAAGCGTGGCAATCCCCTACTTACAGAGCGGCTCTGCATAGTTTGGGATTGCCACGCTTCGCTCGCAATGACGTTTTGTTTTTATATAAAAATAAGATGCAATCGTTTTTAGACAGCTTCTTAGGATTTTGGCTTACTTTTGTGCCATGCCAACGTTACGTCAACTTTTTTTAGCCAACAACGCTCAAACTACTGATTTTCCACTCCTGCTTGAATTTGAACGGGCAGAAGGTGTTTATATGTACAATAGCGAAGGGAAGGCTTATATCGACCTTATTTCGGGCATTGGCGTGAGCAACCTGGGGCATAGCAATCCTAAAGTTATCGAGGCGATCAAACAACAAGTTGATAAATACATGCACCTGATGGTTTATGGCGAGTATGTGCAAACCCCGCAAGTCAAATTCGCTGAGAAGCTAATATCGGTATTCCCCAAAAATCTGCAATCTGTATACTTTACCAACTCAGGCACTGAGGCTGTTGAAGGCGCATTAAAACTGGCCAAACGTTTTACGGGCAGGCATCAAATCATCGCTTGTCATAATTCTTATCATGGCAGTACGCATGGCGCTTTAAGCGTTATGGGTAACGAGGAATATAAACAGGCATATCGCCCCCTATTACCGGGCGTTAATTTCATCCGGTTTAATAATGCTGACGACCTGAGCCAGATCACCGAAGAAACTGCCTGTGTTATTATAGAAACCGTACAGGGAGAAGCTGGAATACGTGTGCCTGATATTGCGTATATGCAAGCCCTGCGTGCTAAATGTACAGAAACAGGTACTTTATTAATATTAGACGAGATACAAGCCGCTTTTGGCCGTACAGGTAAATTATTTGGCTTTGAGCATTTCGGGATAGTACCCGATATTTTATTACTTGCCAAGGCGCTTGGCGGCGGCATGCCTGTGGGCGCTTTCGCGGCATCGCATAACATCATGTCGGCGCTAAAGGAAAATCCCATCCTGGGGCATATTACTACGTTTGGCGGGCACCCGGTGTGCTGCGCGGCAGGGTTGGCTGCGCTGGAGGTTTTGTTAGATGAAAAACTTTGCGATCAGGTTGCGGAAAAAGAAACACTTATCCGGTCGTTATTAGTTCATCCATCTATCAAACAAATTCGCGGCAAGGGACTGATGCTAGCGGCTGAACTGGAAAGCTTCGATCTGAACAAAAAAATAATTGACCGTTGTATTGAGCATGGTGTAATTGTAGACTGGTTTTTACATTGCAGCAATGCCATGCGCATAGCCCCACCATTGATCATCACGCATGACGAAATCAGGAAAGCATGTGAAGTGATATTGGAAGCAGTAGAATTCTATAGCTAAAAGTCCAGCGGCCCCAGCCTGCGCATATTTTTCAGGATCAGGTACTGACGGTGATGCACATAGCTGCTCGGGTTAGTCGGCGACCATTTTAACGGGTCTGGAAAAATAGAGGCAATTGCAGCGGCTTCGTGCTTATCTAAATCCTTAGCATCTTTGTGGTAGTAGGTTTGTGCGGCGGCTTCAACACCATACACACCATCCCCCATTTCTATCTCGTTCAGGTAAACCTCCATGATGCGTTTCTTGCTCCAGAATATTTCTTCCAGAATAGTAAAATAGGCTTCGAAGCCTTTACGGATATATGACCTGCCCGGCCACAGAAAAACATTTTTTGCTGTTTGCTGCGATATGGTACTTCCGCCTATCAATTTATGGCTGTGGCTATTTTTATCGATGGCTTTCTCCATCGCCTTAAAATCAAACCCGAAATGATCCAGGAAACGCTGGTCTTCCGCAGCAACGGCAGCACGTTTCATGGGATCGGAAATATCATCGAAATTCACCCATTTTTTGTTTATTTTCCAGTCTTTACCATCTGATTTGCGTTCAAAACCGCGCTCAATCATCAATAAAGTAACAGGCGGATTTATGAAACGGTATAACAACACCCACAAAATGGTGATGCCGAAGAAAAAGATCACGAAAAGTTTAAGAAAACGGAGGATAAGTTTTAGCATATCGCCAGCAAAAATAAGAGTATTTCGTTATGCGGGATGTTTGATTTTAGAATTATTTTTTTGTGGCGATATAGAAATAGAGCGTCATTGCGAGGAACGAAGCAATCTCTACGTAGGCAAGGCGGCCAATGCCCAGTTCGCGATTGCTTCGTTCCTCGCAATGACAAACTTTTAAATTTGCAAAGTTGGGGATTGCCACGCTATCGCTCGCAATGACGATAGTTTTATTATCTTCAAACAGTTTCTGAGGCTATTTATACTTCCACATTCGTGATTTACCTTCGATTAGCCAATCAATGGTAGTATCCAGTCGTTTTTGGCGAGTGGTATCAGTTTTGGCTTCAATTATCCATTCCAGGTATTCCTTTTTATGCGAATAGCTGAATTTTTCAAATGTTTCTTTGGCTTTCGGGTGCTCATTCAGTAATGCTTCAAAGTAATCAGGAACAACCAATTCTTTCTTTTCGGCAGGTGCTTTTTTAACGACCGGAGCTTTCTTTCCTGATTCATTGTTTTTCATTGCCTGTAATACAAAATGGATGATGGTTTCATCGGAGGGAAGATCGTCGATTATAATTATTCTACCGAAGCTACCTGCGGCGGCCTCCCCTATTTTTAACAATCCTTGCGGGTCGTCAAGTAATGATGCTTTCCAAAAACCAAATGCGCAATGCTGTTTAAAAGCGGCCATCTGGCAAATTGATCCTTTATATTCAAAAAAGGGCATGCCCCATTTTATGGTTTCGGTAATTAATGGCGAAGCCGAATGGACCACCTCGCGAATGTGATTAAGTATGGGTTTTGCAAATGGCGCGGCCTTTTGGATATAGTCGTGTACATCCACATTATATTGTTCCATAATTAAAGTTAGCGTTTTTTGAGAAAAAAAAGACGATCGAAAAGATTGTCATTAAGGAACGAAGTAATCACGAACTTTGCTTAGCCGCTCTGTATAGCATGCGATTGCTTCGTTCCTCGCAATGACAGTGGGGATTAATTTAGTTCACTTTGAACACAAACACTACAGTGCCTTCCTGGGTATCGGGTGCGGAATCAAGCGCGTTAATTTTGGCGTTTCTAACCGCGTTCTCGCATTTCTGGATCAGGTCATAGTCCGTCATGGTGGTACCACGGCCAGATTGGGCATAAATAACGTTGCCGTTTTTATCTACATGTATATCAATAACAATCTTTCCAGTTCTCCGCTTTTCATCAGTAACCGTTGGGCGGGTTACAAAGCTGCGCTGTGTCAGGTTTAGGTTACCGCCATTGCCTGATCCTGTACCATTGTAGTTATTGGTTAGCGTACTGCCTGTAGGCTTGCCCTGGTTGCCGGGAGTATTGGTAGTACCATCGCCCGAGCCTGTGCCGTTGTTAGTTTTGCCTTTGTAAAGCGCGTTTTGGTTAACCACGGGTTTGGATACTGTTTTAGTGGCCTGGGTTGCTACGGTATTACTTGGCTTTTTACTGTTTGTAGTTACCGCGGGGGCATCCTCGTTATTTTGCGTGACTATTTTTTTGTCGCTGTTATCAACCTGTGTTTTTTGCTCGGTAGGTGGCGCAGGGGTTGCTTTAGTTGGCAGTGTATGATTGGCCTTCTCGGCTACTGAGGGTTGATCCACGCTCATATAATCGCTTCCCATACCGGCATCCGTTGTCCCATAGTTAACCAGGATGCCGCCTGTGCCTTCATCGGGCTTTGGCGGCGGAGTGAATACCATAAAATAACACATAGCCATTAGTGCAACCAGGATAATACCTGTTGCTAAAAATGCTTTGGGATAGTTATTTTCTTCTCTGTATTCCATTGGTTGGTAAATGGTGAGAGTGAGCGGTGAGTGGTCGCCTAACTAATTAACTACTCACCATTCACTACTCACTAATCGCTATTTCGGTTCTGTTGCCAGTACCAGTTTTATATTCATTTTTTGTGCCACATCCATTACCTGCACCGCGTTTTGTATAGCTACTGTTTTATCAACATATAACACAATGGTTAAATCAGCATCGGGTGTTTTAAATGCTGATATTGCTGATTGCAGGTCATCAACGCTTACTTGCTTTTTGTCAACATAGTATTTCAGATCACCTGTGATTGACACATTGATGGTCTTTTTAGATTCTGACTGGCTTGTTGACGATTTGGGCAGCGTTAGTTTAATAACGTTAGGATTGGTTATTGTTGACGCGATGAGAAAAAACAACAGCAGGAAGAACATAATATCGTTCATCGCTGAGGTTTGTACTTCGGCAGCAATCCTTTTTTTCCTGTTACTTAAATTCATTTGCTTGGCTCCTCTAACAGGTCAATAAATTCAATGGCGTCAGTCTCTAATTTTAAGATTACCTTATCAACCATCATATTTAAAATGTGATAGAATATATAGGCAACCATCCCCACAAACAAACCCGCGGCGGCCGTTACCATCTTCACATACAAACCACCGGATATAACACCAATGCTCAGGTTACCTGATTGGGCGATGTCATAAAATATTTTGATTACACCATAAATAGTACCCAAAAAGCCGAACATCGGGGCAATACCAGCAATAATACCCAGTATGCCGATATTCTTGTCGAGCTTGGCAACTTCCAGTTTGCCTATATTTTCAATAGCGCCCTCAATATCTTTTATCGGCCTGCCTATCCTCAACAAACCTTTTTGCAACATACGGCCAAGCGGCGAGTTACTGTTTCTGCAGATAGCGATGGCCGATTCTAAATTACCGGTATGTATGCTTGAGCGTACCTGCATTAACAGGTTAGCGTCGCTTTTTGAAGCTTTGCGGATGGTGAAATATCGTTCAAAAAATATAACCAAACCTAAAACTGCCAAAATACCAATAGGTATCATGATGACGCCACCCTTAACCAATAAATCGCCGAAACGAAGGGTATCACCCGTTGTGGCCCCGCCGGTTTGTGAAAGATTCTTTACTGTGTCTGCTATCTTGTGCGCGGTATCTGTTACCTGTAGTAATAAACTCATTATTGTTTTGGATTGTATGGTTGTATACTCATTCTATTTGCCCCAATTTGCCCGGTTTTTACTATCGCATGCATGTGATTAACTGCATCATCAGCTGTAAAATAGGTACCTAAGGTCACTTTGAACAATTTGCCGGGGGCATTTTTAACTATTCTGGCATCAAAGCCGAGATTTTTATAAACTACGATCGTTCTGTTCGCCTCGTTTATTGTTTTAAAAGCGCCGCCTAATATTTCATACCTAACTCTGGAAAAAGTATCAATTGGCGCTGCCGTATTAACTGGAGCTGCTGTATTAACGCTCGCTGCTTTTGCTGTAGTATCAGTCGTTACCTTTTTCGTACCGCTTGCTGTTGAATCCGCTTTAATAAGCGGAGCTACTGTTTTTGTGGTATCATGTTTTACCGGTGCTTTTAATATAATTGGTGCGGGGTGTTGCGCGCCAATTAGCCTGTCATATACAGTCGGGTTAAATTTATACAATGCAAATACACCGATTATACCTAACAGAACAACTGCCGTTATGATTATCCATATCCAGTTATTGTTTTTCTCTTCTACCTCTTCGTCTGAATATCCTCTGCCATTAAATATAAACTCTTCTTCCTGCGAAACCGTTGGTTCTGCGGTTTGCTCCTGTGCGGGAGATTCACCTATTGGAGCGGTTGGTTCAGGGCGTGGCATTTCTTTTTCCAGTTGTTCCCGGAATGAGGTACCGCCCAATTTGCTGATCGCTACCGGTTGATAACCGTAATATGCCGGATCAACAGGTAAAACTTCGGCGGGTTTAAAATGCAATTTAGTATCCTCAAAATGTAACGTACCTAAATCGGCCAGGGGTACTTCCTTAACTATAGCTTCCTGTCTTAAATTATCAATAAATTTAGCGGTGAAGTATTTTGATGATGCCAGCGAAATTCTCTTTTTTTCGGCTATATATTGCAATAGCACATCATCATCATGGTATTGCTCGTCGAATTGTATTTTACTGGTTGGCGGATAGAATTTGCCTTGCGTATTATCATAATAGCCATCAACTTTTAACTGCGCAAAGTAACCAAGGCCAGGTACATTTACCTCGCCATTTTGCATTAACAGTTCACTTAAATAATAGGCTACATCCATTTTGCTAAAAGTAAACTTAATTATAAAATTTACAAAGTTTGTTTAAAATGACTATCGTCATTGCGAGCGATAGCGTGGCAATCCCTAATATACAGAGCAGCTCTGTAAGTAGGGGATTGCTTCGTACCTCGCAATGACGCTTTGTTTTTGGGTTTATATAAAACAACATGGAATTATTTAAAAACACTTTTTAAAAAGCAAAACCAACTCCGCCGAATATATTAAACCCATAATCAGGGTAATATAACCAGCTTGCATTTGACCGATCTAAGATGTTATTTGCTTTTACAAAAATGCTGATCTTATCGGTAGCCTTATAATTAACACCACCACTTAAATCAACAAAAGAGCCAATTGTGGTTGGTGGAAATGTGCTTCTGAGCGTTAAAGCATCAGCATAAGGAATATCGTAAGTTGTTCCGCGTAATAATAACGAACCTGTAATATCAACTTTACGATTAATATGGATGGCGGTACCTGCGGTTAATTTAAACTTAGGTAAGTTCCAGGCTTGTGCCTGTTGTGCCATCTGGTAGTCTTTAAATTCTACACGGCCAAATACATCCACATCGTCGGATGCTTTGTAGTCCAGTTCACCGGTAAAGCCGTTAATACGCGAGTCGCCATTATCATAAATAACAGCAAATTTATTACCACCCGGACCAAAATTGCTTACCATTAACGGCATATATTTAACGCTATTACGGAAAATAAAGGCCTTAAAGCTAAGCCCCGGCGCTAATGTTCCCTTTAAACCAGCACTCAGGTCCAGTTTGTCGACCGAATTTTTGATGTCGATATTTTGACCGATAAACGGGTTAACGGTTGAGAAATCCAATAAAGTAGATTTATTTACATCACCTTTGGCTTCAACAAATAAGCGTACATATTTTGGTATAACCTGTAATTCCAATTTAGCTGCCGGGAATATGTAGAAGTTACTGCTAAAGCCAAACTGATCAACAATGTTTACACCTGCATCTATCTTATACATATCACCCTGAAATTTGATATATGGATTTACGCGCAATAAGCTATTGTTGTAATTATATAAGCTATCTTTTTGTGTAGTAAGATCTAACGAACCTGCTACACCTGCATAAAACTGTTTAACAGTTTCGTTTAAAAAGCCTGATAACACCACATTGCTTTCGCGGGCATCATAAGCATCGCTATAGGTGTAACCTTTAAGTTTTAGGGCGTAAGTAAAATCATTAGGCACATCAGCAAAGTTTTTTGCCAGGTCGCCTTCAGCACTTAGTATGCTGAAATGTTGTTTACCCGGGGTAACTTCGGTTGATGGGTCTGCCTGATCATAGCCATAAAAATAATTGCTATTGTATTTATAGTCGATACGGCCGTTAAGCGAATTGGTTGCGCCTATGCTTTTTCCAAATATGCCAACCTCGTTTGTACTTTCATTTTGTTTATTAAGGCTACCCTGCTCGGCAAGGTGTTTAATATAACCACCAGCCTGTAAACCCTGATCGGGCCCGGTGCTGAAATAACCTTCGCCGTAAGTGGTTTTTAAGTTCCCCAAACCAACCTGTATAAAGTTGTTTGTTGGAATAGAATCCTGCTGGGCTGGCATTTTCATGGCATCTAACTGGCGGATGTCGCTATTTTGCTCTAATCTTATATCCAGCGGCGTATAAGTTAAAGGTGCTTTATAAGGTGTTGCATCTTCCAAATCCGGGTTACGTCTTATTTTTACCGCATCGGCCAAAACCGGTTTGTAATCGGTAGTAACTACAATCTCCTCTGATAGGCTATTGCTGTTCTTATTAGGATTGTTCCCTCCTGATTTAGTTGTATCCGCAGATGAATTTGTTTTAGCTACAGCATCGCCAATCTTTTTCGCATCTGATTTTTGGGTAGATGCGGTTTTCGCAGCCTTTTTTGCAGGCTTTTTAGCAACAGTTTTAGCAGCAGCTTTTTTAGTCTTAGTCTTGGGCTTGGTTTGCGCATTTGCCGGGACAAAGTATAGCAGCGCAATTAAGGTAAGCAGCGTATATATTATATGGCGTAGTTTCATTGCTTGTCTCGTGTTTGTGGTCATCATCCTGTTAATTACCATTGCCTGCAGGTTTAGTAGTTGTAGTATCCGGTTTAACGCTTTGTGTAGTATCTGGCGCTGCTACAGGCGGTTCGTAAGTTTTACCACTTAACGTAGCCAGCTTTTGCTTAGCGGTTGGTAATATATCGTCGTTACCTTTGTAGTTATCAATTATACTTTGCAGCGTAGCTTTTGCCTGGAAGTTATCTTTTAACCCAGTATAATCATCAGCCAATAAAATATAAGTTTTAGCTATCCAGTAATCATAGTTAGGGAAATCCTTAGCCAGATCGAAACATGTTTTTTGTGATGTTTTGTATCGATGTTTCAGGTAATCAATATAAGCTACGTTATATTTTGCCTCGGCAGCGGCAACCGTTTTGGTATTGCTTATGGTATAATCAAATTCGTTAATAGCACGGGTGGTATCACCTTTTGCTAAGTAAGCCTGACCAGCATATAAGCCTGTTTTGAATTTATCTTCCTGTGATGATTTATCATTTGCACGTACCTGTTTCACATAATTAAGCGCTTCATCGGCCATGCCCATTTGGGCGTAGCAAAGAAGTAGGTTATTTATAGCGAAGGTATAATCCTCTTTATACTCGGAGTTTATCTCCAGCTTTTTCAAGAACACAACCGCGTCATTATATTTTTGCTGCGCGATATAAAGCTTAGCCATACTGATGAGTGATTTCTCGGTATAAGTGCTTGTCCAGTCGTTTAATATTACGTTGTAATCATTTACGGCATCGGCAGGTTTACCCAGGGCAACCAAACTTTCGGCCCTAATGAACCTTCCCTGTTTGTTGTAGATAGGTTTGGTTGGGAACTTATCAAAATAAGCATTTACCGCATTTACGGTACCATTCCAATCGCCGCGCAGGTACAGGTTATTCGCGGCGGTGAACATAATATCTTCCTGTTCGGCGCTGGTGTAGTTGCCTATAGGTGTGGTGGCCGCATAGGTTATAAAAGTTTGCGCGTCGCCTTTATCGGTATATATTTTCTGGATCTGTTTCAGTGATTGCTTAGCCTCGTCAGTCGAAGAATAATCCGCGATTACTTTTTTGAATGACTCAACAGCCAGATCATCATTACCGGCGTTATAATCTATTAATCCAATTGTAGCCAATGCCCGTGGCACATAGCTGCTATGCGGATATTTAGCGATCATAGCCTCCAGATCAGTTTTTGCGGTCGGACCATCGTTTTTAAGGAAATAAGCATAGGCTATTTCAAAAGATGCATCGTCGGCATAATCGGAGTTAGGGAAGCGGTTGAGCACTTCGGTAAGGGTGGCTATCTTATTATCTTGAGATCCTTGCAAACCTTGTATTATACCGCGTTGAAATAAGGCGTAATCTTCGCTTGAGTTATGCTTAGCTATGATCTTATCATAATATGTCAAGGCATCGTTATAGCTTTTCAATACAAAATAACTGTCGGCCAGGCGTGCTATCGCATCGTTAGTAGTGGCGGTATCTTTTTCGTCGCCTGCTAAAAACTTCTGGAAGTAAGTAGCTGCCGTTCTGTATTTTTCGCCGCCAAATGCAGCATAAGCCAAAGCATAATTGGCGTAGTTGTGAACATCGGTTTCCCTTGACTCCGGCATATCTAAAAATTGCTGGAAAGTCTCAACCGACTCATCATATTTACGCACCTCGTACATCGCCTCGGCCATCCAGTAAGTGGTTAAAGCTGCAATTTTTGAATCTTC
The DNA here is from genome assembly GCA_026224775.1 of Bacteroidota bacterium. Taxonomy (GTDB): domain Bacteria; phylum Bacteroidota; class Bacteroidia; order Sphingobacteriales; family Sphingobacteriaceae; genus Mucilaginibacter. The sequence goes on from JAMFRP010000013.1 coordinate 249,005, forward strand.
GGGGAATTTTAATGAGCGAAGAAATATGCCTATCGCGTTTTCAAATGCCCTTTCATTATAAAACTGCAATCCACGGTAGTAAGTAACCTTTTGATAGGCTATACGCGCGCTTTCTGATTTGTTTTGTATCGGCTCCAAAATATCAACCGCTTCGGCGTAGTTGTGGGAGTTTAGTAACTCTTCGCCTAATAATATTTTAACCTCTTCGGTACGGGTTGCGCGTGGATAGTTTTTTAGGTATTTGCGGGTAGCGTTAAGCGCCTCTAAATTAAAATCAAGCTCGTAAGATAGTTTGGCGTATTGATAAAGCGCATCCTCCTGTAATTTATAATCGAAATTTAACTTTGATGCACCAAGGAACGCGTTACGGGCGCTTTGCTTGTTACCCATTTTCAGGAAAACATCGCCCAGGGTATAATCACCGCTTTGGCTGTAGATGTCGTCGTGATCAACCAGTTTTTCCAGTTCGATAGCTGCTTTGGCATTGTTGCCAACCTTGTAATAAGTATAACCAATTTCGTAGCTATCCTGTGTACTTTGGGTTTTACCCTGATCTTCATCCTGAAAACGGCTGAAATAATTAACCGCTTTATCGTAATCGGCCTTAGCAAAATAGGATGAACCTACGATACGCAACATTTCGGTTTCGTGCTGCTGGTGCGTGGTATTCAGGATTGGGATAGCGTAGGCAAGTACATCATCATAACGTTTATCTAAAAAGTAAACCGCGGTGATGTAGTATGGATAGCTGTCCTCGTATTTTTTAGAATTCTTTAATTTTTCAAAGTTTACTAATGCTAAATGGTAGTCTTTATTTAAATAAGAAATATAAGCGAAATAATAAGTAGCGTCTTCAGTATATTTTGAATGGTGGTTTTTCACCTCAGCAAAAAGCTCCTGCGCATTTTTGTAATCGTTTATGGAGAAATACGCATAGCCTTTTAAAAACTTGTACTCGGTATTTTCGCTACCGCTTAACTCTCCTGCTTGTACCTTATCAAACCAGCGTAAAGCATCCTCATATTTTTGTTGTTTGAAATATGATTTACCTATCTGGAAATAAGCCAGCTTAGCTAAAGGGTTTTCGGGATATTCCTTTATAAAACGCAGGAACATGCTTTCGGCATCATCATTGCCTAATTGCAGGGCGCAGAAGGCCTCGTAATATTGGGCATTTTCCTTTAATAACGATATTTCGGATTCGAACTGCTTTTGGGTAGTTGTTTTATACGTGGCGTTCTCTACCTGCCGGAATTGCTCGGCAGCCGATGCATATTTACCGGCATTTAACAGATCGGTAGCTGTGCGGTAAGTTTTGTTTACCCAATAAGCTGGCGATTGCTGGGCATGTGACGACAAAACAAATAGTACGGGCAATACAAAAGTGAGGTATTTGAGTTTTAACATAAGGCGCGTATACAAGTTGCTAAAATAGCGTTATCGTAAAAATGTAATCCACATTAGTAATTCACAAATGTGGATAAACAACGTTTTAACGATGCTAAATTACAGGTTGGTATTGATGTGGAAAAGTATTTTTTTCAAGATTCCATATATGAGTTTACAGGAATCATAAAATTGGGGCAACATTTAAAAATACGAAAAATATCGATAATATACAACAAGCAAGTTATTTTATGCTGCAGCTAACTGGCGCTCAATAGAGTTAAGTAATACATGCATATCAAATGGTTTTGCAATAAAGTCGTCGGGAGCTCCATTTTGTTTCATGCTATCGGCAATATTATGGCTTGCAGAAACTAAGATAACAGGTATATTGTGTGTTTCAGCGGTTTGTTTAACAATATTACATAACACGCGGCCATCCATATCGCCAAGCATAATATCAAGTAATATTAGGTCGGGATGGCTTTTTTCTATTTGTTTGAAAAGATCATGACCATCGCTGATGGTATCTACTTCATAACCTGAATCTTCTAATATATAACGTAAAACATCTAAAATATCCTGGTTGTCATCCACCGCTAAAATCCTTTTCATTTCTATTACGTTATCGCCGAAATCATTTCCTGCTGCTTCCATATTATTTTATATACAATTCCTGTACCAAAATCATATAAATGCTTTATTTTTAGATAGACAGGGGATTTTGAGCCTTTATTGAGCGTATTATATATTAAAATTTAACTTTTAATATATAATTTAAAGTATGAATTATCTGTAGGTGAAGCTTAACCAGGGCAGTTATTCCGGTTTTTTATCAATCGGATGAGGTTTTATCCAATTTGATATTATAGGCTTTCTTGCATTTCGCGCAAAAAAAACGTCGCATAGGTTTAAGTATGGATATTATTTTTGCAAGGGAGCTGCGATGCAATTGATAATGAAAATGAGATCCACATTTTGGACAAACGTAATCTTTGTAGGAGGTCAGGTATTTATTCAATCTTTAATAATAACATATAAAAAAAACGAATTACGTAATTTTTATTCAACTTATTAAAAAAAATTAACAACATGACAATTAGTGTGGGCACTATTTAGTGCTCTACAAGGTTGTTCTTTAATGAAATAACTTATTTTGATACTAAATTATTTACCTTTTCAATCAATTCGGTTAAATCGAACGGTTTGTTGATTATGGCATCGCAGCCATAGGCTAAAAGCTCACTATCCCTATTAATATAGGCCGAAAAAATAATTACGGGGATTGTATTAAATTTAGGATGCGCTTTTATTTGCCTGCATATCTCGCCGCCGTTTGCTCCGGCTACACGATAATCCAAAATTACCAGATCAGGTAAAAATTCCTGAACCATTGGCAAAACATCTATGCCGCGTGTAACGCATTTAACATCGAATTGCTCATAAGCCAGGGTTTCCTGCACAATATCAAGAATATCCTGATTATCATCCAATACTAAAATGCGTTTTAACATAGATATAAAGTGACGACAAATAGCGGTAAATTCTCTTACTAAGAATAATATTATCCTATAAATAAAGAGTGTCAGGCTGATCTATTTGTCCAAAACAAATATAGTATTTTAAAGCACATTATTAAATACATAACAATATTGTGACAATTACATAATAATCAACTAATTAACTACAAAAACGATATAGGAATAAATATTTAGAAGGCCTCGCCAAGGTTTATAAGTACCGCTCCATAGTTTTTACTGAAGCCATAATCCAAAGCAATGTTTGTATTTGATTTTTTGTTAAACTTAATTCGGAGGCCTGCACCACCGGCCGGGTGCCAGTATACAAAACGGTTTGTATTTATCTCGCTGGTTGAGTTTATATTGGTAAAAGCAACAAAGCCTAACAGGCCATTGGCGGTAATATCGCGGCGATATTCGGCTTCAAAGTAAAATAAGCGCTGCCCGCGGTAACGGCTCTGCTCAATGCCCCGGCCCGACCGCTGATATGGATCCATACCGATACTGGGCAGATCAAGATAAGGCGTGCCAGGTGTAAGCGAGGTCCAGTAATAGGACCAAAAGGCCAATATATTTTTAGGGCCGCTATTGGTAATTGATATATACTTACGCAAATCGATATACAGGGATTGCCAGCTATTATCGCTACCCAATGGCACTGAACTGTAGCGATATATTAAATTGGCATAAAACCCAGGCAGCGGATTAAACAGGTTATTATCCTTACGGGTATCATATAAAAGGTTAAGGGTTGGGCCCGAAGAAGAAGAGTTTTTATCAGCCCTTGTGCCATATTGATAGCCTGTATAGTTTCTGAAAGCATTAGGATTAGCAGGTGTAATGTCCAAATCGATATAATAATCCAGATCATACCCAATACCGGCATAAAAATCATCATCAATACGCTTAAGCACACTTTGATAAAAGCGCACATACTTATAATTAAGTGAAAAGCCATCGCTTTCGGGTTTATTACCTGTTAAGCCCCATGTAGTAACCGGGTATACCAAAAATCGTGTATCGCCCTGTATGTTCCAGCTATCATTTTTTAGCCAGATGTTGGAATGAATAGGCATACCATATCGCCCTTTAAAATTAAAGTATGGGGTAAAACTTATGGTTGATATACTGGTATTGCCTTTATCGCCCAAATAAAACGCGCCGGTGGTTGATGTAATCAGCGCCTTACCTGGCCCCTGTACAACTGAGCTACCTACAGGTAAAAACGAAAAATAGAAGCGTTTTTTTTCTTCGCCTAAAGGAGGGCGGCTTTTGATTGTAAAAACGGAGCGAAAAATATCGATCACATCACGCTGGGGGACGGTATCATTGGTAAACCGGGAGGTATCTATACTGCGATAGATATTTTGTGCAAACAAAGGGCCAGGTATCATACAGAAAAGGAATACGAGTACCTTTTTTATCATACTTTTAAACGAGGGTTTTACAATTACTGTTTAGGATATACACAATAATAACAGCTGAAGTTTAAATTAAGTATAATAATTAAACAAAAAAACACTCCTTTTCCGGGGAGTGTTTTTTGTAAACTTAAATACTTTTATCCGTTTACTGCCTGTTCGCGGCTACTAAATCGCCTTTGCTGTTAAAATATAAATTTTCAGTTTCATCAGAACCTATATTTTCATAAGATGTGTTCCCGCTGTGGTTATCAAGCTGAACCATATAAATGTTGTGCATTGGTGTTTGAACTTTCGCAAGGTTATCAACGTGCCAGCTTGCATATTTGCTATTCTTTAAATATTGCTGTGCAGGCATTGGCAGGGTAGATAAGTGTTTAACATTTCTTTCAGTTTTAATCCAGGTTCCACCTGTCGTGTAATATGCCTGATAATGCCTCTTGTCCATATTGAACATAGCAATACAGGTATCATTTTTCATTTTCCAGTCCTTTAACTTCGCGGATGGGTATTTGGCCGAAAACGCATTAGCTACAGTCATCGACTCTTTACTTTGAGCCATTGAACTATAGGACATAAATCCCATTACTGATACTAAAACAATTGTTTTTACGATTCGATTTTTCATGGCATTTTAATTTAATAATTACTAATATTAATACATGAAACATGCCAAATACTATATATATTGTATTATTAAATTGTTAACCGCAATTAATTATTAAAGCATTATTTAACAATCAAATTAAGCAGTAAAACACTAGATTGAAGAGTAAAGAATCAGGAGTCAAGATAGAATTTCAGCTTGAATCTTGATTCTATTTAACTACCAGATTCAGTAGTAAAACACCTGCTAAACCAATAAATGAGACCAATGACTCCATTACCGACCAGGAACGAAAGGTATCCTTAACGGTTAGGTTAAAATACTCCTTAAACAGCCAAAAGCCCGAATCGTTAACATGCGAAAAAGCCAGGCTGCCCGCCCCTATCGACAGCACCATCAACTCAGGATTTACATGCCCTTGCAGTACTAATGCCGATACAATACCGGCCGCGGTTAATCCGGCAATAGTTGCCGAACCTATACAAATCCGAATTACTGCCGCTATCAGCCAACCCAAAATAAGCGGCGATAAGGTATAGGTTTGCAGGGTATTGGCAATTTGGGTTGTTACCCCGCTATCGGTAAGCACTTGTTTAAATGCGCCCGAGCCACCAATAATAAGTAGTATAAGTGCTATATCTTTTAGGGCATCGCCATAAATATCGCCCAACTGTTTCATGTTTTTTTGTTGGCTGATACCTAATGTAAAAGTTGCTACTAATAGCGATATAATCATCACTATAGCAGGATCGCCTATAAAAGACACTATTTGCAATAAGTGGCCTTTACCATGAATAACAAAAGGCAACAAAGCCGTAAGCATTAGCAATATAACCGGCAGTAAGGCCGTGAAAAAGCTTTTGAAACTCCCGGGAAGCTTATCAGGCGGCAACTCATCAGCTACAAACGTTTTTAGCGGCTGTGAGGGAATATTTTTAAGTGTTTGGGCAAATACCGGCCCCGCCAGTATAATAGCGGGTATGGCTATAGCTAAGCCATAAATAAGCGTAAGCCCCATATTGGCATGAAACATAACCACCAGTGCTGTTGGTGATGGATGCGGCGGTAAAAAACCATGCGTAACTGATAAAGCAGCCAGCATAGGTAAACCAATATAAACAGCAGGGAGCTTATATTTATAAACTACCGAAAAAATGAACGGCACCAGCAACACAAAGCCTATCCCATAAAACAAAGGTATCCCCACAATAAAGCCAGTAACCACCATAGCCCATTGTATACGTTTTTCGCCAACGGCGCTTACCATAGTTTCGGTAATTTGTTGTGCAGCCCCGCTAACGGCTATCAGCTTGCCCAACATGGCGCCAAGGCAGATAATGATGGCTAACTGACCCAATGTATCGCCCAAGCCTTGTTGAACAGAAGCAATAACCTTACCCATAGGGATGCCCAATAATAAGCCAGCCAAAATAGATACAATTAAAAAGGCAACAAAGGGATTGAGTTTTGCCCAGGTAACCAGTATTACTAATAGAACAAGACAGATTAAGATGGATAGTATAGCCATTAACGCATAAATTTAGTCGTGCCGAATTTATTTCGGCATCCGTTAGAAAGTGTTAAAAGATGATTTCATGTTCTTTTTTATATAAACACAAAAACAAATTGTCATTGCGAGGAACGAAGCAATCGCACACAGGCAAAGCGAATATGCACAGTTCGCGATTGCTTCGTTCCTCGCAATGACAAGATAGTTTTATTATTCATTACCCGCCTAAAGTAATAACAATTGTTGATTTTGAACTTTTTGCGGCCTACTATTTTATATTGTTACAATGCTTAAATTGCATACATGAAAAAAACTGAAAACAATTCCCGTCGCGACTTTATAAAGAAGTCGGTTGCCGGGGCAGTTGCTGTCGGTGTCGGATTAAACATGTCTGACGTTTTTGCATTACCTAACCATCAAAAGAAACCAAATATGAGCGATCTACAAAAATCTCAATCAAAAAAAGTAACCGGTATTGGCGGTATATTTTTTAAAAGCGATAATCCGAAAGAAATGAGGGAATGGTACGCAAAAAACCTTGGAGTACCGGCTACGGACTACGGCGCCACTTTTGATTGGCTGGAAAAGGACGACCCTAAAAAAGAAGGATCAACCACATGGAGTCCGTTTAAAGAGGACACTAAATATTTTGAGCCTTCAAAAAAAGACTTTATGATCAATTACCGGGTGGAAGATCTGGAAGGATTGGTAGAGGATTTAAAAAGCAATGGGGTAACCATAGTGGATAAAATTGAAGATTCGCCTTACGGCAAATTTGTGCATATACTTGACCTGGAAGGCAATAAAGTTGAATTATGGGAACCTGCTAAATAGCATCCACTCTATCAAACTGCAATTGTTACCTTTGCCCGCAGCTATTTATTAATACATGACCCGTAAACGTTATTTCTTTCTTATCCTGATACTGGGTCTATTGACCGCGTTGAGTCCTTTTAGTATTGATATGTATCTGCCGGGTTTTCCTGCTATTGCCAAAGCTCTGCATACTACTACCGCCGAGGTTGCCCGTTCGCTATCTAGTTTTTTCATCGGTTTGGCTTTTGGTCAATTACTTTATGGGCCATTGATGGACCGTTTTGGGCGCAAAAAGCCATTATATTTTGGCCTGGCATTATATATTGTTGTTTCTGTCGGATGTTTTTCCGCCACCTCTATCAACACCCTTATCATGCTGCGCTTTATGCAGGCAATAGGGGCTTGCGCGGCGGGTGTAGCGGCAATGGCTATGGTACGAGACATCTTCCCGGTGAAGGATAATGCAAAAGTTTTTGCGTTATTGGTATTGGTGCTTGGCGCATCGCCTATGATAGCCCCAACCGTAGGCAGTTATCTTACCGCGGCTTTTGGCTGGCAATCTGTTTTTATTATGTTACTGAGCATTGCAGCACTGATACTTATCGCGGCAATATTCGCTTTGCCTGAAAGTTACAAAGCCGATACCTCCTATTCTTTAAAACCTCTACCCATAATCAAGAGCTTTTTATCAGTATTAACCGTACCACAGTTTTACACCTATGCCATAACATCATCACTTGCATTTGCAGGATTGTTTGCCTATGTTGCAGGATCACCGGCTGTATTTATGGAGTATTTCCATGTAAACGGTAAAGTTTACGGCTGGATCTTCGCTTTTCTGTCCATCGCCTTCATTGGATCCAGCCAATTGAATAATGTGCTGCTGAAATACTTTCGCAGTGAACGTATTGTTATAGTTGCTTTGATAGGGCAAGCTATAGTAGCCGTTTTTTATTTGATTGAATCATACAACGGTTGGTTTGGGTTGAGCGGCACACTGGCTATGATATTTTTGATCCTGTGCGGTGTAGGTATTATTAACCCTAATGCTTCGGCATTGTCTTTAGCGCCTTTCTCTAAAAACGCGGGAACAGCGTCATCGCTGATGGGCGCCATGCAGCTGGGCATAGGCGCGTTTGCCACCTATTCTGTAAGTTTGTTTACAACCATTTCGCCATTTTCAATGGCAGTAATTATTTCTATATCATCAGTTATAGCTTTATGCGTTTTACTTATCGGCAGGCGCTTTATTGTGGAGGAAATTGAGCCTGATAAATCGGCTATGCCTGTGGGGCATTAAGATTACTCTTTAACAGCCGTAACCCTTGTCCCCTGTTCGCCAAGCGTTTCAAATACCAAGTTTTTGCCATCTATTTTTGAAATATAGAATGGGAATGTCCTTGATGAACCATCAGCTAGTTTTTCTGTATAACTGATGTTATTGCCGTCCATGCGGAACTTACCATGTGATAATGTCTTACTGCCCCAAATAATGATCAGGCTATCACTTTTAGTGAATTTGATATATGGAGCTTGCACCTGCAGCTCATCTTGCGGCACACTACTTGGCGGGGTTTCGTTGGGGTTTTCAACCTTTAAATACTTCCAGGTACCGTAAAGATCAGCAGGTTTGATGGCTGGTTTACAAGATTGAATCAGGAGGATAAAGGCAACAAAAGGCAATATATATTTCATGTTAGATGATAATAATAATTGCCTAAATTAATAAAGATAGCCTTATAAATGCTTGCGGGTAGATTTAATTGTTTTATCCTCGGCCTGTTTTACTTCATCCTTTTCGCTGATGGGTGGTTCGGTTTTTAATTCCTCAGTTTTGGGAGCGGGAGTTTTTATCGTGCCTTCCCTTTTGGGGGTTGTTTTATTTTTCATAACTGCAGGTTTATATGGTAACAGGTTATCATGGAAATGGTTTGTTGTGGTTTGACCCTATCCTCTTTCATAATTCTACCCTATCCTCCTCCTTTCCCTATTCCAGGGAAAGGTATCGCACGAGGCCCTGCACTTATATTTCGACCAAAAACGGTGTGATTTTGATTAAAAAAGAGCGAAAAACAACGCTTTTTTGACTGTTTTTGGATGAAAAAATACGTTTTCAGGGCAACAATCGAGGTAATTTGGCACCTAAAATTGGCTTTTTTAGTGCTTTTAAAGCAGTTTTTGGCCCCAAAAGTGTACCATTTGTACCAACTGTACCATGTGTTTCGTGGTACAGCACGGTTAACAAATTATTGTTTGCCGGCTTTCTTTAAGCTATCAGCTTTAGCTTTAGCACGGTCTTTAAAGAAACCTTTTAATAAGAAGTTATGCTGTGCAGCCTCCAGGTCATCATTCAGCTTAACTGAGCTTTGTTGCAGGTTATCAATGCTGGTTTGCACTTTAGCTGCACTGGCTTTGTCGTTTAATAAAACGCCCAAAACATTATCGGTGCTGTTTAACTTGTTGCTGGCGGTATTAAGGTTATCAGTTAAGGTTTTGGCGTTGTCGGCAGCGGCTTTTAGCTGTGCAACCGCGCCTTGTATCCTGTTAAACGTAACAGTATCGGTAAACATCTTATCAGCAAGGCCGCCTTTAGTACTTAGTTTGCTGCTGAATTTGGTCAGGTTATTAGCCATTACCGCCGCGCTTTGTGTAGCAATTTGCAGGTTATGCATTGATTCCTTTAGCTGTACACCCATCAGGCTATCGGCCAAAAGTGTCCCTACTGTTCCCTTGCCTTGTAATATCTTATGACTCAGTAATTTAAAATCGCTGGTTATGGCTAACAGGTTCTCGTTATTTTGCTGTACTGTTTTGATGATATCATCGGTAGAAACAATCTTCGCTGATTGCAATATGTCACCTTCACGAATAATGGGCGCTTGCGGGCTTCCGCCATCAATAACGATGATCTTGTTACCGATCAATCCGTCGGAACCAATGTGTACCTGCGCATTATCATGAATATACTGGCGTGAGTTCTCGTCAACACTCATTTTAACATCAACCTGCGATGGGCCGGTAAAACGGATATCGCTTATGGTACCCACTTTTACACCTGAGAACCAAACGTTATTGCCTTTTTTCAAGCCGGCAACATCATCAAATACAGCGCTGATATGTACGCTTTTTGAAAAACTTTTTGACTGACCGCCTAATGTAAATACGCCCAGGATAAATACAATTAACCCAATGGCTAAAAATAATCCGACTATTACCGCACGCCTGTTTTCTCTTAAATCCATAATATTATGGTAAATATCTATTTTATAAAATTGTAATCAAAAAATGGTTTTATCCGGGCATTATCCGTATCAAATACATGTTCAAAAGACCCTTCCCGTTGAAATTTTCCGTCAAGTAACATCGCAATCCTGTCGCCTGTTTGTTTAGCACAGGTTAAATCATGTGTAATGATAATGGATGATGTTTTATAACGCTCCTGCACCTCATTTATCAGCTCGTTTATCTCGATGCATGTAATCGGGTCAAGACCTGCTGTTGGTTCATCATACAGCATTATTTCAGGGTTCAGTATCAACGTACGGGCAATTCCAATACGCTTGCGCTGCCCACCCGAAAGTTCTGATGGCATTTGGTTGATAGTTTGTGCCAAACCTACTGCTTCCAAAACCCGTTCAACTGATGTATCAATCTCCTTTCGGCCAATACCCCTTCGGTTTCGCACTAACGGAAACTCCAGGTTCTTCCTAACCGTCATACTATCATACAAAGCACTATTCTGAAACGAGAACCCGATTCGTATGCGCAATGCCTGTAATTCCCGGGTGGTTAACTGGTCAATATTCTGACCTAATACTTCAACAGTACCAGCATCAGCTTGTAATAAGCCTGATATTACTTTAATCAACACCGATTTACCTGTACCTGACCTGCCCAGCACTACCAGATTCTCGCCCTGGTATAATTCCAGGTTGATACCACGCAGTACTTCGTAATCGCCAAAGGCTTTTTTAAGCCCATGCACACGAATTACCGCGTTTTTATGATCTATAGGTGCTTTCTGCTTTTCCATATTATCTGAACCAGCTGGTTATTTGCACAATGGTAATTTCCTCAATAAATATTAAAAACATGGCTGTAACTACCGCTCCGTTGGCTGCTTTCCCAACCCCCTCGGTACCACTGCTTGAATTATAACCCTGATAGCAGCCTACAATGCCAATGGTAAAACCAAATACAATGGATTTAATTAAAGCGGCTGTAAAATCAATAAAACTCAATGGATCGAAAACCTGACCTATATAAGTGCGGTAACTTGTGCCCTCATTTACATATACGTTTAAAAAGCCCCCCAGGATTGATATTAAACCAGTATAGGTAGCCAAAATAGGAATGGTTAACGTGGTAGCCAATACCCGTGTACAAACCAAAAACTTAAAAGGATTCGTGCCCGATACTTCCATAGCATCAATTTGCTCGGTTACCCGCATGGAGCCTAACTCGGCACCAATACTTGAACCTACCTTACCCGCGGCTATAAGCGCGGTTACCAGCGGTGCAAGGGCACGCATAATGGCAATGGATACTAATGATGGCAACCACGATGTCGCGCCAAACTCAGCCAATGAAGGCCGTGATTGTTTGGTAAATATCAACCCGACAATAAAGCCTGTTAGTGATATTAGCGTGAATGACCGTACACCTGTTTCATAACATTGCCTTATAATTTCTTTAAACTCATAAGGAGGCAAAAAAGCTTCCTTAAAAAAGCGGATTATGAAGCTATTGATATTATAAAGACTGGCAAAAAAATCGGTCAGGCTTTTTCTAAAGCTTGCAAATCGTTTTTGCTTCACGGGTTTTGGTATTATGGGTGTGGTATCAGTTGTATCCATCAATTGGGGACAAAGGTATTAATATGCGAGTAATGATTAAGTAATCTTACAAAAAATTAACCCATATTGTTTGATACAGGCGTATATTTTAACAATTATTATAAAAATATGATAATTGAATATTGACATAATATTAAGATTTACCCCTCCATACTCCATATTAAAGTATTTATAGTAAATTGTGGAGTCTAACATTTACGCATTGGAAATATATCAAATAATATCCGTAATCATTTTCCTTACTGCCGTTTTTGCCTACGTTAATGAGCGGTGGATTAAATTGCCGGGGACTATTGGGATAATGATATTGGCTATGTTTTCATCGTTGCTGATTGTTTTAGTCGGCAACTTAATACCAACATTTTCAACAGAAGCACACAAGCTTGTAGCCAACATTAATTTTGAACAGGTGCTGATGAAAATAATGCTTGGATTTTTACTATTTGCCGGGGCATTACATATTGATGCTAATAAACTTAAAAATGAAATATGGCCTGTAATTATTCTATCTACAATCGGCACATTCATTTCAACTTTTTTGGTAAGTGTGATGGCTTATTACCTATTCCAGGTGTTTCAATTCGCTATACCTTACATCTATTGCTTATTATTTGGAGCATTGATATCGCCTACCGATCCCATTGCTGTTATGGGGATACTCAAAAGAGTGGGCATACCAAAATCTCTCGAACTTAAAATCGCCGGTGAATCATTATTTAATGATGGCGTGGGCGTAGTAATATTTTTAACAATACTGGAGATTGCCACAAACGGGATGGACAAATTCTCCATAAGTAACACAGCCCTGCTTTTCGCAAAAGAGGCCGGTGGTGGAATAGTTTTTGGTGGCGTAACAGGGTATTTAGCTTATTTTTTGATTAAAGCGATAGACAATTATAGCGTTGAAGTACTTATTACGCTAACCGTAGTAATGTGCGGTTATGCACTGGCTGATCATCTTCACCTCTCAGGGCCATTGGCTATTATTATTGCCGGTATTATTATTGGCACCAAGGGTAAGCGCGAAGGTTTTTCTGAAATTACCAGGGACCATCTGCTAAAGTTTTGGGATATGCTGGATGAAATATTCAACGCGATTTTATTTTTGTTGATGGGACTGGAAATGCTGGTGATAAAAATTGATCCAACTATTATGCTTATTGGCTTTATAATGATATTTGTAGTTTTATTTGCACGATATATTTGTGTTTTACTACCAATAGCTGTTTTACGGTTTTGGATAAAATTTGAAAAAAACGCTATCGCCATGTTAACATGGGGCGGATTAAGGGGCGGACTTTCGGTAGCCATGGCATTATCATTACCCGAAGCCATGCACAGGGATGAATTTGTATTAATCACCTACCTCATTGTAATTTTTTCAGTAATTGTGCAGGGCCTCACCATTGGTAAATTAGCTAAAAAAAGTAATTAATCACCTACAGTATAAAACCATTCGTGCGTAGATTCCTTAATAATAGATATAAATTATCTGCTATGAATTTCTATCAACAAAAATGGATCGATACCCTGAATCATGCTCATTTGCAGGGTTGGAAAATCAGCCCGCAGGGTGATGATATATTTATTGAGATGCCCAACATAACCGACATTAAATTAATTAGGGATAATATCCCAACTGCGCTTGGAGCCATGTCCTTAGATATTGAAGAGGGGAAACAGCGAATAAAGTTTATATTCCACAACGGGCATGAACAATTTGAATACTTGCTAAACCCCGACGAGGACGATTTAGATCGGGAATAGTTACAATTCGGCTTTGGTTGATAAAACAACCACACAGGTACCCATAAAGGCGATAAATACAAATGATGCTCTTAGCGTAGCCAAGCCCGCAATAAACCCAATTATTGGCGGGCCAAACAGAAACCCGATGAACCCGATAGTGGATACCGCTGCCAAAGCCACACCCGGAGCCATAGTTTTTGACCTTCCTGCAGCGCTGTAAACCATGGGCACAACTGACGATACCCCTGCGCCCACCAACAGAAAACCTGCCATAGCTGTATAAAAATATGGGAATATAACCGCAATTAATAAACCAGTAACGGTTAATGTACCGCTGGTTTGTAAAATACGTCTCAAGCCGTAACGGTGGGCAAACCAATCGGCAATAAAGCGGCCACCGGCCATGGTACACATAAAAGCAGTGAAACCTATACCTACCAAAGCTGTTGGAGCAAGTACCACCTTTTTAAAATAGATAACACTCCAATCAAACATCGCTCCCTCGCATATCATAGAACACATGGCGATGATACCCAGCGTAATTAATGATTTATCAGGCATTACGAATACCGGGCCACTATTGGTTACTTTATCATCCTTAAGATATTTAGCGGTTAAAATAATCATCACTATCACAATCGCGGTTATCAATATAAAGTGATGCAGCGGTGCAATCCCGTTAGCTATCATAAATGTACCAATGCCTGCACCTGTAAAACCGGCTAAACTCCACAAGCCATGAAATGATGCCATGATAGGCTTTTTATACATTACTTCGTTAGCAACGGCTTGGGTATTAACGGAGATATTTACCGTATTACTTGCAAAACCAAAACATATTAAACAACCTATTAACTGCATTATATTTTGCGCGAGGCTTAAGCTGATCAATGCCAGGCTATATACAATAAGAGATATGATGAGCAATCTTTTACTGCCGATAATGGTAATGATCCAACCGGAAAAAGGCAGGGAACACATTAACCCAACCGGAAGCGAGAACAACACGGCACCCAGGCCTGCATCAGACATGCCCATTGTTTGTTGTACTGTAACAATACGCGATGCCCAGCTGGCGAAACATAATCCCGCAAGGAAAAACATTACACCAACAACTAATCTTAGGGTAAGTTTCGATCTTTTATATTGAACTTCTGTTATGCTATGTGTTATTATATCTTCCATCTACTAAGTGTAACAAGTACACTTTGCAAAGGTATTTAATAATATTTATATAGAAAGTAAAGAAACAGTAATGTTTTATATTCCTATTTCAATTAATCATGCAAAATATAAGCGGTAATACCAGGAATAGTAACTGACGAACCACTCACTAACTTGCCTGCATAATCTACCTTATTACCATCACTTACCAAAGTCCAGTTACCAGCCGGGATGTTAACCGTTTTTGCATCCTTGCTGCCATTCAATACTACTAATATCGTTTTCCATTTATCGCCATTGGCGTTGTCGGTTAATTGGTAGGCTATGGTTGATGCATCACCAGTGTCGATAAAATTCAAATGCCTGCGGATCATTCCGGCAGATGGCATCCTGAATGCTGGATGGGCTTTACGCAAAGCGATCATTTGCTTATAGTAATTAAATACGTCGGCATATTTTGTTTTGCGGCTCCAGTCTATCTCGTTAATATTATCGGGCGAGTTGAATGAATTTGCTACGCCTTGTTTAGTACGCAACAATTCCGAGCCTGAATGCAAAAACGAGATCCCCTGCGAAGTCAATACAACCGCATTAGCCAGCTTATCCATCTTGATCAGATCAGCTTCTGATGCATCCGGGTTTTCAATCTTCAAGCGATCAAATAAGGTATTATCATCATGACAGGAAGCATAGGTTATCGTACCATAAGGTTGCTTTGCCCATGGAGCTTTGGAATCATCAACTTTACTGTAATCTATCTGCGGGTGTTGCACCGATGCCACAACTCCAAACATCACGCTCATCTTTGAGTTTTGATCGTCGCTTACAAAGCCTTTAGCTTTTACATTGCTAAAACCACCTTTTAACCCATCGCGAATATCATCGCTGAAAGCAGCTACCTCATGCAATTTCAATACGTTCTTTTTAACAGCCCGTTTATCTTCAGGATAAGGGCTTGCCCCTGCTGTCCATCCTTCACCATAAATCACAATGTTTGGATTAATACTATGCAACGTATCGCTGATGGCATTCATGGTTTTAATATCATGTATCCCCATTAAATCAAAGCGGAAACCATCTATATGATATTCCCTAGCCCAATACAATACCGATTCCATCATAAATTTGCGCATCATCGGTTGCTCCGACGCGGTTTCGTTACCACATCCTGTACCATTGGAATAGCTGCCGTCAGGATTGTGACGATAGAAATACCCTGGCGCGAATTGTGTAAAGTTGGAATGATCAATATCAGCCGTATGGTTATAAACCACATCCAGTATCACCCGTAAGCCGTTAGCATGCAGGGCCTGCACCATCTCCTTAAACTCCTTTATCCTTACATTACCATCGTATGGGTTGGTGGAGTAGCTGCCTTCCGGGACATTATAATTTAAGGGATCATAGCCCCAGTTGTATTGCTTTTCATTAGGCTTGGTTTCGTCTATCGAATTAAAATCAAAAGCGGGTAATATGTGTACATGGGTAATACCCAATTCTTTTAAATGAGCCAACCCGGTTGCTTGGCCATCCGGACTCTTGGTATTGGTTTCGGTCAACCCTAAAAACTTACCTTTATTTTTGATGCCTGAATTTGGATCGATAGAAATATCGCGAATATGTAGTTCGTAAATAACCGCATCGGTTAGCTTCTTAAGTTTCGGGCTTTTGTCTTTCTTCCAACCTATAGGATCTGTCGCTTTTAAATCGACTACCATACCGCGATGACCGTTTACACCTACTGCTTTCGCGTAAATATCAGGTGCTTCTAACGACCATTTACCATCCTGCATCATCTGGAAGGTATAGTACTTGTTCTTAATATTTTCTTTGATTGTAGTTTGCCAGCTACCGCCACTTTTTTTAACCAGATCTATCTCTTGTATGGGCGATCCGCCTTCGCCTGCATCATACAAGCGCAGTTTTACTGCTGAAGCCTTCGGCGCCCAAACCTTAAACACAGTCTTTTTAGCTGAGTATTTAACACCCAACTCACCATTATAAATGGGATATTTTTCTGGCTTGATAGTTGTTTGTGCTGATGTGACTGATGTAAGCGCCATAAGTACCATAACGCCTGCTACTGCGAATTTTAAAATGCCCATAATTGGTTGTTAAGCTAATGAGCAAGTTTAATAAAAAATGTTTGAATTGGGAACGATTTCGGTTATGTTAACAATTCCCATCCGGGCCACAGCTATCGCCCTCAATAATATCGAGCTTGGGGTTTTCCTGTTGCCATTCGGTAAATGCTTTTTCAATAGTTTCCTCAAAAACAGGCACAGCCTGCGCTCCGGAAATACCGTACTTCCTATCCAGCACAAAAAATGGCACACCACGAACGCCGAGGCGCTGCGCTTCAATAATATCTTCTTTTACTTCGCCTGCATAAGCATCGCTTTCCAAAGTTTGTTTTACTTCGGCGGCATCAAGGCCAATGGCTGTACCTAATTCAATTAAGGTATTTATATCATCAGTATTTTTACCATCGGTGAAATAAGCTTTAAATAATTGTTCTTCGGCAGCATCGCCCAAACCGTGTTTCTTAGCCAGGTGACTAAATCTGTGCGCGTTAA
Organism: Bacteroidota bacterium; assembly: GCA_026224775.1. Lineage (GTDB taxonomy): Bacteria > Bacteroidota > Bacteroidia > Sphingobacteriales > Sphingobacteriaceae > Mucilaginibacter. Next base: position 266,610 of record JAMFRP010000013.1, read on the forward strand.
AGCTGTTGGCCACTATCGCTTTGTCGAAGTTATAAGTTAAACCTGCCTCTGCCGCCATACCGGTAACATGGGCATTCATTTCTTCGGCTTGCTCCAAAGTCCAGCCTTTTATTTTCGCGAGGTATTGATTGATATTGGTACCGGGACTGGTAACCATATCCGGGTTAAGCTGAAAGCTTTTCCATTCAACCTGTATTTCATCTTTGTGGGGTGATTGTGCCAATGCATCCTCAAACCTTCGTTTGCCGATATAACAAAACGGGCACATCACATCCGACCATATTTCAACCTTCATATTTTTGTTCTTTATCTACACAAAAATAGGTTAAGCATACAGCTTTATAGTAAGTGAAAAGTAAAAAATAAGGGCTATTAGCTTTGCATAATGCGGTTGATCTCCTGCTCATCGTAAATCGGGTTTGCCCCGCGTTTACTGGTAACAAAAGCGCCGATTGCGCAGGCTTTAACAAGCAATTTAGCCATAGGCTCATTGGCCAATATGCCTGCTATAAAAGTGGCAAGGAATGCATCACCTGCACCTACGGTATCTACCACATCAACTTTAAAGCCGGGGTGTTCAAAGTAGTTGTGATCATGCCAAATGATGGCACCGTTTTCGCCACGTGTTACGCAAATAGTTTTTGGGTGAAACTTAGCACGGAATTCAGCAATAATATCTTTCAACGAAGCGCTGCTACTGCCGCCGATTAACAGACGGGCTTCTTCCTCATTCATTTTTACAACCGTGGCACGTGCCGCCAGGTTTTCTATAGTACTAAGCGTATAATGCGGGGCACGCAGATTAACATCAAATATCCTTAACGCTTTGGTTTCGTCCAACAAATTCAACAATGTATTGCGGGTAACATCGGTGCGGCAAGCCAAACTACCAAACACAATCGCATCTGAATTTACAGCGGCATAGGTAAGCGTTTCTGTAGTTTGGATATTATCCCATGAAACAGGCTGAGGAATGATATAAGTAGCTTGTCCTTTGTCGTCAAGCTGCACGGTAACCTCGCAGGTTGGCAGCGTTTCATCCCGCTGGATGGTATTATCTGAATAAAGACCGTTTTGCCTTAAAGCATCCACCAGTTTATTGCCCGACTCGTCTATGCCTACACGACTTGCGAAGCCAACTTTAACATTCTGTTGAACCAGGTGTCGCGCTACATTCATTGGTGCGCCACCGGCAATTTTCTCGTTTCCAAAAGTATCCCACAAAACCTCGCCGAAGCATAGTACTTTCTTATTCATAGGTGTATAAGCAAAACCCAAAGCTAAAAGTATTTTTTAATGATTTTTATGTAATTTGCTTTATGAGAAAGCTATTACTATCATTCACCTTAATCATTTGCAGCTGTACCGTAGTTTTCGCGCAAGACAGGCAGGCTATCCTAAAAGTAATGAGCGATCAGCAAACAGCCTGGAACAAAGGCGATATTGATGGCTTTATGCAAGGCTATTTGAAATCAGATTCGCTGGTATTTGTAGGTAAAACCGCACCACAATATGGCTGGCAAACCACTACCGATCATTACAAAAAATCATACCCCGACAAAGCAGCCATGGGGCAATTGGCTTTCACCATAATTAAGCTGGAAATATTGGATAAAAACAATGCCTTTATGCTCGGGGGCTGGCATTTAATACGTGATGCGGGTGCTTTGGGTGGATATTTCACCCTATGGTTCAAGAAAATTAATGGGGAGTGGAAGATTGTTTGTGATCATACTTCGTAAATTGGGCTAAAGCCAATCCTTTTCAATGTTATATCCGCCTCATAAATGGGACGGCAATGATTAAAGCTTTTTCTATGATGCTGTCTAAAAACGATCGAATCTTGTTTTTATATAAAAACAAAGCGTCATTGCCGTTGACTTTAGTCAACGGATTAAATCAATAAGATCCAGGCTTTAGCCTAAATACATTAATACGGCCGCCCTGCCGCCAATGCTCTGTCTGCCCTTTTTATAGCTATTTTTTCACGACGTTTGGCGTAATTAGCTTTAAACGTCATTTTAAGCAAACTATCCAAACCGCCTTTTATGGCAAGATTATATAGACTGGCTGCTTTACGTATTGGTGAAGCATCCCAGGCACGCAGGCTTAATGAGAAAGAGCCGTCAAGGTACTTCATCCAATGCCAGTAACCGGTTGGCATAAACAGGGTGTCGCCATGCTCTAAAAAGGTTTCAAAGCCCTCTACTCCATCCAATGCCGGGAATTTGGTTATATCCGGATTAGCTACATCATAATCCTCCAAAGCATAAGTAGCATTAGGGATGCAGTATAAGCGGTTCTTCCATTTATTTTCGAACAGAATAATATGCTTGCGACCGCCAAAGTGGGTATGGAATATATGCGGTAAGTCGATATCATAATGCAAAAAAGTAACCGAGTTTGATCCACCGAAAAACATAGCGGGCATGCTTTCTAAAAATCCACCCATTAAATCCTTGGGTAAAACAACGTCATCCAACAATTGCGGTGCTTGTTTAAAAATATTGAAGAAGAAAATCCGAAGTTCTGTTGGTGTAGATTTAATCAAATCGATATACTCATCAAAAGGCATTTCAGCTGCTGATGAATTGATGGGTTTTGACGGATCGGCTTTTGAATTATCATAAAGCGGGACTACTTTTTTGCCTACTACTTCTTTCAAGTATTCAGCAGTCCACTTTTCACGAGCGGGCCAGCTCTTGGTGAGGCCTTTAATAATTAATGGCTTACGCTTATCTAAATAGTTCTTTTTAAAATCGGAAGGGCTAATCGATTCGACAGTGTCGATCGGACGGAGGATGAAGCTCATACTTTGTTTTTAGTCGGCTCAACCTTTTACCCGCAGGCAATCAATACACCGAAGTTCAGACAAAATAACGCAAATAAAATAGCGATAGTGTTATCTCAACGTTAAATAATACAAAAGCCTATCTAGGCTCACCCTCGGCTAGGGCTTTGTCAGCACGTTTAATGGCAAGCTCTTCCTTCCAATCCATATAACGCTTTTTGAAGTTCTTTTTCATGAGGTCATCAAACTTGCGTTGTACGGTTAAATTATACAAGCTTTTAGCCTTTATCCCCCATGATTTATCCCAGGCGCGCAGTGAAATGGAGAACGAACCATCCAGGTATTTCATCCAATGCCAAAACCCGGTGGGCATAAATAAGGTATCGCCATGTTCCAATATCGCTTCTTGTCCCTCTACCCCATCCAATGCAGGGAATTTACTAAAATCTGGTTTTTCAATATCGTAATCTTCTAGGGCGTAGGTAGCAAAAGGGATACAGTACAAGCGTTCGCTCCATTTGTTATCAAACAAAATCACCTGCTTGCGCCCATTGAAATGAGTGTGGAATATATGTGCAAGGTCAATATCATAATGCAAAAAAGTAATTGAGCCTTTACCACCGAAGAACATGTTAGGATATTTATCTAAAAAACCACCTAATAAATCAGTAGGAGAACGGTAATCATCCAGCAGTTTCGGTGCGTATTTTATGGGGTCAAATAAAAATATCCGTAAGTCGGTAGGTTCTTTTTGTATGAGGTTAATGTAATCACCGAACTTCATTTCGGCAGCAGAAGCATTAATAGGTTTTGATGGGTCGGCCTTTGAACTGTCGTAAAGTGGTACAACTACATCGCCTACAGTTTCTTTTAAATATTCGAAAGTCCATTTTTGCAGTGCAGGCCAGCTTTCGGTGGCTTTACGGATGATAAGCGGCTTACGCGGCTTTAAATAATTGTTAACGAAATCCTCCCGACTAATGCTATCAACTCTATCTATCGGACTTAGAATAATACCCATATTTACAATTAATTAACAGCCAAAAGTAATTAAACAGAGAAACCTGAAAAAAGTAAAATTGTTTTTTGATATTTTTTTGACAATAAAAAGCGCTATAATCTCCCACCGTCATTGCGAGCGCAGCGTGGCAATCCCAAACTATGCAGAGCGGATTTGCAAAGTCGGGGATTGCCACGCTGCGCTCGCAATGACGCTGGGGAAAACGCCCCACAAAAAAGCCCGGCGCTTTTGCAACCGGGCATCTCATTTTATAGGTAGAAAAATATTTTAAGTATTTGCAGTGGCAGTTTCTACATCAACACATATCACCTACAAACTGCCTGTAAAAACTGCAAATAATTAGTTAGGCATTAATACAGTATTTACTACGTGTATTACGCCATTGCTTTGAAACACGTCGGCAATGGTGATCCATGATTGACCGCCTTTTTCATCAACAAGGTATAATTTTTGCCTTTTTCCATAACGGTTAGTTTACCACCTTCAACAGTTGTTAAAGTAGCAGAACCGCCACCCATTTTAACTTTAGCCATTAAATCGGCAGCGCTTAAGCGTCCTGAGACAACATGGTAAGTTAAAATCTTAGTTAATGTTGCTTTGTTTTCTGGTTTAACCAAAAAATCAACCGTACCGGCAGGTAATTTATCAAATGCTTCGTTGGTTGGCGCAAATACGGTGAATGGGCCCGGGCCTTCCAAAGTTTCAACCAAACCTGCGGCTTTAACAGCTGCAACAAGTGTGGTATGGTCTTTTGAGTTTACCGCATTTTCAATAATGTTTTTTGTGGGGTACATTGCTGCGCCACCAACCATTTTGGTTTGTGCGAAAGTGTTTGGCGCAAATGCAATAGCTGCTAAAGCAAAGGCCGAGATAATTAATTTTTTCATATTGTTCTTTTTAGGTAATATGAAACAAGATACGGCGCAATATGTCTCACGGTTTTCAAACAGCTTCCAACTGTTAAGAGCCTGAGGTTATATATTTTTTTAAACCAAACGGGGATTTTATTCGTAGATGCAGCCTTTATAAGGCGCTATTAATTATCTGTAATTTTCATGCCGTAATGCAATTCTACATCTTCGTCATCTACTGTGTAGCTTGTATATAATATCCTTACAGAATCCTCGTCCATACCAAGATATGATTTCCAGGTGCCTTTAAAATTAATGCCGTGCGCGTTAAAAGAATCAAAATTATGTAAGGATAAAATGGTCTTGTTAAAATTCAGGCCCCATTTACCAGTGCACTTATGCATTTTATTTAAGGAGTCGACATATGTGTGCTCGTAGGTATAATCATCATTTAAAATAATGGAATCCTTTTTATCAACATTCAAAGCATATTTACCCGGAAACATATCATCGGTTATTGCCTGGCAACTTACCAGCCCAATGACAAACGGTAATAAACATAAAACGACTTTGATTTTCATGGCCGGCAAAACTAGTAATTATCCTCTTTGCTAAAAAACAGCTCCGAGGCTATATGATCAGCATAAAGCTTGCCAGTTTGTGTTAAGTATATTATTTTATTTTGTTGAGATAACCATCCTTTGTCAAAAAAATCAATTGCAGCTTTTTGCAGATGATCGGCTGATGCAGAAGCAATGCCGTTTAACTTATCCAAATCAAGCCCCCAACTGGTACGTAACGAGGTCATGATGTATTCATTCAACTTGTCTATATCCGACAGTATTTCAGTTTCGGCAGGTATCAGTCTGGTACTCAAGCCTTGCATATATTTAGTATTATTAGCTACATTCCATTGGCGGGTTTCGCCATTATAAGAGTGTGCTGATGGGCCAATACCCAAATATTTCACACCCTTCCAATAGTTGGAATTATGCCGCGAATAAAAACCCGGCTTGCAAAAGTTTGATATTTCATACTGTTCAAAACCTTTTGTTTGCATAGCATCCATCAAAAAAGTAAACTGCGCAGCGCTTTGCTCATCGCTCATGGCAGCTTGTTTTTTTTGTTTAATGAACGACGCCAGGGCAGTACGTGGCTCAACAGTCATGGAATAAGCTGATACGTGCGGAACACCCAGCTCAAAAACTTTATCGGTATTAAACTTCCACTTTTGGTCGGTAAGTAAGGGATAACCATAAATCAGGTCGACGGTAATGTTTTCAAAGCCCATATCCTGCGCTCTTTTTACTGCTGATTCAGCTTCATCGGCACGATGTACGCGATTCATCCACTGCAAATCCTCATCAAAAAAAGATTGTATGCCTATACTAAAGCGGTTTATGGGTGTTTGCCTTAATGCCAGCAATTTGGCCTTATCCAAATCATCAGGATTGGCTTCCAAAGTTATCTCCGCATCTGATGCAACTGAATGTAAACCAGTAATGGTATTAATCAATAAGCTTATCTCGGTTTCATTTAATAATGATGGAGTGCCACCACCAAAATAGATGGTATCAATACTTTCACCATTTAAATATTTTTTTTGCAGCTGTATTTCTTTAATTAAAGCTTCTACAAGTTCGCCTTTATATTTTAACGATGTATTGAAATGGAAATCGCAATAATGGCAAGCCTGTTTACAAAAGGGAATATGAAGATAGATACCGGCCATTAGGGCTATGCGATTAGATAAAAACCAAAGGTAAGCCCAATTACGAGCTTTTTAATGTTTATCTGATAAATTGTTACCCTAAAAATAAGGAATAGATTATCGCTTTTATTGATCTATCAGGAATTATTTAAGCATGTATAAGGGATGATAAAGACTTCAGGCTATAAATACGGCAAACGACTTTATAAAGATTAAATCCAAAAATCACAAACACTCATTTTTATTTTCCTTTAAGTTGAACCATAACCTGAATTGTTTTCAGAATTATGTTCATATCACTATTAAAGTTTATATTGTTAAGGTATATGAGATCATATCTTACACGGCTACGCATTTGGTCAATATTTTCAGCATATCCATAATTTACCTGCCCAATAGATGTAAGCCCAGGTTTAAGAGTAAGTAACTTTTTATAATTAGGAGACTTTAATAACAGTTGCTCGATAAAAAACTGTCGTTCAGGCCTTGGGCCTACAACAGACATATCTCCTTTTAAAACATTCCAAAATTGAGGTAACTCATCCAGCCTGGACCTGCGCAATATCAAACCCCATTTTGTAATCCGAGGATCATTCTCGCTAGATAATTGCGGACCTAGTAATTCTGCATTTACATGCATACTTCTAAATTTATATATTTTAAAAGGTTTATGATTTAATCCAACCCTTTCCTGCTTGAAAAATACAGGACCTTTAGAAGTAAGCTTAGTGATTAACGCTACTATACAAAATATGGGGCATCCCAATATCATTACAAATGATGAGAATAAGACATCAAAGCTCCTTTTGAAAAATCTAATCTTAAAATCAATCTCAGGATGAGATGAAAGTTGTATTATAGGAAGATTTTCATAGTTAATAACAGAAGCAAAACCATTATCTAGTACTAAATCAGAAACAAATTTGATCTTAAGCTTATTTTGGCTACCAAAATCTATTAGTTTTTTCAACAATGCCTGGTTAGTGTTTTTGTAACACAGAAATATCTCATCAGGTCTTTTATCCAACATCTCTTGGAATAAAATATCTGTTGAAATACTTTTCATTCTTGTTTCGTTAATAAAATCAATAAAATGATAGCCATATTCAGGATGCTTTGCAAAAGATTTAAATAATCGTTTAGCTATACCTTCGTTTCCTATAACTATTATATGCCTCCTATTATATCCTCTTTTTCTTAAAACATCCAGCGTAAAAAACATCCAGGATCTTTCAACAACAATCAGTGCAAAAAACATTAAATACGAGATTACCAATTCTACGCGGCCAACTTCGTATAATTTAAAGAAGTAAATAACAAACAATACTAACACTAAATGATAAAGCAAAGCAGACGAAAACCTATTAATGTTTTCGCTTAATACCAAAGGCCTGGGAAGCTTATATGTCTTTATAAATAAAGAGGTTAACAGCCAAACAAAATTAACCAATAAGATAAAATTATTAAATTCTATTCTTGGTGAATGGTGGTTAAACGAAAATAAATACGCTAGTTTGAGAGCAATATTTAAGAGAAAAAAATCGCTTATAAAAATGAAAAACGGAAGTAATTTTGAGTATTTCATGGGCCTAGGGATCTGCAAAGGTAACATTTATTCTTTTAAAATTGTTTTAAAAAAATAAAAAATATCTTTTACTGGTATCTAAACCGAATTAATATCAACAAAATATTGCAGATATTATTAATTTGCTAATTAATACAACTTTCAGCACATATAATAAGCATAGTACTTTACTTATAAGATTGGAAAACATTTGAATATATACTATGTAAAAAAAATAAGCTTTTTTACATAGCCGTATTAAATTAATGCAACAACGCTTTTTTAACCTTGAATTAATTATTTAATTGTTATCGATTTTAACATTTAGCAGTATTTATTTTGTCACTTTATAATTATACCAGTTATTATTTCCAATAATGCCTGTGCATTGATATTCTTTTTAAAATAATTAGGGGAATATTGGTGTAAAACTTTCCGATTTTATATCCCAACCATTTTGCTCCTAAGGATGCAATTGATTTAAATATATACTTAGGATCGTTTTTGCATATATACTTTATCTCTGATTTTACAAATTTGAGGCCCTCGCCTGTTGGTTTGCCATAATTTTCTATTAACCACTTGTTTTGCTCATGGAAAACCCTGGTATCAAAGTAACGTTTAAACTCCTCCGCCAGGGTGTAAGTATGGGAGTGGTATACAATAGCATCTGCCACATAGGCCTTCTTAAAGCCTTGTTGAAGCATCTTTGCGGCTACAATTGCATCCTCACCCATTATTGAATCTGAAGGAAACCCTCCTACATTTAACAACGCATTGCTACGATAGGCTGAAAATGAGTTGGAACAAAAAAACACCTTAAACCCTTTCTTATCAACATGCTTGATTGATACAACTTCCGGCGTATCTGGATAATTAAACAACCGGGCATGAGTTTCTAACGGTTTTGCATTTATATGTGGCAATTGTCTTCCGTACGCAATACTAACTTCCGGGTCATCAAATGCCTTAACTATATTTTTGATACTATCAGGCGAAGCTAAAATTGCGTCCTGGGTTAAAAATATACAGATATCAGTATCTGATGCTAACCCTACCAATAATTGGCGGGTAGCGCCATGATTGAATTCTTCTTTTGGAATAGATATTACTTTAAAACCAAATGACCTTGCAATTTCAACAGTATTATCGGTGGATCCTGAATCAATAATAATGCTTTCAGCAGTGAGTGTTTGGGATGTAATGGCTTCTAAAGCCATTTTCCATTTATCTCCCGCATTAAGGGTTGGTATTAAAATACTTGTTTTTAAATTTTCCGTTTCAAAGCCCATAAATCACCAACCACAATATTTAAAAAAATCATTTATTAATTTCAGATCGTTATTTTAATAATATAAATAACATGCCATAAAACAGTTGTATTCTATTTTTTATTCTTTTTAAAACAGAATACCCACTCTTTCCTAGTGTTGGCGACGCATTATTATTATGCCGCACATAATACATTAACTTTTTATCACAAAAAATGGTTTTACCTTTTATTTCACCTATTAAACCTAGCCACCAATCATGCATATGAATATAGGGAGGAAAGGGCAACGCATAGTCTAGCATTTTTTTATTGAATGACATACAACAACCGATATATGAATTTTTAATCAACGTATTCAATATACCAGGTTTTGAATCGCGTTCTTTAAAAAAAGAGTCAAATATAACATTCCCATCTTCATTTGTCACAATTGCATCAGAGATAACCAGATCATAATGTTTTTGATGTAAGCTTAAGTGTGTTTCAATTTTATTGCTAAACCACTCATCGTCCTGATCTGCCAAAAAAATTATACTGCCACATGCTTTTGACAAAGCATTTTCAAAATTTCCTACAGGCCCTCTTTTATTTTCGTTGTTAAATATTTTCAGTCTTGGGTCTTTAAAAGATTTAATTATGTCAATAGTGCTGTCTGTCGAATAATCATCACTAATTATAATCTCATCATTTAAAGAGAGTTGATCTAAAATACTTTTTATTTGTACATATATGTGCTTTTCTCCATTGTAGGTAGCTATGCATACGGAACATCGTATTTTATTATTTATAAAGACATTTTCAATCATCGTTTATTCCTTTAACTAGCATATTAGGAGTTTCCTTTTTCCAGCTTTACCCGGGCTTTCAGAAACCCTTTTTCAATATAATTCCATGATGATATAGCTGCAGAAGCTATCAAAGTAATTAAGATTAAAAAACTCAACCATTTATCATGATTGATATTAAATAACCCACAGTAAACAAATAACTGGATTATTGGAAAATGATATATATATATTCCATAGGAAAAATCGCCGTATTTACCAAAGTGGTTAAACAACCTAAAGCGAGGGCTGTAAGCAAAATAAAACAATAAAAGACCGAGTGCAACAGGCAATAAATATTGATAGTGATTGATATATTCAAATGCAAATACAGGCAAAGCTATGAGCGCTAAAATACCTTTGCGTTTAAAAATATAATCAAAATAAAAATGCAATAATATTCCTGCTATAAAATAGGTAAGTAAAGTAGGTAGTTGATGGCTTAAAGTAAAGTATAGGCCAAAGTTTTTAGGTATTAAATACTTTGCCAAAAAAAAATTTTGTATTAATACCAATACGTAAAGTATCGACAAGAAAATAATGGGCTTTTTAAACTTATTTATTAAAAAAAACAGTACGGGTATAATAATATAAAATCCTACTTCAACTTTTATTGTCCACAATGAGCCGTTAACAGCATCTACCGGGTTCTTCTCGAATACCCCGGGTAGTGATGGATGCAGAAAATTTAAAAATGTTAAATTACTTGCCAAGTATTGATAAAATCCTTTATTTGAATAATAGGCAGAAAAAGATAATGAACTAATAAATACAAATAGCAATGCTGTGGACATAATGATAACAAAATATGCAGGAAGCAACCTGTTTGCCCTCTTTTTAAAATAGTCGGTGATAGATTTAGACCGGCTATAGCTTTTTGCTATTAAAAATCCGCTGATTATGAAAAATCCGCATACAGGGATATATGAATCTATATCATCAAATAAAGATATTGTATTTAATGATTTTGTAAGCGTTGAAAAGTGCGCCAATACAACCATTAAGGCAAACGCAAACCGTAAAAAATCAAAGTTGTTTTTATTCATTATTAGCCAAATTTGATTGATTTTTTTTCAGTTTTATGGAGAATAAAAACGGATATAATAATTGAAAACTCAAAGCGGTGAATGCTATCATGTTATCAAATAAATTAAATAACACTAAAGTATTAAGTACAGCTATACCTGTTGCGTAATAAGGGTTGGTGGGTTTAAGTAATGTAACGTATAGTAGTAAAATCCCCATTAAAAAAACGAATGTAATTATCATTCCAATCCATCCCAAATTTGTATATGAGCCGGAGTATATTGTACCTACTGTAAGGTATGGTGCAATTAAATTATTATATATCTTATCAATGCCTACTACACTTCCTATTCGCTTAGAAATAGAGTCAAATATCAACTCATAATTAAAATATCTAAAAACAGTTGTTGGTGTGTATTCCACCGGATATGTATTGATGTCTTCTTGTAAATTAGCAAGCGGTGATGATATATAAATATATGACCAGAAAAATTCCGGAGGAATAGATGAGTTTACAAAACTGGGTTTTGCCTTACCCAGATCTATCATTATTTCTCTTGATAAAGATTCATCTTTATTAGATTGATTATTGGTACGCAAATTTCCCGCGTAACCGAAAACTAATAATACCAACAACAAAAAAAACACCAACCTTAAGTAAATCTTTGCTTTACCCTTCTTTCTTGAAAAAAGGTACAAAAAAAGAACATTAGATAAATTTAACAGTATTGTTCCCCGACTAAATATTAATACCGGAAAAATAAAGAGATACATGCTGGCAAACAGGTATTTTTTCTCCTTGGTAACTAAATAACAATTAAACAAATAAGTTGTCATAAAACTGCCCAAGGTTGAAACTACAACAGCAAATGTGGGTATACCGAAGGTCCCGTAATTGTCTTGAGTAATCAGGCTGATGATGGAAAACAGGGGAATTTGCCGTTCATAGGCAAAATCTAAACCGTTTGCAATGGTAAGTCCTATTAAAACAAATTTTAAATTTGGCTTTTTTATTTGCCCTAAGTATTGTAATGCTCCCTTAGTGTTTATATATCCGCCTAACATTAAGCTTATGAAAAAGGTAACCGCAAAAAACAGTAATAATTGTGGCGATAGCGGGGGATAAAGATAAGACCAGTCTAACAGGTATAAAAGTATAGGAACCAGAAAGGCAATCACATAAATAAAAAAGGGATTACAATCTACCACAATGTTTTTCTTCATCATCTAGGAAAATAAATGTGTAAAATACTTTTTTATGAAATACAGATCCCTATGTTCGATGCTCAATTTTGTTGATCTAAGGAATACAATTGTTCTTAACAAAATTTTATTTCCAAAACTACATGAAAAATGGTTAGCCCCATCTAAATAATAGGTAAACCTGTTTTTATCAATGCTGATAGAATTTCTGGTATGGGTTGACAGATGGTGAATAATTTTTAATTTTACAACAACATAGCTACCCGATACATTTTTTTTAAAGCGATATATAAAATCATGATCGCTGTAATCTAACTTAATCAGGTTGTTATAACCGCCATTTTTTAAAAATGCGTCAACACTAATACATAAACCTGAATTAATGAGTGAATGCCCTTTTAGGTAATTGATGCCATAATCAACTTTTTTAGCATAATACCCTTTCATCCATTTAAAATTACCCGGAGATATGATTTTATCGTCAGGAGTTAACATCACCGGCGCAAATAAACTTTCTCCGGGATATTGGTTAATAGCCAGCCTATAAGCATCAAGGCAATTAACAGGTAAATTTGTATCCTGATCAAGCAGTAACAACCAATTTTTGTTTAAATCGCAAGCAATTTTATATCCTTCATTATAGGCCTTACCCACCCCGCTGTTTTCAAAATCATTAATCACAATTATTTTAAACCAATCATTGTATTGATCTATATGATCTGTGATATTAACTTGTGGAGAATTGTTATATACCACCAGATTTAAATTATACCCACCGGCTTCTGCAGCATTTCTTAACGACTCAAAAGTTTTGGATTCTTCCAGTGTTGAATGATATAAAACGATAATTACAATAATATCATCAAGAAAGTTGTTATTGCTATTATACTTCATGCCTTAACAAATAATATAATTGAGCAAGCTTAACATAAAACCAGCCGTAGTTCTTTTTTACTACTGCTAATGATTCTTCTTTATTAAACGTAGTACTAACTCCGCCTTCCATAGCATATCCTTTAAAACCAGGATCTATAATAATTTTCGCGCCTGATTTTAATAATCTTTGATTAAAATCAAAATCGGCATAAGTTTTAAATTGTGTATTGAACGGAGCACCGGGATGAACAGTTTTTTTTACCAGCAATGCCTGGTGATGCAGTGTATTGCCCAATTTAAGCCTACTATCAATTTTGGGTTTATATAAAAACTTGCTTCCAACTTCTACATCGCCGGCTATTATGTCTGCTTTTAAGCTTTCCTTGCCGGGCATAGTAATAATTAAATCACCAGCACCCAAATACAATATATAACTATCCTTACCGGCTACCTTCCATCCCTTATTCATGGCATCATAAATTCCATTATCGGGTTCGCTTATCCAATATTTCAGTTTATCCGAATACTTTTCAATTATACTAACCGTACCATCAGTTGAGCCACCATCAATAATAATGTATTCAATATTATTGATGGTTTGCCCCAACACATTTTTTATGGTTGATTCCAGCGTTCCGGCCGAGTTAAAGCATACAGTAATAACAGAAATCAGCGGCTCCATATTAATTAAAAATCTCCTCGTAAAGCGCTTTATAGGCTAAACCAACATTTTGTTTCTTACACGCTTGCAATGGAACCGCCAACGGTATGTAATTTTTAGTTTGCTTTATTACATCAAGCAAACCATTGGCTATAGATTCAACACTTCCGGGATTTACCAGACATGCGTTTTGATAAAATTTTTGTTTAGCGTATTTTTTATCTGCCAATAAAATTGGCTTTTGTAACACTGCGGCTTCCAGCGCCGATATAGGTTGTTGTTCAACAAAACTTGGCAATGCAAACAGTTTGCAGTTTTCGTAGCAGGAAATTAGCTCATTGCCATTCTCTGTTAACCCAGGTATCCATATTATCAGCTGTTTATTTTTATCAACTAATTGAGCTAAATCATTACCGTATATTTCTTCGCCCTGCATAACTTTTCCAACAATAACCAATTTTATATTTTGCTGAATACAAGCTTCGGCTAACGATACCTGGTTCTTCCTTTGGCAGATATTGCCGGTTGTTAAAACATAACCCTGTCCCTCAGTTTGCTTATCAAGGCGAAGGGCTGCATCAAAATAGTTTTCATTAACTACGTTAGGTATAATATGAATTTTGTTTGCCGGTACTTTATAATATGTATTACAAATTTCAGCCTGATTTTCATTCACAACAGCTATTTTATCCACAGGCTTTAACATACCTATTATAATACGCTGTTTAGATATTAATGCAGATACCTTGAATTTTAAACTTGCTAAAACAGATTCAATATCATGCATCAGTAAAGTAGCCACCAGTTTCTTTCCGGATTTTTTAGCCCAAAAATAGTTTTCGTAGTGTGAGAAACCTAAGCCCCAGCAATGTAATATGTCAAAATCGGCATCTCTACCCCAGATATCTAATTCCGATATATTAATTCCACACCCCCTTATAGCATCGGACGTTTGAAGCATTTGTATATCGAAGCCACCATAGGCAAAACAATGTGGTTGAAGTGGTAGGTATTTAACTATCGGATATCCCATTTAGTGAAGTTGATTATAAAAATGCAACTAGTGCTTATTTTGTCCTATTTTTCCAGCTATAATAGATTTCTTCAAAAGTTGTCTTAATGTCTTTTCTTATATTCCAACCCGGATAATGCTCTCTCATTTTACTTAGATCGGAAATATAACACATATGATCGCCCATCCTATTTTGGTCGAAATATTCATAAATGGACTCTTTACCCGAAATAGATTCAATAAGTTTAAATGCCTCGAGTATAGATATAGAGTTTTCACGACCACCACCAATATTGTAAACTTCAGCAACGCGGGGCTTATTTATAAATTCGTTAATAAAAAGCGCGACATCATTTGAATGTATATTATCCCTTACCTGCTTTCCTTTATAGCCATATATGTTATACTTCTTTTCTTCAAGATTACATTTTATTAAGTAACTTAAAAAACCATGCAGTTCAACTCCGCTATGATTTGGTCCGGTTAAACACCCTCCTCTAAGGCAGCAAGTGGGCATGTTAAAATATCTGCCATATTCCTGAACAATAACATCAGCAGCAACCTTTGAGGCACCAAATAATGAATGCATAGATTGATCGATAGTGAAATCTTCAGCAATTCCGTATTTATAAGTGTCATCGTCGTAATCCCACCTTGTATCAAGCTCTTTCATCTTTATTCTATTCGGTGCATCACCATACACTTTATTGGTTGATAAATGAACAAATGGGACTGTGGTTGTAACCATCCTAAGTGATTCAATTAAATTTAATGTCCCAGCCGCATTTACATCAAAATCATCAAAAGGTCGGGATGCTGCTAAATCATGACTTGGCTGCGCTGCAGTGTGGACTACCGCATCAGGTTTAACTTGTTTTACTAAGTTTATAACTTTTTCTCTATCACGAAGATCTACATTATGATGTTCATAACTAGTATAAGTTTCTATCAGCCTGTTTCTGTTCCATGTAGTATCCCCATTAGGACCAAAAAAATCAGCGCGCATATTGTTATCTATACCTATGACATTCCAGCCATTATTAACAAAATACGTTGTTACCTCGCTTCCAATTAAGCCAGCAGAACCCGATACAAGAATTTTTTTCATATTATTATCGATTATTTATTTCGGTATCTAAAAAATTAAATAAATTATGTTTGTTTAAAATAAGGTTACGAGCTTCAATAAGCGCAGGTAAATTTTTTTCGTAATAATCACTATTTATAATGCTTTTTAATTCATCAATAGCTGATTTTTTATTGATATCGAGTGGGATATACGAGCCCTCAGGAAAGTAATCGCTTATTTTATCGCTTCCGTAATAAATGGGCATACTATAACATAAAATAGCATCTGTGAATTTTTCTGTCCAGTACAAAGGCGAAATCTCATTTTCAATAGCTAAAACATACTTTGCTTTTGAATAAATTGGCCATTTACCAAATATTGTTGGTCCTTTATACTGTTTAAATTTCGCCCAGTTGGATGTGCCGTACAAATCAAAATTTACGTTGTTATCACACATAGCCGTAACAAAATCAGCTCTTAATTTATGGCCAGGTAAATCATTCATATTTGAATTTATACTAGCCAATACTATATTTTTATCAGGTATGGTATCATAGCCTTTCAAAAAATCGTAGTCATATACCATATTATCAGCATTATTGGTATATGAGCTAAGTGCAAGGTGCCAATGAACATACGGAGGTGATGCTATATATTTACCACCTTGTTCATATAATTCGGGATCACAAGTATAAACCCTGCCAAATTTCTCTGTTATATGGGGAGCTGCCAGGCCCAGTTTGCGAATATATCCCGGTGGTTCGATGTGCAAAAGCCAATTAGTATCAATATTATTAGATAATGGCACAAATGGGTTCGGTTTATTTATAACAATATTAAAGTCGGGGTTAAATGTTGTTATAAATGCTGTATCACCCCAAACACCCAATTGTTGGGGTGTTTGTAATTTTATGAAATTATTAAAAGTGTTATCTAAAACAGATATTCTAGCTTTCTTTAAGTCATTTATATTATATTTTTTACCAATTTTCTGTTTCATTTTATATGATTCCAGCAAATCGATTCCAAATTTTTTAAGGCTATTTAGCCCAAGATTTAAACGCATATTATATTAATTGTAGCAATTATTTAAATATTTGTTATGGCTGATGATTATATCTAATAAATTTTGCAGGGTTACCCGCCCAAACTTGGTTTTCAGGAATACTCTTTGTAACAATACTACCTGCACCAATAATTGCTTTATCACCAATTGTAACGCCTTTCAAAATTATAGAATTAGCCCCTATAAAAACATCATTCCCAATATTGATGGGGCTGCATTGCGTTTTTGAATTATCTCCGTCACGCCTGTCTATATAGTTTAATGGATGAAAATCGGTATCCCATAAACTTACATTACCTCCACAGAACAAATAATTTCCTATATGTATTTTTGAATCACAATATATTGATACACCTGAAAAACCACAATTATCTCCAATCGTTAATTGTCCATTTTTACCTATAAATACTGTGCACCTTTTGTTTATCCCCATAGGGTTCGACTTAAATACGCTATTAAATGTAAGCTGATTACCTAATTTACATTTACCATTATTCTTAATAAGTAATTTACCACGAAATAGTGGCATCTGCTTATATTCTACCCTATTTATGCCAAACTTTACGAAATAATAGCAGTAATAATATAGCCTGATAACTATCCTTTGAAACCAGTATTCAATAAAATTGAATATTTTTATTATATACTTCAACATTATATCCATTAACAGTTACAAGCTTTAATAATTAGCTTTATTTGTTCCATATACCGGTTGCTGTTTTATTAATTATCTTTTTGCATTGTATGAACAAAATAACACCCATATAAATAAAAACAAAAATATTGGAATATGTTATACCAGACACACCGAACCATTTGGCCAACACAATAGCAATGGGAATATTTATTATAGTGCTAATTATATATAAATATAATTGTAATCGAATTTTACCAATTCCATTTAATAGAAAACAATGTATCATAAGCCAGCAATATCCAATTACATATAAAGCCATTGCACATGAAAGTGAAAACAATGGAGGTGATACAGTTTTATTGAGCCATATTTTATAGACAAATGGTGAAATAATCAATAATAAAGCACTGACAACCACCAATATAATCCAGTACTTATACATTTTTTTAAACGTATTTTCAATCCACTTATAATCATTTTTAGCATATGCCTCAGTAAAAGCGGCCCAAAATGGCATCATTATAATAGTGAACAGCATCGTAACAGTTGAAAAAAGCTTATATGCAATATTATAATTAGTTACTACCTGCGGTCCAAAAATCTTGACAACTATAATATTGTCGGTTTGGAATAATATTAATCCACCGATCTGAATTACCAAAAAACTGCCTCCCAATGACAATAAATTTATTGCATGCTTGAGCTGAATTGAACTAAAATTGGGCGCTAAATAACTATACTTATTTTTATAGTACCATAAACTTGCAATTAACTGCAGTAATATTGGTGCACCGGTTAATGTAATTATTAAATATAGTAATGAGCCGGTAGTACATTTTGTTAATATGTATATAACAACTAAGGTAAGCAGCTGCCCCCAGAATGATATTAACGATACCTTTGAAACTTCATGACATGCTGTGAGAACGATATTAATAATTTGAAAAACAAATTGAAGGCAAAACCCTCCAAACACCACTAGTGCTATAGTATTGACATTAACATTGTTGTCTCTGATATTTAGTATTGATGCCCAATTTAAATATGAATTAGCACAATAAAAAATCGCGAATAGGAGTAAAGAAATTATTATTAAAATAGCATAGGTGGTACTAACATATATTTTTGCTTCAGATCTGTTATCTAGTGAATTAACTTCAGCAATTTTATTTTTAAGACCGCTGCCGAGTCCAATATCGAAAAAATTAAACCAATTGATTATAGACCCCAATGTAAGCCATATACCATATTGCAACGGGTTCACATATCGAATGGTAAGAGGTATCAGGATAAAGCCTATTAACAAGCTCAAAACTCTTATCATAAACGATGCGGCTATATTTTTTTTTGCCCTAATCGTACGCTCATGACCATATGAAAAATAATTGTTGTATGCTTTTTTTATTTTGGCAATAATCATATATACTGTAGAAGAAACATAATGGATTACTTATAATTAATCTATTATAATGTAATATAATTTAGAAAAGGTAAAATATGTTATTGCTAGTACTATTCCCAAAAGAAATCCTACTAAAAGTCCTTTTATTTTTCCGAACTTTTCAACGGATAATGGTAATATCGGGTTGTCTATTACCTGTATTAACGGGGTTTCCTGCCTTAAGGATATTTTTGATAACTCTAAATTTTTAACCAGCTCAGCATATATAGCCGAGGTTGCCTGTACATCAACCTGTTTACGTTGTGATGGCACCCTAAGTGCAAGTAAAGCTGGATTTGCATTCGGTGCCGCATCCAAAGCTGACGCCACACCACTAATTGAAGAGTTTAGCACCAGCCTTACGCTATCCGCTTGTTTTTGTAAAATCTGCTCATTGAGCGTTGATTTTTTTGTTTTTGTCTTTACATAAAAATCATTAACTGTAGAAACCAGTTTATCATCAAAGTTTTTTGCAAATAGCTCATCGCCAAATTGTACATCAACGTCTATTATATTTAATTTTTTATCCGGCTTATTCACTATCAATACCGTTTTATTAATAGTATTAACCATATCAATCAATAAACTATCCTGCACCCGGGTAAACTTTTCAAAAGGACCAGTAAAGCTAACAACGCCAATATTTGGTTTTTTTACCCATTTTTCTCTCAAATGTAAAAAATCCACATACCTGTCAATTAATAATTGCGATTTGCCATCAAAGTTAGCAGTATCTAAAAGAGTTTTAGCAATCATTGTTCTTGATGTATACAATGCGATTATATTATCCCCTTCAAAAACACCACCACCACCTCCTCCTAAATCAATCCCTGCAATTGATGCAAGACCTGCGTATTGTGATAAGCCTGGACCTTTGCTTTCCTCTAATACAAAAGAACATGTTGCAATATAAATCGGCTTTTTATAGGTGGCATATAACAACCCTATAATACCAGCCAAAACCCCGCATAGTATCAAACCAAGCCATCTTTTTTTGAGAAATTTTATATACGACTTTAATTTTAAGATAATATCCTTGAGCGATATACCATCCTGATCTTGCTGAGCAGTGTTATCCATATCCTTTAACTTCAATAACAATAAAATTTTTATTTATTTAAACTTAAAATACCCAAAATTATCGCTCCCATTGAAGCTAAACCAGTAGTAAGCCCTAATATCGTTTGTAACGAATTTCCAACTGGGGCAGGCTTTAAGGGTACATATATCTGGCTTCCCGGTTTTACGTCAGGATGAATGTTAAAAAACAAAAACTTACCTGTGCCTTTTACTGTACCATTTGGGTATACCACATATGCACCTGACTTCAATGCCCGGGGGCCATATCCTCCCGCATTAGAAACAAAATCATTAAACGATTTTGATTTATCATATACAACCGCACTTGGGTATAAAACCTGCCCGTTTACCCGTACAATCTGCTGTTCTTTTGGAATTCTTAGTTCATCGCCATCTTCTAGTAACAAGTCAATTTTAGATCCTGGATTCTTTAATATATTTTTCAAATCAATACCAACAAAATCATTACGTTGCTGTTGGTCATCATTGCTGGTTGAATCTTTATAGGCTTGTTTCAGTCTGTTAGCCTTTGTTGTTTGTTCAAGTGCTAAAGCAGTGGAGTCTGTTTTGCTTTTATCAAGGCCTAAAATGGCAATATTATTCCGTTTTAATGATCCTCCTTCAACATCAGCAAACACTGTTAATCCGCCGGCACGTTTAACCAAATCTGATATTTTTTCATTCTTATTCTTAATGGTATATGATCCGGGATATAAAACTTCGCCTTCAACTTTTACAACTTTTTGTTTCTCGTACCCAGGTAAACTGTATACCGAAACGATGTCAAAGGGTTGTAGCACAAAATTAGCTTCTCCGGGTGTTATTTGATTATCAACATCAATACTAAAAACCTGGGCTACTGTACTAGTTTTTGATTCTGGATTTGAGTCGGATACCCGTCGGGCTACCTCAATACGTTTAGTACTGGCACCTTCGGCAAAGCCACCTGCTTTTAATATCAAGTCTTCTACCTTCATATTATCACCAAAAGCAAATTTACCGGGTTTTCTAACTTCACCATTAATAGTCACCGTATACTTGTCACGTAAATCAAATATGGAAGATATACTAACAACATCCTCACGTTGCAATGGTATATCAGTTACCTTATTTTCAATATCTTTTAAATTAAAACTTATTATCTCAGTTGTGTTATCAGGTTTTAATCTTGTAATTGTACCACGTTCAGTAAAAGCATCCTCCTTTAAACCTGCGGCGTTTGCAATTAACTGATACAATGTTAATCCCTTTTGTAGTTCATATTCTCCGGGTTTAAAAACAGCTCCTGTGATTGTAACTCTGTTTTCATACCTGTTTATAATAGATCCAACCGTAAATTTATCGCCCCTTAGAGGGATATAATCATTATAATCAGCTTCAAGAACATCTGTAATTTTTCTTTGCTGATCATTTATTTGTGACACCTTAATACGCGCGGTATAGGCACTATCAGTAAAGCCACCTGCATAAGTTAATATATTCTGCAATGTTTCTCCGGGCAAAACTTCAAACAACGCAGGGATTTTAACCTGACCGGCGAGTTCTACCCTGGTTCTATAAGTAGGAACACGCACTATATCCTGATCCTGTAGTGTTATGTTATCTTTTTGATCACCTTTCACCAAAAAATCATAAACATCCAAATGTTTTATTATCCGGTTATTTCTGATGATTTCAATTTGCCTTAAACTCCCATTATAATTAGGGCCTCCGGCTACATAAAGCGCATTAAAAACTGTTGCAAGAGAAGGTAGCGTATAGGTACCCGGCTTTACAACCTGGCCAATAATAATTACTTGTATGCTGCGTATATTACCAAGTGTTACGTTAACATTTGTGCCATGGCCTACGGCATAATTATTTGCTGCCAGTTTGCTTTTTATTTGTGCTGTTGCTTGTTCAATAGTTTTACCGCTAACATTTAAAACCCCAATACCAGGTATATTTATATTACCATCAGGCGAAACTGTTAGTTTCCAGTTTATTAGTGAATTGCCATACACATTAATATCAAGCTCGTCATTGGGGCCTACAATATAATTTAATGGGGTAGCCAGTTTCAAATTTGGTTCGAATGAACTGTTTTTGTTCTTGAAAATATCAGCACCAAAAACTTTGGGGTTCAAGCTATCGAACAAATTGTTTGCTGTATTGGAAGTATCAGCATTTGCAGGGGTATAATTAAGGCGCCTGCCAACCGAATTAGTATCAGTTGCACTTGATGTTGATGTGCCATTTTTGCTACGCAGGTATTTAATACGAGTTTGCAGTTTCTGTGCCTGATCGGCAGACATCCCCTTGGCTTGAGCTTGCTGAATTATATCCGCATCACTTAATCCCGCATTTTGGCCTTGTTGCATCAGTTGAATCACTTGCTGATCTGAAAGATCATCAACGTTTACTGAAGATATAGATTGAGGGGTACTTTGAGCCGAAACCCTTTTAATCGATCCGCAAAAAAACAGGAGGATAAGTAGTATTGCGCTAAGGTTAATTCTATTCATATGTAAAAAAATATCGAAGCTAAAAACTTATAACCCGATAATTAATAATTCGCAAATGTAAATCAAATTATCATTTATATCGAGCAAAGTTTTTTATAAATCAATTTGTTCGCTACTTGCAAAGTAACTCTATTATAAACTTAATAGTATTTTTAACTTAAAAAAATTGATTTTAAATTAATGGGGATACCCTCTCAGTTCAATTTCTTTAATGTGGAAAATTTAAACAGTTGATCCCTGATGATTGCTTAGTACTGTTAACATGACACCCTTAAGATACCGCAGATGATATTTAAACTTTATTGTATTAATGATCAGAAGCGAAAATTATATAAATACCCTCAAAGCAATTCATTGCTCTATCAATTTAAGTTAAGGGTTCATTAAATTATCATCAGCCTATAAAACAATCAAATAATACGGTAATTTTGCAGCTTAATAATTAAGCCCGGTTTATTAATGCGTTTTTTTGCTCTGAGTCTTCTTTTTTTGCTGATAGCCTTCACAGGGGCATTTGCTCAGGATTCCGCGCAAACAGCTAATCAATCATTAACGGCCACACCGCAACATTATTTAGATTCAGCCAGGGCTAAACCACGGCACATAGCTTTTTTGGATTCTGTGGCACAGGCTACTGCCTTAAGGCAGCAATTTGTACAGGATTCATTGACAAACATGTTTATCACCCCCGACTCAAACCGGGTAAATCAGTTTACTGCTTATGTAATGGCTCATGAGCTATATACAGGGCGCACTTTTTTAGATATACCTTTTGCATCAAAACGAAACTTCGGGTATGGGCATAACCGCCAAAACCGCGACCCTTGGATAATAGCCATTATTATTGGCCTGTTATTATATACAGCATTGCTTAATCTAACGCTCGGCACCGAAATTAAAAGCATATTCCAGTCGTTTTACAGTAAGCGCGCGTCTATGATGGATAAGGAAGATCGAGGAATAAACTTATGGGCTTTTATCGGTTTATTCCTGTTATTTGGCTTAACCTTTGGCTTATTTTTATATCAACTGGCAAGTTATAATGGTGTTTATTATAGCATAAGTGGCATGCAACTTTTTATTGCACTGTCGCTCATTATTATATCACTTTTCGCATTTAAATTTCTTTTACTAAAAATCATAGGGTTTCTTTTTGATATTGACCGTATTGTTGGCGAATACATTACTACGCTGTATTTAACCTACTTTAATATAGCCTTTGTTTTTTTACCGGTAGCAATTTGTTTTAGTTTAATAGCGGCCCAATTAATCCCCTACTTATTAGCTGTAGCGCTTATATTGATAGTGGTAATATTCATTTGGATATACCTTCGCAGCAGTGTTAACATTATTTCGAACATTCGATTTCATAAGTTTTATTTATTTATCTATCTTTGTGCCCTCGAAATTTGCCCCATTTTGATATTGATAAAAGTACTTAACCTATAGCAATCAGGCTTTATAAAATTGATTTTGGAAGATAGAAAGAAAAAGGTAAAAAGTATTTTGGTTACTTTACCAAAACCTGAGAACGATAAGAACCCCTACGCCGAACTGGCCAAGAAACATAACCTGAAGATTGACTTCAGAGCATTTATACATGTTGAAGGTGTTCCGGCCAAGGATTTCCGTAAAGAGAAAATCAACCTTGTTGATTTCAGCGCTGTAATATTTACCAGCCGTAACTCAGCCGATCATTTTTTTAGAATATGTGAAGAAATGCGCTTTGAAGTACCGGTTGACATGAAATACTTCTGTCTTTCAGAAACCATCGCACTGTACTTGCAAAAGTATATACAGTACCGAAAACGCAAAATATTCTTCGGTAAACAAACCGCTGCTGATTTGGCCGAAGTACTTAAAAAGCACTCTGGCGAAAAATTCCTATATCCTTGTTCTGATGTGGCTGCTGAAGAAACACAAAAGTTTTTGCTGGAAAACGGATACAACTTCACTCCTGCCGTGCTTTTCCGCACAGTATGTAGCGACCTTTCTGACCTGGCTGAGGTGTTTTATGACGTGATTGCTTTTTTCAGTCCGTCAAGCATACAATCTTTATACAAGAACTTCCCGGATTTTAAACAAAACAATACCCGTATAGCAGCTTTTGGGGCAACAACCCACAAGGCCGTGCTTGAATCAGGATTGATTTTGGATATTCCGGCACCTACTCCACAAGCTCCATCCATGACTATGGCAATAGAACAGTATGTTAAACAGGTAAATAAATAATTTTAAGTATAAATTATTAACCTCATTGCAACTTTTCTTATTGATTTTACGTAACAATGCTTGTTAATTACCCGTTTTTGTAAGTAACTAACATATAACACTTTAAATTTTAGGTTATATTAAAATTTCGGGGTAATTAACACGCACATTAAACGTTTTGTTGCAAACTGATGATAAAAATGTTTTATTTAACCATTTGCTTCATCAATATTTAATATATTCGGGCATTTCATTTATGTTATATTTATATAGCTAAATTTTTGAATTTTATATGAGACAGATATACTCTTTAGTAGTTGTAGTTGTTTTTGCAGTCATCTTCAGCGGTTGCCGCAATGGAGGTGAGGGTGAATTAACAGGCGTACCGCAACGGAATTTCCGTGCTGAGGTGCCGTATGGTATGGTATACATACCCGGTGGCTCGTTTTTAATGGGTCAAACCGATCAGGATGTTACCTTTTCGCAAATCGCCCAAACAAAACAAGTAACAATACCCCCATTTTTTATGGACCAAACCGAAATCACCAACAACCAGTACAAACAATTTGTATTCTGGGTACGTGATTCAATCGCCATCACCAACTACCTCAATGATCAGAAATATTATTTAACTCCACGTAAAGGTGCAACCACCAATACAAGTGGTAAAAAATACATCAACTGGGCATATGTAAGCAAAAACCCTATCTGGAACGCACGCAGCAAAGCTGGAGCAGCAAACGCTTCTAAGCTTGATGGCATGTACTACCAAGGTGATGACCGTGTGTTTGATAAAAACGAAATTGACGTTCACCTGTTAAAATATCAATACTCTATCATGGAGCTTCGCGATGCGGCTAATCACAGAGGCGATAAAACAAAAAAACGTTCTGACTTCATTTTCCGCGATACTGTTGAGGTTTATCCGGATACTTTGGTTTGGTTAAGCGATTTCTCATACGCTGCCAACGAACCAATGGTTGAAGGTTACTTCTCTCACCCTGCATTCAAAAATTACCCTGTTGTTGGGGTTACCTGGCGCCAGGCAACGGCCTTTACCATATGGCGTAGCCGTTTAAACGATGCTGCCAAAGATAAACGCCACTTACCACACCGTTTACGTTATGATTTACCAACCGAGGCTGAGTTTGAATATGCGGCACGCGGCGGAAGAGTTGGTACTGATTACCCTTGGGGTGGTCCTTACATCAAAAATGCTAAAGGCTGCTTATTGGCAAACTTTAAACCGGGCCGTGGTAATTATACCGACGACGGAGGAGCTTACACTGTAAACGTAAAATCCTATTTCCCGAATGATTTCGGTTTATACAATATGGCGGGTAACGTTGCCGAGTGGACATCATCAGCATTCAATGAGTCCGCATCAACATTCGTTCATGATTTGGCTCCTACTTTTGAGTACAATGCAAAAGCAAGCGATCCAGAAGTGTTGAAACGTAAAGTAGTAAAAGGCGGATCATGGAAAGATGTTGGTTATTTTCTTCAAAATTCAACCCGTACTTACGAATATCAAGATACCGCGAAATCATATATCGGTTTCCGTTGTGTAACACACTTCCTTGGTCGTGATATTAAGGATAAACACTAAATTAGCATTTAATAAAAAATAAATATTCTATATAAAGCTATGGCTGGGAAAAAACAACCTTACGGAATAAACAATATTGTATCATGGGGTGCTACAATAGTTATCATCGGTTTGCTGTTTAAAATACAGCATTGGCCGTATGGTGGTTTCTTTATTTCATTGGGATTAGGGATGGAGGCATTTTTATTTGCCATACTAGGTTTTCAAAGGGATACTACTGAAATTGACTGGACAAGAGCTTACCCTGAGTTATCAGAAGATTATAAAGGTGAATTACCTACATCCTCATCAAGGGGGGCAATTGGTTCAGGAAGCAACTTTTCAGAAACTGCAGCTTTAGATAAGATGATGGAAGATGCTAATATCGGCCCTGAGCTGATCCGTAGCTTAGGTGACGGCTTAAGAACTTTTGGCGATAAAGTAGCAGCTATATCACGTGTAACTGATGCAGGTAATGCTACCACTGTATTTACAGAGAAAATTAAAACAGCGAGCGACAGTTATGATAAACTAAGCGTTGCTTTTGATAAAGCATCAGCAAACCTTACTGAGATGGCTGGTTCTGAAATAGATTCAAAAACTTATCATGAGCAAGTGGTTACAATGGCAAAAAACCTTTCGGCTTTAAATGCGGTTTATGAACTTGAGCTTCAGGATTCAAGTAATCATTTAAAATCAATGAACAAATTCTACAAAGACATGGAAGTTACCATGCAAAACTTTACAGAATCGGTTGACGGCTCACAACAGTTTAAAACTGAAGTAAACCAGTTAGCAAAAAGCTTATCTTCATTAAACGCGGTTTATGGTAACATGCTATCGGCAATGAACCAACCACGCGCTTAATACATATAATTGATAATAACAGTTTTTTATAAACTAAAATAATATTTAAAGCAAATGGCTGGAGGTAAACAAACCCCAAGACAGCGAATGATGGGTATCCTCTATCTGGTTCTTTTAGGCCTGATAGCACTCGATGTACCCGATAGTTTGCTGGATGCATTTAAACATATAAGCGATAGCTTATCAGCTTCAAAAACAAACGTAGAAGCAGGTATTAACCAAACATTTAAAGCTTTCGAGGCTACAAAATTAAAGGAGCAACCTCAAAGAGCGCAGCCTATATATAATAAGGCGTTAAAAGCAAAGCAATTAGCTGATGAACTTAATGAATATATAGAAACGCTGAAACATAAGTTCATTCAAGCAGCAGGCGATATCGACCCGGCAACAGGTGATTATAGCGGCCGTGAAAACCTTGACGTTTCTGTGCATATGATGATCAATGATCAAAAATATGCTTACGAATTACATAAAAAGATTGACGAGACCAAAAACGGTTTATTAGCATTACTAAGTGATAAAGAAAGAGCAGGCGTAAATCTTTCGTTAGATGCGCCAGCTCCTCCCCATATAAATGGCTTTCCTAACAAGGACTGGGAAAATGCCAATTTTGGTGAAGGTATCCCTATGGCCGCAGCCATGACTGCGTTGATCAAAATTCAGTCTGACACCAAAAATGCGGAAAACGAGGTTGTTAAAAAGATATTAGGTGAAGTTGACCAAGCCGTTGTGAATCTTGATCAATTTGATGCGGTTGCAGTTGCGCCTACAAGTTACGTAATTGCAGGCCAGCCATACACAGCACAGGTGTTTTTAACTGCATCTGACTCAAGATCAACTCCGGACATTACCGTTAATGGAAGTAAAATTCCTGTATCTAACGGAAAAGGAACTTATACTGTTAATACAAATTCTGAAGGTGTATTTACATGGACAGGTAGGATTACCTACAAAAAGAATGATGGAACATTTGATCATAAAGACGTTACTCAAACTTACCAGGTAGCAAGACCATCTGCTGTTGTATCACCGGAAAAAATGAACGTTTTATATATCGGCTTGCCAAACCCACTAGCGGTTTCTGCACCAGGTATACCCCTAGATAAACTACATTTAAGTATGACCAGTGGTTCTGTAAGTCAAGATAAACCGGGCCATTTTGTTGGTAATGTAACCTCACCCGGAACAACGACAGTTACTGTAACTGGCCAAGTTAGTGGAAAAACAATAACTTTAGGTTCAACTATTTTCCGTGTAAAACGTATACCTGATCCAAAGCCTGA
Source organism: Bacteroidota bacterium (assembly GCA_026224775.1). Classification (GTDB taxonomy): domain Bacteria; phylum Bacteroidota; class Bacteroidia; order Sphingobacteriales; family Sphingobacteriaceae; genus Mucilaginibacter. Next base: position 295,169 of record JAMFRP010000013.1, read on the forward strand.
GTTTGCCGGCAAAAGCGGTGGTAACACCAGCGCTGCTAACATACGCAGCCAGGATAGGATTTTTGCCAAACTTGATAATTTTGAATTTGATGCCAAGTTTAGCGTTACACGCTTTACAGTTGTAATAATAAAACCACGCCAGGATGCAATTATATTATCAGCAACCGGCAGCGAAATAACAGGCAGTATGCGTACTGCAATGGCTTCGGTTACCCCCGGAACTACTGTTGTGTTTAAAGATATTGTTGCTGTTGGCCCTGATGGTTCGCAGCGTGGACTTGACCCTATTACATTTAGTGCAAATTAAAAAGATATGAAAAAGAACATTTTACTTATTGTACTTTGCTTAGCATGCACTGCTACCTTCGCGCAAAGAAAAAAGAAGACTGTTAAAAAGAAAACGGTTGCTGCAAAACAAGTAGCGCCTGCTCCACAAAATACAGCTCTACAGGCTCAGTCTGCAGCTCCATCTGCAACATCAGCCCCATTAAAACCTTTTGACAGGCCATTGGATGGTTATTATAAAAAAACCAATATCCTGAGTGCCAAAGTAACACCATACCCGCACCTGCGCGAAGCTGATGTTGCTTACGCGAAACGTATCTGGCGCGAGATTGATCTTCGTATGAAGATGAATACTTACCTGGCTTCGCCTAAATCAAGGTTGATTGATGTTTTAATGAATGCAATAGCTGATGGCGAACTTACTGCTTATGATGCTACTCCTGATCCTAAAAATGACCCGGATGGCGATAGCTTCTACCACCCTTTAACTCCCGAGCAAGCAAAAAGCAGAATGGCCGATAGCTCTGTAGTTGATAAATTTGATAAAGACGGTAACAAAATAGGTTCATCAATAGTTGCAGGTGAGTTTAATCCTGACAGCGTTGTGAAATTCCGCATCAAAGAAGACTGGATTTTTGACAGGCAGCGTGGGATTTTTGAACCACGTATCATTGGCATAGCTCCTATGATTAAACCTAAAGCAGGTAGTGTTGATATTGATTACCAACCAGCTTTTTGGATCTATTTCCCGGATGCACGCCAGGTATTAGCGGTTAAAGAGGTAGTAAACCATCACAGTGATGCTACCGGTTTAAGCTTTGATGATGTATTTATGAAACGCCTATTTGATAGCTACATTGTAAAAGTATCTAACGATAAAGACGAACGTATAAAAGATTACGCACAAGGTATAGATAAGTTATACGAAGCAGAAAAAGTAAAGAAATCCCTTATGGATTGGGAACTTAACCTGTGGCAATATTAAGATTAGTGATTTGATCGAAATTAGGAAAAGGAGCGTTTTACGCTCCTTTTTTGTTTTAATAATACCACTATGTCATTGCGAGGAACGAAGCAATCGCGAACTATGCAAGGCTGCCTTTCTACGTGCGATTGCTTCGTTCCTCGCAATGACAATGGCGCTTACTATTCAACAACCTTAGCGCTGAAATAACTAATAATTGCTTTGGCTTGTTTAGTATTCACTACTTCCAGTAATTCAGCTTCAGTTGCCTCACGTACTTTTTTAACCGATCTAAAGTACTTCAACAGCTTACCTGATGTTGTTTTGCCGATACCATCAATCAGGTCGAGTTCGGTAACTAAGGTACCCTGATCGCGCTTCTTGCGGTGGAAGGTGATGCCAAAACGGTGGGCTTCATCTCTTAATTGTTGTATTACTTTTAAAGTCTCAGATTTTTTATCGAGATATAATGGATATTGATCGCCGGGATAATATAATTCTTCCAGGCGTTTGGCTATTCCTATTATAGTAACCTGCTTTTCGATGCCTAACAACTTAAGGCTTTTCATGGCAGATGATAGCTGGCCCTTGCCCCCATCAATAATAATCAATTGGGGTAATTCTGTTCCTTCATCAAGCATGCGGCGATAACGGCGTTGTACAGCCTCCTCCATCGTCGCGAAATCATCCGGACCAACAACTGTTTTCACATTAAAATGCCGGTAGTCTTTTTTTGATGGCTTGCCATCCTTAAAAACCACAATTGCCGATACCGGGTATTTACCCTGGAAGTTAGAATTATCAAAACATTCAATATGCCTCGGCAATTGGTTCATCCGTAAGTCTTTCATCATCTGCGTTAGCAAACGTTCGGTACGTATCTCCGGGTTTAGCTTTTCATACTGATCAATGCGTTCCTTTTTAAAGAATTGCACATTCTTTTGCGACAGATCCAATAACTTACGTTTTTCGCCCAATTTAGGCACGGTAAACTTAATGGATGAGCTATCTTCCACATCAACCTTAAAAGGCACTATAATCTCTTTAGAATGGCTGTTATAGCGTGTCCTGAACTCTGATATAGCTAGCGTAAGCAATTCCTCATCGCTTTCATCCAATCGTTTTTTTAGTTCGATAGTTTGGGTTTGGATGATGGTACCGTTCATTATCTTTAAAAAGTTAACAAAGGCGTATTTCTCTTCGGATGCGATGCTGAACACATCAATATCGGTAATAGATGAATTTACTACGGTTGATTTGCTCTGATAATTCTCGAGCAATTCAAATTTCCTTTTCAGCTTATGAGCATACTCATAATTCATGGTGCTGATAGCCTCTTCCATATCGGCACGCAAGCCGCGCAGCACCGCTCCTATCTTACCATTTAAAATATCGGTTATTTCGCCGATGTTATGATCATAATCGCTTTCGGTTTGATAATCCTGACATGGGCCTTTGCAGTTCCCTAGCTGATATTCCAGACAAACTTTAAATTTGCCTTTCTCAATATTTTGACGGGTAAGCGCAAGGTTACAGGTACGTAGCGGATACGTTTCCTTTATCAACCCTAAAATATTATGCATCATGCTTACAGATGCATATGGGCCCAAGTATTTTGATCCATCCCGCACAATCCTCCGCGTCCAGAAGATACGTGGATAATTTTCATTTTTAATAATGATCCAGGGATAAGTTTTATCATCCTTTAGCATTACGTTGTAGCGTGGCTGATGTTTTTTGATCAGACTGTTTTCCAGTAGCCATGCATCAATCTCGGTATCAACAATGGTAAAAGTGATATCGCGTATTTTGGAAACTAAAACCCTTGTTTTTGCATTTACGTTAGGATTGTTAAAATATGATGATACCCTGTTGCGTAAATCCTTGGCCTTACCAATATATATCAGCTCCTTCTCGCTATCCCAGTACTGATAAACACCGGGCTTATGCGGAACATTCTTAAGCGCTGCCCGGTAATCAAATTTCTCAGCCATTAGTCACTTATCTTTAACAATTATTCACAACGTCATTGCGAGCGAAGGTGGCAATCCCCGATTTACAGAGCTGCTCTGCATAGTTAGGGATTGCCACGCTCCGCTCGCAATGACGCTTTTTTTATTTGTATCGTCTAAAATTGCAATTTCTTATCCACCGGATTCGTTCCTTGTTGTTGCTGGTTGTAAGCACCACAGTCGAGCGTTATACTGAGTCCTCCCTTGGGTGGATCAAAATCAACATTCTTCTTAATCCCGAGGGATGTATTAGCATAAACTTTTTGCATATAAAGCGCAAATATAGGCAATGCAGTATTAGCGCCTTCGCCAAGTCTTTCGGTACGGAAATGTATATCACGGTCTTCGCAACCTGTCCAAACACCGGTCACCAATTGTGGTGTATACCCAACGAACCATCCGTCGGAGTTATCATTCGGTGTACCCGTCTTTCCTGCTATTGGGTTAGTTAGGTGATATTTAAAGCCCATCCTTGCACCTGTACCATCCGTTACCACAGCCTTAAGCATATACGTCATTACGTAAGCGGTTTGCTCATCCATGGCTTGTTTAATTTGTGTGTGATTAGTGTATAATACGTTACCATTTTTATCCTCAATCCGTAATAAAAATGTTGGTTGTGTCCATACACCGTGGTTGGCAAATACGCCATACGCACCAGTCATATCAAAAACTGAGGCATTAAAACTACCAAGGCAGATAGATGGATAAGGTGGGACATCAGTAGTTATACCCATTCTTTTAATCAATTCAACAACAGGCGGAGGGGTAATCTCCTTCATGATGTGAGCAGTTATCCAGTTTTGTGAATGCGCTAAAGCCTCCCTCATGGTTAACATACCGGGTATAGTTTCCGTTTTTCCTGAACGCGGACACCATTTTTGGCCATCATAATCAATTGTATCCGGCACGTTATTAAACTCCATACAAGGCGAATAGCTTTCTTGAACAGCTTTAGCATAGGTAAACGGTTTGGCTGTTGAACCTACCTGGCGTGCGCCATCCTTAACCTGATCGTATTTAAAATGTTCAAAATTTATACCACCAACCCAGGCTTTAATGTAGCCTGTTGTAGGATCCATACTCATTAGTGAATTACGCAGCAGCATCTTGCAATAAACAATTGAGTCTATAGGTTTCATTACCGTATCTATATCCCCTCTCCAGGTAAATAGGTTTATAGAATCGGGTGTATTAAAATTTTCCCTGATCTCGTCGTCTGATTTTCCTTCAGAAACTAATTCTTTATATCTATCGCTCCTGCGCATACCCTGATCAAGCAAAAGCTTATAGTTTTTAATCTCCTTCCAAAGGCTGTGCCCTCTCCAGTGATCATTAAACTGTGCCTGCAGACCACGCATGTATTCACGTTGCGATTCTTCTGCATATTCCTGCATTGTAGCATCTATAGTAGTATATATTTTCAGGCCGTCACGGTCAAGGTCGTAAGGTGTACCATCGGGTTTGGTGATAGATTTGTCAATCAATATCTTTTGTATTTCCTTTTTAAGCACTGCCCTGAAATACTGAGCCAATCCTTCGTTATGATCAATCCGGGTAAATTCAAGGTCTAATGGTTTCTGTTTGAATTCATCCACCTGTCCCGAGGTTAAATAGCCTTCCTTACCCATACGCTCCAATACCAGGTTACGGCGGCCGATCGCATTCTGCGGATGCCTGATAGGTGAATATAAACCCGGTGCATTTAGCATCCCTACCAATAAAGCAGCCTGATCGGGACTTACCTTATCAGGCGTTGTATTAAAATAAGTACGTGTAGCTGATTTTATGCCGTAGGTATTATAAGCACCAAAATCAACTGTATTTAAATACATGGTTAAAATTTCCTGTTTGGTATAATGCCTTTCTAATTGAACAGAAATAATTAGCTCCTTTAATTTTTGTGTGATACGTACAAATGGATTGTGACTACCGCCGCCATTATATAAGTTTTTAGCCAATTGCTGGGTAATTGTACTCCCCCCTTGCGGCTTGCCTATTAAATTATAAAAAATAATACTGAATGAACGCTGAAAATCGATACCGGAGTGCTGGTAAAAACGGTTATCCTCAGTTGCTACCAATGCATTCACCAAATAAGGCGACAAATCTTTATAAGTGACACTCGATCTGTTTTGAACATAATAAGTACCCAAAACTTTTTTATCGGACGATATGATCTCAGATGCCTGGTTGCTTTTAGGGTTTTCCAAATCGCGGAAAGGTGGCAGCGTACCAAATAAACCAAAAGCCGTAACTGTTATCAACAAAGCAAAAAGCACCACAAAGCCTATGGCAATCTTCCATATCAGCCAGTTATATCTTTTTATTTCTTGTGGTGATAATTTAACTTCCTTTTTTTGCATATTAATAATTGTTTTGATAGTAATCGAAATAACTATCCAATGTTTTTTTGTCGGCTAATTTATCCAGATTTTCCTTGGTAACGATAAAAAAACTGTATTTATCCTTTGGTATCTTCATAATCTCACCCAACAGTGGCACAATCGCCCTTGCATAAGCTTTAACTTCACCTAGGCTATAAAATCTGCCTACATAAATCAATCGGTTATTATCGCCAACCTGCATCAATTGATGCGTTATCCCCTTACCGTCATAATTTGTACGGTTAAACTGACCTATACTAAAACGTGAAGATGCCGGGTTAGTATTATCATTACTAATATTTATTATAAAATAGTAGTTGGTACTATCGCGCTTTGAAAACAATTTGGAATTATATGGCTGTTTTTGGGCTGGTGTAAGAATAGCCACTTGTGCCGGAGCTGCTTTTACAGAATCAACCTTTTTCGCGGTATCCACTTTTTTTACCGGCTTACGAACATCAGCAACCTGGTTATCAAAATCAAAGTGCCTACCCGGAACCCGGTATGGCGTTTCTTTTTTATTTTCGACCAACGGAGCAAATGGTACAGCCGTAGTATCGCTGTACAATAATGCATTATGCCTGGCCGACATATCAACCAGATTAGCATTTATGTAGTTAATATGCTGTTTAACTAATGGCGTAATCAATCGGTCATTCGGGTAGTTTTTAACTATCTGTTGCAAATCATTCACGAAAGCAGCAACCGGTTCGTTATGCGCGGCAGATACCGCACGCAAATAATACAATTGCGCAGCCAACGAGTTATTTGGATATTGTTTCATTACCTCATCAACCCTGCTTACTACATCGATATATTTTCTGCTGGCATACAGGTCATAGATTTGATTGTAAAGCGCTTTAAATTCAGCCTCTTTATCATCTAATTTCTTGCTGTATTCCGGGTCGAGGATAACTTTGGCAAAGGCTGTTTCCGGGTAATTTTTTAATAGGTCATTTTTGTAAGCATCTGCCTTAGGATCATTAAGCTCGGAGTAGAGGCGGTACAAGCTATAATCAATTGCAGGCTTATTCGGAGTATTCGGGAAGCGTTTTAATATATTTTCATACGTATTGATCGCTTCTTTTTTATCATCCAAAATATCACGGTAAAAATTAGCAATATCAAATAACGCGTTATAAATACGTAGGTTTGATTGGACAAGCAGATCGGGTGTTGTAGGTAAATTCAATACAATTTGCTGCCGATAATTTGCCGCGGCTACCGACTCACCTGATTTTGCAGCAGGACCAGAAGTTGCCAAAGTACCCTGAGTTGGGCTAACCGCAGTATTTGCCCCTGCAGTTGAAGAACGATTGCTTCTGCGCCAATCGTCTTCCAGTTTACGGCTGCCCCATAAACGCTGAAATTCCTGATAACCCTGACTTACCGCATTTGAATTGTAAAAATAAAATGTGCTGTTACCACCACCGGGAGTATTATACAAATTACCACCTGCACCTGTGCTATTGTTTGCCTTGCTTGCCGCGAGGGCGTTATTGGCATCAGCCTCCATTTGCGCGGTATGAGCCAAAACCATCGTGTCAATTTTAGCGCGACGAGCCTTTTCATCAAGACCAGCCAGCATTTGCAAAGTATCTTCGCGTGATATTATCTTCAGACGATCGGTAAGTAGCTGCAGGTTATTGGTTTTCTTTTGAATGATCAGGTAACCAGGATAATTAGGTGATAGTGTAGTTAATGTACTATCATAGTATTTTTTAGCGGTTACATAGTCGGCCTTAATATTAAAATTAATATCAGCAATACGCAGATATGATATCCCTTTTTGATTCTGATTTTTGATACTTGAGCTTATAGACAGCTTGTAGTTCTTTATCGCATTGGTGATGTCCTTATCAGAAAAATATAGCTGCGCTATCTGATAATATATCTGATCTTTAAACTCCTTATTATTCGGGTTTTTCAGTAAGCTCCTCAGTTTTTGAATCCTGCTCTGTTTTATACCGTTTTGCGCATCTTCAATACGTATACGGTTTAAATCAGCATTAAACGACATCTCAAACACAGCATTACTCTTAGCAATTTTAGTATAGTTGGCATAGGCATCTGCGGTATGATTATTCAATTCCTGTAACTGACCTAAAATAAAGGTCCAACGCAGGCGCTGATTTTTAGTATGGCAATACTGAATTGCTAATTTGGCCATGGCCTCGCCATCAACGTAGTCCTGTATGTCAATATCGTATTGTAGCTTGGTGGCATAAACATCGGCAGTGGTATTTCTTTTTGGATTGATGTTTTGCAAGGCGGTATCCAATACCAGCTTAGCATCCGGCAGTTTATTCAAATACATTAAGGTACGCGCCTTCCAGGTATAAGCCTCTTCTATTAAATTCTTTTCAGTGCCGAATTCTTCCGTTACATAGTTAAAATATTCGCCGGCATTAAAGTATTGGCCACCTAAAAAATTAGCTTTACCTAACACCAGGTATGCATCGCCTATGTAATGGCTCTGATCCTTATAACCAATAATCTTGTTGGCTTTATCCACCGCGCTTTGCAGGTCTTTATCTAAGGTATATGATTTGGGGCCGGTAGTAGTGTCCTGGTAAACATTCAGTATTTCGTTGTAGGAGTCAACAAACGTCAGATCATAATCGGCCTGCTTTTGATCCAATATTTGGTTCGCATCAAAAAGGATATTATAATGCGCGGTTAGGTTTTGCATAGCACGGTTAAAACCGGTATGTTTTTCTGTAGAGCAACCCACAAAAAATATCCCGATAATAAACGGGACCAAAAGCAAAATTTTAATTCGTTTTGATAAAGAAGGTTTATAAACTCGCCTCAAAGTATATTCATTTATAAAAAGCTTTGCTAAAATACTAAATAGTATGCAATAGGATTAATAAATTTGCAGATGCCAGAAAATGAGCCTAAGATTGAACCCGAGGATTCCACCGGGCCAAATAACTATTTGAAATTCACTGGGCTTGCCTTCCAAATGATAGCTATTATAGGCGCGTTTACCTATATTGGCTACCGTATTGATAAGGCCGAAAATCACCAAACGCAATGGGTTACAGCTATGCTTTCACTTATTGGCGTATTTATTTCTTTTTATACCGTATTCAAATCCCTCAAAAATTGAAATTATATAAAGTATTACTGCAATTTATAATATTTAGCGCCCTGCTGGCTGTGCCCCCGGTTATTTTAACATACGTTGATAACGGATATTGGTTAATACCCAACTTTTGGGGCATCTTTGTTTTTGTATCGGCGCTAACCCTTATCACCATTTTAGCGGTACTTATCGTTCAGCAAAAAAACAGTGAAATGTATGCCCAGGCATTTTTAGGAGCCACCACTTTTAAGCTTTTAGCCTGCCTGGTTTTTGTGCTCATTTTCATAAAAGAAACCAAGCCTGAAAAGATAGTTTTCGTGGTAGATTTTATGTATTTATATTTCTTGAATATGGTCTTTGAAATTTACGGTTTGTTGCGTAACTTGCGCAACCAAAATTCAAGGTAAAAAAGTTCATTTTAAATGGAAAAAAGGTTGATTCTGAACTCAAAAATTTTAAAGCTTTCACGTATTTGTGCTCTCTTTATAGCATTGTGGGCAATTCCGGTCATGGCATTTTCGCAGGGAAAGGCTGCTCAAGATGGTAATAAACCCTACGATCCTAAAGATGCAATTTTTGAACATATTGGCGATGCGCACTCATGGCATGTGAGCATTCCGCTTGTTAAACCCTTTGCAATACCATTGCCTGTAATCTTGTATACAGACAAAGGCATTGAAATATTCAGCTCTTCAAATTTACATGAAGACGAAGTTTATCACGGCAAAAATGATTATGTCCTGGTAAAGAATAAAATTAAGATAGCCGATGAAACCGGTAATGTTGACGCTACCAAGAAAGTATATGATTTCTCGATCACCCGCAATGTTGCGAGTATGTGGTTAGGTATGATAATATTATTTATTATTTTCGGAAGCGTATCTTCATCATACAAAAAACGTGTTGGCAAAGCGCCAAAAGGTTTACAATCATTTATGGAACCGTTGGTGGTATTTGTACGTGATGATGTTGCCATCCCGAATATTGGTGTTAAGCATAGCAAATACATGGCCCTGTTGCTTACCTTATTCTTTTTTATATTGATAAACAACTTATTGGGCTTAATTCCAATTTTCCCCGGAGGTTTTAACCTGACAGGTAATATAGCGGTAACTTTATCATTATCGTTTATCGTGTTATTGGTAATAAACTTTAGTGGTAACAAATATTATTGGAAACACATTTTCACTCCTGAAATTCCACTTTGGTTATACATCATTATGGTGCCGGTAGAATTGATCGGTATTATTTCAAAGCCTTTCGCTTTAATGATACGTTTGTTCGCGAACATCACCGCGGGTCACATTATCGTACTAAGCCTAATATCACTAATATTTATTTTTAATTCATTGGCGGTATCACCGGCATCTGTTGTATTCGTAGTATTTATGGATACCATTGAATTACTGGTTGCATTTTTACAGGCTTACATCTTCACCATGTTAACCGCATTGTTCATCGGTATGGCTGTTCAGGAACACCATGGTGAGCAACATGAAATTTAATTTTTTTTAAACACATATATTAATATTTAAACAAATGATTGGAATGATCGGAACCTTAGCTCAGGCTGTAGCTGCAGCTGGAGTAGTTGGTAAAATTGGAACATTAGGCGCAGGTTTAGCTGTTATCGGTGCAGGTATCGGTATTGGCCAAATTGGTGGTAAAGCTGTTGAAGGTATTGCTCGCCAGCCAGAAGCTGCTTCTAAAATCCAAACAAACATGATCATCGCTGCGGCACTTGTTGAAGGTGTTGCGTTATTCGCGGTGGTTGTTGCCATGATTGGCTAAAAAAATCAAAAAAACTTTCCGGAGCGGTTGGCTCCGGAAATGTTTTTTGAAAAGAAATTATTCAAAAAATAAAATCTAACATAAGTATATATCCATTATGGAGTTAGTTACACCCGAAATAGGTTTAGTATTCTGGACCACCATATCATTCCTGATATTCTTGTTCATACTGGGCAAATTTGCCTGGAAACCAATATTAGGCGCGATAAACGAGCGTGAAATATCTATTGAGAACGCTTTGATGAAGGCAGAAGCTGCTAAGGAAGAAATGGCCCGCTTAACCAGCGAGAACGAATCTTTACTTAGAGATGCCCGCGCCGAGCGTGATATTATTTTGCAGGAAGCCCGCAAACTTAAAGACAAGATTGTTGGTGAAGCAAAAGAAGCTGCACAGGAAGAAGGCGCTAAAATGATTGAAAAAGCAAGATTGGAAATTAACATGCAAAAAGCTTTAGCTATTGCTGATGTTAAAAACCAGGTAGCCTCTCTTTCATTAGAAATTGCCGAAAAAGTATTGCGCAAACAATTCGAAGATGCCAGCAAACAAGATGCGTTGGTAACAGAATTATTAAAAGAAGTGAAATTGTAAAAAGTTAAAAGTAGAAAGTTAAAAGTTTAAGGTTTATCTCCTCACTTTCAACTTTCAGCCTTCAACTTTCAACTCAAAAAATATGTCAGAAATAACGGTAGCAATACGGTACGCCAAATCACTTATTGACCTTGCGGTAGAACAAAAAGCCTTAGAAGCGATAAATGCTGATATGGAATTCTTTGTGCGTACCATAAAAGCAAATTCGGAGCTTAACGCGGTTTTGGTGAACCCTATCATTTATCATGATAAAAAGATTCAGATACTTGATGCCATTTTTGGCGGTAAAGTAAGCCCGGTTACCATTGCGTTTTTTAAACTAATGGTAAATAAAAATCGTGCTGAAGTTTTATATCCTGCAGCGCAGGAATTTATCAACCAGTATGATGTTATCAATAACATTATCAAAGCAACAGTTGTTTCGGCTGCTGAATTATCAGAAGCTAATAAGAAAACAATTGTAGCCGAGATTGAAGCATCAACCAAAGGAACTGTTAAACTTACTGCTAAGGTAGACCCGGCATTAATTGGCGGCTTTATTTTAACCGTAGGCGACAGGCAGGTTGATACCAGTATATCAAGCAGCTTAACTAAGTTGAAAAAAGAATTTTCGCAAGCTGCAGTTTAATTAAGTAAAAAATCAAAACTCTAAATAAAATTTAAAAAATGGTAGAGGTAAGACCAGATGAAGTATCAGCAATATTGCGCCAGCAGTTGTCAGGCTTCAAGTCAGAATCTGAATTAGAAGAAGTAGGTACCGTGCTCCAGGTGGGTGACGGTATTGCCCGTGTATACGGCTTAACTAAAGTACAATCAGGCGAGTTAGTTGAATTTGCTGATGGCCTACAGGGCATCGTGCTTAACCTTGAAGAGGACAACGTAGGTGTTGTATTACTAGGTCAGTCGGACAATGTAAAAGAAGGCGACACAGTATCACGTACTAAAAAGATCGCTTCAATTAACGTTGGCGAAGGCATGCTTGGCCGTGTTGTTAACACATTAGGCGAGCCTATCGACGGTAAAGGACCAATCACAGGTAAAACTTACGAAATGCCTATCGAGCGTAAAGCTCCGGGTGTAATTTACCGTCAGCCGGTAACTGAGCCTTTACAAACAGGTATTAAAGCGATTGACGCGATGATCCCTATCGGTCGCGGACAACGTGAGTTGGTTATCGGTGACCGCCAAACAGGTAAAACTGCGGTTTGTATCGATACTATCATCAACCAAAAAGAATTTTATGCAGCCGGCAAACCGGTTTATTGTATATATGTAGCTTGTGGCCAAAAAGCTTCAACTGTTGCGAACATTGTTCGTACTTTGGAAGAAAATGGCGCTATGGCTTACTCTGTAGTAGTTGCTGCAACCGCTGCCGATCCTGCTCCTATGCAGTTCTTCGCGCCATTTGCCGGTGCTGCTATCGGTGAGTTTTTCCGTGACACCGGACGCCCTGCTTTGATCATTTATGATGATCTTTCAAAACAAGCGGTTGCTTACCGTGAGGTGTCATTGTTATTACGTCGCCCACCGGGCCGTGAGGCTTATCCTGGTGACGTATTTTACCTGCACAGCCGTTTATTAGAGCGTGCCGCTAAAATCAACCAAAATGATTCTATCGCTGCAGAGATGAACGATCTACCTGAATCATTAAGAGAAGTTGTAAAAGGTGGTGGTTCATTAACCGCATTGCCAATTATCGAAACACAAGCAGGTGACGTATCAGCTTATATCCCAACCAACGTGATCTCGATCACTGATGGCCAGATATTCCTGGAATCAAACTTATTCAACGCGGGTGTTCGTCCGGCTATTAACGTAGGTATCTCGGTATCTCGTGTAGGTGGTAACGCGCAGATCAAATCAATGAAGAAAGTTGCGGGTACATTAAAGCTTGACCAGGCGCAATACCGCGAGCTTGAAGCATTCTCAAAATTCGGTTCTGATCTTGATGCATCAACCAAAAACGTACTTGATAAAGGCGCGCGTAACGTTGAGATACTTAAACAAGGACAATTTTCACCTGTAACAGTTGAAAAACAGGTTGCCGTTATTTACTTAGGAACTAAGAATTTAATGCGTAGCGTGCCTGTAAAAGACATACGTACATTTGAAAAAGAATACACTGATCAGTTAGAAGAGCGTCACCCAGAAGTATTAGCTGCACTAAAAGCAGGTAAACTGGATGACTCTGTTACCAGCGTACTGGAAACAGTAGCTAAAGAACTGGCAGGAAAATATTAATTAGTAGCTAGTATCAAGTAGCAAGACAAAAAACTACTTGATACAGCTTCTTAATAATTAAAAGAATTAGTAAGGTAAATAGCAGATAGCGTCAGATCCTGATACTTGATACTAAATACTTGATACTCAAAAAAGAATGGCTAATTTAAAAGAAGTAAGAAACAGGATAGCATCGGTAAGCTCAACGCAGCAGATCACCAAGGCCATGAAAATGGTTTCGGCTGCTAAGTTAAAGCGTGCCACTAATGCCATAGTGGCGTTACGCCCATACGCAACCAAGCTTAATGAACTGCTGGCAAACCTATCTGCAAGTTTAGAGGAAGGTTGTTCTCCTTTTTTGGAAGAGCGTGAACCTAACAAAGTACTTGTAATTGTGGTTAACTCAAACCGTGGTTTAGCAGGTGCGTTCAACATGAATGCTATTAAAACTGCTAATAACCTTATTGCCGAAAAATACAGCAACCAGCTTCGTGCCGGTAATGTATCAATAGTTGCAATTGGTAAAAAAGCCCAGGAATTTTACCAAAAGCGTAATTACAAAGTTATTGGCAACAATAATGATGTTTATTTAGACCTTAACTTCCTTAATGTTTCAAAAATAACTGAAAGCATTATGGATGGCTTCTTAAAAGGACAGTACGACAGGGTTGAGTTGGTTTATAACCAATTCCGCAATGCTGCTATGCAGATTTTGGTTGCTGAGCAATTATTACCGGTTCCTAAAACTGAGAAACCAGCTAATGCTAACGCGACACAGGTTGACTACATTTTAGAGCCATCTCAGGAAGAAATTGTTGAGCAATTAATCCCTAAAAATATTAAGATCCAGGTTTACAAAGCTGTGTTAGATTCACATGCATCAGAGCATGGCGCGCGGATGACGGCGATGGATAAAGCGACCGAAAATGCCGGTGATTTATTGAAAGCTCTTAAACTTTCATACAACCAGGCTCGCCAGGCGGCCATTACCACAGAGCTTACAGAGATTGTGAGCGGTGCAGCAGCTTTAACAGGCGCATAAGCCTTAATAAAAACACTTTTAAAAGGCCGGAAGTTAACTTCCGGCCTTTTTTTGTTTGACGAATGTCAAGTCATGCTGAATTTATTTCAACATCCCTCCTACTAAGTAAGCAGTAGAATTGTCCTGTGGGATCCCGAAACAAGCTCGGGATGACTAATGGATTAAGTTCAAGCCAACAACAATCCAAGTCATGCTGAATTTATTTCAACATCCCTCCTGCTAAGTGAGCTGTAGAATTGTCCTGTAATCCCAAAACAAGTTCAGGATGACTAGTAAAATTCAGATTCAAACTATGCCAATTGGCATAATTAATTAAACAAAAAGCATATCGTCCTGACTACCATCATACACCTCTGTTTCTACCAATTGAGTAAGCAGGGCCTTAAGCATCGCTTCTCTTGCCCACTGCTGTTCAGTTGGACTGGCGTCTTCCTGATACCATTTTATCGGTTTATTGATCTCGATGCGGTCTTTATAAACAAACTTTTTAGTTGGGTGCATTTTGGTGCCTTCATAGCTATTTAAGTTTTCAGTTGTAATTATTTTCGCGAATTGCTTTAAGGTGAGATCTACCTGTAAACAATCATCGAGTGAGTTTTTAAAGTCGTGCTTATCCTCTAACCAAAGGGTCAAAGTATCGCCGTTAATTTCATGGTCAGCAATAGAGATGCGGCTATAATCATAATCGACAGTTATAATTAACCACCATAAGTGGTTTTTTAGTTTTTGTGTGATCTTTATCATTTAGTTGAGTATTTGGTACTTATTGTGATTGATTTGATTGAATTTTAGTATCTGATAGTAAGTAAATAGCACAAGGACTCACCCAAGAGAAAAATCTTGATACCTGATACTAACTACTTGATACTTAAAAAATCTATTTAAACGCTGGTGTCCATCCGGGTAAATACTGTTGTATTGCGGTTATTTCACGCTGGTATTTTTGGCAGATACTTTGGTAAGCCTGGTAGCGTAATAGTAATTCGTTATTTTGTGGTTCAGTTTGGATAGGCGCATTATGCTGGCTGACAGCTTGCAGCGCGGAGTAGGCTATGTACATGGTTCAGGTTGTATTATATTCTTTCTTCGTCTTATCTTTCTCTTATTCGGGGTATTTGAACCTATTATCCCGGATGTGTGCCGTAATAATAAAGCAATGCGTACTTTATTTGTATTTTTTCTTTATTTTCTTTACAGATCATTTGTATTGTTTATTTATTTAGTATAATTTAGCACTGTTTAACAATACAAATATAAAGATATTTCTTTTCTAAAATAAAGAATTGTTGAAAACTTATTTTAATCGTTATGGAAGATCAGTCAAAACCCAACAAGATAAAAAGAGTACGTCCGGAGACTTTGGAGTTCATTATTTTGTACAACCAGCTTCGCGGAAAGGCATTTTCCGGTAATACGCAATTGGCGGAGGCATTGGGATTTAACTCCACCGCCTCTATAACCGAGATTATTAAAAGCCGCCAAAATATCGACCCTGAAAAACTTAGAATTTTTAAAGAAATTTATAAAGATTATTTAATACCACAGAAATCTACAGAGAATACTGTACTACAACCAGCCGAACCTGGCATACCTATGTACGAAATTATAGCAACAGCATCAGGCGTTGAGGTTTATAACGACATTAACGATACCCAAAGTGTGGGCAGAATGAATTTCCCGGGCATTGAAGAATGCGATTTCGCATTACCTGTTTGGGGCCACAGCATGTACCCTTACCTCGAAAACGGCTGCTGGGTAGCATTAAAGATCATCCACGATAAAAAAATATTACCAGGCGAGGTTTATTATATAGAATGGGGAGATTACCGCATGTACAAACGCCTGCTTGCCGGTGATCACCCGGACGAAGTTATTGCCCATTCAGACAATACAACCGAGATGGTTGGTAACCGCTTAAAGTATGCGCCATTTGTAGTGAAGATTGATGATATTAAAAAACTTTGCTTAGTGAAGGATATTCATAAGAAACACAACCACTAATCTTAATATTAACTGACGAAACATCCTTCAATTAGAATTACTATATTTAGCTGATACATAAACAATCTTATGCCGCCAGAAGTCATTCAAATTCCCTACAGCAAAAAATCAGGATATGCCGGTTTAGCCGTATTACTTCTATTAATGTTGCTCCTCTTAAAAACCGCCGTAACCAACTACCTGGTGCACGATATATTAGGGGCAAGTATTTTTGGTGTGTTTGTTCTGTTTATATTGTTTTTATTGGGATTGATGATTGTCACCAGGCTAATCCCTGCGCTTAAAGGCGAGGTAGCGCTTGAGCTGGACGAGAACGGTGTAAAAGACTACATCCGCAACATTATACTGGACTGGAAAGATATTGAGGATATAGGCCTTAGACCGGGCCGCAGCACCGCCATGCTGGTTTTCGAGCTAAAGTTCGATTCAGATTTTGGGAAACAGGTATTTATATCACTTCGTTGGGTTGAGGGTAAGGATCAGGATATATTCAAAACTGTATTAAATTATTTTGATGCAGCGGAGGGAATTGAGCGGGTTGATGACGATGAAGAATAATTTTTGATGATGACTATACGCCTTGCAACACTTGAGGATATTCCTGCCATTATGCAATTGGTGGACGCTGTTGTACCAATCATGCAGGCATCAGGCAATTTCCAATGGGACAACACCTACCCTAATGCCCAGGTTTTTGAGAATGATATTGCATTAAACCAATTGTGGGTTGCCGATGTTGATGGCGAGATTGGCGGTATAACGGCTATAACCACAGATCAGTATGCAGAATACACCCAGGTTGGCTGGGATATTACGGAAACAGCCATTGTTACTCATCGCCTTGCCGTAAGCGTAAACCACCGCCGCCAGGGAATTGCTGAAGCCTTATTAAAACAAGCTGAGGTTGTGGCACAGAGCCGCGGTATTAAAATTTTAAGGGTAGATACAAACAGTAATAATAAAGCAACACGCCTGCTTTTCCCAAAGCTAGGATATGAGTTTGCAGGTGAGATCAGCCTATCCTTTAGGCCTAATCTAAGATTCTATTGTTACGAGAAATTAATTTAATTAGATGTCAAGAACTTCTTAAGGAAATTGTTTAATTGTTAATAACTTTCGCATCAAAAATTCAGATAAAATAGGCATTTTTATTTCACCAATTAAAAATCAGCTCTTAAACAAATAGTTTAAGCTTCTAATATTTAATTTATTCTTAATAGTTATTAAAAAATAGAGCGGCTTAGATATGGATTTTTCTATTTTTCGGGCCTAACTAAATAATTTTATTAAAAATTACAATAATTGACCTTTTTTAAATCGTTCACAATTTATTTACGTTATATAATATATACAACCAATAGCCTATACAACCAATTACGAACCTAAAATTTATATAAATGGACTTAAAATCATTATATACGATTGTTATAATTATTATGGCGACAATTATCGTAGAGTTTTACAAACGGGAACGCGACAAAGTTACCGCTAACCTACATACCAATAATTTAAAAGACTTACTTACTATTACTGCACTGGAGTATAAACATAGCCATTGGGATCCTATAAACGACAATGAACATGAGTTAGTGGACAAAAAAATATCCTCACTAGTTAACAGCTATGAAAAGGGCGAAATACAGAGTTCCGTTCTTCAGAAAAAGGTATATTCCTTATTAAAAAGCTGAAATAGCATTTCACTTAAATAAAAAGAGCGGCACTGGGCCGCTCTTTTTATTTAAGTAGTTTTCCACAAAAGAAATATACGTGTAACCCCATACACCTGCTACCGTATAAATACAAATAGAATTATAGCGAAAAGATGTGCTGACAACACTATCGTGATTTTTCTTCTTTATGTAAGTTATTTTAATTAAAAGTTATGGAAAGCGTTTTATTACTTCTGATCCTTGCACCAACAGCTTTGTTTTTGATTTTAAAATTTGACACAAAACAAAATCGTAAAATAAAAAAAGTATTAAAAGACACCCATAATATTGAACCCTTATTCCTGATGCGTGCTACAGAGCAAAAATTAAAGGAGTTACACACACAGCTATATGGTAATATAACCTTAATAGCCAATGGCACACACAGTGGCAGAATTAATATTAATGAAGGTGCAAGGCAAATGCTAATCGTACAGCTAAGTAAGTTGACCAGCGACTATAATGCAGGCGAATTAAGTTTAAAAGAATACAATAGCAAGCTTAGCGAAATGATTCAAACTGTTAACCAAGTTAGATACCTGAATTTTGAACAGATAAACAATTGATCACCGTCATATAATCTTTAAACAAGTAATTTTTGTTTTATACCTACTTTGTTTATTATTGCAGACGGTATGACTGACGAGGCAGTAATAAAACGTTTAAAAGTAATTGTTAAGGAACATGGAGGCCAACTTGGCTTAGCCAATACAATTGGGGTTGACCAAGGCTTTATAAGCAAGGTTATTAACCGGAAACAAGAAATGAGTTATTACCTTATTCGTAAACTCTGCTTTCAACTAAAATACTCCCCCGAATGGCTTATACTTGGCACCGGAGAAAAAATGATAAACAAACCCGATTCAGCTAAGCTAATTACCGAAATCCAGATGCTACGTACAGAAGTTGACATTCTGCACGCAAGAATGCGCGCGTACGAAATTGAATTAAATGAATTGAGGGTAGAGTATCCTGCTAAAAATCAAAAAACAGGGTAAATACTAAAAAGCTGGTTATGTAACTATAACAGCTTTGTCTGATTTCATTGCTCCAACCATCTTACGCTTATGATAAATTATTCCGAGTGAACAAATCAGCACACTGGTTAATAATGTTATCGCAATAATAACATCTGAAACTGAAATATACCCTTTAGCCCCGGCGAAAATAATACCGGCCTTAGGAACAAACAACCCTACCAGGGGGAATGTTAAAAAGATTCGAAATATTATAAGATCTTCCATACGCTGCAACTATATTATTTGTAACATTTGTAACAAATAAGATGCCGTTTTGTTTATGGAAAATATTAACCAAAACGAAAAACACTAGCCAAAAAATCACAACAACCTCACAATCAATAGCTTAGTTACACACACAAGTTAACAATTAATTTAACTATATTAATAGCAGATGGCATTGCATACAAATAATATCATTTTTAGTTCTAAAAAATAGACATTGCTTTGTAATGAAAAGTTTTTTGTGTCCAACTATTAGTACTAAATAGTTACTTACACATCGTCCTGATTATGAAATTTACTAGCTGTATTGCTTTTGCTCATTTTTACGAGCATATAATTTTATAACTCCAAATATCGCTGCGGCAGCAACCAGCACCCATACCCAAGTATCTAATGGACAGTCGGGGTTATTACCAGTTACGCCCGACCCATCCTGGCATGTATTATCTTGTGCGAATAATAATACAGGGTATAATATCATAAACCCTGTGCTAAATGCAAATAATAATATTTTATTAATAATCTTGTTTTTATTGCTTACGTACATTCGAAGTCCTTTTATTTAACCTTTATAAATTTTGATTTGGCCAGCACATCACCGTTGGTATTTTTTAACACGATAATATAAACGCCCTCTTTATAACTACTGATATCTTCTGTCCAGCTATAGGTATTCAATATACGGTGATCCATCGATATACCCGAGGTATTATAAATATCGGCTGTATAATTCGTATTAGTAGCCGCCGTGGAATTTACCAGCACATTTATAATATCCTTTGAAGGATTTGGATAAACACTAAAGTAACCATTTGAAGTTACATTATTGTACCCGATGGTGATTAATGAGGAATAAGTGATATTTCCATTGATATCATTTTGTGCCAAACGGTATATATTATTGCCGATCACCGGGTTGCTGTCTACAAAGCCGTACTTGCTGCTATTATTGCTTTGGGTGGTATATATCGGGCTAAAGGTATTATCTGCACCTTCTTTC
>JAMFRP010000014.1 GCA_026224775.1 Bacteroidota bacterium
GGCAAAAACAAAATGAGTGCCTTAAATGCTGTCAGAAATAAAATCGTTCATAGAATATTTGCCGTTATAAAAAATCAAACCCCTTATCAAAACCATTTGCTTTTATCATAGAAATCAGCATGACAACCCACATAAAAAAAGCCTCCCCAAAATTGGAGAGGCTTTAAATCTTAAACTTTAGACTTTTAACTTATTAAGAAGCCATTTGTTTCCTGATGATATTTAAAGCGCCACCAGCTTTAAACCACTCTATCTGCTGTGCATTGTAAGTGTGATTTACCGCGAATGATTCTGTTGAACCATCTTTATGGTGCAATACAACGGTTAACTGTTTGCCCGGGGCAAAAGTTGTTAAGCCGGTGATATCAAAAGTATCGTCTTCCTGTATTTTATCGTAATCGGCATTATCGGCGAAAGTGATGCCTAACATACCTTGTTTTTTAAGGTTGGTTTCATGGATACGGGCAAATGATTTTACCAGTATGGCACGTACACCTAAATGGCGGGGCTCCATAGCCGCGTGCTCGCGTGATGAACCTTCACCGTAATTCTCGTCGCCTACTACGATAGTACCAATGCCATGCGCCTTATAATCACGCTGAGTGGCAGGTACCGGACCGTATTCGCCGGTTAATTCATTTTTAACGCTATCGGCAGTATTATTAAAGTAGTTAATAGCACCGATAAGCATATTGTTAGATATGTTATCCAAATGACCACGGAATTTCAACCATGGGCCAGCCATAGAGATATGATCCGTTGTACATTTACCTTTTGCTTTTATCAGCAATTTCAAACCGGTAAGGTCTGTACCTTCCCAAGCTTTAAACGGCTCAAGTAATTGCAAACGAGCTGATTTTGGATCAACAATAACGCTAACTGCGCTACCATCTTCTGCCGGTGCCTGGTAACCTGCATCCTGTACAGCGTAACCTTTAAGCGGCATTTCAATACCTTCTGGTTCATCAAATTTAACTTGCTCGCCTTTATCGTTGGTTAACGTATCGGTTAACGGGTTAAATGTTAAATCACCTGCTATCGCGAATGCGGTAACAATCTCCGGCGATGCAACAAACGCGTGGGTGTTAGGGTTACCATCCTGACGCTTAGCGAAGTTACGGTTGAACGAAGTGATGATTGAGTTTTTGCGTGTTGGGTCATTAGTATGACGTGCCCACTGGCCAATACAAGGGCCGCAAGCGTTAGCCAAAACAACACCACCCATTTGCTCAAAAGTACCTAAGTAGCCATCACGTTCAACAGTGTAACGTACCAGTTCCGAACCCGGAGTGATGGTAAATTCTGCTTTTGTTTTTAGATGTTTATCAGTAGCCTGTTTTGCAATTGATGCCGAACGGGTAATATCTTCGTAAGATGAGTTGGTACATGAACCGATCAAACCAACTTCTAATTTAGTAGGCCAGCCGTTTTCTTTTACCGCAGCAGCGAATTTTGATATAGGCCAAGCCAAATCAGGCGTAAACGGACCGTTTACATGTGGCTCTAATTCGTCAAGGTTTATTTCGATAACCTGGTCAAAATATTGCTCAGGGTTAGCGTAAACTTCATCATCACCGGTTAAGTGTTCTTTGATTGCATTGGCAAGCTCAGCAATATCTCCGCGTTTTGTACCGCTCAAGTAAATTGCCGCTTTTTCGTCGTAACCAAAAACAGATGTAGTCGCGCCGATCTCAGCACCCATGTTACAGATGGTTCCTTTACCTGTTGCAGATAATGAACGTGCACCTTCACCAAAATATTCAACAATAGCGCCTGTACCACCTTTTACGGTTAGAATACCAGCAACTTTAAGAATCACGTCTTTAGCTGAAGTCCAGCCTGATAATTTACCGGTTAATTTTACACCGATTAGTTTAGGGAATTTTAGCTCCCAAGGTAAACCTGCCATAACATCGCAGGCATCAGCACCACCAACACCAATCGCTATCATACCCAAACCACCTGCGTTAGGTGTGTGTGAGTCGGTACCGATCATCATACCACCCGGGAATGCATAGTTTTCTAATACTACCTGGTGAATGATACCTGCACCCGGTTTCCAGAAACCGATGCCATATTTATCAGATACCGAAGCCAGGAAATCATAAACTTCCAGGTTCACATCTTTCGCCGTTTGCAAATCGATATCAGCGCCAACTTTAGCCTGTATCAAGTGATCGCAATGTACGGTTGAAGGTACAGCAACCTGTGGGCGGCCTGCTTGCATAAATTGCAATAGCGCCATTTGCGCCGTCGCATCCTGCATCGCTACGCGGTCTGGTGCGAAGTCAACATAGTCAACGCCACGACCAAATGCTTTCTCAGCATCACCTTCGGAAAGGTGGGCGTATAATATTTTTTCAGTTAAAGTAAGGTGTTTACCGGTCGCTTTACGGGCAGCAGCCACACGGGTGCTGTAGCGATCATAAACCTTTTTGATCATATCTAAATCAAAAGCCATGGTATCGATCTTTTTAGGTAAAATAATATTTCAAACACAACAAACAGCCAAGCGGCTGCCGCTGAGCGGCGAATTTACAAAAATTGCAGGGAATATGCTGTCAGCCAAATACGTAAATGCTATTTGGATAGGTTCTAAATAGAGATTGGTTGATTTAGTTAGATTAGGTTGAGTGGGTTTATTGGGCTGAGGTTTGGGTGAAATGGATAGAGGTTAGTCTAACTCGTTGTTCTTTTTCTTTTTGATGAAAAGAATATATCCGTTTAATAGTTTGAGGCATCGTTCATATTCCTGCTCAAAGCTCTTTAATACTTCATCAGATATAATCTTTTCATCTCTTGCAACTATCATATGATCCAAAGTTTCTGACAATGATCCGCGTGCTATGATACAAAACCGGATATTATCTTGATAGTGATACCGGCCATGACCTTCTGCAATATTATTCCCTATCGATCTTGAACATCTAACTATCTGATCTACCAGCCGAAATCTTTCATCAGGTGGAAAGCTTTTCGCCAAATCAGCCACAAGTATTCTGATTTTTCTTGCCTGCTTCCATGTTTCTAACTCCGTAAAAGATGCCATCTATTATATTCTTAAAATTAACTTAATCAACTCATTCAACCCACTCCAACCAAATCAACCCAATGGTCCAAACACAAACCCCTTCCTACTCCAAATCTCCATCGCCTTCGGCAGCACATATTCCAGCCTGTCAAACGCTTTCAAACTATCATGGAATACAACTATTGACCCACTCTCCGTATGCTTCAAAACATTTTGCAGGCATTTCTCGGGCGAGAGGTTTATATCGAAGTCGCCGCTGAGCACATCCCACATAATAATTTTAATATCGGGCTTAACACTTTTTAACAACTTTATTTGCGATCTTTTGATGCGCCCATATGGCGGACGAAAAAGATTGGTTTTTAGCTGTTCATCAGCCTTTAAGGTGTTTTGTATGTAGATATTATCGGCTGTTTTCCAGCCTTTAAGATGATTATAGGTGTGGTTGCCGATGGCATGGCCGTCGTTTTTAACTTGATTGAAAATGTCGGGGTGTTTGCTTACATTGTCGCCTATGCAAAAAAAAGTAGCTTTGGCGTTGTACTGCTTTAAAATATTTAATACAAAGGGTGTAACAATGGGGATAGGTCCATCGTCAAAAGTGAGATAAATGCAAGGTTTATCGGGTTTTACATCCCATATTAACGAAGAATAGTATTTTTTTAACAGCCGGGGTGATTTAACCAGGTACATACAACAAATATAACCTTATGACTTTATATATATTCAATTTTAAACGGCTAAGCCTGCTCGGTATACTGCTTGCGGCAACATTGGGCTTTACCGCCCGTGCACAGGAGGTTATTACCCTGCAAAAAGCGATAGACCTAACCTTGCAGAATAACCTCACCATTAAACAATCAAAAATAAACGAGGAGCTAGGTACCGCGGACTATCAGCAGGCAAAATACAACTTGCTGCCAAGTTTAACGGTTAACCCGCAGGCATCATACAACTTTGGCCGCAGCCCTAACTTAACTACATATTCTTACACCAGCCAATCGTTTTTATATGTTAACGGGCAGGCATCGCTATCGTTAACGGTATTCCAGGGCGGGCAGTTGCGCAACCAGATATTGGCAAATAAACTAACCCTCGATGCTGATAAAACCACAACCGAAAAAACCAAAAATGATTTAGTATTAAACGTGGTTACCGCCTATCTGCAAATATTAACTAACCAGGATTTAGTAACGGCAGCCAACCAGCAAATAGGCATCGCCAAAATAACCCTTGATCGTGCGCAAAAAAACTTTGATGCGGGAAATCAAACATTGGCCGATCTTTCACAAGCAAAAGCCGGACTTTCAACTGATGAATATAATTTGACTACAGCGCAAAATCAACTGGATATTTCCATCCTCGCGTTAAAACAATACATGGAAATGGACCCTGCTACCCAGATTACTATAGACAGGCCCGATGTATCAAAACTAACTGATATTCAAACCGCTTTCGCGGCGCCTGATGTTATTAAAACAGCGCTTGCCATTAACCCTGATATTAAACTTGCCGAAATACAACAAGATGGTTATCTGCAAGCCATAAAAATTGCTAAAGGAAACTACTACCCAACGGTATCATTATTTGGTGGGTTAGGAACTAATTATTCAAGTATATCGCAAAATGTTATTGGTACTACTACACTGCAATCACAAATCGGTGTGGTACAGGGTACTAATACACCGGTTGTTGGACAATATGAGTCGCCGGTTTATTCAAAGTCTTATTCTATAGGTAATCAGTTCAGCAATAATCTTAACGAATCGTTTGGTGTGACTGTACAGATACCGATCTTCAATAAGTTCACCGCGCATACCGCTGTAAAAAAGGCCAAACTGAATTACGAATACGCTCAGCTAAGTACCGATCTGGCTAAAAACACATTAAGCAAAACCATTACCCAGGCGGTATTGGATGTGCAGGCAGCTGAGAAGCAATATGTATCGGCACAACAAACTTATTATGCAAATAAAGAAGCTTTTAACGTAGTACAACAACGCTATAATGTAGGGCTGGTTAACTCACTGGATTATAACACATCGCTTACCAACTATAATAAGGCTGAAACTGATATGATCGAGGCTAAATACGCGGTAGTATTCAGAAGTAAGGTAATAGACTATTATTTAGGCAACCCTATAACGTTATAAGAGAGACAGGAAGTCCGGACTTAGTCGGACTCAAAATAAACAAAATATAAATCCGAAATCGAAACTCCGAAATCCGAAATAAAAAAACATCATGGGAAAAACTACTAAATATATATTGATAACGCTTGGCGTTTTTATACTGCTTTTAATAGTGCTGAAAGTTGCCGGGGTAATTGGCGGAACAAGTAAAACGCAGGTGGCAACAGAAAAAGCTACCGAGCGCGAAATTACCGAAACGGTTACCGCCAGTGGAAAAATAAAGCCACACCTCGAAGTTAAAATAACTGCAGAGGTTTCGGGTGAAATTGTTGAGCTGCCGGTAAAAGAAGGCGATGTGGTTAAAAAAGGCCAGTTGCTTTGTAAGATCAGGCCGGATATTTTGAAGTCGGGTTTTGAGCGCGCGGTGGCATCATACAACTCACAAAAAGCAACTGTAGGTAACTCTAAGCAAATGCTGGCACAGGCGCAAGCTACTTATGATAACCAGGCATCAATTTACCAACGCGATAAAGCACTTTTAGATAATAAGGTACTTACTGTAGCTGAGTTTGAAGCCGCCAAAGCTAGCTACGAAGGTGCTAAAGCCGCGTTAGAAGCTGCAAGGCAGAATGTGATCGGATCAAACTTCGGTTTGGCACAATCGTCTGCTTCGGTACAGGAAGCGCAGGCCGATCTGGATAAAACCAGCATTTATTCTCCTATAGATGGCGTGGTATCTAAATTATCAGTTGAAAAAGGTGACCGGGTGTTAGGAACCATCCAAATGGCGGGTACTGATATTATGACGGTATCTGACTTAAGCAAACTGGATGTAAACGTTGATGTGAATGAGAACGACATTAACCGTATCGACCTTGGCGATTCGTCAAACATTGATGTGGATGCTTTCGCCGATAAAAAGTTTGATGGCGCGGTATCTGAAATAGGAAGCTCGGCCAATGTGGTAGGCACCAATGCCGACCAGGTGACTAACTTTACCGTTAAGGTGAGGATTAACCCGGAATCATACATAAACTTGTTAAAGAAAACAGCAGCCAACCCATCGCCATTCCGCCCGGGATTGACCGCGACTGTTGATATCAGGACCAACCAAGTTAAAGGATTGTCGGTTCCGATCCAATCTGTTACTACCCGCGAGGAGAAAAAGAATACCGGAAAACCGCAGACAGATGATGATTCGCAAACCGTAAAAATGAACGCGCCTGTAAAAGAGTATGTGTTTGTTTACAACGCGGGCAAAATTAAACAGGTATTGGTAACTACTGGCATACAGGATGATAGTTACATCCAGATATTATCAGGCCTTAAATCTGGGGATGAAGTAGTTTCAGCACCTTACGCAGCAATATCAAAAGACCTGAAAGATGGCATGTTGGTTGAAAAGGTAGATAAGTCGAAGTTGTTTGATAAGCCTGCTAATTAGGCTTTAAAAGATAATTAAACTACCGTCATTGCGAGCGAAGCGTGGCCAATCCCAAGCTATGCAGAGCCACTCTGTAATTAGGGGATTGCCACGCTTCGCTCGCAATGACGCTTTGTTTTTAGACAGCTCCTTAGGCCTGAGATTAACGCCAAATCAATTCGCCAAAATAAAAATCTCACGTCTCATATCTCACTTCTCATATCTATTCCTATATATTTGTTCCGCCAGTGAAAAACATTTTTCGCTGGCGGAACTTTTTATTTGGAATGGATACGCAAAAAAAAAGAATAGCAGTTGTTGGTGGTGGTAGCTGGGCTACGGCCAATGTTAAAATGCTTACTGATAATATTACGCCTAAAGAAGTTTTTTGGTGGATGCGCAACGCGCATGCCGTTGAGCATATCCGCAAATTTGGGCACAACCCCAATTATTTGAGTTCGGTGGATATTAAGCTGCCTGCGCTTCATATTTCAACAGATATTAAGCACATCATACATAATTCCGACTTCATTTTATTGAATGTGCCTGCCGCGTTTTTAAAGCAAGCTTTAGAAGGCATTACACCGGAGGACTTCGCCGGTAAAAAAATCATATCGGCTATTAAGGGTATCGTTCCGGATGAAAACCAGATCATTGGCGAGTTTTTGAATCAACATTACAATATATCTTTTGATAATTTCCTGGTGATCAGTGGGCCGTGCCATGCCGAGGAAGTGGCATTG
Source organism: Bacteroidota bacterium (assembly GCA_026224775.1). Taxonomy (GTDB): domain Bacteria; phylum Bacteroidota; class Bacteroidia; order Sphingobacteriales; family Sphingobacteriaceae; genus Mucilaginibacter. The sequence goes on from JAMFRP010000014.1 coordinate 7,330, forward strand.
GAGAAATTATCATACCTCACCATTGCTTCCAGCGATATTGAACTGGCGACTGAATTTGCCGGGATGATCAATACCCGCTACATTAAAACCAATGTATCCGACGATATTTACGGCACCGAATATGGCGCTGTACTTAAAAACGTTTATGCTATTGCCGGCGGCATTTGTCACGGTGTGGGTTATGGCGATAACTTCCAGGCGGTGTTGATTTCAAACGCTATACGCGAGCTGGAACGCTTTGTAGATACCGTACACCCTATCGACCGTGATATAAAAGAATCCGCCTACCTGGGCGATCTGATGGTTACCGCTTACTCCCAATTTAGCCGTAACCGTACTTTTGGTAATATGATAGGTAAAGGGTATACCGTAAAGTCGGCACAATTGGAAATGAATATGGTCGCCGAAGGTTATTACGCTGTAAATTGCCTCCACGAAGTGAATAAAAACTACCACGTACATATGCCTATTTGCGATGCGGTATACAATATTCTCTATCAAAAGCATTCTCCGGCACTTGAAATGAAACATTTAGCCGAGCATTTGAGTTAATATTTCAATCAACAATTGAAATATCATGAAACACTCACTTAAAATTGCCTTATTGGCAGCAGGATTATTTGCCGTTACACAAGTACATGCGCAAAGCAAGGTAAGCAGAGATGCCAAAGCTGTTGGCCACAAAACATCAGAAATTGCCGCTAAAAGCAAAGCTGCCGTTGTAGACAAAAAATACAAAGGCAAACAAGGTCCGGGCGGTCAAACTGTTTACATTGATAAGTATTCACACTATTACTACGTGAATTCAAAAGGCCATAAATATTATCTGAAAAAATCTCAGTTAAGAAATAAATAATATCAATAGTTTATAAGTAGATTCAGCTTTTACATCGCCTGAATATGAAAATAATGACTTTTGTAATTATTGGTATGGCCTGCGCCATGATGCTTTTATCTGTCGCCTGTTCGCCAAAGCAAAAAAGAGATCCCAACCTCATAGGTGAGTGGAAATCAACAGCCGATGGCAGCAAGCTTAATATTACCGATAAAAGTTTTATGATGACGAGTGACTCGCCGGAGCCGGAGGATTATTTTGTTAAGGGCGATACCATTTATACTTCATTTGAAGGCAACCTGCCTTATACCAGGTATGCTATTAAGCATCTGGATGCGCATCTGTTAAAGCTATTTACCCCTGATTCAACTTTGGTTGAATTTACCAAATAAAAAAAGCTCCCGGTAAACTACTCCGGGAGCTTAACTAAACTAACTAAACTAATTGCATCTGATTAGGATGCGGTATGAAAACTAAAAAAAACTAAAATCTTTTGCGACGTTCCGGACGATCTTCACGGCGTTTGCCTGAGAAATCACGGAAACCACCACCGCCGCCTTCACGTCTTTCGCCACCTGCGTTGCTGCGTTCACGGTTAAATCCGCCTTCGCGTCTTTCACCACCACCGCTGCTACGGTCACGGTTGTAACCGCCACCACCACCAGATCTGCCACCGCCGCTATAACCACCACCTTGGCGTCTTTCGCCTTCAGGACGGGTTGTGCTTGTGCCTTCGCCAGATACTTCAATCCTAACTTCACGGCCTTTAAAGTCGATGCCTTTAAAGCCAGTCATTACTTTTTCAACATCTGCATTAGCTACTTCGAAGAAAGAGTAAACACCCTTAACATCGATCTTGCCAACAGTACGGCCGCTTATTTTGGTGTTGTTGCAAATGTAACCCAGTAAATCACCGCGGTTAAATTCATCAACAGAACCCAAGTTTATAAATAAACGTGTAAACTCTGCTGAACCAGCGCGAGGGGCACGTTCACCGCGTTCTCCTCTTTCGCCGCGCTCACCACGTTCTCCTTCAAACCTTACACGGTCATCAGCAGGCGCGTTCAAATCAGGCGCGTTTTTGTAATATTCTAAAAAGCGGTTAAACTCTAATGATGCAAAGCGTTTAATAATATCTTCTTTGCTCAGCTCCTTAAACTCTTCCATTATACGTGGAATGTATTGTTCAATTTGCTGCTCATTAACCTCAACATTATGTACTTTATGTACCAATGCAAAAAGTTGTTTTTCAACAACATCAAAACCTGTTGGTATTTCGGCTTTAACAAATTTCTTACCGATAACACGCTCTAACTGGCGTATTTTACCAAGCTCTTTACCATTGATGATAGAGATAGATACACCTGTTTTACCTGCACGGGCTGTACGGCCGCTACGGTGAGTGTAGTTTTCCATTTCATCAGGCAATGAGTAGTTAATAACGTGTGTTACATCATTAACATCAATACCACGTGCAGCAACGTCAGTAGCAATAAGCAACTGTAAGCTACGGTCGCGGTAACGTTTCATTACCTTATCGCGTTGTTGTTGCGATAAATCGCCGTGTAAAGCATCAGCATTGTAACCATCTTTAATTAAAGATTCGGCTATATCCTGTGTTTCAATCTTAGTACGGCAAAATACGATACCGAAAATTTCAGGATTGAAATCAACGATACGTTTAAATGAGGCATACTTGTCACGTGCACGGATCACATAATATTCGTGCTCAATGTTAGCATTACCTGTGTTTTTTGTGCCCATAGTAAGCTCATGCGGATCGGTCATGTATTTTTTCGCGATCCTGCGAACTTCGGCAGGCATGGTGGCTGAAAACAGCCATGTTTTTTTCTCGTCGGGAGTAGTAGATAAAATACTGTCAATGTCTTCCTGAAAGCCCATATTGAGCATTTCATCAGCTTCGTCTAAAACTACAAATCTCACCTGCGAAAAATCAATCGCTTTACGATTGATAATATCAAGCATACGGCCAGGGGTTGCAACAACAATTTGCACTCCACGTTTAATCTGGCGTAATTGATCAGAAATACTAGCACCGCCATATACAGCTACAACGTGTACCTGTGGCATATTTTTGGCGTAGTTATTCAGATCGTTAGTAATCTGTAAACAAAGTTCGCGCGTTGGGCACAAAATAAGTGCCTGCGGATAATTTTCTTCGAAATCCAGCAGTTCTAATAATGGTAGGCCAAAGGCAGCAGTCTTACCGGTCCCGGTTTGGGCTAATCCGACAAAATCGTTGCTGCCTGTTAACAATACCGGAATTGACTGTTCCTGGATTGGCGTAGGGTTTTCGAACCCTAACTCAGAGATGGCATTAACAATATCATGACGGATTCCCAGTTGAATAAATGGGTTCATGAATTTAAATAACGAATTTGACAACATCGTCAAATCGGCCGCAAAGGTAAGGTTAATAAATCACAATTCAAAGGGCGAATTTATAGTTAAAGATAAAGCCGGTTTTTAACCGGTAATTAATGAGTATCAAGCTTTATTATATTAACACCAAATTCATTTAAACTTAATCGAAATTTATTGCCAGACACCAGCGGTTTATCGCCCATTAAGGTATTGATGGAGGTTTTATTATCCGCGTTTATATCAACTGTCACATCCTGTTTTTCTGCCGACAGGCTTACTACTACAATAAATTTTTCGTGCCCGTTATATCGCATAAATGAAAAAACATGGTCGTTATTATTCACCAGGTTGGTATAAGTGCCGGTGGTAATTATTGTATTATTTTTTCTTAGGCTGATGATTTTACGATAGAAATTCCAAAGCGATTTGGGATCGTTTTTTTCTTCTTCCAGCGATATACCATCGTTGGGGATATCGGTATTGTTCTCCGTCCACCACGGGCCATTTTTATACCAGTAAGTCATGCCCGGGCCTTCATCACTCTTGTACCATTCAAATGCCTGCCTGTCGGGGATGTCGTTCGCATCAGTCATGCCAACGTTTCTTCTATTGCCTTTCATGCCCAGCTCCTGTCCGTAATAAATTGATGGCACGCCACCCATTAGCAAATTCAGCACACAACCAACTCTTAGTTTACCCTGATTGCCTTTTACCGCATCGGCAAAGCGCTGCATATCATGATTTTCGATAAATACCACCTGCTGTTTATTTGCAGGGGTTTGCAGGAAGGTTGAATCGGCCACCAGCATCAGTTCTTTTTTGTTAAAGTTGCGGATAGCAAATGCCAGGCGAAATGCGAATACCCTATCAACGCCACCTGCTTTTAAATTATCAATACCGAATGAACCCCACTCAGCCTGCTCGGCTACAATTTTTATTTTAGGATTGAGGGCGCGGAGTTTAGCTAATAACGGCCTCCAGAATGTAGTGAACAGGTGCGGCAGGCGGTTAGCATTGTCCAGGTTATCCATCATATGATCTAATCGAAAACCGTCTACCCCGTCATCAAAATCCTCATCGTGATTGGGATCCATCCAAAACTTAAACAGGTAGTAGTTAAATTGCTGTACCTGTTTATTATTCAGGTTAACCATTACCAGTTTACGGGTAACGCCATCATATCCGGTAAAATCCGGTATACCCGCCACTATTGATACGGGTTTTTTATTGCCTTTATCAGCATAAAAAATATAATCGCTATATTTTGATGCAGGATTTTTATAAGAATCCCTGAACCAAATATTGTCGCTGGCTACATATTGAGTTTCCATATCCATGTAAAACTTCATGTGGCGGCGGTGCAGTTCCTTTATCAGCCTTAAATAATCTGCCATGGTGCCGTAGCGTGGGTCTATCTTGTAAAAATCGGTAGCGAAATAATTGTGGTAGTACATAGATTCGTACAACGGCGTTAACAAAATAGCGGTAACCCCTAGTTGCTGCAGGTAATTTAGTTTTTGATAGATGCCATTCAAATCGCCGTGATTATCGCCATTGCTATCAAAAAAGCTACGCTGAAAAATGTGGTAAATGATCTCGGTATTATTTTTTGGACCAACAGCTTTATCATGCCGTATCGCCTGTCCCTGCGCGAACGGCAAACACAATAAAAATGCGAACAATAGTAATTTGAGCTGTTTCACAGGCTTAAATTGGTTTACCAAAGTACAAAAAATACCACATCCAATTAAACCATTAAGATAATAAACAAGCAATGTTATTAACTCAATATTATCATTTTACTGTCAGTTTGAAATTTTTTTAACAGTGCATATACCCAAACGCACAATTATTTCGTTTGTATAGGAGTATGTGATTCTTACATACATTGTGATAAGGTTTAGGTTGAAAGCCCCCAAGCAGCGAGTGCAAGGGGGCTTTTATTTTTTGATACCTTCGCAAATCAAATATCCAGCATAAACTAAATGTCTAATATAAAACAGGAGCTTTATAATAAATGCGTTGCCTACGTACAAAGTCGTATGGATGCCGCCGAACAAGCTTTCAAGGCCGCTGAGCAGGCATCAAACGATGATACTAAAAGCAGCGCGGGCGATAAATATGAAACCGGCCGCGCCATGATGCAACAGGAAAAGGACCGCAATATCATTCAATTAAATGAAGCCAATAAGTTGATGGTGGCTTTAAATTCGATAAGCACTAAGGGTGCATCTGATATAATTGAAACAGGAAGTTTGGTTTTAACTAATGGTGGCAAGTTTTATATCGCCATCAGCGCGGGGACATTGGTGGTTGATAATGAGAGTTATTTCGCGGTTTCGGCGGCAGCGCCTATTTGTATGCAGATGATGGGCAAGAAAGAGGGGGATGAGTTTGTGGTGAATGGGAAGAAGTATGAGATTGAGGAGCTTTTATAACCCATGCACCCCTCTTTGTCATTCTGAGCGGAGTGACGAATCTATCGATAGGCTCACCGCTTGCAGTTAGCGGATAGATGCTTCGTTCCTCAGCATAACAATAAAGTTTAAAAATAAAAATGGTGGAGATTACTCCTCCACCATTTCACTATTAGGGCTACTTAGCTCAGGCACTTCGTGCTTGAAGTAGCGTTTTTGGAATATCAGGATGGCGATAACGCCTACCGAGATCGCGGAATCGGCAAAATTAAATACCGGGCGGAAGAAGACATAATCCTGCCCGCCCCATACCGGTACCCATTGCGGGAAATTGCCGGATAGCAGCGGAAAGTAGAACATATCAACTACTCGACCGTAAAATAACTGCCCATGCTGATATAATACCCCATAAATGGTTGAATCAACAATATTGCCTAATGCCCCTGCTAAAATCAGTGCTACGCACATGACTAAACCACGGTGATATTTGTGTTTGATTAAGTATACCAAGCCATAACCGATAGCCACCACAGCCGCTATGCGGAACATGGTTAAAACCAGTTTACCAAAATCGCCGCCCAACTCCATGCCGAAGGCCATACCGTTATTTTCGGTGTAGTGCAGCATGCCGTGATTGCCTAGAAAGTGGATATCCTGGCCGAGGTACATGTTTGTACGAACCCAGGTTTTGATAATCTGGTCAATTAATACAATAAAAACAACAATTAAAAACGGTTTTAAGTACGCCGGCTTCATTATTGCTTAAGCTTGGCCTCCATGCTCAGGGTAGTGTGTGGAACCGCGCGTAAACGCTCTTTAGGTATCAATTTGCCTGTTTCGCGGCAAATACCATAAGTTTTATTTTCAATACGTACTATGGCAGCTTCTAATTGCTCAATAAATTTCTTTTGGCGGGCAGCTAACTGGTTAATTTGTTCTTTCTCCAATGTTGCCGATCCATCCTCTAAAGTTTTGTAAGTACCTGCGGTATCATCAGTACCATTAGCGTTCGGTGAACTTAATGATGTAGCAAGCGCATTTAACTCTTCGCGTGCAATACGCAGTTTATCTAATAAAAGGTCTTTAAATTCTTTTAGTTCGTTGTCTGAATATCTGGTTTTAATAGTTTCGTTTTCCATTATACTTTACTTATAGCAATAAAAATTTCAATTTCGTCAATCAGTGTTTTCTCGCCTTCATTTAACTCGTTATCAAGCAATACGCTATCAGCTAAAATTTCGGCGCAAATATATGTTAAATTATTTTTCACAGCACCGTTAATTAGCGGGTGGTCGCTTAACCTTACATTTATCCTGTCGGTAACTTCAAATCCTTTTCCCTTACGCAGATTCTGTATGCGGTTGATCAATTCTCGTGATATACCTTCCTGTTTAAGTTCGTTGGTAATCGTAACATCTAAAGCCACGGTTAGTTTTCCTAAATTTGCAACTTGCCATCCCGGAACGTCTTCAGCAATGATTTCTACGTCAGATAACAGTATCGAGTACTTATTATCAAGTACCGAAATACTACCTTCTGTTTCTAATTTAATGATGGTGTCCTGATCAAAATTTGTGATGGCTTCGGCTACAACTTTCATATCTTTCCCCACTTTCGCTCCCAGCGCTTTAAAGTTTGGTTTTACTTTTTTGGTGATAAAACCAGCTGCATCGGTAATGTATTCAATATCCTTAATGTTAGTTTCGGATAATATTAAGTCTTTTACCTGCTCAACTTGTTGTTTAAAGCGCTTATCTAAGATAGGTAATAATATCTTACTTAATGGCTGCCTTACGTTTATTCCCACCTTTTTACGAAGCGACAACACTAAGGATGATATATCCTGTGCCATTTGCATACGCTCTTCCAGCCCTTTGTTTACCAATGCGGCTTCGGTAGTTGGGAAATCAGCCAAATGCACTGACTCAAAATTCTCTTTTCCGGATACTTTATTCAGATCATTATATAAGCTATCAGCAAAGAATGGCGCAATTGGCGACATTAATTTAGCTACCGTGGTTAAACAAGTATATAAAGTTTGATAAGCCGATAGTTTATCATCCGAGTTATCTGATTTCCAGAAACGGCGGCGACTCAGGCGAACATACCAGTTGCTTAAATGCGCATCCACAAAATCCTGGATGGCACGGGCAGCTTTGGTCGGCTCAAAATCAGCGTAGAAAGCATCAACTTCTTTACTTAATGTATTTAATAAGGAAATAATCCATTGGTCGATTTCCGGCCGGTCGCTTAGTTTAATTTCTGTTTCGCTGTAAGTAAAGCCATCAATATTGGCATACATGGCGAAGAAGTTGTAGGTATTGTACAGCGTACCGAAGAATTTGCGGCGCACCTCATCAATACCATCTAAATTAAATTTAAGGTTATCCCAAGGCGATGCATTGCTGATCATGTACCAGCGGGCAGCATCGGCGCCATATTGTTCGATGGTGGCGAAAGGATCAACAGTATTGCCTAAACGTTTAGACATTTTGTTGCCATTTTTATCCAGCACCAAACCATTTGACACCACGTTTTTGAACGCGATGCCTTTGTTGCCGATCTTCTCATTTATTGCTTTTACCTCGTCGCTTGCCTCGCTCAGTAATACCGCGATAGCATGCAGCGTAAAGAACCAGCCACGGGTTTGATCCACACCTTCGGCGATGAAATCGGCAGGATAAGCATTGGCAAACGCCTCTTTATTTTCGAAAGGGAAATGCCATTGCGCATAAGGCATGGCACCACTATCAAACCAAACGTCGACCAAATCAGGTTCGCGGGTATAATATTGAATATTATCATCATGCTTCTTTAATAATAGGATATTATCTACATATGGCCTATGAAGATCTAATTTTTTTCCCTGCTTATCAAAGAAATTTTCAATGGTTGTAGAAAATTTATGAACTAAGACATCTCTATTTGGACAATGTTGGATTAAATGTTTTAACTCCAATAATCCTCTATCAATTTGATTTTTAAAATCTTCAATTGTCAATTGGCCTTGTTCATCGACATCCTCGATCTCTAAGAATTCGAGAATGGTTTGCATTGTTTCCTTTTGAATAAAAGATTTAGCTTTATCAAAGTAAAAATATATACCAATATCTTTTAATTCTTCAATGCTTCCAATGCAAATTTCTCTCTCAAACCCTTTGCTATAATATTCACAACGCCAGATAGGTAGCGGTGTACCCCAGTAACGGGAACGGGAAAGATTCCAGTCCACCAAATTTTCCAGCCAGTTGCCGAAACGGCCTGTGCCGGTTGATTCCGGTTTCCAGTTGATGGTTTTATTTAGCTCTACCATTTTATCCTTAACGGCAGTGGTTTTTACAAACCAGCTATCCAAAGGATAGTATAATATCGGCTCGTCCGAACGCCATGAGTGCGGGTAGCTGTGCTCATATTTTTTTACGTCGAACGCTTTATTTTCTGTTTTTAGCTTGATAGAGATGAGTACATCCGTGGCTTTAAAGCCAGGTTCTGCACGTTCTTCATCGCTGTAATATTCTTCCTTAACGTAACGGCCGGCGTAATCGGTAACCTCATCAACAAACTTACCTTGTTTATCAACCAAAGGAACTTCCTTGCCCGCCTCATCCTTCACCATTACCGATGGCACGTTGTTTTCCTTACATGCCCTAAAGTCATCCGCCCCAAAAACAGACGCTGTATGTACTATACCGGTACCATCTTCAGTCGTAACGAAATCAGCAGGGATAATGCGGAAAGCATTTTCCTCTAAGTCGGCATTGGTTACATATGGCATTAACTGCTCGTAGTGTAAGCCTAATAATTGCTTGCCTTTGTATGATCCTTTTACTACCCACGGGATGATTTTATCACCGCCTTTGTATTCTTCAAAAGATGCGTTTTCGCCTTCAGCCTTAAAGTATTTACCTACTAAGTCCTTAGCCAAAATAACTATTATAGGCTCATAGGTATAAGGGTTAAAGGTGCTAATCTTTACATAATCAATCTTTTCGCCAACGGCTAAAGCACAGTTCGATGGCAATGTCCATGGGGTAGTTGTCCATGCTAAAATGAAGACATCGGTATCAACACCTTCAAATAAAAATGCTGAATCTTTATCATTTTTAACCTTAAATTGCGCAACTATGGTAGTATCCTTCACCATTTTGTAGGTGCCGGGCTGGTTCAGCTCATGCGAGCTAAGGCCGGTGCCTGATTTTGGCGAGTAAGGCTGTACAGTATAGCCCTTGTATAAATAACCTTTATTATAAAATTGCTTCAGTATCCACCAAAGCGATTCGATGTATTCATTTTTGTAGGTGATATATGGATCTTCCAGATCAACCCAGTAACCCATTTTCTCGGTCAGGTCGTTCCAAACATCGGTATAGCGCATTACTTCTTTACGGCAAGCGGCGTTATAATCTTCGATAGAGATCTTTTTGCCTATGTCATCTTTAGTAATACCTAAAGCTTTTTCAACAGCCAGTTCAATAGGCAAACCGTGTGTATCCCAGCCGCCTTTGCGTTTTACCTGGTAACCTTTTAGGGTTTTGTAACGGCAAAAAATATCCTTTATGGCGCGCGCCATTACGTGGTGGATGCCGGGCATACCATTCGCGCTCGGCGGGCCTTCATAAAATGTATAGGGGTTATTGGCCGGGCGGCTGCTAATACTTTTTTCAAAGATATTTTGCTTTTTCCAGAACTCCAGTACTTCCTTGCCAGTATCCGATAGATTTAACTGCTTATATTCCTTGTATTTCAATTTTTTACACCTAAATTTTAGAGGTTGCAAAAATACGAATTTTAAGCTTAAAAAATTATATGGAAAATTGAAATTAAAGCGTCGTTGTTATAAAAAGCTATTTAAAAATGAATTCATGTTCTATATAATAAACATAAAACAAAGCATCATTGCCACGCTTCACTTGCAATGATGCTTTGTTTTATTATTTTTTGGACAGCTTCTAAGGGATTAACTTATTAATCAGCTATTCTACCATGCGTTAAAATCACTAAAGGGCTCTCTGTATAGCTGGCCCTTTAGTGATCAGATGTGTATTAACATTAATTAGTGGTAGTGGCGCTTACCTGGCTACTATTTACGCTTTCACCGCCATTAATATGCCCGGTTGATATTACATAATAATAGGTAGTATTGCCAGTAAGCCCAGTATTAGTATAAGTACCACCAGTAACACCCGCGGCCACGGTAGTATAAGGGCCACCGCTGGTTGTAGCTCGTTTCACATTATAACAAGGCGCATCCGTAACCTGCGACCAGTTGATCTGTATAGAAGTACTCGACAGCACGTGGGGAGTTAGACTTGCCGGAGCTGTAAATACAAAAGGTGTAAAAACGGTGCTGGTATAAGCTATTTGTTTTTTAATCATTTGCGCACCGTCTTTAATAAGTCGGAGATAAAAGTCTGAACTTACGTGGGTACCGTCAGCATCAAGTGTTAAAAAATACTTGCCAGCAGGTATGCCCCCGGAATCCTCTGCAAGATTAAAGACCGCTGTGCCCTCGTTCATCTCATCAAACATGGACACATAAACACTTTGAATTCCTGCCTGATAGCCCCCGGCAAATTGCGACCACATAAAATTCCCGTGTGAACGTGGGATTTGATTTTTGGGATCGGTGGTCGGGTCGGTATTGTAAAAGGCAAAACCTGGATACATATCGGCCTGATAATCCAAACCGTGGGCATTGCAATAATTCAGGTCAGTGGTATATAAATTTGGCCAGTTTGACGCGGCTGTTTTCCCCACCATCCAGGCCATAATCATATTCCCGGCATTATATGCGGGTTGATTAGCTGTATCCGTAGCAAAATTATCAAGCGGACATACAATAACATAACAGCCCTGGTTTTTGAACCAGTTTATGGTATTTTCCCAATCGGCTACAGAGCCACGGCCAGAAACACCAACTCCCCACAAAGCAACTACCGGTTTTCCATTCTGATGCGCATAAGCCGACGATGATGTTAAATGCTGCGTATTCACAATGGTATTTGTCCAGTCGGTCTCAACCGGATCGGTGGCGCTGCAATCATACATAATATAAAATTTACGGCCGTAAGTTTGCGCTGCGGTCATTACTTTAAGTTGAACGGCGTCATGAAAATCTTTTATACTACCCGCCGTTGTATAACTTCCAAAGCGCTGTACTGCAATACAGTCGATGCCGCTTTGCTGCATCCATAGTACATGGGTATTAACCACCTGTTGATCATCCGAAGAAAATAGTTTTGCCGGATTGCCATCACCTAAATTGCCAGTATAAGCAGGCTGTTGAACACCTGCCTGGTAAAAAGGTACGCTACCATATGATGCTGAATATTGCCGCATATCGGGCCAGTTTTCCAGATTAACATGCGAGCCATACGCGTTAATCGGTGAGCCATCACCGGCGCAGGAAAACCATCCTTGATAACCCACCGTTACCTTACCTACTACATCTCCTGGAGATGATGCAAATGAAGCGTTTGATGTTTTTACATTTAAGCCTGTGGATGTTTTTCCTACATAATTTTTTGAACAGCCAAAACAAAGCATGGCTATTACCGATATTATAAAAAATTTAGGTCTTCTCATTTTTTTGGTTTTTGGTTTAGATTTTGGTTAATTTTTTGTTAATTGATAGTTGGCACCATTAAGGTCCGTTTAAACACTAAGGGGGTCTGTTTGCTAACATAAATTGGAGTTAAGGTTATATAATTGGTTATGTAATATCACTTTACCCGATTAACAGATACTTAAAAAAACATTAATAACCTGAATTATTACCCAAATCTGGCATGTGAATGAGGAATAGGGATGTGTGCAAATGCAATTGGTGAAATCCAACCCATCCACCCGTGGAGCAATAGCAATACTGGTATAAGTTTAAACCAACTGTTTTTATGTTAAATTTTAAATCAGTTGGTTGGCCTGTCGCTGATAATTAATATCTTGAGCCTGTAACAAAGCCGTACAAGCCTAAGTCTTATACAGGCAACCATAGCCATTAGCATGCCGGTAAAAACAACTTATAAAGAAAACATAGCCATTGCCTTAACCTCTATCAAAGGAAACAGGTTGCGCACATCGCTTACGGCACTCATCATCGCTATTGGCATCATGGCGCTGGTGGGTATTTTAACTGCAATTGACGGCATCAGGCAGCAAACCAATAACGCGTTCGCAGGGTTGGGAGCAAACTCCTTTACCATAGCCAATACCGCCGACCTGGGCTTCGGGCAGGGTGGCCATCAAAAAATATATCCGCCGATAACTTATGAGCAGGCCGTTAGTTTTAAAAGTAAGTTTGCCTTACCTACTGTTATCACTATTAATTTAAATGTTACGGGTACAGGCATTGTAAAATACGGCAGCATCAAAACCAACCCCAATATATCAGTATCAGGCACTACGGATGGTTATATGCAAACTACCGGGCATAAAATGGCTTACGGAAGATTTTTTTCTTCGGATGAGCTACTACATGGGGAAAACGTGGTGGTTATTGGCGACGAGATAAAAGATAAGTTATTTAAAAAAGACGACCCGGTTAATAAATCAATTTTGATTGGTAGTAATCGTTTTAAGGTTGTGGGCGTTTTCGCCAAAAAAGGATCGAGCATGGGGGCGGGTGATAAATTTTGCGTGATACCTGTTTTAAAAGCGAAACAGATTGACACGGTTAGCAACCCTACATTTAATGTTACGGTAATGGTCGCTAGTCCGGAGGCGTTAGATGCTACCATTGGTGAAGCGACATCCTTGTTTAGAAACGTGCGCGACCTGCATATCGGCAAAGATGATAACTTTAATATCCAGCGCAGTGATTCTATTCAGAAACAATTGGCGGGCCAGTTAGATGGCATTACTTATGGTGGTATTGCCATTGGCGTTATTACATTGATTGGCGCAGCCATTGCGCTAATGAATATTATGCTGGTATCGGTTACTGAGCGTACCCGCGAAATAGGCCTGCGAAAAGCCATAGGCGCCACGCCATCCATCATCCGTAAACAATTTTTGATTGAGGCTATAGTAATATGCCTGATTGGTGGTGTTTTGGGAATATTTTTAGGGATGCTTATTGGTAACGTAGTAGTAATTTTAACCCAGGGCAGTTTTGTAGTGCCTTATTTATGGATAGGCATAGCGTTAGTGGTTTGTACCGGGATCGGATTGCTATCGGGATTTTACCCTGCTAATAAGGCTTCGAGATTGGATCCGGTTGAATCGTTGAGATACGAATAATATATTCAAGAGGTAAGAATCAGGAATCAAGGTTTTGCATTGTGATAAAAAAGATTTGTCATTCTGAGCATCGCGAAGAATCTGTAAAGTAGTTTACGCCGGATAGATTCTTCGCGATGCTCAGAATGACAAAAGGCTATTAAGATCGAAAGGCGTAAATCTTATTTTTTAGTCTTGACTCTTGTTTCTTGATTCTTTCCCAAAAGCATTATATTCTTGAGCGGGTATTCAAAAAGCAATTTTTCTACGTAGGTGGTTTTCAAAGCATCATGAAACGCGGCGGCATGTTTCAGGTGGTGCATGTCGCTTGAGATGTAGTCGATCAGTTGATTATCGATCAGGCTTTCGGCGGTGGCTTTGGTTTCTTTGCCGTAGTAGCCCGTTAGTGAAATGGTATTCAATTGAAAATCGCAGCCCCAGGAGTGCAGCATTTTGTATTGATCCATGGTCATGTATGGGTAACGCTCGGGGTGGGCCAAAATTGGCTTGTAACCCAGGTTAACCAACTTTTGTATTACCTGTATGTAGTTTGGCGGCAGGTTGATAAACGAGAACTCAAAAAGCACATGGTTATCGCCAAATACCATCAATTCTTTTCTATCAATACGTGGTTCAAAAGTTTCGTCGAAGTAATGTTCGGCAGCAGCCTCAACTTCAATATCAATCTGTTGTTTTTTCAGCTCTGCTTTCAGTATTTCTAGCGCGCTACCAATTGTTTGGGCATTGTTGCGGTAAAAATCAACCATGATGTGCGGGGTGGCGATAATTTTTTTAATGCCTACGGTCATCATCTTTTTCACCAAAGCAACTGAATCCTCTACGGTTTGCGCGCCATCATCAATCCCCGGCAAAACATGGGAGTGCATATCTACAGCAATCGATTCGTAATTAAAAGTAACTTCCTTTTTATTACTATTCTTCTTTTTAAATAACCCAAACATGCTGTTTACGCTTTATACCATAACAACCATTAATTAGCTTAATGGGTTTTGGTTTATATATTTTTCCCACTCCCAGGCAGATTGCATCATATCACCGATGCCTAATTCAGCCGTCCAGCCAAGTTTTTTTGTCGACTTAGTTACATCGCCCCAAACCTGCTCTACATCACCTTCACGGCGAGGGCCTATGCTATAATTCAGCTTAACACCCGTAGCACTTTCAAATGCATGGATGATCTGCAACACGGTAGTCCCCTGCCCTGTGCCTATATTGAATACATCATAACCTTTAAATTCAGGCTGTTCCATAAGTTTTAGCGCGGCAACATGGGCTTTAGCCAAATCAACTACGTGAATGTAGTCTCTAACACAACTGCCATCTGGCGTATTGTAATCATTTCCAAAAACGGTGATTTTTTCGCGTTTGCCTATGGCTGTCTGGGTGATGAATGGCACTAAGTTTTGCGGCACACCGATTGGCAATTCGCCAATTAAAGCAGAATCATGTGCACCTACCGGGTTAAAATAACGCAGCGAAATAACTTTATAGTTACTACCGGCCGCGACCATATCTTTCAAAATCTCTTCGGCAACCTGTTTAGTATTACCGTAAGGCGATTGTGCCGCTTTTACAGGAGCCTTTTCGGTAACGGGCAATTCATCGGGCTGGCCGTAAACGGTACAGCTTGATGAGAACACAAAATTTAAAGGCTTGCCATAATAGGCTTCCAATAAATTCAGCATCGAAGAAAAGTTATTGCGGTAATATTTGAGCGGTTGCTGAACGGATTCCCCCACGGCTTTGTATGCCGCGAAATGGATAATTCCGGTAACATCGGGTTCTTTTTCAACCAGTTGTTTTACGGCTTTCTCATCGCAAAGATCAAGCTGGTAAAAGGGTGGTTTGTAGCCGATGATCTTGGTAAGCTGATCCAATATTTTAATATCGGAATTCGACAGGTTATCGATGATAACAGGCTCGTAACCTGAATTTATCAGCTCAACTACAGTGTGTGAGCCAATAAATCCAAGACCGCCGGTAACTAATATTTTAGCCATTATTTATTGTAGTAGGTAAAGTCTTTATGCTGAATTTCTTTTTCAGGTAGTGATTTAAAATATTCGTAAGTAATTTTCAAACCTTCGCTGCGCGATACTTTTGGTTCCCAACCTAAAATAGCCCTTGCCTTGGTAATATCCGGGCGGCGTTGTTTTGGATCATCTGTTGGTAAGGGCAGGCTGATCATTTCCTGATCAGTACCTGTTAACTTGATAATCTCATCGCCAAATTGTTTAATGGTGATCTCATCAGGATTACCAATGTTCATCGGTTGGGCGTAATCGCTATGCAATAAACGGTAAATACCTTCGATCAAATCATCCACATAACAAAAAGAACGGGTTTGTGAGCCATCGCCAAACATGGTTAATGGTTCGCCACGCAGGGCCTGACCGATGAAAGCAGGTAATACACGACCATCATTCAGGCGCATACGCGGGCCATAGGTGTTAAATATCCTTACAATGCGGGTTTCTAAACCGTGGAAAGTATGGTAAGCCATGGTGATAGCTTCCTGGAAACGCTTAGCCTCATCATATACACCACGCGGACCAACAGGATTTACGTTACCCCAATATTCTTCGGGCTGCGGGTTCACATTCGGGTCGCCGTAAACTTCGGATGTTGAGGCAATCAGCATGCGTGCTTTTTTAGCACGGGCCAGGCCTAACAAGTTATGGGTACCTAATGAACCAACTTTTAACGTTTGGATAGGAATCTTTAAATAGTCGATAGGGCTTGCAGGCGACGCGAAATGCAGGATATAATCCAAGTCGCCGGGTACGTATACAAATTTGGAAACATCGTGATTATAAAACTCGAAATTTTCCAATTTGAAAAGGTGTTCGATATTGCGCAGATCACCTGTTATCAGGTTATCCATCGCGATAACTTTGTAATCTTCCTTTATAAACCTGTCGCATAAATGCGAACCTAAAAAGCCGGCTGCCCCGGTAATTAATATTGTTTTACGTGCCATTTAGCTAACTACTTTTCTGCCTATACTGTTATAATAAAAACCGTGCTCTTTTACCCTATCTAAATCGTACAAGTTACGACCATCAAAAATAACAGGTGCTTTTAATTTTTCCTTCATGAAATCAAAATCCGGGGTGCGGAAAACCGACCACTCGGTTATGATCAATAGCGCATCAGCTCCATCAAGCGCATCATAGCGGTTGGTGGCATAGCTAATTTTATCGCCTAATATTTTTTTAACGTTTGGCATCCCTTCAGGGTCGAAAGCAATCACTTCGGCACCATCTTTTAGCAGTTCATCAATAATGTACAAAGCAGGTGCTTCGCGTATATCATCGGTTTCCGGTTTAAACGCTAAGCCCCAAAGCGCGAACTTTTTGCCTTTTAAACCATCTTTATAATAATCCCTTAGTTTTTCAACCAGTACTTTTTTCTGGATCTCGTTAACATCCATAACAGCATTCAGGATCTTGAAATCATATTTATTTTCTTCGGCTGATTTTGCCAGCGCCTGCACATCCTTAGGGAAGCAGCTACCGCCGTAACCAATACCCGAGAATAGGAAACGTTTTCCGATACGCTCATCAGCACCAATACCACGCCTTACCATATCTACATCGGCACCAACCAATTCGCAAAGGTTAGCAACTTCGTTCATGAATGATATTTTGGTAGCCAGGAATGAGTTAGCAGCATATTTTGTAAGCTCGGAAGAGCGCTCGTCCATAAAAATAACCGGGTTACCCTGGCGTACATATGGAGCATAAAGTTCTGCCATTAGTTTACGTGCACGTTCGTCCAGAGTGCCAACTACAACACGGTCGGGCTTCATGAAATCCTCAACGGCTACACCTTCGCGTAAAAACTCAGGGTTTGATACTACCGCGCAATCCACGGTTGTATTCGCTTTTAAAACAGCGGTAACTTTATCGGCAGTGCCAACCGGTACGGTTGATTTGGTTACGATAACTTTATAATCCTTAACCAGTTTGGCAATATCCTTAGCCGCGCCTAATACATAGCTTAAATCGGCAGAGCCGTCACCACCCGGAGGGGTTGGCAAGGCCAGAAAAATGATCTTGGCATCAGCTATTGCATCGGCAAGGTTGGTTGTAAACTGCAACCTGTTTTCACTTATGTTACGATGAAAAAGAATTTCGAGACCGGGCTCATATATGGGCAGCTGGCCTTCTTTCATCATTTTAACCTTTTGTTCGTTAATATCAACGCAGGTTACCTCGTTTCCTGTTTCTGCTAAACAGGTACCTGTAACTAATCCTACGTAACCTGTTCCTACAACAGCTATTTTCATAAAGATGTATTCTAATTATTGTTATACTTTTATACCGACGAAGATAATCAAATCAAAATAATGCTGCTAATATATAATATAGGAATCAGTTTATACTTCTGCGCTATATACTTTGCCTCATTTTTCAATAGGAAAGCCAAACTCTGGCTCACAGGTCGGAACAACGTTGTTTACAAAAAGTTTGAAAAAAGTTTATGGTTTCATTTTGCCTCGTTAGGCGAGTTTGAGCAGGGCCGGCCTTTGCTGGAGCATGTAAGAAAAAAACAGCCTGAAACAAAAATCGTTGTAACGTTCTTTTCCCCATCGGGTTACGAGATCAGGAAGAATACCCCCCTTGCCGATGCGGTTTACTATTTGCCGCTTGATATCGCCGCTAATGCCAGCGAATTTATTGAAGCTATAAATCCCGAAGCGGCCATATTCACTAAATATGAGTATTGGTATCATTATTTTAATGAACTGCATAAAAGAGAGATCCCGCTTTATGTTATTTCGGGGATATTCAGGCCCGATCAAGTATTTTTTAAATGGTATGGCGGCTTGCACCGCAGGATGTTGGGTTTTGTAACATACTTTTTTGTGCAGGATTCAGCATCAAAAGAATTGCTGCAAACGCTTGGCGTAACCAATGTAGAAGTTAGCGGCGATACCCGTTTCGACAGGGTTTGGGCAAATGCGCAACAACCTAAGGAGTTACACGTAATTAATCAATTTAAAAACGGCCACAAATTATTTATAGCCGGTAGCACCTGGCCTGATGATGAGGCATTGGTAGTAACCCTGGTAAAAGATTACGCTGATTGGAAATTCATTTTCGCGCCGCATGAAATTGACGAGGATAAAATTGAAAAGCTGACTGGCTTATTACCTTTAAATTCAGTAATCCGGTATTCGCAGATCGAGACTAATCAAATATCACTTAATAATTATCAAACACTGATTATTGATAATATAGGGATGCTGTCGTCGCTTTATCAATATGCTGATGTGGCTTTTATTGGTGGAGGCTTTGGTGTGGGGATACACAATACTTTAGAAGCCGCGGCTTTTGGCTTGCCAGTAATATTCGGGCCAAAGTATGATAAATTTAAGGAGGCTAAGGATTTGATCAGTATTAAAGGTGGTTACAGTATTAATGATGAACCGGAGTTAAAAGCCACCGTAGCTTATATTACTGAAGATATACAGCGCTATAATGAAACCTGCCAAATAGTTAAGGATTATGTAAAGCAAAATACCGGGGCTACGCAAACAATAGCTGATCATATACATTTATAATTTGTTATGATCTACCCAAAACAAAACAGCGCTCTATTTTGGCTTTTTAGATGGTATGTAAAACGGATAGTTAGCAGAGATTTTGACGAAATAATTTTTGACGAAATTAGTCTTGATACTTCAAAATCCATCCTTTTAATAGCCAATCACTTTAGTTTTTGGGATTCGCTAATCTTATTTTGTGTGAATGAACGCCTCTTTAAAAAGAAGGCATATGTAATGGTTTTGGAAGAGACCATGCGTAAGGAGCGTTTCTTAAAATATGGTGGAGCATTTTCGGTAGGGGAAAAGCCAAGGGATGTTTTAGAGTCGATAAACTATGCGGCAGGGTTATTAAATGAACCGGGGAATGTGGTGCTGATGTTTCCGCAGGGTAAATTATACTCCAATTTTGTGGAGCATGTACATTTTGAAAAGGGAGTGTTAAACATCATCCAAAAAACAAACCCGGATGTGCAATTGGTGTTCGCCGCTACATTTGTTCAATACTTTAAATACAAAAAGCCCACCGCGACCGTTTATTTAAAACAAGAAATGGTAAATTATGCCGATAAAACCATTAATGATTTACAACAAGCTTACCAGCAGCATTACACAGCATCAAAACTGCTGCAAACCGAAATAGATATAGAACAGTGATAGTAGCCCTTTTTATAACTTTTATTTTTATTGTATTACGGTTTACGGTTACGCTGTTCAACTTTATGTCGAACCCCAAATTACCGCATGTAAAAAAACCTTACGCCTTTTTAATATCTATTTTGATCCCGGTTCGTAATGAACAGGACAATATTTTAAGCTTGCTGCAATCAATTTATGACCAGGATTACATCGATTACGAAGTGATTATTCTGGATGATGGCTCAGAAGATAATACTTATAGTATTTGTGAAAAATTTGCCGAAAAGCATCATCAATTTCGTGTAATAAAAGGTAAAAAGCTACCACACGACTGGCTGGGTAAAAACTATGCCTGCCACCAATTGGCAGAGGAAGCCAAAGGTGACTACTTTTTATTTTTAGATGCTGATGAAAAGGTTAATAACAGTTTATTGAACAGCGCTATCCATCGTATGCGTTTATATAATCTTGGCTTGCTCAGCCTGTTTACCAACCAGCAAATGGATACTTTTGGCGAAAAATCCGTTGTGCCGCTAATGCATTATATTTTATTGAATCTGTTACCGCTTCGGCTGGTTTATCTGGTTAAAAACAGTACCGTCGCGGCGGCAAGCGGGCAGTTTATGCTGTTTGATGCTGAAATCTATCGAAAAAACGAATGGCACAAACAAGTTAAGGATCGGGTGGTGGAGGATGTAGAGATTATGCGACTGGTAAAATCGTCGGGCTATAACGGCGAGGCTTTGCTGGCCAATGGCATGATCAGCTGCCGCATGTATAAGAGTTATACCGAAGCTGTGAATGGTTTCAGTAAGAATTTTTTGGCGGGTTTTAATTATAGCATTATTACGCTACTTATCTACCTGGTTATTATTATTTGTGGACCGATGATTGTTATGATGACCCTGAATTTACAAATGATCGTATTTATGATCGGTTTAATTATACTTACCCGTATTATGATCTCACTGTCCGCGAGTCAAAATGCCTGGTTAAACGTATTGCTTCATCCCTTGCAAATGATCAACCTAACTATTATCGCGTTTATGGCGATACAAAAACACCTAACCAAAACAACGGTGTGGAAGGGTCGCCAGGTTTGAAGCTAAACCCGCACGAATCTACCCGAAGAGAGCAAGCGCTACTTATTTTGGTTATTATTATATTCCATATAGTTGGGCTAATTGGTTTCGCGGTTCCAACAATGCGCCCACTTTTTTTACAGATAGTGCCCTGGCACATATTACTAATGCTGATTGTGATTGTTTGCAGTCATCGCCCAATGGAAGGGAAATTCATTCTGTTTTCCCTGCTGATATTTATAAGCAGCATAATTGTGGAGTGGCTGGGTGTGCATAAAGGTTGGATCTTCGGCAATTACACTTACGGGCAAACACTGGGCATTAAAGCAGATGAAATCCCCTTAATTATTGGCGTGAATTGGTTTTTGCTGATCTACTCGGCGGGGGTATTAATGCAGCGGACAAGGATCAGAAGCATATTAATAAGAGTAATTGTTGGCGCCATTATTTTGGTGCTGCTGGATTTGATAATTGAGCCCGTGGCCCAACACTTTAATTACTGGCATTGGACGAATAATATAGTCCCGCTTAAAAATTATCTCG
Organism: Bacteroidota bacterium; assembly: GCA_026224775.1. Classification (GTDB taxonomy): domain Bacteria; phylum Bacteroidota; class Bacteroidia; order Sphingobacteriales; family Sphingobacteriaceae; genus Mucilaginibacter. Next base: position 29,020 of record JAMFRP010000014.1, read on the forward strand.
ATTGGTTTTTGGTTAGCGGGGTGATGCTTTTTGTATTTGAGAAGTTTGGTTTCAGAAAACAGGGTATTGTTGCACCGGTATTCTTATTGGTACAGTTTGTGTTTTTTATGGTGTTGATCTTTTTATAATTAATCCTTGCGTCATCCCGAACTTGTTTCGGGATCCCACATGCTAAGTGATCTGTATGCTTGTGACTTTGCAGGTAGATGCTGAAATAAATTCAGCATGACAATAAATTTCATAAACTATTTTGTCATTCTGAGCGGAGCGAAGAATCTGTAAAGTAGTTTACACCAGTACAGATATTTCGTTCCTCAGTATGACAAAGCTTTAAAGAATATATACCAATTGAATATTTTTAACGTAATTTTGTCCTACCATGGGAGCATATAATTTACAGGTAACTATCGACCAGGATTCGGGCTTTTGCTTTGGGGTGGTTTACGCCATTGATATGGCGGAAGAAATACTGGAAGAAGAAGGCTACCTGTATTGCCTTGGTGATATTGTACATAATGACGAAGAGGTTGAACGCCTAAAAGCAAAAGGCCTGCGCATTATTGAGCATGAAGCCCTGAAGGATTTGCGCAATGAAAAAGTACTCATCCGCGCGCATGGCGAAGCACCTGATACTTATCGAACTGCTTTAGAGAATAACATTACATTGATTGATGCCTCGTGCCCGGTAGTATTGAAATTACAAAATCGTATCAAATCATCCTTCGACCAAAATGAAAAAATATTAATCTTCGGCAAGCATGGCCATGCTGAGGTTATAGGTTTACAGGGACAAACTAATAACGAGGCGTTGGTTTTTCAGGATATTACAGAGTTGGATAATGTGGAACTGCCGCAGAATATTACGCTTTACAGCCAGACCACCAAAAGCATGGATAAGTTTTATGGTGTAAAGGATGAATTGATTGCCCGTGGCTATAACCTGAAAGCGAACGATACCATTTGTCGCCAGGTAAGTAACCGCGATAAGGACCTGCCTAAGTTTGCCCAAAAATTTGATAAGGTTGTATTTGTATCGGGCCGCAAATCATCAAATGGTAAGGTGCTTTATGAAGTATGTCTGAAGAACAACCCTAACACATACTTTATATCATCATCTGGCGAATTGGATGTTAATCTGTTTGCACCGGGTGATAGCGTGGGCATAGCCGGCGCCACATCAACCCCTATGTGGCTGATGCAGGAAGTTAAGGCTGCGTTGGAAGCGTTTTAATTCCCCACTTGTCATTGCGAGGTCGAAGCAATCGCGAACTTGCGTAACCGACTTTCTCCGTGCGATTGCTTCGTTCCTCGCAATGACATGGTAAATAGTAGATCATGCAAAAGTCACCCTCCAATATTGGTTTATTAATTGCCTTAACGGTACTAGGATGTTGGGCTGCATCTATTATTCTGCTGATGCAGTGGCGGGTTAACTTCGCTAATCCTTTGCTTTACCTGTTTATTTTGGTGCAGATGCATTTGTATACCGGTTTGTTCATCACCTCGCATGATGCCATGCACGGCACGGTATCACCCAACAAAACACTCAATAACCTGGCAGGATATACTTGCACTTTGCTTTACGCATCGTTTTGGTACCCTAAGTTATATGCCAAACACCATCAGCACCATCAACATGTACATACTGCTGAAGACCCGGATTATCATACCGGCAACTTTGTACAGTGGTATGTACAGTTTATCCGCAATTATTTATCGGTGTGGCAAATAGTGGTGATGGCGGTGCTGTTTAATGTTTTGAAGTTGTGGATTCCGCAGGCTAATTTGTTACTATTTTGGGTAGCGCCATCGTTATTAAGCACCTTGCAGTTGTTTTATTTTGGCACATACCTGCCCCATAAGGGCGAACATGATAATAAGCACCAATCGCGCAGCCAGGCTAAGAACCATGTGCTGGCATTTTTTTCCTGTTACTTTTTTGGCTACCACTATGAGCATCATGATGCGCCATGGCTGCCGTGGTGGAAATTGTGGCGAGCAACCTCATCCACAACCACCTAACAGTATTTATTTAGTGCCTTAACCTGTTTGGGTTGTAAGCAATTAAATATTGTAAACCGCTTTCGGTTACGTTGTGGGTACCCGCTTTTTCGGCATTGTATTTTACGTGTACCAACTGTGATTTAACCTGGTGAAATAACTCTGATAAAAACTCAGGTAACACCTTGGCTGATATAGTTGGGAAGTATTTCTTTTCAAGAGCTACTTTTTCCAGATCAGTTGCCAGGCTAAACTCCCAAGTTTCATCGGGTTTAAAACCATTTTCAGTAGCGCAGTTGTTCAAATCGTATACATACATTTTCGCTTTGCGTTCAATCGTTTCGTTTATCATTATTTTTTCTTTTTTGTCAGGGGTGCAATTTCAGTTTTAGCGGTCGAGGTTTTACCTGACTGGTAGTCGGACGGGCCCTTCTTCCCTACCGGGTTAGGCATATTTTTTTTGTCTTTACTCATGATTTTTCAATTAGCATAAGCTTAAATATTACCGTAGCAGATTAATGGCAATGCCTAAGTGGAGAGGGTTTTAAACCACAATTATGGGTTTTTTCTAAGTTAGTTAATATAAATGGCTTAACAGCAGGTATTGGATATTATGACAGTTGCTGGCTTTAATAAAACCCGAAGCAAATATTAACCTAGCTGACAAAAATTTTATTTTGAACACTTTACCCTCTGAAACAATCAAAAAATATGCATTTTTTCAATTTTTATAATGATAAAGGCGGTTTTAAGTCATTTTTGATAAAAAAGGCCTTTTATTGGGGCGATTAGCAATGAATATTATATTTTTTTGAGTGATTTATGCTTTAAATTGGGTTGATTTTGTTGTTTTTCAGCAACTTTTTTGTTAAAAAATGTAAAAAAATTATACAGGTATTGTTTCTAATTATATATTTGTGCTATTGTTATTATCGGTCTAACAAGCTTGTTCTTTATGATATAATAATGAGGTCAGTTAAAATGAAAAAAAGAGATAGCCTGAAAGCTTTCTCTTTTTTTTGCCCAAAATTTCGGGATCAGCTCAAAACCTCTTCGAGCACGGCCTGGGAGCGGATATTCCCGAAGCTTTCAATATGCAAAGCATAATACTCTAACAACTTATTCAGCAGGTAGCGGCGGTCGTCGTTAGTTAACCTTAATTGGGAGCTATTCTCAAAACTGCATTCCAATAGATTATAAAAATTGCGCGTATGTGGTGGCGACAGATAGGAGAAGCTATCCGGCTTATAACGGGTAAAAACGCCGTTCTTCATATCAAAATATTCGGCATTGGCGGCAAATGTGGTATCGGGGTAAAAGCCCAGGTATCGCGTAAGCTGAATTAAAAACAGTAAGTGAAAATTCGCCAAACCTTCCGCCTGGTGATCCAGCCATTCTATCGAACTAAAAACAAAACCAAATAAACTTTCATCGGTACCTTGCTGCTTTACGGCTTTGTACAGCACTTCGTTCAAAAAAATAGCGATACAACTTTTTATAACATCATAGGGTAGCGATAATAATACCGGAGAATTCTTCAACTCGAAGATCCGCTGTATGCTATTGTTATTTTTATGGTAGACCACTAAATCCAGCAAATGCAGGGGCTGCAGCATATTGCCGGTTATTTTTGCGCGCGGCTTTTTTACACCATTGACGATGTAAGACTGTAGACCGAATTTTTCAGTAAAAAGCTGGGCGATAACACTGCTTTCGCCGTAATCGGTTGTTTTAAATACAATGGCCCGCGTTTTATGCAGCATGATGAAAAACGAGGATGAGTTTAGGCAGAAAGATGACGATACCAGTAATCAGCGCGAAACAGGCAGCAACAACTACCGCCCCGGCACATATATCTTTCACATGGCCTGCTTTTTCGTTATAGTCTGGGGATACCAGGTCGGTAAGGGTTTCGATGCCGGTATTGGTGAGTTCGGTTAATAGAACGATGGCAATACTCAGCGCGATCCAAAGCCATTCGGTTGTTGCTATGTTTAGGGCAAATCCTAAAGCAATGGCTATAACTGATGCAAATAAATGTATCCTGAAGTTGAGTTGGCTTTTGGTAGCGTAAGCCAATCCTTTAAAGGCATAGCCAAAGCTGCGGATCAGTTTTTTAATCATTGAAACAAATTTAGCTAAAAATAACTTCTTTCCTTTTGTCATTCTGAGCGTAGCGAAGAATCTATCGATAGACATTTGCGCCATATATAACGGATAGATTCTTCGCTGCGCTCAGAATGACAAAGAAGACTAAATGTATAGTTTCATCTGAAAATGGAACAAAATCACTCATTTTTGGTTGATAATTCACTATTTAGATATAAAATGGACTTAAAACTCACCAACAAGGTTGCTATCGTATTAGCTGCCAGTAAAGGATTAGGCAGGGCTATTGCCACCATGCTATCCGCCGAAGGCGCAAAGGTTATTATTGGCTCGCGCGATGAGGCGGAGCTAAATAAAACCGCCGCCGAAATCAAAAAGCAAACCGGTAACGAGGTGGTGGCTATCCCGATTGATGTGAGCAAGAGCGCGGATATTGAAGCCTTTGTTAAAAAAGCCGCTGCTGCTTTTGGGCGGATAGATATTTTACTAAACAACGCCGGCGGACCGCCGTTTGATAAATTTGAGAATTTTGATGAAAGCACCTGGCAAAAGGCTTTTGAGCTGAATTTACTGAGCGTAGCACATATGAGCAGGTTGGTGCTGCCTTATTTAAAAGAATCGGGCAATGGGCGGATTATTAATATTGTGAGCGGGTCGGTGAAGTCGGTGTTGGCTAATTCGGTGTTATCAACCAGTATGCGGATGGGGATTGTGGGAATGGCTAAGTTAATGGCAGATGAATTCGGACCATATAATATTACCGTAAACAATGTAGCGCCGGGATTAATATTGACTGATAGGATAAAAGATACAGTACCGAAAGGCGCTGACCCGGAAGCGGCATTGAAGGAAAAGGCTAAAAGCATCCCTTTAGGAAGAATAGGTAAGCCGGAAGAACTGGCGGCAGTAGTGGCATTTTTGGCTTCGGAACAGGCATCCTATGTGTCGGGGACTACGATACAGGTTGATGGCGGGGCGAATAGGAGTATATTTTAATGGATGATAATTGGCAAAGTGATTTTATGCTGATATATTTAAGCTAATTAAATATACCCTATTACCATGTATTTTAAATCCTGTTTGTTTTTTGTCGTCTTAACCGCGTTTCTTGCATCCTGTAAGCACAGTATAAAAAAGGATAGGGCGGTAGTCCAGCATAAACCAACGTTATTAACTCACAAGGTTGATACCGAAGTTAGAGAGAAAAACGCTGTTATTGATTTCCCTTGTGCTGTTATAGTATACCCAAGCGATAAAGCTGTCAGCAAATTAAAAAAGTCTTATTCTGAGGATGACTATAATACTATTGTTGATGACAATCAGAATTACATGGCTAAATCCCTGACTTATTTGGATTCTGTAAAGGCAAAGAAAATCCAACGGGAATCAACAGGTATGGTCTCTTTTAAAACAGTATCTGGTGAAACATTCGAAATAAAATTAGATACACTTGGCTGGGCAGTATTGTTATTTAATGGCCAAAATAAACCGATACAGGCAGATATGACTGCTTTTGAGGATAATTATAAAGGTTATATGAAATAAAATTTAAACTTTCAAAACAAACTCACGCTATAAATTATTAATTTAGCGGCGTTATTAGTAAATAAAAATAAAAGCAGAATGAAACCATTCATTTCACTATCAACTTACGGAGTTATCAACTGGGTAGCAGTTGTTTTATTATTAGGCTGCCCATGGGTATCGTTTTCGGGGGAACCGGGTTTTTATACAGTAGGCGGCGCGGCTTTATTTTTGCCTTTGCTGTTTGGTTGGTTAGAATTTATTATGGCTGTTTTCAGTAATAATAAACATGGCTTTATTAAACAAATGCCTATGGAGATGCATTTATTTTTAGATGTGATCATGGGTTCATTCCTGTTGATGTCGCCGTTCATTTTCCATTTCTCTGACAAAGTTGTTTGGCCACAAGTTTTAATAGGCGGATTGGTATTTATTGCCGGAGCATTTACTCACAAATCTCCTTTTACTGATAAGTTCCATCATCACTTACCTGAAGGACAATTACAGTCGATAGATTCAGAATAATATTTTTATTTGATTTCACCAATTTTGAGGTGATTTCGCAGATATAGAAAAAGGCAATTGGAGATGATCCAGTTGCCTTTTTTGTTTGCGATGTATTGCCCCTACGGGGCAAGGAAATGGGGGTGTCTCTTTTGCTACCAACAGTGGGCTCCGATGGAGCCGGGATAATTTGGTAAAATATCCCGCAGGATAACAAAAATCATCAAACCCCATCGGGGTTAAATGTTGATAGCCTAAAGGGTTATTGTATTTTTCGTGCCGTAGGTACGCAACCCATTAAATTCAAACATTGGGAGCTGTCTGAAAATGGTTGAATGTTGTTTTTATATAAAAACAAATCGTCATTGCGAGCGAAGCGTGGCAATCCCAAGCTATGCAGAACTACTCTGTAAGTAGGGGATTGCCGCGCTTCGCTCGTAATGACGATAGCTTTATAATTTTCAAACGGTCTTTTAGCAACTCATTTTGTTTACACGATTGGCGTGGCGACCGCCTTCAAAATCAGTGCACAGGAACATGTTTATGATTGCTTTTGCTTCGTCGATAGAAATGAAGCGGGCTGGGATACAAACAACATTGGCGTTGTTATGCTGGCGTGCAAGGCAAGCTAATTCGGTATTCCAGCAAATAGCTGCACGGATGCCCTGGTGTTTGTTAGCTGTCATGGCTACGCCGTTGGCGCTGCCGCAAATTAGTATCCCCAGGTCATAGTCGCCGCTTTCTACAGCAAGGGCTACGGGATGGGCAAAATCAGGATAATCAACAGAATCGACGGAATAAGTGCCAAAATCCCTTATTTCGATGGCGGTAGTTAATGCCGCTGCTAAAGGTTGTTTGTAGTCGAATCCTGCGTGATCTGCACCTATGGCAATTCTTAGTCCCTCTTTCATTTTAGTTTGTAATGATTAAGGGGCTAAGATAAATATTTTGCGAAAATTAGCGGCTTATGATTCCATTATCTCTTCGTGCTTTTTAAGGCGGCGTTTTTCTACAATAGAGGCTACTACTATACCCACTTCGTATAATGCGAACAGTGGTACGGTTGCTATCATCGTTGTTAAAAAATCCGGCGATGGCGATATAATAGCGCCGACAATCAGCAGGATAACTACCGAGTATCTGCGTGTTTTACGCATGAATGTACCTGATAATATACCTATTGAGGCAAGAATATAAATTAAGATAGGAAGCTCGAACACGATACCTATTATTAAGGTAATGGTAGCTACCATAGATAGGTATGAGCTAATGGTGAATTGGTTGTGAATGGTAGCACTCACCGTATAACCGGCTAAAAACGAGATCGACTCAGGCGCGATAACATAATAGCCGAATAAAATACCAATAATAAAAAGTATCGAAGCATAAAATACAAAGCCACTGGCTGCTTTGCGCTCTTTATCCAATAAAGCTGGTTTTATAAAACGCCATATCTCCCATAAAATGTAGGGAACAGCTGCGATAATACCCATTAGTATTGATGAGTTTAGCTTTAGCATAAACTGGCCAGCCATATCGGTATTGATAATAGTACCGTTGATGTGGGTGATGCAAAATCCATTACCGAACTTACACATCATACGATAAGTCCAGAAATCGCCATAGAACGGGGCCATGATGATTTTATTGAAAATAAAATCGTAAAAATACCAGGCGACACCAGTAAAAACAACAACACCAATAGCTGAGCGCATCAAGTGCCATCTTAGTGCTTCCAGATGGTCGAAGAAAGACATTTCGGATTCCAATGTCTTTCCTTTGTCCTTTATTGCTTGTACTATGTTCTTCTCGCTCATCTGATTTTTTGAATACCGTGTAGTAAATGTTAAAACGTTATCTACGTTTTAACTTATCGCTTCAGTTTTAATTATTCTGAATATTCAAAAGTTTCCATGAATTTGGTGGTGAAGTTACCGGCACGGAAGTTAGGGTCCTGCAGTAATTTCAGGTGGAAAGGAATGGTAGTTTTTACACCCTCAATCACAAATTCGCTTAACGCGCGTTCCATGGTACTTAATGCTTCTTCGCGTGTTTGCGCAACGCAGATCACCTTAGCTATCATAGAGTCATAGTTAGGCGGGATAACGTAACCACTGTACACATGCGTATCAATACGCACACCGTGACCACCCGGAGAGTGGAAGTTAGTGATTTTACCCGGTGACGGGCGGAAGTTGTTATTAGGATCTTCGGCATTGATACGGCACTCGATGGCGTGCATGGTTGGCTCGTAGTTTTTGCCTGATATCGGGATGCCTGCTGCAACCTTTATTTGTTCTTTTATTAAATCGAAGTTGATTACTTCCTCAGTTACGGGATGCTCAACCTGTATACGGGTGTTCATCTCCATAAAGTAGAAGTTACGGTCTTTATCAACCAAAAACTCAACAGTACCTGCTCCCTCGTATTTAACAGCTTTGGCGCCTTTGATGGCAGCCTCACCCATTTTTTTACGAAGTTTTTCGGTCATGAATGGTGAAGGAGATTCCTCAACCAATTTTTGGTGACGGCGCTGGATAGAGCAATCGCGCTCAGACAAATGGCAAACTTTGCCATACTGATCGCCTACTACCTGTATCTCGATGTGGCGCGGGTCCTGAACATATTTTTCAAGGTACATGCCATCGTTACCGAAAGCGGCACCTGATTCTGCTCTTGCTGAATCCCAGGCTGCTTCAAATTCTTCATCTTTCCAAACAATACGCATACCACGGCCACCACCACCGGCAGTTGCTTTTAATATTACAGGATAGCCTATTTTTTTAGCGATGGAGATACCTTCTTTTACGCTTTGCAGCAAACCTTCGGAGCCGGGTACGATAGGTACGCCAGCTTTTTTCATAGTTTCTTTAGCCGAAGCTTTATCGCCCATGGAATTGATCTGCGCGGCAGTAGCGCCAATAAATTTGATGCCATACTCGGCACAAATAGCGGAGAATTTAGCATTTTCAGACAAGAAACCATAGCCCGGATGGATCGCATCGGCATTGGTTAACTCAGCGGCTGAAATGATATTCGGGATATTTAAGTAAGAATCGCGGCTTGGCGGCGGCCCAATACATACGGCCTCATCGGCAAAACGTACGTGCAGGCTATCGCGGTCTGCAGTAGAATAAACAGCTACAGTTTTAATACCCATTTCCTTGCAGGTGCGAATAATACGCAGGGCAATTTCACCACGGTTAGCTATTAATATTTTTTTAAACATAGTATGATCTTTATTGCCTTCACCGATTGTAATTGACGTCACAGTTTTTGTGTTTAAGAACTAATGAAATTAATTGTCAACAATAGGTGTTGTGCACCTATTATTAATATTATTTAGGCTCAACCAAAAATAATGGCTGGTCGTACTCAACAGGCGATGCGTTATCAACCAAAATTTTAACAATACGGCCTGATATTTCAGATTCGATCTCGTTAAACAGTTTCATCGCTTCAATAATACAAAGCACAGTGCCAGTGTTTATCTCGTCGCCAACATTAACCATCATTGGTTTATCAGGGCTTGCTGAGCGGTAGAATGTACCGATCATTGGTGATTTGATAGTTACGTATTTTGAATTGTCATCAACAGCAACAGGCGCAGCAGCATGAGCGATAGGATCGACAGGTGCAGGCGCGGCGGCAGCAGCCAAGGGCTGGTGGGCAACAGGCACAGTCGCGTTAACATACGTTGCGGCCTGGTTGGTTTTAATGGTTATTTTAAACTCATTCTGCTCAATAGCAACTTCGTTTACTCCTGATTTGGCAACAAAGCGAATTAGGTCTTGTATTTGTTTAATATCCATGCTGAGGAATTGAATTTGGTTTTAGTTTTATTAATGTGCAAATGTGCGGATATGCAAATGTGCAGATTTTTAATTAGTTAGATTTAATTAAGTTAGTGAGTTACTACAAACAAATAAACAAAAGATTTTTAATAAAGTTTATTTGTTTGTTTTTCTATTCGCACATCTGCATATCAGCACATCTGCACATTTTAAATTTATGAATTATAGGCCCATTTTAAATAAAGAGAGCCCCAGGTAAACCCGCCACCAAAAGCGGCAAATAACAGGTTATCGCCTTTTTTAAATTTATTTTCCCACTCCCATAAACATAAAGGGATGGTAGCATTGGTGGTATTACCGTATTTTTCAATATTGATGATAACCTTATCAGGAGTTACACCGGTACGGTTAGCGGTTGCATCAATAATACGTTTGTTTGCCTGGTGAGGCACTAACCAGGCAATATCGTCTGCTACAAGGTTATTGCGTTCCATTACTTCGGCAGCAACATCGGCCATATTGGTAACCGCGAATTTGAATACCGCCTGGCCTTCCTGGTAAGCAAAATGCTCGCGGGCGTCAACAGTTTCGTGGCTGGCAGGTTTTATTGAACCGCCTGCTTTTTGGTGCAGGTAAGGGATACCCGCGCCATCGCTTTTTAATACAGAATCGATCAAACCGTAACCATCAGTATTCGGCTCAAGCAGGGCACAGCCCGCACCATCGCCAAAAATAATGCAGGTAGCGCGATCCTGGTAATCTATCATAGCCGACATTTTATCGGCACCAATTACTAATACTTTTTTGTGTTTGCCGTTTTCGATAAACTGAGCCCCTGTTGTCAAACCAAATAAAAAGCCTGAACATGCTGCCTGTAAATCAAATCCCCAGGCGTTTTTAGCGCCAATTTTATGGCCTAAAATATTCGCGGTAGCAGGGAATGGCATGTCGGGTGTGGTAGTGCAAAAGATGATCAGGTCGATCTCTTCGGCGCTGATGCCGCGTTTTTTTAGTAAACCTTCAACAGCAGGAACTGCCATATCCGATGTACCCAGGCCTTCGCCTTTTAGTATGCGGCGCTCTTTGATGCCTGTGCGGCTCATGATCCACTCGTCGTTGGTATCCACCATTGTTGCGAGCTCGTCGTTAGTTAGAATATATTCAGGAACGTAACCGTTTACAGCAGTAATAGCCGCATGAATTTTACTCATATATATTTTTTTTATTGAAACGCCTGCGTGATCTTATCAACCACACCACTTTCAAATACTGTTTTTGACAAAAGTACCATGTTTTTAATGGCTTCCGGCGGCGATATTCCGTGGCCTACAACCACCGCGCCGTTCACCCCTAATATTGGGCTACCACCATATTGCTCGTAATTAAACATATCAAAGAAATGATCATTGATACCTTTTTGACGGGCAATTTCATAAAATGATTCTGATAATTTGATGATGGTATTGCCGGTAAATCCATCGCAAACCATAACATCGGCCACATCACCAAAAAGATGGCGGCTCTCCACATTACCAACAAAGTTAAGATGGCTGGCAGCCTTTAACAACGGGAATGTAGCTTGTGTGAGGATGTTACCTTTTTCTTCTTCCTCGCCAATGTTTACCAAACCAACCCTGGGGTTAGCAATTTTGTAAACATACTCCGCGTATAATGCGCCTAATGTGGCAAACTGAACCAGCATATCGGGCTTGCAATCGGCATTGGCGCCAACATCAAGCAGGATACCTAATCCGCCTTTAACCTGCGGAACGATAGAAGTAATAGACGGGCGCAACACACCCGGTATAGCTTTTATGCTAAACATGGAACCAACGAGCATAGCACCGGTGTTACCAGCAGAAGAAAAGGCCTGTATGGATCCTTCCTTCAACAGTTTAAACCCAACACTAATACTAGAGTCGGGTTTTTGAACAATGGCTTTTGTGGGATGCTCGCCCATGCCAATAACCTCGGTTGTGTGTACAAACTCGAAATTATCGGGGCTATAGTTGTTTTCCTGAAGAATTTTTATGGCGCTGTCCTTATCACCTATAAGCACGAGCTTTGGGCCGGATAAGGCTTTATGGGCCAATATCGCGCCTAAAACGGCTGCTTCGGGGGCAAAATCACCCCCCATAATATCTAAGCCGATCTTCATTTGCAGAAAATTACTTAGGCTACAGCTGCTTTCTCAATCAGTAATTTACCGTTGTAGTAAACGTTACCATCAACAGTATATGCTCTGTGTGGCAAGTGTACCGCGCCGGTAGTGCTACAAGTTGTTAAAGTAGGCGCTACAGCTTTGTAATGAGTCCTGCGTTTATCTCTTCTTGATTTGGATATTTTGCGCTTTGGATGTGGCATAACTTATTTTATTATTATTTAATTTTTTTGAGCGCGTCCCACCGTGGGTCCACTATCTCGTCTTCTGGTTCATTATTTACTGCAAGCTTGTTAAGGCTGTCCAGCATTTCTTTATCACAATACTCGGTGTTACCCTCGTTGCCGCAACTGGCTACAAAAGGCACCGCGACGTTAATATATTCATAAATCAGCGGGGCTATGTTGATCTCGTGATCACTTTTACCCAACGTGATGATCTCATCGTCCTCATCAATTTCCTCTTCACTAAACTTCGCTATCTGCTGCTCGCTTATATCAAGCGGCTGCGGATATGAGCCCAGGCAACGATCGCAGGTTAAGTCGATGTGGCCGGTGATATGGAAGTTCAGGATAATTAATGTTTCCTGTTTTTCCAGCTCAACAACACATTTCAGGTTCGCTTTTTTTACGAGAGAGTAATCAAACTCATCAAAAAAACTATCTGTAACATCAAACTCAAACTGATGCTTGCCTAACTTTAAACCTGTAAAAGGAATAGCATATATCCTAAGCGATTTCACTGAGCGACAATTAGCCCGCAAATGTAAGGGAAAAATTGGATATGTGGAAAGGGTTTTTAAAAATAGTGTTGATAAGTGTTAACAATTGTATTTGAACACGAGATTGGCCGGTTTGTTGTCACTCCCGCCTCTGCTGGTGTTCGGAAGATTACATCTTCGTTTTTAATCCCCTCTTTTTTGCTTGCAAAAGAGAGGGGGGTCGAGCGAAGCAAAGACCGGGTGAGTAAATTATACAAGCGACATCGCCGCAAATGCATGATGAACAGTCGACTCACCCCGAATGCGCTGCGCTGTTCGACCCTCTCTCCGGCAAGCCGGAAAGAGGGTGAAGAATTATTTCCCCCTTAACTTAATTATATAGTCCCTAGCCCAAGGCGGCAATCGCACAGGGCCAATGCTTCCTTTTTCCATCTTCTGAACACTTATAGTGAAAACAACAAAGACGAAACATTAATTAGCAGGCTTATTGTTGCCCCCCTGATTGCTCCTCATCAATAGTTTGATGAATTTGCTTTACGTCCGTCATCTCCTTCATTTCTTCCAGTTCTTTATCCTCTTCTGTTTTCAGGCCGAGCTTTTGATGGATCTCGTGCAGCATATTCAGCATCATGGTAATCTCGCTTTCGGCACGAACATTTACTTCAAACTCAACCTGCTGGCGTACTTTATCCATATGCCCCTGGCGGTTTTGATTGATCAAAACGGTTACCGACAGGATAATGGCGAATAGGGACACCAGCATCTCCAGTACCGGGAAAGGGAAGCCGTCAAATGGGGTTGGCGAAATTAGGTTCCAGATGATCCATGCCGCGAAAAAAGCTAAGCTACACAGCAGGAAAGTCATACTTCCTAGCACATTGGTAGTAAAAATGGCAAACTTATCGGTAGGTGTTTTAGTAAACTCTAACGAGGACTTAAGCTGACTATCGGGTGTTGGGGTGTGCTTTGTCATATATGATGAACAAAAATCAGCCTTTAAAGTTGTACCCAACAATGCCGCATTTACGTATTACCTATAATATTGTGACATAGCAATTAAACTAATTGCTCAAATAATCGTTATATTTATATGTGTATGCCTGTTAAGTATTGCATTTTACTTTTTATGCTGATAGTTTTTGCCGCAGGTAGTACAAAGGCACAAACCTTAAAAGAAGAGGAAAGGATTTGTGGCAAATGGGAATCGACAGATAAGGAGCTGGACATAAAGGTTTACATGCATGATAATGAGTTTAGGGCAGAAATAATTTGGTTTAGTGATACCGATGGCAAGCCGCTGGATTACTGGAAAGATGTACATAACCCTGACCCTGCGTTACGCGACCGTAAAATTTTAGGCATGAGTGTTTTAAGCGGCCTTAAATATGATGCCGATACCCGTACCTGGGAAGATGGTATGGTTTATGATTCGCGGCATGGCAGGGAATGGAACGCATCGGCGACTATTGATAAAAAGGGGATGCTGCATGTTAGGGGTTACTGGCATTTTAAATTTATTGGCAGAACCATGAATTTTGTAAGAATTTGATTAATAACAAATTGCAACAGCATTGTTTATAACTATTAAAATGTGATAAAAAACCCTCAGCTAATTATTAACTATCCGCGCAAAAAATCGTAAAACGCGTATGTTTTATGTAACTTTTAAGCGTTATAAACCTGAACCGCACAATGAAACTTAGATAAAATATATGCAAAGTGAATAGATAGATCCTCAAAAACAAGCAAAAATGCCTTAAAAGCCTGTTTTTTACAAATAATATTCGGATGACACAGGCAGTCATTTAATTACGTTCAATCCACATAACTTTAATTACCTTTGCAGCAATAATATGAGACAACTAAAGATAACCCAATCGATTACCAACCGCGAATCACAATCACTTGATAAATACCTGAGTGAGATTGCAAAGGTAGATTTGATAACTGCGCAGGAAGAAGTGATACTGGCCCAAAAGATACGCGAGGGTGACCAGGCTGCTTTGGAACGCCTTACCAAAACGAATTTGCGTTTTGTGGTGTCGGTAGCCAAACAATATCAGAACCAGGGCTTAACCCTTGGCGACCTTATTAACGAAGGCAACTTAGGATTAATTAAAGCGGCAAGGCGTTTTGATGAAACTAAAGGATTTAAATTTATATCATACGCTGTATGGTGGATTCGCCAATCAATACTTTCTGCTGTTGCAGAGCAATCAAGAATTGTGCGTTTACCATTAAACCAGGTAGGATCATTAAGCAAAATACGTAAATCGCACTCTAAATTAGAGCAGCAATTTGAGCGTGAACCAACGCCCGAAGAAATGGCTGAGGATTTGGAAACTACTGCTGATAAAATTTCGGACGCATTATCAAATGCTGGCCGTCACGTATCAGTAGATGCGCCTTTTATCACCGGTGAGGAAAACACTTTATTAGATGTTTTGCAAAGCGGCGATGCAGGAACAGACAGCGACCTGATCACAGATTCATTATCTCAGGAGATCAAACGCTCGTTAGGTATTTTAGCTGAACGCGAAAAACAGGTATTAGTATTGTTCTTCGGTTTAAACAGCACCGCGCCACATTCATTAGAAGAAATCGGCGAGAAATTTAACTTAACCCGCGAACGTGTTCGCCAGATAAAAGATAAAGCGTTATTACGCTTAAGGCAAAATTCAAAATCAAGGTTATTGCAATCTTATTTGTAATATTTTGATTTGCCGGGTGTTGAACACGCCCCTACCCCTCTCAAGAGGGGAATTTGATAAAACAAAAAAAGCCAGACAAATGTCTGGCTTTTTTTGTTGAAGAGCTATCCAAAAAATATAAAACTATCGTCATTGCGAGCGAAGCGTGGCAATCCCAAGCTATGCAGAACCGCTCTGTAGGTAGGGGATTGCCACGCTTCGCTCGCAATGACGTTTTTTTAGACAGTTTTTTAGGCTTATTTCAAATTATCTTTTATTTTGTTGATAGCATCCAGGTGCATTTGCACCATTGGGGCTGTTTGGGCGGCGAAAGCTTTTAATGTGCTGTCTTTACCGTTTTTGGCTTCGTCGTTCATCAGGTCTAAAGTTTTCTTATGGCCTTCAATCATGGCGCTTACATATTGCTTGTCGAAATCAGCTTCGCTTAATTTGCTTAGTTCATCAGCTTTTTTCAGGTGCGCGCTATCCGGCTCTGCAGGCAGCGTAATGTTTTTTGCTTTGGCAATAGCCGCCAACTGATCATTTATTTTACCATGATCAGTGACCATCATATTGGCAAAATCTTTAATAGACTGGTTAGTGGTTTTGGTAAGCGCTAACTTACCCAATGCAACTTCGGCAAGGCCGCCGTTTGCCGCTGTGGTAGCAAATTTAGCATCATCGCTGGTTACCGCTATGCCGCCTGTTGCAGCAACGTTAGTGGTTGTGTCTTTAGTTTTGTTAAGGCTGTCGGCGCTATCTTTAGCGTCTTTTGCCGCATGGTTGCATGATTGGAAGGCTAATGCCGCCGCCGAGATCATGAATACATAACTTAATTTTTTCATGTTAGTGGATATATTGGTTTGTTGTAAGTTAACATATTATTTAATAATAAGTTTCATTATAGATACTGATCAATTCCGGTTTCGGTTGCCCGGGCCATCAATTAACAAGCTTAATTAACCATGGAGCTCACGGCCAATGTCATTAAATTAAGGTGGAACCATATAATTTAGCTCCCTCTAAATCTCCCCTTCCGGGGAAGTTTGGGTGGGGCTAGCTACGTCTTTATTTCGGCAGAGAAAAACATTTTTACTTTTAATTTATTATGATGTATTATCCCCCATCATATGAAATCAACCTTTACTATTATCGCGCTATTGTTTTGCAGTTATGGCTTGTTTGCTCAAAACGCAGTTTCAGCTACAATGGGTAAAGCAATTTTATTGCACGGGTCAAATCCAAAAACCACAGCGGGTAAGGATACCGTGATCGAATCGGACACGACGAAGGAGAATAAAGAGCCGCAATACTTTTATCTATCAGTAAATACTGATGTGTTTGTGAATGCCAAAGGCGGTGTTGCCAAACGTTTTTCGCCCGCGGTAGAGTTTGGGCGCACCTATGGCATATTTGATATAGGGCTGGCCACAGGTATCACCAACACTTTAAGCCGCGGAAATGATACGGCGCATTATATTGAGTTCAGGCCGACGATTAATATATTTAGCAAAGGCCGCTTTAACGAAGGTTTATGCCTTGGCGGTGGGTATGTATTTAATGCTAAGCAGGGCTTAATGACCGAAATATGTAACAGCATCAACTTTAACGTTACAACAACGGTAACTGTGGCCGTAACACAGGGCTACTACTTTTTTGATGGTACAAATAGCAGCAGAAGCACGCAATACATGGGGTTTTCTGTCACCTATAACTTCCTGAGGGCGCATAGTACCAATAAAAGGCGCAAGAAGGCCGCGATAGTTAGCGATAATTGATAATGCGTTTATATAGGGTTAACAATTTGTTACAATTAGCTATATACTGATGTGCTTATCTTAGCACCCATTTTAATTTGATCATGAAAAAATATTTGTTGCTAGGGTTCGCAGTTTGTTTATCTGTTGGTTTAATATCCTGGGGCGTTACCGGTCACCGTACCATTGGCGAGATAGCCGAACGCCACCTATCGCCGGAGGCAAAAACAGCTGTTGACAAATTACTGGGCCACGAAACGATGGCCGAAGCCAGTACCTGGGCCGATGAGATCCGCAGCGCTAACCCAGAAACCGGCGCGTGGCATTTTATTAATGTGCCTTTAGGTTTATCCTTCGCTGATTTTGAAACACAGGTAAAGAGCGCCGCGGGCACCAATGTTTATAAAGCACTGCTTAATGCCGAGTATACGTTAAAAGATAGCAAATCCAACCAACGGCAACAGGTGGAGGCGCTTAAATTTATTATACATTTTGTGGGCGACATGCACCAGCCGATGCATGTAAGCCGCGCCGAAGATAAAGGCGGCAATAGCATACAATTAACCTTTAACGGCGAAGACACCAACCTGCATGCCCTGTGGGACAGCAAACTGCTGGACCATGAAGGCCTGAGCTATGATAAGCTGGCAGATAAGTATGATCATGCCACACCGGAACAAATAACCAAATGGCAAAGCGACCCTATCATCATCTGGGCATGGGAAAGTTACCAGATCAGCACGGTATTGTATGGCGAGGTGAACAACGATGGCAGCACAAAACTGGATAAGGATTATTATGACGCGCATATAGGCGTGGTGGAATCAAGGATAGAGAAAGCAGGGATACGTTTGGCAGGGTTGCTGAATGCGATATATGACACACCAACCGCTGCAAAATAAATATCCTGCGCCGGGGCTGAACTAAGATATTAACAAACCGCCGGACCGTATGGCCCGGCGATTGGATTATTTAATTTACTGGTTTGGTACTGAGGCTGTAGCTGTGGTTTGCCCTTCGCCAAATAAGCTAACCCCAATAGCGATACCTATCCATGGTTTGCCCTGATAGTTAAATTGCGCTGATTTTGATCCGGCCAGGTCAACACCAACAAATACGCCGACCTGGAATTTTCCATATTGAAACATGCTTCCTGCTGAAAATGAAACCGCAGTGGTTGACGTTGAATCTTTAAGCGGTACATTCACTACTGATACCCCACCCAAATAATTAATAGACACATCGGCTGTTTTGGCAAATTGATGCTTATCCCCGGCGGTTATTCCAAATTGCAAGTTCTGTTCAAAATCAAACGGCCCCCGGCTGTTGCCAAAACGCATTTTTAAAGGCAGCGACAAGAAGCCCCAGGTAAATGTATCGCTCCTGGTGTAAATAGGGATCACTTTATTTTGCGAAAAAGCTGTAGCGGGCAAGAAAAACGTCCACCTATTAGACCATGAATCCAAAAACGCTAAGTTATCCATCTTCGCGGCTTCAGTATTAAGATTTGCAGGAGTATCCAGTTTGTCATTTATTTGGTCTTTTGTAATTTTGTAAGCATTTTTATCATATTTTAATCCCGGTTGGGTTTGCCCTAAATTGTTAATTGATAAATCTTTTATCATATTTCTTACAATCGGACCTTGTGTTTTGTGATGCTCAAATTGTATGGAGTCAGTCTTTGCCTTTTGTCTTGTGGTATCAAGGTTAGCAGCAGCAGTATTATAATTAGTAATATTGTTATTAATGCCCGCATTTTTAAAATGCAATTTGGCAGCAGCATTTATCAGTTGCTTTTTTAATGCCGAAGGAGCATTTTCAACATTCCCATACTTTTGTTTTAGTGATAATTGCTTATCAGAAAAGAGTTTTTTGTTAGTATTACTTTTCTCTGTTACAATGTCCGTTTCCGGGTTTACGTCATTAAGCAAACTAATTACCATTTGATGTTTAGCAGCTACAATATTCGTCGTATCGGCTACTGCCTTTTTTGATTGCACAACATTAAGCGAATCTGTTTTACGTTGTTTATTTAATGTTATGATCGAATCTCTCAGTTTTTTTAAGGAATCCTGTGTGTTTTTCAGGGTATTTAAATCTGTAGTGTTTACATACTGCGTTTTATAAAAATCCACCTTTGCGATTCTCTTATAATAGGGTTTATCTCCTTTACTGTTTTTTGGAGTATCATTTTTTACACTATCAGGAAAATTCCATGGCGTAATAACATAACCTTTAATAGCCCCGCCGGATATAGTCACTATATCCTGAATTTGAAACTTGGTATTTACATCAAGCTTAAAATGTACTGTAGTGTCGGGGTTAGGTTTACGGCCAACTTGATATGGATATAGATCCGTTACTACATTGGTGGTGTATGAGCTGCCGATGGCTGGGGTTGATTGGGCGCGGCTAAGCTGGTAGGTGACCAGCATAACAACAAACAGTGCGATTAGCTTTTTCATTTCGTGATAAGATTTGGTTTATATAAATCTAACTAAATCAAATTATCATATCAAAAAACAATCAAAAAAAACTATCATAATTAACTTAAAATCAATACTTTAAACCTTATGGCAAAGTTTAATTGGTTCAGGATAATATACACGTAGGCTGTAAGTCCGAATTACAATAAATTTTTAGTTATTTGAATATCAATAACTTACAAATAAGGCCATCTTCCAGCTATTTAGTAAAGCTGAATATGTAATATACCATACTAAACTTAAATCATAGGAGGGTACTTTATTCAAAAAACAGGCACCAAAACACAATAAATACATAATACAGGCTTAACAACTAAAGGTTAATATTTGTCTATAAAACAAAAAACATAACCTTTATGAAATTAAAACATTTACTTGCACCACTCGCGATCGCGTTAATGCTGGCCTCGTGTCAGAAAAATGAAACTACACCTGTCGCAGAAAAGCTTAATCTAAGCTCGGTAAACACAACAAGCGGTAGCTATGCCAGCACACAAACTTTTGATGAGGGCTTTGAATCGGCAGGTAAAACAGCTTATGCTGATGCCGACGTAACCTTCACCAGCGGATCATGGGATCTGAACTCTGCCCTTGTTGGCACCAGCGCATCAGATGCAAAAGTTGGCAGTCACTCTGTTCGTATTGAAAATACCGGTACACTGGGTATGAACTTTGATGTAACAACCGGCGCATCTACCGTTACTATGGAATACGCTGTTTTTGGCAGCGATGGCTCATCGGCATTCCAGTTATGGGAATCGACAAATGGCGGCAGCACCTATACACAAGTAGGCACAACATCTATCACCGCGAGCAGCACCACTTTGGCTACGGCCACCTTTACGGTTAATGTGGCAGGTACTATCCGTTTCCAGGTGCGTAAAACTACAGGCGGTGCCAACCGTATCAATATTGATGAATTCACCATTAACAGCTACAGCAGCACGGGTGGCGGCACAGGCGGTGGTGGCAGCTCGACAGCGGATAATACCAATTTGATGCTGGGCAACCCAAGCAACGCTACGGCCGACATCAGCAATTTTGATAACTATTTGTATGATCATACCTACTATGTAGAATCATACAATCGTGATAGGAACGAACCAAACTGGGTGAGCTGGTATGTAGGTTCAACCAGCCTGGGCTCGCAAGATAGGGCAAATGATTTCCGCGCGGACCCTAACTTGCCTACAGGATGGTATGAGGTTCCGGCTACAGCTTATAGCGGCAGCGGATTTGATCGCGGGCATAACTGCCCATCGGGCGACCGCACCTCTACCGTTGCGGCTAATGAGGAAACTTTTTTAATGGATAACATGGTTCCGCAGGCACCGCAGAATAACGAGCAAACCTGGGCTAACCTGGAAGAATACGGTCGCTCATTAGTTGCCGCAGGCGACGAGATCTACGTGATCATGGGTAGCTATGGATCAGGAGGTACAGGATCAAGCGGATCGGCTACTACAGTTGATGGTGGTTTGGTGGTTGTACCATCCAACATCTGGAAAGTGATTGTGGTATTGCCAAACGGCAATAACGATTTAAGCCGTATTACCAGCACCACCCGTGTTATAGCCGTGAATACGCCTAATATCAATACCATTAGTTCCGATTGGACACAGTATATCACTACTGTTAAATCTATCGAAACCGCGACAGGTTATAGCTTGCTAACCAATGTACCGGCAAACATCCGTACGGTATTGGAGAATGTGAAAGATTCAGGTACAGGAAATTAAGCTAAAGGAATAATTTTCACCCTCTTTCCGGCAAGCCGGAGAGAGGGTCGAACAGCGCAGCGCGTTCGGGGTGAGTTACTGTACGCCACGCATTTGCGCTAATATCGCTAGTATAGTTAGTTTCCCCCCCCGGTCTTTGCTTCGCTCGACCATCCTCTCTTTTGCAAGCAAAAAAGAGGGTAAAAGCAAGCAACACTAACCTTTTTAATAAAAGCGCCGGGCTTTGTAGTCCGGCGTTTTTTTGTTTTTAGGTGTAGGTTAGGCTGGAAGCTTAAAATATTTTAGGTCGAAGTTTGTAACCTGGACTAGCGTGGATATTCGCCTGCAGGTATTTTTTTCATTACATCTGTTTGTACGAAGTTTTAAAACGTTAATTTAACAACAATTTTACATAAAGACCTCTTATTAAAAACTGACTTGAAATGAACTACAAGTTTTACCGATTAGCATTTATAGCCGGGTGCTTTTTAATGCTGATATTTTGCCAGCTAACCGCATCCGCGCAGCGCCAAAAAACACACTGGGCTCCAGATGGCTATCAATATTACCGCAACGTTAGCGGTTCAATTGTTGAACTGGACACCCGCGATTCCAGCAAAAAAACGGTGATATTGAGTGCCGAAATGCTTAAACCGCCGGGGAAAGATCCGCTCGACATAGCTAATTTCACTTTTTCGGAAGGCCGGACCAAAGTGCTGATATTTACCAATACCAAAAGGGTATGGCGCTATAATACCAGGGGCGATTACTGGGTGTATGATCTGTCTGCCAAAACATTGAAACAATTGGGTAAAGGCCGGCCGGCATCATCGCTGATGTTTGCTAAACTATCGCCGGATGGCACAAAAGCAGCCTATGTAAGTGAGCATAACCTGTTTATTGAAGACCTGGGCAGCGGCACCATTAAACAATTGACTTTTGATGGTACGGATAAGCTTATCAACGGTACGTTCGACTGGGCATATGAAGAGGAGTTTGGTTGCAGGGATGGATTCCGCTGGTCGCCGGATGGCAGAGCGTTGGCCTACTGGCAAATTGATGCCAGCAAAATCAAGAAATACCTGATGCTGAACACTACAGATTCTATTTACCCTTATGTGGTGCCGGTAGAATACCCTGTTGCTGGCGAAGACCCGAGCGCATGCAAAATTGGGGTAGTTGATGTAAACACCGCCAAAACTACCTGGATGAATATTCCCGGCGACGCGATACAGCACTATATCCCGCGGATGGAGTGGACCACCAGCCCTAACGAAGTTATTGTAGAGCAGGAAAACCGCGCGCAAAATGAAAGTCGTATCATAATAGCCAATGCATCAAATGGAACGGCCCATGTAATACATGAAGAAACCGACAAAGCCTGGATAGACGGCAAAGAACGCTGGAACGGCGGCGACCCGATAGGCTGGGAGTGGATAAACAAAGGCAAGGAATTTATTTGGCTAAGTGAAAAAGATGGCTGGCGCCATATTTATAAAATAGACCGCGATGGCAAAGAAACCTTAATTACCAAAGGGAATTACGATGTAATTACCTTAAGCCTGATTGATGAGGCCAATGGTTTAATTTACTTTTTGGCTTCGCCGGATAATGCTACGCAGAAGTATTTGTATAAAATAAAATTAAGCGGCGGTAAGGCCGAGCGTGTAACCCCGGCTGATGAGCAGGGAACCAACGGTTACGAAATTGCGCCAAATGGGAAGATAGCCTTGCATACCTTCAGCAATATTTACACCCCGGGTGAAAGCGAAGTGATCAGTTTGCCGAATCATCAGCATATAAATGGAAAAATCATTAAGCTAAATACTGATGCCAAAAACAAACCGGAATTTTTTAAGGTAAAAACAGTTGACGGCGTGGAGATGGGCGGCTGGATGGTTAAGCCCACCAACTTCGACCCGACTAAAAAATACCCGGTTGTATTTTATGTATACAGCGAACCGGCTGGCGCTACCGTTACCGACTCGTACGGCAGCGGAACCAACCGCGAATATGTAGGCAGCATGGCCGATGATGGCTACATTTACATTTCGTTGGATAACCGTGGCACTCCTGCGCCTAAGGGACGCGAATGGCGCAAATCCATTTACAAAAACATAGGCATCGTAAATATTGAAGACCAGGCCATGGGCGCGAAAGAAATTTTGAAATGGCCATTTGTAGATAGCAGCCGCGTGGCAGTTTGGGGCTGGAGCGGTGGCGGTTCCTGCACGCTTAACCTAATGTTTCAGCACCCGGAGATTTACAAAACGGGGATAGCGATTGCCGCTGTTGGCTGGCAGTTAACCTATGATAATATTTACCAGGAGCGTTATATGGGCGTACCTATTGACGATGCCAGTCGCGAGGTTTTTATTAAAGGATCGCCGATTACTTATGCCAAAAACCTACGGGGCAATTTGCTGTACATACATGGTACCGGCGATGATAACGTACACTATAAAAATGCCGAAATGCTGATAAACGAGCTGGTTAAGTACAACAGGCAGTTTCAGCTGATGTCGTACCCTAACCGTACGCATGGCATATTTGAGGGCGACGGTACCACCTTGCACCTACGCACCCTGTATACCCAATACTTAAAAGAGCATTGCCCACCGGGAGGTAGATAAGCGATTGATATTTATGAGAAAAGCGGAGGATTTTTTAAAGTCATCCGCTTTTTTATGGGGTTTGAATGATTTGTTGTATGGGAAGTCACATACTTCGGACTTCCATGTATTAAAGAGCTCCCGCAAGCGTCCCGCTTGTGGGTTTATCCTGCTCTTTTGTAGTATATATGCCTACTTCGCATATTTCCCACAAGCGGGACGCTTGCGGGAGCGAGGGACAAATTTATTTGAAAATAATTAATTAGATTGTAGGACTAAAACTAAATCGCAATGGAAAAAAACCACACCCGAATTTTAACAGACAAAGCAAACTCCCACAGAGGAAAAATATTAAATGCAATGGCGAATTTCGAGGTATTGTTTAATGGATACTTGGCGCACCATTTTTGTGGAAACAACTTAAAAAAAATAGAAGAGATGATATTAATCATCTTTGGTGACGATAGAACAACATTGAGCTCAAAAGCTCAAATGTTTGCTCATATAGCTACAAATCATGATAATAAATGGTATAATTCTTATGTATCGCCACGGATGCAACAACCTAAAAAAAAGCCCTATACCCTGAATAGTGATTTAGTATTTATTATTCAAGAACGAAATGTTTTTGCACATCGATACTTAACGACTGGAGAAGATATAAATGAAAATCCTACCCCAAAAGATGTATTGAGGTTTGTGAAGTTTAAAAATGATTTAGAGCCACTTGATTACACCGATAAAATGTTAGATGAGATTTTCCTAACAATAATGACAATATTGAAGCACTTTATTGATAACGAGGCGGTCATGAAAGTTTTAAGGGGAACATTTAATACAAATACATTAGCCCCCTCCGCTTAACCGGTTTGCAACCCGATTTTAGCATCTTTGGGGGCTAAGCTTCTTTAATATTTTTAATGTAGACTCTTTGAAATATTGCCATTGGCTTGTTGCAATTCAATAGTTGTTTTTAATGCTAACATAACAGAATCACGCCTATCTTCTCTATCCTCCCTGTGCTTTTCATCATGTTCCATGCTATCTAATTTATTAGATAGATGTGCAACACTGTTTGATAATGTTGCTATTGTACTATTAGAATTTTTAATTTCATTTTTGTCGTTTTTAGCTTGAGCATCGGTGTCAATAATATCCATTATTCCTAACGTTAAAAGTAAAATGATAGGGACTCCAATTAATGCTCTTTTAAGCCACGTATATGACTTAAAATCCTCGAAATAAGGCCAACTTGCAAATATTGCTAATATTATAAATACTACTATTTTGATAATAAGGCTTGGGTTCATATTTCTATATACGTTGGGATTACAATATAGAAAAACAAGCTGTTAATACTTTGTTAATTTGTTTTTCTACTTTTGTCTTGTCCCAAGTGGTATATAGTTACCCTCTCAAGAGGGGAATCGCCCTGCCTCAGCTTTTTAATGCTCAATTACTTTGAGTGTTTTTCTACAATTTCGCTCTATTTTGTTCTTATAAACAAGCGCAAGTGAATGAATTCACAGACTTTCGCTATCCGTAAATTTAAGAGCGCTGAGCTCTTAAACCAGTGGGGGAAACCCCGCAATAAATTCCAATTTATTGTTATTTTCGTGCCAAAATCTAAACCCGTTACATGAAAAAATATCTACCTCTGTTACTTATTGCAATGATGACTTACAGCTGTAAAAAAGACGGGTTAAACCCGGCCGAAAGGCAGCTAATCTCATCGGAAACGATAACCGATTATTACCCTGCAGATTCTACTTTTAACTTTGTGGTAAACATGCAATATGATAATAACAACAGGATTACCACTGTTACCCACAACTATGGCCCGCGGTACTATATTAATACAAGCAGCTATAGTTATGATAGTAATGGTAATATTGTCCAAATAAGTTTTTTACAGGGGAGCAACCCGAATGGAACTTACACTTACAGCTATAAGAACGGTGTACCTTTAAGCACATCATACCTGGCACCAAATTCAACGAACGCTGTAGTTGAGGCTATTTATACTGTAGAGGGTAGTAAAGTTACCGGGGTGACTTTTCCACTCTCGTCTGATTTGACGGAAACACTTACTTATAAAGGCAATAATTATAATATACTAAGCTACAATGACGGCAGCACCAATACGTATACTTACGGCAACCATACAAGCCCATTTTTATATACCGGTTTAAAATATTGCCTGTACGGGCTGGGGTATGTTATAAATGATAATGAGATATTGGAGATTAAAACAGTTAACAGCTCAGGCGGGGTAACAGATCAAAAAAATGCGTTTACCTATAATGCCGATGGGTACCCTTTAAAAGAACAAACCTATACCAATGGCACACTTACTGAAACAATAGTTTTTAGTTACACCGAAGTTAAACAATAAGCACCGGGCGTTTTCTCCGCTACCGCAAGTATTGCTTTTTGTTACATGATGAACACACCCCTACCTCTTTCAAGAGGGGAATTGAAAAAAATGTTGTTTGGGTCAAAAACCGGTCTTTTTTGTGTCGAAAATCGCCCAAAAACGTCAAAAACCAGTATTTTTTTAACGCTTTTGGGGTCAAAATTGGCTTTTTGAGAGCTAAAAACAGATGTAAAAAGCGCCAAAACAGGGCCTTTTAGGGCAATTTTTGCCCTAAAAGTGTACCAACTGTACCATGTGTATCACTTATATCATGGTACAGTTGGGGCTTAGTCCCTGTCGCGGCTTAGCTTGGTGAAGGCTAGTGGATTTTCGTTTAGTTCGGCGGTTTCGCGGCGGTGCTTTACGATGTGTATAGCGGCAAACAACGCCTCGCGGAAGGATACCTCGGAGGCCTTGTTCTTGCCAGCGATATCAAATGCGGTACCGTGATCAGGCGAGGTGCGCACAAAGCTCAACCCTGCCGTAAAGTTAACCCCTGACTCAAAGGCAATCTGCTTAAACGGTATCAGGCCCTGATCGTGGTACATGGCTAGTACGGCATCAAATTGCAGGTATGTACCGTTGGCGAAAAAGCCGTCGGCGGCGTATGGGCCCATGGCCAGTATATCGTTAGCGCGGGCTTCTTCAATTGCCGGGGTAATGGTATCTGCTTCTTCGTTGCCTATCAGGCCGTTATCGCTTGCATGGGGATTAAGTCCCAGCACGGCAATCTTTGGTTTACGTATCCAGAAATCGGTGCGCAGGCTGGCATCCATCAGGCGCAGTTTGGACAGGATCTTCTCGGTAGTAATGTTTTCAGCTACTTTAGCTATCTGGATATGCCCGGTTACCACGCCAACACGCAGGGTATCGCTCACCAAGAACATAAGTGAATCGCCAGCATCGCCACGGAATTGCAGGTATTCGGTATGGCCGGGGAAATTGAACTCCTCGCTTTGTATGGTGTCTTTGTTGATAGGTGCAGTCACCAACGCATCGATATGACCGGCAAGCAGATCGTTAGTTGCCCGTTCAAGGGATAAGAAAGCATATTTGCCAACTTCCTTGTTAAAAATGCCGGGCTCTATCTTCACATCCTCGCTCCAGCAGTTAATCATGTTGGCACGTTTGGGTAGTGCGTTTATGGCTTCGGTAATCACATTGAAGTTAAGCTCATTAACTTCGGTGGCACGACGGTAGAACGATGCTACCTTGGTATGCCCGTAAACTATTGGGGTGCAATAGTCGAATATCTTGCTGTCGGCCAGCGTTTTGATGATGATCTCGAGGCCGATGCCGTTTACATCACCAATGCTTATACCTATTTTCAGTTTGTCCATTATTCTATATGTTGATTACGCTGATAAACCGGTGAAATCGCCGATTTTCAGGTAAGGTTATAATTGCGCTATGTGCTAATAAACACAAATAAAAAGATTTGTTCCTTAATAAAGCGCAAATTATGATTTAATTTGCTTAAATAATCCATTATAATGACATTGGTAAGGGCAAAAAAACATCTGGGTCAGCATTTTCTTACTGATAAAAATATAGCAGCCAAAATAGTAGAAAGCCTGCGCCCCGAAGGCAAATACAAACAGGTGCTTGAGGTTGGCCCTGGCATGGGTATTTTATCCGACTTCCTGCTCCAAAAAACAGCGTATGAGGTTAGTTTGGTTGATATTGATACGGAGTCGTACCAGTTCCTGCAAAAGAAATATCCGCAGCTGGGCAGTAAATTATTAAATGCCGACTTTTTAGAAATGGACTTCGCGGCTTTGTTTGATGGCCCATTGGGGATAATAGGAAACTTCCCTTATAACATATCATCACAGATATTATTCAAGGTGCTGGATAACCGGGCACAAGTGGTTGAGGTAGTGGGCATGTTCCAAAAGGAAGTAGCCGAGCGCTGCAGCGCCAAAGCAGGAAGTAAGGAGTATGGCATATTGAGTGTTTTCCTGCAAGCATATTATAAAGTGGAATATCTGTTTACCGTAAAGGCTGGGGTGTTTAATCCACCACCAAAGGTGTTATCAGCAGTAATCAGGTTGACAAGAAATGAAACCGCTGAATTAGGTTGCGATGAAAAACTGTTTTGGCTGGTAGTTAAAGCAGGATTTAATCAGCGAAGAAAAACCTTGCGTAACGCGGTATCATCGCTCATGAACAAAGAAAAAATGACCGACGAGCCCTTATTGGATTTAAGGGCAGAAAGACTTACTGTAGCCGATTTTGTAAAGTTGACTAACTTGATAGCTGCCAGCAGATAATTATTGCTCAACGGTATTCACCGTAGTTAGTCGATTTTTGATCCATTCAGCGGTCAACAGCATTTTGCCTGCTACCAGCATCATCACGTGGATGATCATCGAACCAAAAATATATCCGCTAAATTCAATATTTCTGAGCCATTTGTATTTTACAGCCGGTAAAATTTCCAGGTGGGTAGCTTTCATTTCAACTAGGCTAAGTGCATCAATATCTGCTTCACTCAACCCATCAGCCATATAATATAAATTCTTACTTCGGCAGCCCCGGTAAAATGCATTTATAACTTTAGTAGGGCTGAGTATAAAACCGGTTGATAACGCAAAAAGATTCATGATGGATATTAAAGGCTTGCGGCAACTTCTTGAGCCGAGCTCCCATGCGCTAATTTCACTTTCGCCAATCCTGTCAATTCCATAACCTGCCATAATGTGGTGCAAGTCATGAAATTTCAGATATTTTTTGCGTGCATTAATATTCGGAACGGGAGCCAGAATACATCCAATGTAAACACGCACACAATGCGATTCAAAATCCTGGGCAAGATTTAAGCTGTTAAATTTGTAAAAACCTATAAGTGCTTCTCTTACTGTCATCGGCTATTAAATCTACCGAAATGTAGGATTATATTGCTGTTAATGCAAATGCATCCTGAAGAAAGCGCTACCTATAGGAAATTACAACCTTAATTAACCAATATCACTACCGGCTCTAACTGCATACCCTTTACCATTTTAGCCATACGCCTGATGAATAAATAATTTGTAGTACCGCCTATCGCCCCACCAACAATCGGTATTAACCGTTCGGCTGTACGGGTTCCGAACATCATCAGCATTTTTTCGGCTATACTTTCCATCATGGTTTTGGTGATGGCTATGCTGGCCTCTACTTTAAGCGAAGCTGCTACCAGGCTCATAAATTCTTCAAAACTGATATTATAGGTGCCCCTGTTATGGTACATGATGGCCATAGTTACCCTAAATTGCTGGGTAATCAGGTTCATAAAATCAAATGGGATACCAATCACCATGGTAACAAAACCACCGCTGCCGGAGATAACACCCGACCCTGCTGCCAGGTAAGCACATTGGTCGATAAATTTTTCAAGGCCAAGCCTGTCAACACCTTCTTTGATCTTAAGCTGATCTGTGTGGTTGAATATTTGGTGAAAGCCCTCTTCTGACAGGCTTTTAGCATAACCTTTTATGTTAGATGTTATATTTTTTAACTGTTGCATAATCTTCGTATTTATTAATACTACAATTAAAACGATATTAGGTTTATGAATATTACTTTGGACAATATATTGCAGCAAAGTGTTACAAATTTCCTTGCGGATGAATATGTTTGTAATTGATATGAAAAAGAACATTCTTATTGTTGATGATATACACCCGGTATTTATTGAACAGGCCGAAGCGCTGGGTTATACTTGCGATTATCAGCCCTTTATAAAAGCTACTGAAGCGTTAGAAATTATCGGCCAGTATGCAGGCTTGGTTATCCGCTCAAAATTCAATGTCGACCGCAAAGTTATTGATGCGGCTACACAATTACGCTTTGTTTGCCGTGCCGGCGCGGGGATGGACAATATTGATGAAGTTTATGCGGCTGAAAAAAATCTGTTCCTGATAAATGCACCTGAAGGTAATATGGATGCTGTTGGCGAGCATGCGGTCGGTATGTTGCTATCGCTGATGAATAACTTCCGCAATTCAGATATGCAAATCCGCGATGGTGTTTGGGATCGTGAGGGCAACCGTGGTTATGAGTTAAAAGGCAAAACCGTAGGCATTATTGGCTATGGTTTTATGGGCAGCAGTTTCGCACGCAAACTTTCAGGCTTTGGGGTGAACGTAATTGCCTATGATAAATATAAAACCGGCTTCAGCGACCAATTCGCGCGCGAGGTAAGTATGGAAGAAATTGTTAAACACAGCGATGTGCTGAGCATCCATGTACCATTAACCAAGGAAACCGATGGCTTTATAAATGAGGAATACTTCTTCCACTTTAAAAAGCCTATATTCTTCCTAAACACATCCCGGGGTAAAACAGCCAAAGTTAGTGCAGTGGTTGATGCCGTTAAAAAAGGCAAGATTTTAGGTGCAGGTTTAGATGTGTTGGAAGTTGAAAAATTCCCTGCATTAGCCGAACAGCAATGGTTTAATGATTTAAAACAATCGGGCAAAGTATTATTAACCCCTCATGTTGCTGGCTGGACATTTGACTCGTACCGCAAAATTAGTGAGGTAATGGCGGCGAAGCTATCGATTCTAAGTTATTAGTGATTCGTGATCAGCGATTAGTGCGCTGGGTAAACCTAATCTCTAATTAACTGATCTCTAATCACTAATTTTAATATCCAAATTTTTGCGGCACGCAACAAAAATTTGGATATTAAAATTTAAATCGCTTATCTTCGTTTTAGACAAAACAAGACTATGTGGGCAATAGCCAATATGGTCTTGTTTGTTTTTACGGTAACTGCGTCCTTCTGTGAACGGGAGGGCGGTTTTTTTTGGTGACCATTATAAATAAAAAGTTTTAAAATTAATTCGTGCGTTATGGCAGAGGTATCATACTATACCAAGGAAGGTTTAGAAAAATTAAAAGAGGAATTACAGTATTTAAAAACAACGGTTCGCGCAAGCATATCAAAACAAATTGCCGAAGCCCGCGATAAAGGTGATCTATCGGAAAATGCCGAATATGATGCCGCAAAAGAAGCACAAGGTTTGCACGAGGCTAAAATAGCCCAAATGCAGGAGGCGGTAGCCAATGCGAGGTTGCTCGATGAATCAAAAATTGATACATCCAAAGTGCTTGCTTTATCGATTGTAAAGATCAAAAACATTAAGAACGGCGCAACCATGAGCTACCAGTTAGTATCAGAAACAGAGGCCGACCTGAAAACTGGAAAAATATCTGTAGCGTCGCCAATAGCTAAAGGCCTGTTAGGTAAAAAGGTTGGTGATACAACTGAGATAACGGTACCCGCGGGTAAAATGGAATTCGAGATATTGGAAATTACAAGATAGTTGAATGAGTTGATTGTGTGAGTAGTTGATTTAGTTAACTACTCACACAATCAACCTAATAAACCCAATCAACCAAACAATGAGCATTTTTTCAAAGATAATATCAGGCGAAATATCAGCCCACAAAGTAGCCGAAAGCGTTGACTTTTTGGCATTTCTGGATATTAGTCCGCTGGCTGAAGGGCACGTGCTGGTAATCCCTAAAAAAGAGGTTGATTATATTTTTGACCTGGATGATGAAACTTATGTTGGTTTGCAACTTTTCGCTAAAATTGTTGCTACGGGGTTAAAAAAAGCCATTTCGTGCAAAAAAGTTGGTGTAGCTGTTATCGGGCTCGAAGTGCCGCATGTGCATATCCACTTAATACCTATGAATCGTGTTGATGATATGAATTTTGCGAGGCCCAAATTGAGCTTTACCAGTGAAGAACTGGAGGCGACTGCTGAAAAAATCAGAGAGGCGTTAAGAGGATAGTTTTCACTTTGTCATTGCGAGGAACGAAGCAATCGCGAACCTTACATGACTGCTTTTCTACGTGCGATTGCTTCGCACCTCGCAATGACAATCTATTTTTTACTTCCTTTGTTAGTGAGGATATTAACAAAAGAAATGAGAACGCAGGCTGTCATGCTAAGCGTAGTCGAAGCATGACACCACCTCACACATCTACTTTTTAGCTTTCCCTGCACCCGCCACCCTGCTGGTATTTTCCTTCACAAAAGTTTCCCAGCCCGAATAAGACTTTTTACTCCCGCTGCTATTAGTTTTGCTACCCGCCGGTTTACTCACATTAATTTTTTGGAACGAGTGACAAACAGCAACCGCCAAACCATCTGTAGCATCTAAAAATTCAGGCGTTTCGGTAAAATTCAGCAGCGTTTTTAACATAGCGGCTACTTGCTCTTTGGTAGCATTACCGTTGCCTGTAATGGATTGTTTTATTTTGCGGGGAGCATATTCAGTTATCTCGATATTATGCGATAGTGCTGCTGCCATCACTACACCCTGCGCCCTCCCCAGCTTGAGCATTACCTGTATATTTTTGCCGTAAAACGGTGCTTCTATCGAAAGGCAGTCTGGTTTATAATTATCAATCAAACCAACTGTTTTCTCAAATATGCGCTGCAGTTTTAGCATATGGTCATCCAGATTATCCATTTTGATGATACCAAGACTGATGAGCTCGATTTTTGAACCGGTCTCCTTAACAAGTCCATAACCCATCACTGCCGTTCCTGGGTCGATGCCTAAAATAATACGTTCTTTATGGATGGTTTGCAGCATATTTATTATTGTCCTTCTCCTTGATTGGATTGTTATTCTGGTCACTTTGTCATTCTGAGCACAGCGAAGAATCTTCTGCAACATGCATTGTTCGCCATGTAAATCGAAGAAGATTCTTCGCTCTGCTCAGAATGACAAATCTTATTTTAGAATGATTTTATAAAGTTAAAGCTTTCCTCAGCCATTATCGCGCAGCAACATCATATATTCTTCGCGGCTTATCATGTACGCACCCATTGATTCTAAATGTTCGGTATGTACCTGGCAATCTATTAAGTCATATAACCCCGACTGGCACAGCCATACCAAGGCCGTTTTAGAAGCATTGCTCTCCTTACTGAACATGCTTTCGCCGCAAAAAACCGAACCTACCTGCACCCCATAAAAACCACCAACCAATTTGCCATTTCCCCAAACTTCAACCGAATGCGCATAACCGTTTTTGTGAAGCTGTTCATAAGCGGTCTTCATTTCATCGGTGATCCATGTACCATCCTGCCCTATCCTTTCAACAATTGAGCAGGCTTCTATAACATCAGTAAAACATTGGTTTTGGGTAATGGTGAATTTGCCTGTCCGCAAAACCTGGCGCATACTTTTAGATATTTTCAATTCATCCGGAAAAAGCACAAACCGCTCATGCGGCGAATACCATAAAATGGGCGAATCATCGCTATACCAGGGAAATATGCCGTTTTGATAAGCAAGCAGCAAACGTTCAGTCGACAGATCGCCCTCAATTGCCAGTAACCCATCCGGCTCTGCCAATTCTGGATCAGGAAATATTAAACGTTCATCAAGCCTGAAAATCATCAGGCAAATTTACGCCTTGTGGCGTATTACCAGTTTTTTATTTTGCGCTTTCGCAACAGCATCCAAATATTGCTGCATCTCATTATATTTTGCAGCGGGTATCACCTGGTTTGTAATATTAAATTTAGCTGTGCTTATTATTTGATTTTTCGCGGCATTGTAAACATAGTTTATTTCATAATTACCATAGGTAAACTTTAGGCTTTGGTTTGCCGGCAAAGCTTCTACTTCATAATTTGCAGGCAGATCGATAGTAGTTACACAAATCTTCTTTAAGGGCGATTCATAGTAATAGTCGCTTTTGCGTTGTTCTTCAATTGGCACTGTAAATGTGCACAAGTCAAAAACCCTGGGCCTGTAAAATTGCTTATTCCCTGCCATTATATCACAAAACTTATCGTATTCCAAGTTTAAGTTAACCTCTCTTACACCGTCTTCATCTTTACCCTGGGTAAAATCAAATACCGAAGCCTGTTTTATATTTAGTGCCTGCATTAAAAATTCTTTTTGCTCATCTGTTTTTTCATAAGACAGGCCTATGTAGTCATCACGATAAACCCCCGTGCCTAAAATTTTTACCTGGGCCTTTGCACTTCCATCAGAATCAATGGCTAAATGCACCTCACTGGTAAACACGTTATCATCTGCTATACTTTTGGGAGTATTGATCAACTTGCCTCCATCTGGAGTAATAAGCAACGCGTTACGATTTTCTGTAAAGGAGCCCAGTTTGCCAAAAGGTTGCGTAGTGCTGGTACAATCCAACCAGGTAGTATCGTTTTTAAAAGGAATGCATAATATCTCGTGGTTGAAAGAGTTGTTAGGAAAATCGGCATCTGCAGCATGCTCGTTTGCTCCGGCCCTTACAATCGCCCAATAAGCCGGAATATTTACAGCTTTTAGCAAAGCGTACATGTAATTAGCCAGCGCTTTGCAATCACCATATTTCTTTTGATCCACAAAATTTGCGTCAAAAGGCTTGTATCCGCCTATCCCCAGCTGAATACTTACATAGCGCGTACTTTGCTGCAGGTATTCATACAAAAACTTTGCTTTGCCCTTGTCCGTTTTTATGGTATCAGTCATCTTTTGTATTTCAGTAACGCGTTGCGGTGTCAGGGTGCATACATCGTGGTTTAAATTATAAATCCATTTACCAAAATTCTGCCAGCTGCTCATATCCCCGTTAAATCCATAACAATCAAAAGAGTTGGTGCCAAATATAATATAGGGTGTTCTGCTCCACGTTTCAGAACCCTCTTCAGGTTTCAACGCTTTAAGGTTTTTAACTGTCCACGTGTAAGTGCTTAAACTGTCCTTTGAGCTTTTATCAGGCGTAATCTTTACGTTTTTATTTCTGTACCTAAAGCCAACTTTGTTATCAGCAATAACTTTATAAGTCTCGCTTTGTACAGCTTGCTCAAGCTCCTGTATATGCCAGTCATCCAGGCTAATAAAACTGCTTAAATCCTCTTCATAAATTATCTCAATTGTTGTTGGATAGTTTACCACAACATGCCTAAGCCCTAAAAACCGCTCATCAGAAACCATCGTTTCTTCATCAATAGCAGCCCCGTCGTACATGTCGCCTTTATGATATTTTTTCAATAAGGTCCCATTTGCATCATAAACGCGTATATTAATATCGCTAAAGCTGTCATATTTTCTATTGTAAGGAAATACGACAATAGCATCTTTATCTCCTTTTTCATTTAATATGGTAATTAGCTTATGGTGCTTAATTATTGCCCTTCCAGGGCCTTTTATAGTTACCTCGTTATCTAAATACCGCACAACAGAATTCGCATCCTCCTTTAATGAATCTGGAATCCCGGCAGCCGTGTAAAGTTCTTGGGGCATATCCTGCCCATAAGTTCTAACAGTAAAAATGAAAATTGCAACAATAGCTAATACTAAACAACTTAAATTTTTTCGCATACTCAGGATTTTTTTAAGGCAATAGGTTCATTAAGCATTTGGAATAACTGTTTGAAAAATTCATGGAAATCAGCATAGTTTTCTTTAAAATATATGCTCTTGTTATAGGTAACCACATAACGTACTACTATGCTACCATCCTGCTCACCTATTATGCGTTTAAAAGTAATACCTCTGTCAGGCATGGTCATGCTGATGTTTTTAGGCAGCGCATCAATCTTATACCCTGCCGGCTCTTTGTATATACCGTTTATTGTTAAGGTTGATGGATAGCCAAAATCAATATCACTGCTACGCGTTTCGCTTAAAAATGGGTTTTTATGCAATGAGCTAAACAGGTTTGAATTAAAGTAGATATAGTTGTCGTCAGAGCCCGAAAGGTCGAGATTGAACTTTATATTTTGCACTAATGGCAATGAGTCCACATCCATGTTTTCTATTTTAAGAGAAGATATTTTCAAGTTATTATCGTCCTCTCTTAAATTATCGATATACTTTTTTTCGCCGTCGGTGTTATAATCATCTATATTGCTCATCCTATTATAACTTAAGCTGCTGATCTCGGCATTGCCATCAATTTTTCCCTCCGGCTTTATTTCGGCAGTTATAAAAATAGACTCCCTAATAGGTGTTTGTTTTTGCAGAAAAATAAGGTCCTCTGTTTTATTATCTATATCAGTATAAAAGCCAGATGAATTAAGCAGGTTGTACGGTATCTCGTTGTACATATTATACTTGTTGGATGCATCAAGAACATACAGTTTGGTGCTGTCGACAGGTATGTATACCACCGCGCGGTTAAACTGGCCAATATATGGGAATGACGGATTTACCCTGCCATGCTCACGGGTACTAACGATCATTGGCATAGCTGCTACTCCGGATTTTTTAAGTAAATGATATAAAATAAGGTTAATCTCGGTCGCGCTGCCTGTTTTGGTATCCCAGGCGCTGCTGGTGCCAACATTTGTATACCATCTGTCTTCATCATTCCATTTCATGGTTGTTTTAACCTTATTAAAAAGAAAGGCTATTTTTTCATCATCGGTTTTTAGCGCTTTTGCCTGGTTAATAATAACATCCTCACCAGCCAGTTTCCTTTTAAGTTGATGACCAAAGTCATCATCATCCGCCAGGGCGCCCCCAATTTTGGCCCATGTATCGGCACGGCTTTTTACAAACCCGTTTATTGGCTTGATAGAAGTAAGTATAAAAGATATAGATGCCCGGTTATCTATTTTTGAGCTCATATAGGGTTCATCTTTCAATGATGGGATATTATCCATTTCCCTTTTGGCACACTCGTTGGTATAGTTTACAGCGTCCTGCCCTATACCAATACTGCCTGATTCTTCTGATGTTGCGTATTTTGTTAAACGCAACAATGATTTTACGCGCGTATTAAAGTATAACAGATCCGGTAATTTAGTATCCAGCTCGCTATACCGTACAGGTATATCTTCCTGATATGACCATAATGGTATATACCCATAATCCACACCATTCCAAACATACTTATATTCAATTATTGACCCTGATTTTACATTGGGGAATGTAAATATCATTTCCGATTTAACCTTGTCGATATTCTTGATGTATATCTGCTTTTTATCAAGCTTGGTTATTTCAACTTTACCATCAACCAGGTTTATCGTTTCTGCCTGTAGCCCGGTAATAAATTCCGATCGGTCTCCACCATCAAACGGAATAACAATGTCGGCATTGCTTTTACCATTATCATTAAAAATCTTTATCCTGCGGTGTACCTCTAAAACCACGTTAAAGGTTTGGTCATAGTATAAGTCGCCTTTATCAATCAATACTTCTGCATTCGCATCTTTTTCAAAATCACAGGCTTTCATTTCAAGATCAGCCTGATTAATCTTTCCATACTCTTGATCTAAGCTAGTAGTTTGCTGGGCTTTTGCAGCTAGTGTAAGTGCACATAGCACCAGGGTTGTAAGAAACTTGTTCATTGCAATAGGTTTAATCGGTACTAATATAATATTTTCAGCTCTTTTTCAATACTATTTGCTCATTTAACATTTCATACATTTTTTTATAAAATGCATACAATATGGCGTAATCTTCTTTTTGATAAACCGACTGCGTAAAATTAATATTATAATATACCGTTATATATCCGCTTTCCTCGACTACTATTCGCCTAAAAACTATGCTTTTATTAGGCGTAACAATAGTTGTATTTTTAGGCAAAATGTACGTTTTATATCCATCCGGAATTTTATATCTGCCACTAATACTTAGTCTGTTCTTAAATCCAAAATCAATATCCGAAGACCTGTTTTCGTTTAAAAAAGGATTTCGATTTAGGGATGTGAACAGGTTCGGACTAAAATATATATAGTTATCATCCGTAGCCGAAAGGCCGAGTGTAAACTCTACGGTTTGAGCCAATGGTAACGAATCAACTTCGGCGTTTTCAAATTTTAGCGATGTGACTTTTAAGTTATTATCATTATTGGTTAAATACGCTATATATTTCTTTTCGTCGAGTGTTTTATGTAACTCCACAAATCCTGCTTTTTCATAGCTATTACAAATAAGTTCCGCTTTTCCGCTTACAGTAGCATCAGTATTAATTGCGGCTTCTATAGATATTCTTTTTACTACAGGGTTTTCGTTATGCATAAAAACCATATAGCAGGAATCCTTCTTCTTATCAAGGCACAATCCGGCTGAATTTAGCAATTCAAATGGGATCTCGTTATAATAATTATATTTGCTGGAGGCATCTAAAATATATTTTCTTGTGCTATCCACCGGGATATAAATTACCAGCCTATTTATCTGGTAGATATTCGCAAAGTTAGTATATACCAACCCGTTATCGCGTGTACTTACCAGTAACGGATAGGCTTTTATACCGCATTGCTTTAACAAATGGCAAAGCACCATATTTATTTCGGCTGGGTTACCTGTTTTATTTTTCCACGCGCTTTTTATACCATCTTTCGACATCCAATTTTTATCATCGTTGCTGCTCATCGCGGTTTTCACCCCGTTAAATAAACATTCAACTTTCTCGTCTTCTGTCTTTAGTGCCTTTGCTTTGGTAACCAGGTCATCCGCATCATTTAAATTCTGATCGAATGGCTTATTGAATTCTTTATAGCTTAAAATTTGTTTTCCGACAGTGTTCCACGAATCGGCAATATTTTGTATTCGGCCATTAAAACCTATTGACGATTTAATTATAAAAGAAATTCGCTGCAACTCATCATTTGCAGATCGCATAAAAGGTTCATCTTTTGCTGACGGGATATTTTCCATTGACCACAAATGCCCATAACCATTAATTAATACCGATGTAATTGTATCTTTTTTAAATGGCTGCGTGGTATAAGTTAATTGCGTAAGATCAATAAACCGGTTAGGCAACAGTACATGCACCTCGCTGGTTTTTGTAGGCAGCTTATTTTGAAAATCCCAATCTGGTAAATTCCACGATGCATCCCTAACCCACGCATACGCATATTCAATTACCGACCCTGCCTTTACGTTAGGCATAGTAAATAATATAGCATCTTTTTGTTTGTCAGTATGCTGGTTATAAATAAGCGTTGAATCGAGCGGAGTCCGTATTATTTTACCATTTGCCACGTTAATAGTTTGTGCTACTATGGCCAATATATGTTCAGCGCCAAACCTGTTATTGTATTCAATTTTAATGTTTGCTTCGCCCTTGGCATTATCGTTAAATATTTTTATCCGCCTGTAGTGGGTCAGCGCTATACGGTTCCCATTGAAAATAAAAAACCCAAGGTCTTGCATTATCATCGCATTGGCGCCAGGTTCAAAAGAGCAGGACTTTAAAGCGAGGTCAGCACTATCTATCTGATCCACATATCCGTAACGGATCAAATTCAATTTCCTGAAGGCGCTGTCATTCTTTCTGAATTTTTCAGTTCGATTGTTAGCCGATTCAGTAATTTTTGTGGTATCAACCTTTTCCGATGCTTTAGTTTGAGCTCTGGCAATAGGCAGGTATAAACTAAGCAGCGCTGTTACTATAAAAAGGTTAGTCATTTGTGAGATTTAATCGCATCTAAAATAATAAAAAAAATTAATTAGCAATTAACGTTAAACCTATTGAGGATCAGATTGTCGTATTATGTAAGCATGAAAGACATTAAACGAATTAAACACCTGTTTGCAAGGGCCGGTTTCGGGATGCGTTTCGAAGATTTAAGGAAGTACAAAAACACTTCTATAAATAAAGCCGTGAAAGAGTTGTTTGAAAACAGTGATAATGACGACCCAATAGCCATTGTTACACAAACTATCGATGATATGATGCTTGCCAAAGCCGATGCTGATACCAAAAAGAAGTTTTTCCAGATGGAGCGTGATCAGGAAAAAAATCTGAACATAGGCTGGATAACCAAAATGAGCACTACCGATGCCATACTGCGCGAAAAAATGACCTTATTTTGGAGTAACCATTTCTCATGCCGCGATGGTAAGGCGATTTATATACAGCAGCTAAATAATATACAACGCGCCAATGCACTGGGCAATTTCCGCACATTGCTTATTCAGGTTTCGCAATCGCCTGCTATGTTGCTGTTTTTAAATAATCAGCAAAACCATAAGGGCCACCCTAATGAAAATTTCGCACGGGAATTGATGGAGTTATTTACCATTGGCCGTGGCAATTATACCGAACAGGATGTAAAAGAGTCGGCCCGTGCATTTACCGGATGGGGGTTTGATAAAGATGGCATATTTAAAATGCGGCCTCTTCTTCATGATACCGGCATGAAAACATTTATGGGTAAAACAGGTAATTTTCAGGGCGAAGATATTATTGATATCCTGCTATCTAAAAAACAAACAGCCCGGTTTATCAGCACTAAATTATACAAATACCTGGTTAATGAAATCCCGGACAACGCACATATTAACGCGATGACCGATATATTTTTCAACGCTAATTATGAGATAAAACCGCTGCTTGAATTTGTTTTTACAGCCGATTGGTTTTATGATGATAAAAACACCGGTAACCTTATTAAATCGCCAATTGATTTTATAGTAGGCTTAAACAGGCAGTTTTATGTCACCTATCAAAAACCCGATGTCCTGTTATTATTTCAGCGGGCATTAGGCCAGGAGTTATTTTATCCGCCAAATGTAGCGGGATGGCCGGGTGGGCGAAACTGGATAGACAGTTCATCATTAATGTACCGGCTTAAAATCGCTTCAACAGTTTTAGATCAGGGCTTAATTGATTTCACCGGCAAAACCGACCCTGAGGATGAGGCCTTTTTAGCAACGGTACGTAACCAGCAGCATGTAGTAAATACAAGGGTACAGACTGACCCCGATTGGGACAAGTTTTTTAGTGACATCCCAAAAGATATGTCGAAAGTTGAAATAGCGCAGTTTTTATTAGAACCACCATTAAACGGTACGGTACAAAATACAGTAAACGAGGATAATGATTTAAAAATAATGGTAGTTGAACTGGTTTCAACACCGGAATACCAGCTTTATTAAATATCAGGATCATGAGGAGAAGAGATTTTATAAGGAACACGGCTTTAGTATCAGGCGCATTCATGGTGCCTGCGTTTCTGAAACCGCTTGAGGCCATGGCCATGAGCGGCTTAACTGGCTATAAAAACTTAGTGATCATCCAGCTTTCAGGTGGTAACGATGGTTTAAATACCATTGTACCTTATTGCAACGATATTTACTTTCAAAAACGCAACACCATAGCCATTAAAGAAACTGATGTGATCCCTTTGGATGATATGCAAGCCCTTAATCCTAACCTATCAGCATTAAAAGAAATATACGACCAGGGTTATATGAGTATTATTAATTCGGTTGGTTACCCCAATCCTGATCGCTCTCACTTCAGGTCGATGGATATATGGCAAACAGCCAGCGATTCGAATCAATTCTTAACCAATGGCTGGATCGGGCGTTATCTTGATGCCAATTGTCAAAACAACAAAAGTCAAAGCCCCTATACCGCGATAGAAGTTGACGACACCCTATCATTAGCTATGAAAGGCGCAAAAATGAAAGCCATCGCTGTACAAGATCCTTACAAACTATTCCAAACCACACGTGAACCATTTTTTAAAGATCTGGTGCATAGTCAAAATTCTGAGCACCTAAACGAAGACAACTTAGGCTATCTATACAAAACCATGATAGAAACCTACTCTTCGGCAGATTATATTCAAAACACCTCCAAAACTTATAAAACCACTGCGGAATATCCGGCTACGCAATTTGCCAATCAATTAAAAACGGTATCAAAATTCATAAATTCAGGCTTACAAACCAGGGTTTACTATGTGTCCCTTAGCGGGTTTGATACACACGTTGGCCAACAAGGGCAGCAAGGCAGGCAACTAAAAATTTATGGCGATGCAGTAGCCGCGTTCATAAAAGATTTGAAGCAAACCAATAAACTGGATGATACGCTGGTAATGACCTTTTCGGAATTTGGCCGCCGTGTGGAGCAAAATGCCAGCAACGGAACCGACCACGGCACGGCTAATAATATTATGCTATATGGCGGTAAGTTAAAAAAAGCCGGTATTTACAACCCCGCTCCCGATCTTTCAACCCTGGATAATGGCGACCTTAAATACCAGATAGATTTTAGAGATGTTTACGCTACCATTTTAGACAAATGGCT
Organism: Bacteroidota bacterium; assembly: GCA_026224775.1. Taxonomy (GTDB): domain Bacteria; phylum Bacteroidota; class Bacteroidia; order Sphingobacteriales; family Sphingobacteriaceae; genus Mucilaginibacter. Next base: position 71,546 of record JAMFRP010000014.1, read on the forward strand.
AAATGTTGATAACAGCCTGGTAATCAGCAAAAATTTTGCAGGATTACAGTTTATTTAAGCAATAAACGACATGACGGGTTCGTTTTGTTAAGCTGTTTGATAATTAGCATTAATTTTATAATTTTAATGCAACCAATTAACATGGTTTTATAAAGCGTTAAACTATTCATATAATTGTTCGTCTATATATTATACATTATATAGATGTGCAACTATATAAATCTTACTCATCATGAAAAACATAATTAAATCATTATCATATGCGGCATTAGCCGTTATGACAGGTTTGGCTTTAAGCTTACCTGCAAATGCTCAGCATCGCGATGGCGGTGGCGGTGGTGGCAATTCACACCCTGCACCCCAACGATCTGCTCCTCAAAGTGCCCCTGCCAGGAGTTTTACTCCTCGTGCCAGTACACCTTCCCCGCAACGAAGCAACACCGGCCAACGCAATTATAATAACAACCGCCAAACTACTACACAAAGGAGTACTAACGGTATAACACAAACAAGGCAATACAGCGGCCATGTGCCAGCCAACACACAATCCGGATCAGCGGCACGAGCTTATCGTCCGGCTGCGGGTTCTACCCAGGGTTCATACTATGGTCGTACCCACAACAGTGGTTTTTCAGGTGGCGTAAGTGTACGTGCAGGCTTTACCGCACGCGGCAATACTTATTATCACTATAACCATGGTTATTATGGTTCGTATTATGCGCCAAGGCTTGGGTTTAGCCTGGGTGTTTTACCTTATGGGTATTATCCGTTTTATTATGGTAATGACCAATATTTTTACAGCGGCGGTTTGTTTTATCAGTTTGATAACGACCAATATACAGTTGTTGAGCCACCTGTAGGCGCCGAAGTAACTACATTACCGTCAAACGCGCAATCAATTGTAATTAATGGCCAGCAATATTATGAGGCTGATGGTGTTTACTATGCGCCGATAACTAAAGATGATGGAACACTAAGCTACCAGGTTGCAGGTAAAGACGGTGAGTTAAATACAACCGATGATCCGTCGGTTGATAATACCCCTCCGGCTCCGCAAATTGGAGACGTTGTTACCCAGCTACCGCCTAATTGCAGAAAGATCAGTGTTAATGGCACCAAGTTGTACCTTTCTCCTGATGGCATTTATTATCAAGCTCAGGTAGACCAGAATGGCACCAAAACTTACAAAATTGTAGGCCTACCTGAAGATGATGATCAGAACCAACCGGATCAAACAAGTAACTAATACAATCAAATAATATTTCAGGGCGATACTGGTAAGTATCGCCTTTTTTGTTTATGCTGAGTAGAACTAATTATGTAATGTAATTAGTCCGGTAATAACTTATTTATACATTAGAGCCATTAATCTACCCTAATGGAATCTAAATCAATCTATGTCTTACCTGATGATAAAATAACTTTTTGTCTTAAAAGCTTAAAGTCATTTAAAACATCAAGGCTGTTTAGCCCTATCGTATATTTGCTAATAAATTGTCTTTTCATTTTCGCTTTATTAGGGTTTGATAACTATCCCAGGGATTTAATAGTTTATATCTTATTGTGTTTATTGACAACATGTGCTTCTTATTTTATAACTACAAAAGCAATAAAAAGATATAGCAATATAGTTGTAAGTATAAGTTTTTTTGAGAGTAACTCTTTTGAAATAACAACTTTACTTGACAAAAAACATTCGATAAACAGTAAAGAATATTCTAAAGATGAAGGTGTTCTGGCAGAAAGTAGAAATGAAAAATTTAATACATATATTATTCTTTATAATGAACAAGCGTTCACATTAATACCCGAATGGTTTGAGGGAAACAATGAATTAAAAAGTTTTTTAATGTTACCTAAGTAAGCCTAAAAATCACAATCCCATTAATTATAGGTATCTTTAGAGAAATCCGGTACTTATATGATTTTGTTCTCAAAAAGAAATTTGCATTATTCCGATTACAAATGGAGCGCTTATCCCCATAACGATCCGCATGTATACGGAAAACCGGATGCAACTCCCTTTGATAAAGAAGAAGGCAACGAAATGGTTTACCTGATAAACCGTTTAATGATACTTTGGGATTACCGCTTTGCCAACACCGGCAACAAAATCGAAAAACTAATTCACGACCAGCTACCCGCAGAGATTAGTGCCCAGGAAGAAGTGCAAATCTGGGTTAAAACCAATCTTAAGTTTTAGATCTATATTTTCTTAAAAACCGCTTAATAAACCGATCGTCATTGCGAGCGATAGCGTGGCAATCGCTGACTTTGCAGGTCGATCTGTACAGTTTGGGATTGCCACGTCGTTACACTCCTCGCAATGACGATCCGTTTTTGCATTCATTTAAATGCTGGTTGCTCTTTTTTTGCAATTCCTTTGTAAAAAACCGGTACATTTTATCTTAAAAAAAACAAAACCATCACTATTCTATTCTAATAGTGTTTATTTGCCTGTGCAAATAATATCATTTTTAGTAATGATTTATTATTAAAAGTGTGATATTTGGGTCTCGTTAACGGCCCACCTGACATATATTTTGTTTATCAACCTTTTCTTAAATGAAAAACACTTCTGCCATTGTAAAAATCCTTTCAATTGATATTGGAGGCTCCCATATTAAAGCAACCATCCTTAATGACAAAGGCGAATTGCAAAAAGCTTACGATAAAGTCGTGACCCCAATACCGTCAAACCCGGAGAATGTTATTGCTTCTATTAAAAAACTGGTATTAGGATTTCCTGATTATGACCATGTTTCTGTTGGTTTTCCGGGGTATGTACGCGACGGTGTAATAAAAACAGCACCTAATTTGGGTACTGACGATTGGAAAGACGTTGACTTTGCTGAAAAATTAACAACAGCATTAGGCAAACCAACCAAAGTAGTAAACGATGCTGACATGCAGGGCTTAGGTGTAGTTAGCGGCAAAGGTTTTGAAATGGTGCTTACTTTGGGTACTGGTTTTGGTACTGCCCTATTAATGGACGGCCATTTATTACCACATTTAGAGGTATCCCAACATCCCATCTCAAAAAAAGAAACTTATGACGAGTACATAGGCGAAAAAGCGCTTGAAAGAGACGGCAAAAAGAAGTGGAACAAACGCATGGAAAAGGTTTTTGAAGTTTTAAAAACAGTATTCAATTACGACACCTTATACATAGGCGGTGGTAACGCGGATAAGCTGACTTTCAAACTGGATGATAACATGAAAATTGTTACCAATGAGGACGGCATAAAAGGCGGCTCGAGATTGTGGACAGTGGAACATAATACTAAAACAGCAAACCCTTCGGCATAAGGAAATTTATAAAGCAACCTAATAATACTATTATATATTTTAAAAAATGGATACAATAGCAATCCCAAGCATTGAGGAACTGGGCATAAATACAGTTCGTATTTTATCAGCAGATGCTGTACAAAAAGCAAATTCAGGACACCCGGGTACCGCCATGGCCCTTGCGCCAATGGGTCACGTACTTTGGAAAGAGTTCATGACTTATAATCCTAAAAACCCACATTGGGCAAACCGCGACAGGTTCATCTTATCGTGCGGACATGCCTGTATATTACAATACAGCTTTTTATACCTTACCGGATACGATTTATCGCTGGATGATATTAAAAATTTCCGCCAGTTAAACAGTAAAACTGCCGGTCACCCAGAATATGGCTTGTGCCCGGGTATTGATGTAACAACAGGTCCTTTGGGTCAGGGCTTTGCTAACGGTGTAGGTTTCGCAATCGCACAAAAACATTTAGCGGCACGTTACAACAAACCAGGTTTTGATCTTTTCAATTATAATATCTACGCAATCTGTAGCGATGGTGATATGATGGAAGGTGTAACTTCAGAAGCAGCTTCATTGGCTGGCCACCTGGAGTTAGGTAACATTATTTATTTATATGATGATAACCATATCTCTATAGAAGGTGCAACCGACATCACATTTAACGAAGATGTAAGCGAGCGTTTCCGCGCATACGGATGGCATGTGCAGGAAGTTGCTGATGTTAACGATGTACACGCTTTAGAATTAGCTATAACAAACGCTAAAGGTGAAAAACAAAAACCATCATTAATCCGCGTTCGTTCATTGATCGCTTATGGCAGCCCTAATAAGTCAGGCACAGCCGGATCACACGGTTCACCACTTGGCGCTGATGAGATTAAATTAGTAAAAGAGTTTTTTGGTTTCGATCCGGATAAATCATTCAATGTACCTGCCGAAGTATTAGAGTACTACCACAAAGTAGGTTCAAGAGGCGAAAGCACCGAGGCTAAATGGAATCAATTATTTGCCGATTATAAAGCACAATACCCTGAACTTGCAGCAGAATATGAAACAGCTGTTAAAGGCGAATTGCCAAAAGGCTGGGCAGATTCATTACCTGTATTTAAAGCATCTGATCCTAAAATGGCAACCCGTGTTGCATCAGGTAAAGCATTAAATGCACTTGCAGATAAAATCCCATATTTAATTGGTGGCGCTGCCGATTTGGCACCATCAACCGAAACTAACTTAAAGAACTTCGATTCTTTTACATCTGAAAACAGGGCTGGTCGCAACTTCCACTTCGGTATCCGCGAACATGCTATGGGTTCAGCATTAAATGGTATGGCTTTAACAGCAGGCGTTATTCCTTTCGGCGCGACGTTCCTGATGTTCTCTGAATACATGCGCCCGCCGATCCGTTTGGCATCCATCATGAAAATAAGCCCGATCTTCGTTTATACACACGATAGTATTGGCTTAGGCGAGGATGGTACCACTCACCAACCGGTTGAGCAATTGGCATCATTACGTTCTATACCAAGAATCACGGTTATTCGTCCTGCTGATGCAAACGAAACTGTACAGGCATGGAAAACAGCCGTTGAGCACAAAGATGGCCCGGTTGTATTGGTATTCACCCGTCAGGGCTTACCAATCCTTGATCAGGATAAATATGGTAAAGCTACCAACCTTGTAAAAGGTGCTTACATATTATCAGAAGCCAGCAAAAACCCTGATTTGATATTAATGGCAACAGGTTCTGAAGTTTCTTTAATTATGGAAGCTCAGGCTAAACTGGAAGCAGAAGGTATTTCAACCCGCGTGGTAAGCATGCCATCATGGGAGTTATTTGAAAAACAAAGTGCCGCTTACAAAGAGTCGGTATTCCCTAAAGCTTACCGCAAACGTTTAGCTGTTGAAATGGCATCACCAATGGGATGGCATAAATACACTACCGACGAAGGCGATATGTTAGGTATGGAAACCTTTGGTGAATCTGCACCAGCAGAAGAACTATACAAACATTTCGGCTTTACTGTTGATAACGTAGTTAAAAGAGCGAAAGCTTTATTATAGAAAGTACTTATTAGCAAGTATCGAGTAGCAAGATATGCTGCTTAATACTTGCTATTATATGTTATAAAAGTCTTGCTACTTGATACTAAATACTCGATACTAAACAATGAACTGGCAAAGCGACATACTCAACACCCTTGAATGGTCAGGAACCATTATCAACCTTGAAGGAAAACAAAAGGTTGCTGATGAAATTGCCACCAGGGTTAAGGATGGCGATATATTGGGCGTAGGTTCAGGTTCAACAGTTTATGTGGCCCTGATAGCTATTGCTAAACGGATAAAAGAGGAAGGTTTAAAAGTGAAAGCAATACCCACCTCGATTGAAATTTCGCTGTTTTGCGCTAAACTTGGCATACCCTTAACTACCCTTTTCGAAAACAAACCCGATTGGTTATTTGACGGTGCCGATGAGGTTGATCCCGACAAAAGTTTAATTAAAGGCAGGGGTGGCGCTATGTTTAAAGAGAAACTGCTCATCAGCTCAAGCCCTAAAAATTATATTATTGTTGATAACAGCAAACTGGTAAAAAAGCTTGGCACCAATTTCCCGGTACCTATCGAGGTTTTCCCTACGGCTTTACTGCATGTAGAAGAGGAATTAAGAAAGCTAGGTGTAAGTGAATTACTGCTAAGGCCAGCAAAAGGTAAAGACGGCCCTATTATTACCGAAAATGGTAACTTGGTTTTGGATGCACGTTTTCATAATATTGGTAAGGATATGGAGCATGCCATAAAATCGATAACTGGGGTAATTGAAAGCGGCTTATTTATAAATTACAATGTAGAGATTTTAATGGCTTAGAATTATGACATTAGCCTACAAACAGCATAAATAGGTGGTACACTTATTGACGCTAAATACACAAAAAGCACTAATTAATACATATATTCATAATGGAAACTAACAAAGTAAAACAAATACACAGCTTCGGTCAAAGCATCTGGCTGGATTTTATAGATCGCGAAATTATTGCATCAGGTAACTTGCAAAAACTTATCGACGAAGAAGGCATCAGGGGTGTAACCTCAAACCCGGCGATTTTTGAAAAGGCTATAACCAGCGGTACCGATTATGACAAGGATATTGTTGAACTGGCAAAAACGCATTCTGATAACGAAGAGATCTTTTTTGGTCTTGCGGTAAAGGACATTCAAAATGCTACAGCATTATTTGAAGGCGTATACAACGAATCAAAAGCTGAAGACGGTTATGTAAGTCTAGAGGTATCTCCATTTTTAGCATTAAAAACTAAAGAAACCGCTGATCAGGCAGAAAAACTTTGGAAAGAAGTTGCCCGCAAAAACGTAATGATCAAAATCCCAGGAACACAACCGGGTTTGGCGGCAATTCGCCAATCGATAGCAAGAGGTATTAACATCAACGTTACTTTACTTTTTGGCCTGCCTCGTTACGAAGCAGTAACCGAAGCTTATATCTCAGGTTTAGAAGATCATTTGGCAGCAGGCCACAAAATCGCTCACATATCATCAGTAGCAAGCTTTTTCTTAAGCCGTATTGATGTTTTGGTTGATCCATTGCTTGACGAAAAAGGGTTAGGAGATCTAAAAGGCGAAGTTGCTATCGCGTCAGCTAAAAAAGCATACGAAATTTATAAAAGAGTGTTCAGCGGCCCACGTTGGGAAAAACTAGCTGCAGCAGGCGCTCAGCCACAACGTTTGTTATGGGCAAGTACCAGCAGCAAAAACCCTGCATTTAAAGATACTAAATATGTTGAGGCTTTGATCGGCCCTGATACTGTTGATACCGTTCCTTTGGAAACTATCTTAGCATTTGCTGATCATGGTATTGCTGCGAATACTTTAGAGCAAGGTTTGGATAAAGCAACTGAAACTTTAGATAGAATTAAAAAAGCAGGTATCGATATAGACCAGATCACCCAGCAATTAGAAGACGAGGGTATTGATAAATTTAACAAACCTTTCGAAAAATTGTTACAAGCTATCGAGGATCAAAAAAACAAATAATCTTGGTGGAAACATTAGCCATAAAATTCCTGTTTTTTGACATTGGGGGCATTTTGCTTACCAATGGCTGGGGCCACGAATCCCGCGAGGAAGCGGCTAGGAAATTCGGGCTCGACTATAACGAGGTTAAAGAGTTGCACACATTCATTTTTAATGTGTACGAAGCATCTGGTGTTGACCTTGACGAATACCTCGATACGGTAGTTTTTAATCATCCGCGCGATTTTACACGCGAAGATTTTAAGAACTTTATGTTCGAACAATCGGTTGAATTGCCTGATATGCTGGCTTGGTTAAAAGAGTGGAAAAAGGATTGTGGTTTCAGGATAATCGCCATCAATAACGAGGGCAAAGAACTGAACGACTATCGCATCAAAAAATTCAAACTGCATGATGTATTCGACGCGTTTGTGTCTTCGTGCGAAGTCAAAATCCGTAAACCTGATCCCGCTATATTTAAGTTAGCAATGGGCATAGCAATGGCTCAACCACAGGAATGCGTGTATTTTGACGATAGGAAAATGTTTGCGCTTGCTGCCAAGAAATTAGGCATGCGCGCGTATCAGCATACCGACTTCAAGATCACAAAAAAAATACTGGAAGATTTAAAAAAAGAACAAACTCAAACAAAATGAGCGACACAACAGATAAATACGATTTTGGCATGATAGGCCTTGGTACCATGGGCCGTAACTTGCTGTTAAACATGGGCGACCATGGTGTTAAAGGTGCCGGTTTTGATAAAGATGCCTCAAAAGGCCAATTATTAGAGCAGGAAAGCACCCATAAAAACCTTAAAGGTTTTAGCGAAGTTGAACCTTTTGTAAAAAGTCTTAAAAGTCCGCGCGCTATAATGATGCTGGTTCCGGCCGGTAAAATTGTGGATGATGTAATTGCTGAGCTATTGCCTTTGCTTGATAAAGGTGATATTTTGATAGATGGTGGTAACTCGCATTTTACTGATACCAACCGCCGTGTTGATGAGCTGGAAGCTCAAGGTTTCCATTTCTTCGGTATGGGTATATCGGGTGGTGAAGAAGGTGCGCGCCGTGGCCCGAGCATGATGCCGGGTGGCGATAAAGATGCCTACAATGTAATGAAACCGATATTGGAATCTATCGCTGCTAAAGTTGATGGCGCGCCGTGCGTAACATACATTGGCCCTGGTGCATCTGGTCACTTTGTTAAAATGGTTCACAATGGCATTGAGTACGGTATAATGCAATTAATTGCTGAAACCTACGAAGTGCTTAAAACCGGACTAAAGCTTGACAACGAAGCTATCGGTAAAGTATTTACTAAATGGAATGACGGTCGTTTAAGCTCTTTCTTGTTAGAGATCACTAAAGATATATTCCACTACAAAGCTCCGGGAACCGATCATTTATTGTTAGATGATATTAAGGACGAAGCTAAAGCTAAAGGTACCGGTAAATGGACGTCACAAGTGGCTATGGACTTGCAGGCACCCATCCCATCTATTGATACAGCGGTATCTATGCGCGATCTTTCCAAATACAAAGAAATGCGTTTAGAGGCTGCTAAAGTATACAGCAAAACTGCTCCAAAATTGGACGTTGGCAATACTGATGAGTTTTTAGAAGCATTAGAGCAAGCGTACTACTTCAGCATGGTTATTACTTATGCTCAAGGTATGTTCATGCTGTCAAACGCATCTAAAGAATATCAATATGATCTGCATTTAGACGAGATCGCCAAAATATGGCGTGGTGGTTGTATCATCCGTTCAACATTCCTGAATGATATATACAACGCTTACAAAAGCAACGCGAAACTATCGCATCTGTTATTAGATGCCGGAGTTGAAAAATTAGTTAGCGCAGCAGTACCTGGTGCAAGAAAAGTAATTTCTTCTGCTATAGCCGCTGGTATCGCTGTTCCTTCTTACGCTGCTTCTATAAGCTACTTTGATAACTTCCGTACCGGAAGGATGCCATCAAACTTAACACAGGCTCAACGCGACTATTTTGGCGCGCACACTTATGAATTGGTTGGCAAAGAGGGCACTTTCCACACCCAATGGGTACCTAAAAGCGATCATTAATTAAACTTTAATTAGCCGATAGAATATAATATCATGGAATCAACTAAAAATCAACCTACAATATTTATCATTTTTGGAGGTACAGGAGATTTGAACGCCCGTAAACTGGCGCCTGCACTTTACAACCTGTTTTTGGACAATTGGTTACCAAAGCAGTTTGCCATAATCGGTACAGGAAGAACCAAACTTACCGATGAGGATTTCCGCAAGAAATTATTGGATGATATCAACCAGTTTTCGCGTAGCGGAAAGGCTGAAAAGAAAAAATGGGATGAGTTTTCAAAAAACTTGTATTACCAGGTATCAGACATTAATGATTCTGAAACTTATAAAGAATTTGGCAAACAGGTAGAAACCCGCAACGCGGAGTGGAAAACCAAAGCCAATGTAATTTATTACATGGCGGTATCGCCTAACTTCTTCCCAATCATCGCTTCTAATATTTCAAAAGCAGGCTTGGCCGAGGATAAAGAGCGTACAAGAATCGTTATCGAAAAACCTTTCGGGCATGATCTGGAAACCGCTAAAGAATTAAACACTTTATTGGCCGGTATTTTTGATGAAAAACAGATCTACCGTATCGACCATTATCTAGGTAAAGAAACTGTTCAGAATATAATGGCATTCCGTTTCGCCAACTCCATACTGGAGCCGATATGGAACCGTAATTATATTGAGCATGTGCAGATTTCTGTAACTGAACAATTAGGCGTTGAAGAGCGTGGCGATTACTACGATGGCGCCGGTGCTTTACGCGATATGATCCAGAATCACCTGTTACAGTTATTGTGTTTGGTGGCGATGGAGACCCCGGTTAATTTTAGCGCCGATGAGATACGCAACCGCAAAGTTGATGTGTTACATGCCATGCGCAAATTCTCGCCTGATGATGTACGTAACTCCGCTGTGCGTGGCCAATATGGCAAAGGATGGATGGAAGGTAAAGAAGTTACCGGCTACCGCGATGAACCAAAGGTTGATGCTGACTCAAACACTGAAACTTTTGCCGCTGTTAAATTTTTTGTAGACAACTGGCGCTGGCAAGGTATTCCTTTCTACCTGCGTACAGGTAAAAGGCTGCACCAATCATCATCAGTGATCACGATTCAGTTTAAGGATGTGCCTCACAAGGTATTCCCTACTGAAGCAGCAGAAAGCTGGCAACAAAATAGGTTGATCATCAGCATACAGCCTGAAATGAGTATCCGCTTACAAGTACAGGCAAAACGCCCGGGCTTGGATATGATATTAAATACTGTTGATATGGTATTTGATTACAAAGGCACTTATACCAGTCAGGCTCCTGAAGCTTACGAAACCCTATTGTTAGATACTATGCTGGGCGATCAAACGCTGTTTATGCGTGGCGACCAGGTAGAAGCTGCATGGGAGTTGATCATGCCGATATTAAGCACCTGGACTAACAAGAAAAGCTTGAATTTCCCTAATTATTCTGCTAACTCATGGGGACCTGAAAGTGCTGAAGCATTAATAGCGCGCGATGGTTTTACCTGGTTCTCACTGCCCTTAAAGGACAAAAAATAAGCTATGAAACTAAATATTTTCAATACACCCGAAAATGTACTGGTTAACCTGGCTACTTATTTTGTAACAGTGGCAGAGCAGTCTATCGCTAAACACGGTAACTTTTCGGTAGCCTTATCTGGTGGAAGCTCCCCTAAAAAATTGTATGAGCTTTTGGCTTCAAACGATTTTAAAAATAAGGTAGACTGGGAAAACGTGTATTTCTTTTTTGGGGATGAGCGTAATGTTCCGCAGGATGATAAAGACAGCAATTATTTAATGGCAAAAACAGCTTTGTTTGATCCATTGAATATTGATGATTCTAACATTTTCGCTGTTGATACATCATTAAGCCCTGCTGAAGCCGCGGCTGAATACAAAAAGGCTATCGACCTGTTTTTCGACGAGCAATCATTAACGTTTGATCTGATCCTGCTTGGTTTGGGAGATAACTCGCATACTGCTTCTTTATTCCCTTACACACCGGTTCTGCATGAAACTACAGCCACCGTGAAGGAAGTGTTTTTAGAAGACCAGCAAGTTTACCGCATCACCTTTACTGCACCATTAATTAACCAGGCGCACAACATAGCCTTTTTAGTTTACGGCGAAGGTAAAGCGATAGCAGTTCATCATGTATTGGAAGATGCCAGGGATATTGAAAACTATCCTGCGCAACTGATTGCCCCTACCCATGGCAAGATACGCTGGTACTTAGATGAGCCGGCAGCAGCCGATTTGAAGAATAAATAGATTATTCATTAAGTATTTATGTTAAAGGCGATAAGATGATCTTATCGCCTTTTTTATTTAGCTGCTAAACTGGGAGATATGAATCATTCATTTATATAGATTTTATCTATACATTATAGAAACTACATATCTAACAACTATATAGTTATTTGTATATTTGCAACAAATAAAAACAAAAATTAAAAATATGATTACTATAGGACAAGAATTTCCGAAATTCTCTAAAACTGCGGTTGTTAGTATCGAAAAAGGAAAAGAGTTTGAAACTATCAACTCTGATTATTTTACTAACGAGGATAACGTTTGGACTGTAATGTTTTGGTGGCCAAAGGATTTCACTTTTGTTTGTCCTACTGAAATAGCTGAATTTAACAAAGCTTATGGTGAATTCCGTGACCGTGATGCACGTTTAATTGGTGCTTCAACTGATTCTGAATTTGTACATGCTGCATGGAGAAGAGATCATGATGATTTGCGTGATTTGAAATTCCCGATGCTTGCTGATACTTCAAAATCATTAGCAGAAGAGTTAGGTATATTAGAGCCTAATGAAAAAGTTGCTTACCGTGCTACTTTCATCATCGACCCGACCGGTATTGTACGTTGGGTTTGTGTTAACGACCTAAGCGTTGGCCGTAATGTTAAAGAAGTATTACGTGTGCTTGATGGTTTACAAACTGACGAGCTTTGCCCTTGCAACTGGGAAAAAGGCCAGGAAACATTAACAGTATAATTTGTTTGAATATTGATATCCCCGTGCCTTTGGCGCGGGGATTTTTTATGCATTACTAATCACAAAAAAATGAGCGAAGTTACCGAAACTATAAACGAGCTATTGCAAAGCCTAGGCCTGGATACAGACTATCGTACCGAGAGCCTTACCTTACTTGAAAAAGGCGAATCGCGCTATATACGCGATTTTAAATTGAATTTCAGCAGTACACTAACCTCTGAACATTTAAGCGCTAAGGAATGCGCTTTATTAGGCCTAAGCGTTGCCATAAACAATACCAACACCCCGCTTACCCAGTATTACACAAAATATGCCGAAGAGCAGGGAGCAACCGCAGCAGACATTGCCGAAGCTGTCGCATGCGCATCGTTACTGGCATCTAACAATGTATTTTACCGTTTCAGGCATTTTACCCAAAAAGATAAATACAATCAGATCCCGGCACGCATCAGAATGCAGATTATGATGAAGCCTGTTACCGGCAAAGAATTTTTTGAATTGATGAGCTTAACTATTTCGGCTGTGAATGGTTGTGAATTGTGCGTAAACGCTCACGAAGATTCATTAATAAAGATGGGTACTACCGAGGAAAGAGTTTTTGATGCGATACGAATAGCATCATTAGTTACAGCAAGTGGAAAGGTTATTTATTGATATTGATGTAAAAAAGCCGCTATATAATAAAATTTCATAATTTTTTCATTTTGTGTCTTTTATTGCACTGCAAAATTGTTTTTTACAATTAAAAACTATTAATTTTATAGCAAGATTAAACACCCCCGCTCCCATATATATTTAGTAATAAGCATTTGTGATTTTGTGGGGCTTATACCAAATTTTTAATTGTTAATTTTTTTTGAGAAAGCCGCCCTATGAATAACAGGGCGGCTTTATCTTTTTAGTGCGTGTCTACCGCTGCTTTTTGGCCTTTTTTGAATGGCTGCAAGTATAATAATGGTATTGAGAATAGCATTACTAAACCTGATATCCAATAAGCATCAGCATAAGTTAACAGCAATGTTTGCTTAATTACCATACCCTCAATAGCCTGATAAGCCATTTGCGTGGCATCGCTTAATGACTTGCCTTTGGCTTCAAAATTTTGTATCAAATTATTAAAGCGCAATGTAAATGCATTATTATAAGGGTTAATGTTGGTTAATAGGTTGTTGCGGTGTACCCCCTGGCGTATGTGAATTATGGTAGTTAATGTAGCTATACCAAAAGCACCACCAAGCTGGCGCATCATATTATTTAAACCAGTACCCTGCCCTATTTCCGGCCCTTTAAGGTCGGCAATTGCTAAAGTGGTTAACGGTACGAATAATAATGCCATACCTACACCCCTTATCACCAATGGCCAAAAGAAATCGCCTGTACCTGAATTAAGTGTTGATTTACTCAGCATAGTGGTAAATACAAAAAACAGGAACATGCCTATGGTAGCCATAAATTGTGCTGGGATACCCTTGTTGAGCATCTTACCAATAAATGGCATCAATATAATGGTACACAAACCACCAGGGAACAAAATTTCACCGGTTTGTTGTGCCGAGAACCCTAGCAAACTCTGACAGAAAATCGGGAATACGAAAACCGATCCATACAAACCAAACCCGAGCACAAAGGATGTAAACATCCCCACCGCGAAACTTCGATGCCGCATAATGGCAAAGTTAACTATCGGGTGATCAGTGCTTAATTCTCGCCAAATAAACAGCAGGGTTCCTAATATGGCAGTTATAGTAAGTACAAGTATGTATGTTTTTGAAAACCAATCCTCCGACTCACCTTTTTCCAATATGGTTTGTAAACTACCTACTGCAAGGGCAAGTAATCCAATACCCCACCAGTCGATCGGCTTGTTTCGCCCATCTCGCGGCGTTGTTCGCACAAAGGTATAGGTTAGGAAAAGTGCCAGCATACCAACAGGTATATTTACATAAAATATCCATGGCCATGAGTAATTGTCAGTGATCCAGCCACCAATAGTTGGCCCTACTGTTGGCCCTACAACTGCTCCTAAACCAAATAAGGCGGTAGCAGTACCAATTTCTTCACGCGGCCAGGTTTCAATCAGGATAGCTTGTGATGTTGATATCAAACCACCACCTGCAATACCTTGTATAATACGGAATAATACCAACTCATCTAAACTATGTGCATTACCGCATAAAAATGACGCGATAGTAAACAATAGAATAGACGCCATATAGTAATTTTTACGCCCGAAGAAACTACCTAACCATCCCGACATTGGCAGTATAATTACGTTTGCCACTGCGTAACCAGTAGTTACCCATGCAACGTCTTCAAGTGTGGCCCCCAGGTTACCCTGTATTTGGGGCAGGGATACATTTACTATCGTGGTATCAATAAGCTCCAACAATGAAGCCATGATCACCGTGATAGTAATGATCCACTTTCTAAAACCTTGTTCAGCCATTATTAATTAATTAGTCTTTGTAGATTACTGAAACATTCACGCTCATACCCGGGCGTAACCTGTCCATAGTTGCTTTATCAGCTTTAATTAAAATTTTAACAGGCACACGTTGTACTACTTTTACGTAGTTACCGGTAGCATTATCAGGTGGCAATAAAGAGAATTTTGCGCCGGTAGCCGGTGAAAAGTTAAATACGGTTCCCTCTAATTTCATTTCAGGATAGGCATCAACCTCAATGTCAACTTTTTGGCCTGAACGGATTTTATCTAACTGCGTTTCTTTAAAGTTGGCAGTTATATAAATGCTGTTATCATTAACTACAGAAAACAAAGTTTGCCCTGCCTGTACTAACTGGCCTATTTGTATATTCTTTTTAGAAACCAAGCCGCTCGCAGGAGATTTAATTGATGTGTATGATAATTGAAGTTTTGCAAAATCAACATCAACCTGGCGTTGTGCAACACCGGTGTTGGTTACAGTCAATTGGTTTTTGGTAGTCCCAATTTGTTGCTCTGCCGCTGTATACTGATCCTGTGCTGCTTTATAATTTGCCTGTGCAACTTCAAGATCGGCTTTTGCCTGATCAAATTGTTGTTGGGTTACAGATCCGTCTTTTACCAGATTAGCATAACGCTGATAATCCTTTGATACCTGGTCAAGCTTTGCAGCCGCTGATACTACACCAGCTTTTGCAACAGATGAGTTTGAAGAAACTGTATAGATTTGTGACTGACTAACACCTACGCCAGCACTTGCACCTTTTTGTGCGGCTAATGCCTGATCAAGTTTTACTTTATAGTCATGGTCATCCAGTTTAACCAGTAATTGGTCTTTGTTAACGTGTTCGTTTTCCTGGAAATATATACTATCAACATAACCACCAACGCGGGCAACAACGGGGCTTATATCGCCATCTATCTGCGCGTCATCAGTATCAACGTGCTTGCTGAAATATATATATTCTTTTATCCCGAAGATGATACCGCCTATCAGTACAATTCCTAATATAATCGGAAGTACCCTATTCGGTTTCTTTTTTGGTTCTTCTTCTTCTGAGTTGTGTTTTTGTGCCATTGTATTTTGTTATTTTTGAATTAGTGATTTAGTGAATGAGCGATTTCGATTTGCACATCTGCATATCTATTCATCTGCACATTATTTATTTAGTTTTCCGGTTGATTTTAATAGTGTGTAATAAGCAAGTCCTGCATCAGCTTTAGCAAGTTCCAGGTTTATTTGGGCTTGATAAAGTAGCGTTTCAGCATCAGCACGATCTGTAGCTGAAGCTATATTGCTTGCATATTTGTTTTGTAAAATAGTGTTGTTTTCACCGGCTTGTTCAATCGATGTTTGTAAAAGCTGTATTTTGCTTAAAGCAGTAATGTAGTTTTGATAATCCTGATTTACCTCATTCCTTACATTATCAGAAGTTATACCCTTATTGATCTCCACTTCGGTTTGCTGAATTTTAGCCTGTGCCACTTTGTTCTTGTTAGTCCAAAGCGCTGAGAAATCCCATGACAAAGTTAAGCCAACGGTTATAGGTGTAATATCATTACCAACTTTAGGTATTGGGTTACCGGCAATGCCTACATAATATCCTGCTGCCGATGCTGCAAGTGTTGGGCTTAAATTAGCCTGTATACTTTTAATATTTGTTTGGGCAACACGGTTACGCAAATCAAGTTCTTGTAATTCCTGGCGGGCTGTTAAAGCGGTATCTATATAATCACTTAAAGGGCCAACCGGTTTAGCGGCATCTTTAATCTCATCAATACTTAAATTGGTAGTTTCGGGCAAACCTAATAAAATATCTAAATTGTAGTTTATGATTTTACGATTGCTTTCAAGGTCGATACCATTTAATTGTATGTTAGCTTTCTGTAATTCAAAACGTAACACATCGTTTTTGGTAACCAATCCCTGATCAAAGAAACGTTGTGACTGATGTATCTGCGCATCAACAGTTGCAATGTTTTGGTTTACAACCTTTATGCTCTGTAACACTTTATACAGATTATAATATGCACTGATAATATCATAAGTGATCTGATCTTTATCTGAAGAAGCACTTAAACGCGATACCTGTGTTAACAAATCGGTAGACTGGCGTGCATATCTAAGCTTGTTACCGCCGAAAATAGTTTCGTTAATTGAAGCTATGCCTAAATAAGCGTTAGCGCTGGTAGGTAGTGCGATTGTTTCTCCGCCAAACTTCAATAAGTTTTCAGGTATCTGTGCACGATCATAAGTAGCACTTACCGAACCTGTTGGCAGCGATTTATCTTTTGCCTGATTGTATTCAGATACAGCTTCATCAATTTTAGCCTGCGAATATTTTAACGTTTTGCTGGTTTGTAAACCAAGTGAAATTGCCTCGGGCAATGTAATGGTCCTGTCTTGCGCACTAGCTACATTTGCCAGTACACCAAGTATAACGGCTGTTATGCCGTACAGTTTAAGGGGTTTTATTAATTTATTTAACATATGCAGGATAGGTGTTTTGTGTTTTGTCATTTTCCTTAACTAAATAAGCTCTCAGTAATTTCTTTTGATAAGCTTTAATACGTGGTTTAAATTTTTCCTCCAGGTTACGTTCATCTAAAATGTCATATCCCAACATCATTGATGTTAACTGAGGTGCATTAATAATAAAGTTTTTTGTTCCGTAAAGAGTAGCGGTTACCATCTCAAAATCAACATCCTCATTAAACTCGCCATTGTCTACTCCCTCTTTCAAAATTTTATGAAACTCATTCACATTTTCCATAAGGATTCGGGTAAGGCTCTCGGAAAGTTCCGTCCGCTTATTCATTGACATTTCCTGATAAAGCATTTTTTGGAAGCAGTTATTGTTCACCACCCGCTCTGCATACATATCAACATACGTTTCTACTTTTCCCCACGAACTTAAATGCTCGTCATTTCCGAGGTCTTGCAACAGATCCTTAAATGAATTAATTTTCCTGTTGAATACAGCTAAAAATAAACCTTCTTTTGAACCGAAGTAATAGTTCAGCATAGCCATATTAACTCCAGCCTCGCCTGATATAGAACGGGTTGAAGCGCCATCATAGCCCTGGTCCGAAAATACTTTCTCGGCCACGTCAAGGATATGATCTTTCTTATCTATTTTATCTTTGTCCATTGTTTTAACGGCGCAAAATTAATCAAACGATTGATTAATGTAAAATATTTTTTGTAATCTTATTGTAATATGCCCGTGTTTAGATATAAAAACACAATCAAAAGATCGCTATCTATATTAAACAGATAATCATTTAATTGTTTTTTTATTGATACAATAAATAGGCCTGATTATCTTTCATTTATATTTGTTTCTATGAAGCGTATTATATTTTTTGCCTTATTCATATTTATCAGTAGTTCAGTATTTTCACAAACTGCTCCCCCATCCGATCTCATAACCATTGAACAAAGCTTTAAAAAGCTGGATGTATTGGGCAGTGTGCTATATGTTGCCGCACATCCCGATGATGAGAACACACGCTTACTGGCATATTTGGCACAGGAAAAACATTATCGTACCGGTTATTTATCGTTAACCCGTGGTGATGGCGGCCAAAATTTGATAGGAAATGAACAAGGTGAACAATTAGGGTTGATACGCACCCAGGAATTATTGGCAGCCCGAAGGATGGACGGCGCTGAACAGTTCTTTAGTCGCGCGAATGATTTTGGCTTTAGCAAAGGGCCCGGCGAAACATTAAAAATCTGGGATAAAGAAAAAGTATTGAGTGATGTGGTGTGGGTGATCCGGAAATTCAGGCCAGATGTGATCATCTGCCGTTTCCCTACAACCGGCGAAGGCGGTCACGGGCATCATACTGCTTCCGCTATTTTAGCACAGGAAGCATTTACAGCGGCAGCAGATCCTAACCGTTTTCCGGAGCAGTTAAAATATGTAAAGATTTGGCAGGCGAAACGCTTATTGTGGAACACCTTTAATTTCGGCAGTGTAAATACCACAAACCCCGATCAGTTTAAATTAGATATTGGCGTATACAACCCAATCATCGGCAAAGGATACGGCGAAATTGCTGCTGAAAGCAGATCTAATCATAAAACCCAGGGCTTCGGATCCGCCAAACAAAGGGGTGAAGCTGCGGAATATTTCAAAACCATTTTAGGCGATGCCCCCAAAACAGATTTGATGGATGGCGTTAATATCACCTGGGCAAGAGTTGGCGCCGAAGATATTTCAACAGAGTTATCGACAATACAAAAAGGATTTGATGTTGACCGTCCCGATAAATCAGTACCCGCTTTAGTTAATTTATTAGGCAAGGTTGAAAAGGTAAAAGATGATTACTGGCGAGAACAAAAAACAAAGGACTTAAACGAATTAATTGCCGCTTGCGCGGGATTGTGGTTTGAGAGTTACTCGGCAGCACCGGTTTATGCTATTGGAGATAGTATCCCAGTGGAAACTCAGGTTTTGTTAAGATCTGATTTGGCAATTAAGGTTGGACCTATTTTATTCTCTGATAATAATACCTCCCATGCACCCATAACCGTGCGAAACAAACAAATATTACCTAAAAATACAATAACCAGTTTTAATGATAAGTTTTCAGGTGGAATAATAACTCAACCGTATTGGTTAAAATTTCCTCATAGTACCGGCACTTATAATACCGATTATTTAGATGAGATCGGATTCACAGAACAAAGGTCACTTCCAGAAAATATTCCTAATTCGGTTTATATAACATTTAATATATTAAACCATAATATTGAATTTGAACGGCCAATCAAATACAAACACGTTGACCCCGCCCGTGGCGAACTTTATGAACCACTAGTGATCGCCCCGCCGGTAACTGCAAATATTGGCGACAAGGATTATATATTCAATTCTAAACAATCACAAAATGTAGTAGTAAAACTTAAAAGTTTTACTACTACAAGCGGCAGCATCAGCATAAAACCAATAGATGGCTGGAAAATAAGTCCGGATAAAATAGATTTCGCCGACAAGAAAAAAGGCGAGGAATGGACCGTAGATTTTAAAGTTGAGCCGACTAACGATAAGCCTAAAACAAGCGTATTTGAAGCCGTAGTTACCGCGAACAGTAAAGAATTTTCAATGGGTATAAAAACCATCGCTTATAATCACATCCCTACCATAACTTATTTCCCGCCCGCACAGGCAAACCTCATCAATATTGATTTGAAAACTGCCGGCAAGAAAATCGGATACATAGTTGGCGCTGCTGATTTGGTTCCCGATGCTTTAAGGCAGGTTGGTTATGATGTACATATCCTCACCGAAAGCGAGATCATGAACAGCGATCTATCGATTTATGATGCTATTGTAACCGGTGTACGTGCTTTTAATGTAGATGAACGTTTACCGTTCGAACAGCCCAAATTACTAGAATATGTAAAAAATGGCGGCAACCTGGTTGTACAATACAATAACAATGCGGGAGTGCTTGTTCCCCAGATTGGGCCATATCCATTTCGCCCGGTTAATCAACGTGTAACGGATGAAACTGCTAAGGTTACTATTTTAGATCCCACTAATCCGGTACTTAATTATCCCAATAAAATTAATGATGCCGATTTTGATGGCTGGATACAGGAACGTGGTTTGTATTTTGTAAGCGACATCGATCCTAAATATCAAACCCCACTGCAAATGAACGATCCGGGTGAAAAGCCTAATAACGGCTCTTTAATTGTAACAAACTATGATAAGGGAAGGTTCGTATATACATCATTGGCGTTCTTCAGGCAATTGCCTGCGGGGGTGCCGGGAGCCTATCGATTATTTGTTAATTTATTAAGCAATCCTAAAAAGTAAGATGTCAACATTGTAATGTCTGCGTCTTATTTTTATTAATTGAATAATTTTTTTGATACACATATTGTTATACATCATTTAATCACATACTTTTGCGGTCTGCAATAACAAGATTATGAAACATCAGCAAGAAGAAGAAAAAAGCTACGACTTTGTATATTACCTGTTAG
This sequence comes from Bacteroidota bacterium, assembly GCA_026224775.1. Taxonomy (GTDB): domain Bacteria; phylum Bacteroidota; class Bacteroidia; order Sphingobacteriales; family Sphingobacteriaceae; genus Mucilaginibacter. Next base: position 92,422 of record JAMFRP010000014.1, read on the forward strand.
GCCTGGTTACAGGTGTTTTTACCGGTGCTATATTAGACGTAGGATTGATATGGGCTTTAGTAGGCGGCGTTTTAGGCTTACTTTCAGCAGGTTTATTCCTTAATGTATTAGTTAAAGGTCGCGGCGAAGAGGCATAACCTCAACTAAGCGCATACGATATTAAAACCAGTTTATGGCATTGCCGTATACTGGTTTTTTGCTTTTACAACTATTTATTATGCTGTAACTGTTTGTGTAACCTTCGGTGAGCAACCGCCTTGGCAGGTTTGGGCTTCTTTCTTTTACCCAACCAAATTATAAAACCGGTTATAGGTAAACTCGCGCAAATCAGGCTGGCTAAAAAGGCAATTATCTTCCCAAACAAACCTAAAGCCTGACCTACGTGTATGTCATAATTCAGCTCGTTTAGTTTTAGTCCCAGGCTTTTTTGAGCATTAGGCATATGCTGCAGCATTTTTCCTGAATATTTATCGAACACAAAAGAATCGTTATTGCCATAGCGCAGGCTTTGCGTATATGCAGTTACGCCTATAGTCCCCGCTTTGGTATCATCCTGTGAAATCAAAAACATTTGTGCCTGCGGCGATTGTTTCTCTGCCGTTAAAAACGCACGGTCAACCACGGGTTTATCCTTTATTGCTGATTTGAATAATGAATCAGATTTAAAAATCCGGGTTTCATTGGCATAGGTTTGCCCAAGATTGGCAACTTTATAAATTCCCTTATCCATCCAATCAAAATCAACACCTAAGCCTGTAATAGCTAAAATAATTACAATGGCTGTGGCATAAAAGCCGAGCACATTATGCAGGTCATAATTCACCCTACGCCAGCGGCCGTTCCATTTGATTGTAAAGCTACGTTTGCGGTCGCTCTTCCGCTTTGGCCACCACAGGATGATGCCCGTTATCATGATTAATACAAACAGGATAACAGATACGCCAACTACCAAACTACCAATTTTATCTGGCAGCAGCAGGTACAGATGTATATCTTCTATAACCGTAAAAAAATTATCCTTTAAGCCTTCGGTATGTAAAACCTGCCCGGTATAAGGATTAAGATAGATAAAGGTATACCCCTTGGCGGGAACATTTGCTATAACCGAGGCTGGGCGATCCACCCCAAAGTAATACATATAATTGGCCGTAGCCCCGGGATATTTACTCAGCGCGATGATTTTTAAGGCCGATGGTTCAAGATATGGCCGTTCTACCGGAACAACCTTGCGCCAGGAATGCACAGCATCCTGTATCTCATCTTGAAAACAAAAAATACAGCCTGTAATACTCACTATAAACACCACTAGCCCGGTTATAAAACCGAGCCAGCGATGTATAAAGAGTATGACTTTTTTAAAAAACATGTTAGAACCTGTACGTTAAGCTTCCTACAACGCTGCGTAATTGTTGCGGATTAAAGGTTGAATAACCTATCCAATATTTTTCGTCGCCAATGTTATTCATTTTAACGGCTACCCTAAATTTGGTAAAATCATAAAATGCAGACGCATTAAATACAACGTATTGCGGCAATGTGAATGTACCAAGCGTGTGACTATTCACAACTTCATTATCGCTTGCATAGTTACCGCCAAAGCCTAATCCTAAGCCTTTAAGCACGGTGGCAGGCAAGCGGTAGCTTAACCACAAGTTAGCCGAGTATGGTGATGCCGCTGTGCCAGGGCGCAGGCCATCTACATCGGCCGTAGTATTTACGTATTTTGATGCGTTGTAAGCAAAACCACTTACTATATTAAACCCGTTAAATGGATTAGCTATAATCTCAGCCTCAAAACCTTTGCTGGTTTGACTACCATTTTGGATAGAATGCAATGCGTCATAAGGGCGGATAATATCGTTTACTTTTATATCATAGTAGCTTAGGGTACTGCTTAATCTGCCATTAAATAAATCGAATTTAACACCGCCTTCAATTTGGTTTGCCTGTTCAGGCTTGAATGGCTTACCCGCATAATCTACACCCTGCTCATTTGTAAAACCATTTTGATAGTTAGAGAATAGCGAGACCTGATTTTTAACTAACTGATATACTAAACCAAATTTGGGCGAAAATGCATTCTGATTATATGCACCGGTGGTTAATTGAGTAGTTGGGCTATAGCTCCCTTCATTATTAAAATGATCAAAACGGATAGCAGCGGATGCGATTAACTTATCGGTTATATTTAAAACATCTGCTACGTAAGAGCTGTATGTGTTTGATTTAAATATAATTGGGTAGGTAAAACCAGGGGCGCCGTTAGCATAAAGAGCACCAAGGCTACCACTGTTAAAATTATCATAACTGGCGGCAGATTGTTGGGTCGAAACAACATCAAACGGTGCTGCGGTACCAAAAAAGTATTGATTTGAGTTTTGCCTAACATAGTCCAATCCGCCTACAAAACGGTTTCTTAAACCTCCAATCTTAAAATCGCCATTAATGTTTTCTTGTACTTCTATAAAACCGTCTTTACTGTTTTTAGTTGATTGATCGTTACGGGATACAGAATCTTTTTTAATTACGTAGAAATAAGGATCATATCCGTTAGAAAAACTGTTAGTTGAAGAGAAGTTGGTTTTCGAGGTCCAGTTATCTGATATTTTGTAGTTTACCTCTGCGTAATAGTTATCATTTCGTGAACGTTGTGATAGCGAACCATCTGAGTAAGTACTCCTATAGCTGGCATCCAATTGTTTAGCGTTATTTATGCCCAAACTGGACATAGGTACACCATATGGGAAGAAATAAATAGTATTAGCAGTGTTTGAGCCCGATGAAATTTCAGCATCAAGAGATATAGATAGCCTGCTATTAACTTTGTATAACAAACTTGGATCGAAAACGAAATTACGATTGTAACCATTTTCAAGAAAACTTCCCTGATAATTAAATGCAGTATTTACACGAAATAATAAGTTCTTCTGTGCATCAAGCGGTGTATTTACATCGGCACTTACACGGTTAAGATGATAGTTACCGGCACTGTAAGTTACCGCACCACCAACAGTATCGTAAGGTTTTTTGGTAATACGATTTATTAAACCTCCATAAGATGTGAATGCACTACCGAATAAAGTAGCTGATGGGCCTTTCAGCACTTCAATACTTTCAATATTAGCGGCATCTACCGTATTTGTAATATTACCAGATAATCCGTTTCTTAACTGGCTCTGTAAAATAAAGCCTCTTGAATTATAATAACTTCCACCATCGCCACCGCGGCCGGTAGCATTCCACATTTGTTGTAAGCCGGGTGCATTTTTAAGCGCGTCATCTTCAGAAAAATCAAGCTGATCGGTTATCAAGTCCTTGCTTATTGTAGAATACACTTGCGAGTTCTCCAGGTTATCCAACGGTATTTTGGCAACGTCATCGCTTCTCTTGGTATTGAACTTATTAGTTTTATTGGCATTGATAGTAACCTGTTGCAAGGTACTGCCTGTAATGCTTATAGCTACAGCAGGTATTTGTGTAACCTCACCAGCTTGTACTGTAACCGGTAATTCCTGCGGTTTTGCGCCAACATGGGTGAAGACTAAAGTATAAGACCCAGCATGTATCTTTAACTTAAATTTTCCTTCTTCGTTAGTTTTGGTACCGTAAGTTGTGCCTTTTACAGCTATTGATACATTCTCCACCGGTTTATTGTTACCGGTAATTACAGATCCTGTAATAGTACCTTTATTTGTTTGTGCCGATGACCAATTATAGTTAAAAATAGTTATTGCAAATAACAGTATAGAACATACCGCTTTGTAAGGAAGTTTGATATACATATCTTATTAAGACTAATTAAAAATTGCGCAAATATAGGCACAGAAATTTAATTACTTAGAATTATTATAAATAAGCTTATAATAGACTATATATCAATAACTTCCTTTCTTTTTTTAGTACGCATTCGTTTGGGCACGAGCTCTAATATCTCATTTCTAAGGGCATCAACCATTCTTCTTTTTAAAAAATTATTCTGCACAACAATGCTTACTTCCCGGGCAGGTTCGGGGGAGCGGAAGTAGCGTACCTTATCTAATTGCTTGTCGGTAAGATCAGATAAAGCCAGTTCAGGGAGTATGGTGGCGCCGTTGTTTTGATCAACCATGCGCTTAAGTGTTTCAACGCTCCCTGTATTATATTCAAAATGCTGGAAGCCTTTAGTAGCTTTACGTCGCTGGCAGATATTTAGTACCTGTTCACGCATGCAGTGGCCTTCGTTTAGTACCCATATCTCCTCCATATCAATATCCTCAGGGCATATGTTTTTCTTTTTGGATAGCTTGCTATTCTTAGATACATAAGCCACAAAGTTTTCATAAAAAACGGGAATCTCTTTCAAATTGCCCTCATGTAATGGAGTCGACAAGATACCACAGTCAATAGTACCATTTTTTAGTTGCTGTATGATCTGCTCAGTGGTTTGCTCCCAAACGATCAATTTTACCTGGGGATATTTTTCGACGAAACCCCGTAGTATCTTGGGCAAGATATATGGCGATACTGTTGGAATAATAGCCACCTTTAATTCACCCGATAATTCTTTCTGTCTATCCGTGATAATTTCTTTGATCTTTTCGCTTTCGGCAAGTAGTGTCCGTGCTTGCGCGATAATGTCAATACCGATCTCTGTAGGCGATACGGGTTGTTTACTGCGGTCAAAAAGCTTTACGCCAAGCGTGTCTTCCAGCTTCTGCACCTGCATGCTTAAGGTGGGTTGTGTAACAAAACATTTCTCGGCTGCCAGTACAAAACTCCGGTAAGTATCAACAGCTACAATGTATTCAAGTTGTACAATGGTCATATATAGATAAAATCTATACAAATATAGTAATTATTGATTTTTTCTATTGAACTATTATGGTGAAGTTTGTTTATACAAATACCGAAAACATTTATGGAGAACAACAAGAAAAAACTAACTACGGCGTCAGGTATCCCGTATGCAGAGAATGAAAATTCCATGACCGTTGGCCCTCGCGGCCCAATTCTGTTACAGGATTTTATTTTACACGAAAAAATGGCTCACTTTAACCGTGAACGTATACCTGAAAGGGTGGTACACGCTAAAGGATCGGGAGCGTACGGTACTTTTACATTAACACACGACATATCAAAATACACCAGAGCTAAACTATTTAACACTATTGGTAAAGAAACAAAGGTTTTCCTTCGTTTCTCGACTGTAGGAGGTGAAAAAGGTTCAGCAGATACTGAACGCGATCCACGCGGCTTCGCGGTTAAATTTTATACTGAAGAAGGTAACTGGGATTTAGTTGGTAACAACACTCCGGTATTTTTTATAAAAGATCCTAAAAAATTCGGTGATTTTATTCATACTCAAAAACGCGATCCTTATACCAATAGTAAAAGCGCTACCATGATGTGGGATTTCTGGTCGTTAAACCCGGAAAGCTTACACCAGGTAACTATCCTGATGTCGGACAGGGGAACGCCATACGGTTATCGCCATATGGATGGTTTCGGAAGCCATACTTTCTCCATGATCAATGCGCATAATGAAAGGTTTTGGGTGAAGTTCCACTTTAAAACGCAACAGGGCATTAAAAACTTTACTGATGCAGAAGCCGCCGAAATGCGGGGCAAAGCACCTGATTTCGCACAGCATGATTTGTTAACTTCTATTGATAATGGCGATTTCCCTAAATGGAGCCTGAAAATACAGGTGATGCCTGAAGCAGATGCTAAAACTTATCACATCAATCCGTTCGACCTAACTAAGGTTTGGCCGCATGCAGATTACCCGCTGATTGATGTGGGCACATTAGAACTAAACGAAAACCCTGACAATTACTTTGCCCACGTTGAGCAAGCTGCCTTTGCGCCTGCACATGTTGTGGATGGCGTTGGTTATTCACCTGACAAGATGTTACAAGGACGTATTTTATCATACCCTGATGCACACAGGTATCGTTTAGGCGGCAACTATGAGCAGATACCTGTAAACCGTTGCCCGTTCGAGGTTAATAACTATCAACGCGATGGCCAGATGAGGGTTGATGGCAATCACGGCAGCAAACCAAATTATTCCCCTAATAGCTTTGATGACATAGAGGCCGATCACGCTTATAAAGAACCAGCCTGGGATTTAGGCAATGCTAAAGCAGATTGGTATGATCGTAACGCAGAAGGCGAAAACGACCATTATACACAACCAGGTGATCTGTACCGTTTAATGTCCGAAGACCAAAAACATGATTTGATTGCCAATATTACAGGTTCAATGAAAGGTATTGACGGACCAAAGCGCGACATCATTGTTAACAGGCAATTGTGCCACTGGTTCAGGGCTGATATGGGCCTTGGAATGGCCATAGCTAAAGGTTTAGAATTAGACCTGAATGAAACCATGAAGCAAATGCCGCAAACGGTATAAATCATTTGATTATAATACGAACGCCATGTAGAATCTCTCTGCATGGCTTTCTTGTTTCTTAGATACTGTCTAAAAGTATAAAACTATCGTCATTGCGAGCGAAGCGTGGCAATCCCAAGCTATGCAAAGCCGCTCTGTAAGTCGGGGATTGCCACGCTTCGCTCGCAATGACGCTTTGTTTTTGTTTTATATAAAAACAAGATTCAATCGTTTTAGACAACTTCTTATTATAGATGAGATTTAAATTACGATTACTAATCGTTTACCACTGGGGATTTCTTTGTGCCATACGGCTTCAATATCGCTTAGGTTGGCCGTTTCTGTATCGATCTTCAGTTTTCCATCAGCGGCTAATTGCAGCATCTCCGGCAATAGCTCAGTAAAAAGCTTATTCATAGTTTCGGCATCCAAACTACCAAGCCCCGAGCCTGAAATTTCAATATCAGAGCTTCTTAATGTTCCTGATGATAATTGGATTTTATCCCCTGCCATACCACCCACAGTAACATATTTTACTTTGTGAGTTGTACCGCCGGTACCCCCTAAGGCTGAAAGAACTAACTCGGCAGGATGTCCCCACACATAATCCACCACCGAATCAATCGGCGTAGTTTTATGAATTTCTTTAATCTTATTTATAATCTGCTCATCCTCTTGTTTAAGCGAGATCGCTTCATCTGCCCCCACCGTAAGCAGATGATTTAAAGCATCTGCATTTCTACCGGTAACAATGACTTTTTTTGCACCGTAATGTTTGGCTATTTGTACCGCGACCAACCCGGTAACGCCGGTAGCGCCATTAATCAATACCACATCGCCCGTTTTTACATTAGCTCTGAAATGAAGTGCAGCTCCGGCTCCCATCACTGCATTAGGCAAAGCCGCAGCGGTTACATCATCTACTCCATTCGGGAGTTTAACTATTTTGTTTTTATCGATTAACGCCTTTTCAGCTATCATACCAGATACACCAAAACCATAAACCCGCGTACCATCAGTCAATACACCTACCCCGTCCACGCCTGCCACTTTTGGTTCTGTACTACCGCCACTCGAATAGTGGTGACCGCTAACTATACCTTTATCCAAATTTTTAACCGCAGCCGCTTTAACTGTGATTACTACTTGATTTTCGTTTTGTGGAACAGGTTCTGCAAAATCTAAATATTTAGGCGTTTGGCCCGGGGTATATACTGCTGCTTTCATAGGTTTTATATTTAATGATACATCAACAATCAAAGGAAAACAATTGTTATCGCTTCTATCTAAAAATAAGACAATAAAAAAGCGAAGAGCATTACTACTCTTCGCTTTTATCATTGGCTATACTAGCCTAATATCTTTATGCTTACAAATATTTTGTAAGCTCGGGAGACATTGGGGTTACTGGTGAGCGGAAACGGTGGATTAATTTGCCGTTCTCATCGATCAGGAATTTTTCAAAATTCCATTTTATTTCGCCTGTAAAATCAGGGTTTGGTGCTTCAGTTAGATATTTAAATATCGGGGCGATATCGTCACCCTTAACACTTACTTTTTCGCTAAGCGGGAAAGTTACACCAAAGCGTTTTTCGCAAAAGGTCTTAATTTCTGAATTTGTACCCGGATCCTGGTTAGCAAAATTGTTTGCAGGGAAACCGACAACCACAACTTTGTCCTTGTAAGTATCGGCAAGCTTTTGCAATTCAGCATATTGTGGGGTATAACCACATTTTGAGGCAGTATTTACGATCAAAATCTTTTTGCCTTTATATTGGGCTAAAGAAAAGTTCTGTCCGTCAATATCTTTTAATTTGAAGGTATACAATTCGCTGCTGCTGCTAATAAACATAAAAGCGAATATGAATGCTAATGTTTTCATGATAATAATGCGTTTGAGAGATTTATGCGATAAAATTAGCCAATAAAAGCTCGCTTATTTAAATAGAAATCCTCTTTTTGTGTCATTTTTTGCTTGTCGGCAGGCGATTTGTCCTTATAGCCCAACAAATGCAGTGCGCCATGAATTATTACACGGTGAAGTTCGGTGGTTTCAGTAACATTAAACTTTATCGCGTTTTCGCGGATGCGTTCTATCGAAATAAAAATATCGCTTACAATCTTGCCTTCTTCTTCAGAGTTGTCAAAGGTTACAATATCGGTATAAGTATCATGATCGAGATATTGCTTGTTGATTTCCAGCAGATAAGCGTCGGAACAAAAAATATAATTAAGCTCCTTTAGTTTGAAGCCTTCGGAAATGATGGTATCGGTTATCCATTGCCTTACCTTGGCTTTATCTTTTAGCGTGAAGCTGATGTCCTCCTCAAAAAAACTAATAGCTGGCATTATATTTTAAAATGCAGTTCAACTTCGTTACCAGATGTATTAAATATGCACTGATCGGCAAGGTGTTTCATAATGAATACACCACGCCCTGTAAGGCTTTCCAGGTTTTCAGGCGCGGTTGGATCAGCAAGGTGTACGTAGTCGAAACCAGGTCCTTCGTCGGTTACCGTCCAAATAATACGTTTACCATCAACTTCGGCATTTATAATAACTTTCTTAGCGGGGTCCATTTTATTACCGTGCTTAATCGCGTTAATTAACGCTTCGTTTAAGCAGGTCATCATATTGGCAAAGGTATCTTCACTGACATTGTAGGCATCAGATAAATTTTCTATCAATAATTCTAGTTGCGTTATGCTTTCCTCTTTTGAGGGTAATTGTAACGTATATAGTTTTGCTGCCTTAACGTTTGCCTCTTCCATACTATTTGGCATTGATTTGATCAAAGTAAATGTTGATTTTCTGTTTGTAATATAAATTAAGCGCCGGGGATTCTGTTTTGATCTGCTCTGTTTGTTTAGCCTTGACCTGCTGATAATCCTGCAATGCTTTAATATATCCGGGAGGCATATCCTTACCCGTATTACTTTCTCTTTTCTGATCCTGATCACGCTGTTGTTCAGCCTTTTCGGCTTCTAATAAACGCGTTTGGATCTGTTCCTGTCTTTTTAATGCCTCATCGGTAATACGCTTGTTTACGAGATCCCGCTCGTTTTGTTCCATTTGTTGCGAAATTTTATCAAGATTGCCCAAACCCTTGGTTCCATCCTTATTATCTTCCTGGTTAATTTGCTGTAAGGTTTCACGTATCATTTGCTGTTCACGTGCCATACGAGCTAATTGTTCACTCATTGAGCCACCCTGACCTTGTTTTTGACCAGATTGCCCCTGTTTGCCTTCTTTTTGCATCTGCTCACGAGCTTTTTGCATATTTTGGTTAAGCTGCTGCTGCATTTTGGCTAATTCGCCCAGTGTTTGCTGTTTTGATTTGCCTTTACCCGAGCCATTCCTGGCTTTTTGCAATTGTTCGAGCGCTTCACTCAACATTAGTGCCAAATTATTCATAGCCGTCATCGAATATTGTTGGTTACTCCCGGCTTCGGCTATTTGCCTGTCGCCTAACTTTTGCAATGCCAGGTCAATATGATCATTTATACTGGCAATTTGTTTATTAACTGTAGATTGTATTTGTGGCACACGGCGACTTATCGCATACAGACTATCTTCGGCGGTTTTTAAATTATCTTTAATGTCCTTTTGCTTTTGGGCTAGCGTAATATAATTAGGGTCGGTAGTGTTTGTTGTTTTGAATGTTTGCATTACCGATTCTTGCTCAAATGAACTATTTACGAGGTTTTTTAGTAATTGACGCAATTGCTGAATGTCAATTGTACTCTGGTTATTTTCCCCTTCCTGATCCTGCTGCTTCATTTTATCAGCCATTTGCTGCATTTGCTTAGCTGCCTGCTGTTGCGATTGCGATGCTTTTTGACCGTCATTCTTTTTCAAATCATCACTACTCTGCTGCATTTGCTGGTCGATACTTTTTTCCTCTTTTTCCGGATTTTCAAAATCCATTTTCCGGTCGTTTTGCTCGTTCTCTTTATTCAGCTCATCCAATGATTTTTTCACTTCCTGAAAATCATCATTCAACTTTTGCTGTTGTTGCTGTGCCGCCTGGGGGGTAGCGGTTGGCTGTTTTGTTTGATCAGCTAATTTTTGTTGTTGCTGTGCCAATTGGTTCAACTGTTTAATGTTTTGATCCAATTTTTGGTCGAAAGCAAGCTTTTTGTAAAGCTCCAACATCCTATCTAACTCTTTTTTGAGCGATTTGTTATCTGATTGCATTTTTGAGAGATCTTCCCGGGTAGCATCTTTCTGATCTTGCTGCAATAGTTGTTGCAGATTTTGAAGCAGTTGCTGTGTTTTTGGATCGAGTACGTTGTTAAATAACTTTTCCATTTCCTTTTGCTTTTCGGTTATGGATGGGTCCTGCTGGAGGTTTTCCTGACGGTTAAATTCATTTTTATGATTTTCGTCCTGTATTTGCTTTACCAGGTCGTCCAGATCTTTCTTCTTTTGCATCAGATCGGTTATTTGTTTCTTTTCATCAAAAGAGAGGTTGTTTTTATTCAGTAACAGCTCATTCAGCTTTTGCGATTCGCGCTCAACCTGCCCGGCAAGTTTAATTGCCGACTGCATTTTTTGTTTTACCGCCTCGGTGCCCGTGTTTAACTGCTTGTTGATTTCGGTAGCATCGGGCATATTTAGAGTATGCTCTGCAGAGCGCACTTTCTTAGGACCATTTACCGCATCGTTATCAGCAACTTCAAAGTAATAGGTTACCTGTTCGCCGTCGCCGGGCTTAATGCCTATCTCCTTCAGGTTCCAGTAGTAGAAAAAATCAGATTGTGTTTGGTTCAGATCAGCCTTTATCACTTTTGAAAACACGTGCGCGTTTTTATCTGAGCCTATCTTATAATAAAACACCAATGACGAAAACCCGTGATCGTCTTGTATCTTACCATTAAAATAAATAGCCTTGGTGCTTACTGAATCCGGCTTCTCTTCTACATTGATGGTCGGTGGTTCATCGGCAACAACGGTAATGCGGTAACTTGCCGAATCGCTATTTTTCACCAGTGTATTTAAAGGGTTAATTTTATAGGCGGTATTTTTAATTATTCGTTCGCGATGCTCAAAAACATCGTTTTTAGCAGGATTAAGCAATTGAGTTCTATCACCCAAAGAAAAATACAAACCGGTAGCATTTTGTGTATGAAAAGCCCAGTTAACGTTTGTTCCTGCCGGAATAGTTAAATCGCCGGCATTGGATATTGTTTCATTTTTTTTGTGGAGATAGGCGGGATAGCTCAACTCCACATCAAAATGCAATAACGACGGGCGCAGGTTAACCTTTATTTGATACCGCATGGATGTAACTCCGTTTGCCGTTAACCTGAAAACCTGGTTTTGTTGAAGGTTAGATAACACGTAATGAAAACTGGAAATATTTTCTTTATCCAGTTTAAATGTATTACCGGCCGTCTCTATATAAACATCTGCCGGGAACTTGTCGCCGGTTAACTTTAGGTCAAGCTTGAAATCCTGGCCCTGAACAGCCGATAAGGATCGATTTTGAACCACAAACTGAAATGGCGATACAGGTGCGAAATATTCATTATGCCTGATGAGCCTTTTGGTGCTTTCGGTAAGGATTGATGGCGCGGCAAGCGCGATCACACAAATAACAGCAATCGGGGTAATGATCCATTTTAAATACTTGTTGTTTTCGCGGATGTTGATTGCCGAAGGGAAACTAACAGGCTTTAACTGTTCTATTTTTTGGTCGATACTGGCTTCAATCAGGGCCCGATGTTTTTCATCGTCGATGGCTTGCTTCTTTAACTGGAGTGTATTGAGCAATTTATCGTTAACGCTGTTAAAATGCTTGCCTATGATTTCGGCGGCCTCATCATGCGTAAGGTTCTTACTTAACTTCAACCAGGCAAACAAGGAGGGGATTACCAACCAAACAATAAGCCCTAAATTCAGCAGAATAAAAGCATAAAAAAGAATGGTGCGAAAAGCTGTATTGAAATTGCCAAAGTATTCGCTTAGCGTGATAACAACATATGCCGAAAACAAACCCGCGCCTAAAAATATCAATCCCCGTAAAAGATTATTTAAATAATACTTACGGATGAAGGTATTGATCTTGCTGATTAAAAGCTCATAGTTTTCGGTAGCGTTCATTTGGCAGCATTTGTTCCTGATATCCTATTAACGCCTGTTAGCAGTGTATCAGGGTGTTCAAGATAAAGAAATAATATTTACCCTTAAAAACATTTTGAATTTATATAACATTAAGATGATAAGTGATTATTGTGTGCTTAGCAAAATCATTGTATATTTGTAAGGTAAACTTATTAGTTTAATTTATTAAAATGAGCGCTAAAGATCTTCAGTTTGCTTCAGACCTGCGTACAGTTGTAACACGACTGGTAAAAAAGCTACGTAAAAAATCAATTACAGGGCAACAGCTTTCGCTTACCGAACGCTCTACATTGTCGTTACTATTATCCAGCGAAAATGGCATGCTGCCCAGCGAGCTTGCTGCTTTGGAAAAAATAACGAATCAATCCATGTCGCAAATATTGAGTGGATTTTTAGAGAAAGGATTTATTACGCGCACAAGTTCGGAAACGGATAAACGCAAAGCGATCATTTCTTTAACCGAAAAGGGCAAGGCGTTAATTTTACAGGTGCTTAGTGAAAGGGATGAGTGGTTAAATGAGGCATTACGCGAAACCTGTACTGAAGAAGAAAAAGAACTCATTAAAAAAGCACTGGGGCCATTAACCAAGCTGGTTGATTTTGAGTAAAGAACAGATTTAATAATTTTTTAGAAGAGGGTGATAAATGAACATAAGCACATTCAGGGCATTTAAAAGCAGGAATTACAGGTTATATTTTAGTGGTCAATCGGTATCATTAATAGGTACATGGATGCAGAAGACGGCGGTAAGCTGGGTTATTTACACGCTCACCCACTCTACCCTTATGTTAGGGGTTACACTTTTTGCCAGTCAGTTCCCTTCGTTTTTATTTTCGCTGTATGGTGGTGTGGTATCCGACAGGTATAACCGATATAAGGTTTTGCTCACCACACAAGTACTGTCATTAGTGCAAGCGGTTTTGTTAGCGGTTTTGATATTATTGAAGCATTACGAGGTATGGGAAATACTTTCGCTAAGCGTAGTTTTAGGTGTTATCAATGCATTTGACGTACCGGCCAGGCAATCACTGGTTTATGAAATGATTGATGATAAAGATGATCTTCCGAATGCACTGGCGTTAAACTCCTCTATGGTAAATCTTTCCAGATTAATCGGCCCGGGCATCGCGGGTATAATTTTAGAAAAGATAGGTGACGGTGCCTGTTTCTTATTAAATGCCTTAAGTTTTGTGGCCGTAATAACCTCTTTATTAATGATGAGGCTGCCAAAATATATAAGCAAACCGCATACAAAAAATGTGTTTGGCGAACTTAAAGAAGGTTACAGCTATATCAGGCGCACACCGGAAATATTATTTGTAATTATTATGCTGATGTTCATCAGCTTATTTGTGTTGCCATACAGTACGCTTATCCCTTTTTATGCCAGGGATGTATTTCATGGCACGGCGTCAACCTTTGGTATAATTGACAGCTTTATTGGGCTTGGCGCTTTTTCGGGTGCTATATTTTTAGCTTCGATAAAACCGGGGCATAACCTTAAGAAAATACTCGCTATAAATACCCTGGTATTTGGCGCGGGGTTGGTTTTATTTTCGCACGAGAATCATTATATACTCGCATTGCTATTCTCGGCGCTGGCAGGTTTTGGTATGATGTCGCAAATCACTATCAGCAACACATTACTACAAACCACTGCCGATGTAAAAATGCGTGGCAGGGTGATCAGCTTTTACGCGATGGCCTTTTTCGGAATGCAGCCTTTGGGCGGTTTGATCATTGGTTATGTATCTAAAATAATCGGCACAAAAAACACCATGTTAGGCGAAGGCGTTATTGCTTTGATAATTGGCCTGGTACATTTTATGTTTTTACGCAGAGCCCGATTAAAAACAAAGCGAACTCCAATTATTGAGCTATCGGCAGCAGATTCGGAACATATTCCTGCTTAAGTTTTTTTTACACGGGCGGGGTGTCATTAAAACTTTAGATCGCCTTAGCCTTAACTAAGCATGCGATGGCCTTACTATTCGCCTCCGGTAAAAATGCTGATGTATAGCATTGAATGAGCTAACAATATTTATATTGCATCACAATTTATAGCCAATTATAAATCAGCCAGAAATAAAATCTGTTATGCAAAACATTAAAACAAGTAAACTATTTGTCGCTAGTTGTTTATCATTATTAGTAACCTCCTTATCATTTGGCATCAGGGCCGGTATTATGGGACAACTGGGCACGCAATTTGATTTGAACGCGGGCGAATTATCAACCATTACCGCTACCGCTTTTTGGGGGTTTCCACTGGCGGTAGTAATTGGTGGCTTTATTGTTGACCTGATTGGCATGAAACGATTGCTGGTAATGGCGTTTATTTTTCACCTGTTAGGTATAGTGCTTACCATTTTTGCACAAGGATATTGGACGCTCTTTTTCTCGACATTGTTAATTGGGATTGCTAACGGAACAGTTGAAGCTGCGTGCAACCCACTAGTAACAGCCTTATATCCTCAAAATAAAACTACACGGCTTAATTATTTTCACCTTTGGTTTCCGGGAGGCATTGTTTTAGGATCGTTACTTGTACTGTTACTTAGCCACATTGGCTTAAACTGGCAGGTACAGGTTGGTGTAATGCTTATACCTACAGCTATTTATGGCTACCTGTTCTCAAAATTAGACTTCCCGGTTACGGAGCGCGTTTCCGCAGGCTTTACCACTGCCGATATGTATAAAGGGGTGCTTACTCCGCTTTATCTTTTTATGTTGGTTTGTATGTTCGGCACTGCTATTACCGAGTTGTTTACCAACCAATGGACAGGCGTGCTATTTAAAACGGTAACCGACAATGCCCTTTTAATACTCACTTTTGTAGCTACCATACAGGTAATATGCCGCGCATTTGCAGGGCCTATAGTACATAAGCTGGCGCCTCAGGGCGTGTTGCTTATATCAACCATACTGTCGGCATTAGGCATTTACCTGCTGATAAACCTACATGGCGAGTCTATATTTTTTGCAGCAGTAGTATTTGGCCTGGGTGTAGCCTTCTTTTGGCCATGTATGATAGGTTTTGTAGCTGAGAATATTCCCCAATCGGGTGCATTAGGCATAAACCTACTTGGCGGCGGCGGCATGCTTGCGGTATCATTTTATACCATTTACATGGGTGGCTTTTATGACAGGCACACCGTGCAACATTTGGTAACAGGTGCAGTATTAGATACCTATCAAAAGGCAGCTACCGGCACACCAATGGCCAACGAGCTTGCACATGCACAAAGCCTGGCCGGATTTGATGTATTGCATGTTACCTTGATCATCCCGGCAGTACTGATTATTGCTTTTGCCGGATTGGTGTTTTATATGAAGGCCAATCGCAAAAAAGCAGTGGCAGCAAATTAAAAATTTTAAAGAGTAGCTTTATACAACCAGGCTACCGAAATAGCTTATGATCTATTGATAATAGACCATTCAAAAACAACGAAAATTATTAGCAATCGCAAGTTGATTTGTAATATTTTTGCTAGACAGGGTTAAAAGCCATCAGGAATGTTTCGCTTTGTGCTAAATGTATAGTTTACATAAAACAAGGGCGTTATATTATTGGTTATTTATGTGGTTTCCTAAGAAAAGTTGTTTCTTCGGAAAGTTATCTATAGATTCACATACTACTTGTGTAAAATGAATAAATCTGCTAAAAAGATCGTCATTTTTGATGATGACGAGGACATCCTTTCCATTTGTGTTTATATTTTGGAAGAGCAAGGATGGGAGGTGTATACTTACACAAATTGCAATAATATTGTTGAACGCATTAGCGAGATACAACCCGATGTTATTTTAATGGATAACTGGATACCTGACGAAGGGGGCATTATTGCTACACAGACATTAAAGAAAGAAGAATCATTGCAACAGATACCGGTAATCTACTTTTCGGCTAATAGCGATATCCAATTGCTGGCTGAGCATGCCGGTGCCGATGGTTACCTGGCCAAACCATTTGACCTGGAAGAACTTGACCGCGTTATTGGAGATGTAATGGTAAAATAAAGAACACATATACCAACCACAACAAAAGAGGCTCAACTAAATTAGTTGAGCCTCTTTTGTTGTGTTATATCAGGCGATTAAAAACCTGGGCCACCGCCCGGCCCACCGCCACCCGGACCGCCGCCGCCTGGACCATTACCATTGTGCCTGAAATTATGCATGTGGGAGTCCTGGTCAGGGGCTTTTCCTGCAAATTTCTGTAATCTAATAGTAAGTGTTGCCAGGTAATAACGCGACAAGCGATTAACGTGTGTTTCTGTATTTGAACTTGCTGTTGAAACATCGGTGAATCCTGTGTTTTGGTTGAATAAGTCATAGGCAGCAATACGTATAGTTGCCCTGTTTTGCTTAAGAAACCTACGCTCAAGATAAACGTTTAAAATATTCGGATTGGTTGCCCCAACCGAAGTTGCATAACCATAATTGATGGTTTTAGTATAATCATAACTAAAGGTCCAATCGCCAAAATAATTTTTTCCATTTAGGCCTAATGTCCAGGTGCGAATATTTGATGTGCCTTCTGTTAATGCGTTGTTTATGGAGTTATCGGTACGGTTAATAGCATAGTTGGTTAAAAACTGCGCATCTATCACATCTGTGATATCGGTTCTGAATTTTAAACCGGGGGTGAACTGCAAATTCTTAGAGACGTTTTTCTCCATATCCTGTTTGTAGGTATTAGAGTCGATGCTTGTTAAATATCCAATATTGTTTGCGTAGGTTAAATTACCTATTAATGATAAGGTATATCTTCTGTTTTCCCATGGCTTGGAATACACAACGCCTGCTGTTGCTGTGTAATACCCGCTTGCATTAAGATATTGCGTTAAAATAGTATTTTGTAAGCGAGGATCGGGGGTGTAAGTTTTAGGATAAGTAATGGTATTGGTTACCACATCATTACCAATAGAGGAGAAACTTAAATTTGTAAACAATACGTTTCCTGTATCAAAGCTGAAAGAATTATATCTAACAGAGAAGTTATTGGTAAACTCTGGCTTAAGATTAGGATTCCCTTCTACCGGATATAAGGCGTTAGAAAAATCTATTACCGGCTGTAATTGCTGAAACGTTGGCTGACTGCTGGAGCCGTTATAATTTAAGCTAAACGAGTGGGTACGCGAGAAGTTATAAACGAAACGGGCTGTTGGTATAACATCAAAAGTGCTTACATGTGTTTGGAAGCCGGTAAGTGGTGCGTTTCCGTCTAAAACAGCGGGCTGCCCGGAAATACCTAAAGTATAGTTATATTTCTTTTCAATAAAACGATAGTTCAATCCAAACCTGTTGGTTGTAAATGTATAATTATATTGATTACTTAATGCCGTATCACGATTAAATTCTGAGTAGTAGGTTAAGGTATCCGTCTCTTTATTATTGGTTGTGATAGCGCGACTATACGCATAATTAAATTCCAGATATGATCTTGATCCAACAGGTAACAAGTATGAAAATGTAGCGGCGTAGGTGTTAGTGCGGCTATTGGTGTTTATTACCTGGTTAACCGGCGCAGTTGGTGTACCAACGGTATAGTTATACACCGGGTTTTGATACTGGTAATCAGACGCCGATGAAAAGCTTAAGTTAATACTTAAATTATGGCGATGTTTAAATTTGTGATTGTATAACGCTATCAACCCATAGGTTGGCGCAGAGGAGAACGCGTAAGTGCTATCGGTATAAGCCGAGTAGACAGTTCCGTTCCTTCGGGCTATATTGTTTTCGTTATCATAAGTATTTACACTGGCGTAGGAAAAAGTTGGTGTAACTTTCAAATAATTGATAGTATCCGGTGTATATTCCATATTCCAGGTAAAGCGGTGGTTAATATCCCTGTCGCTTTCAGTGCTGGTTTGATTGTTTGTTGTGGGGTTGCCTACCGAGTTGTTGGTTTGCTGAATAATATTATTGGTTAAAACAGTATTATCCGCCACACTATAACTTCCATATACGGCAAGGTGTTTGCCCCACTGGTCGCGGAAGTTGAGACCTAATGAATGTGCATCGGTTATCCCGTTTGCAGGTGTTATCAGGCTTCCGCTATTGGCAGAACCTCTTGCTGCGTTTCCACGGCCACCGCCGCCAAATCCACCGCCTGCGGGAGCGCCAAACGAAAAGGTATTTACATTGGTATTGTTGATGCTACCCAATATAGCTGCTTGCTGATCCCCATTGAAAGTAAACCCGCTTACAGCACCTAAATATCTATTGTCATCAGCTAGGCCCTCGCTTTTTGGCAGCAGATCTTCTCCGTCGCCACCTGTAGCCTGTAATGTATAACCATAGTTTCTATCTTTTCTTATGGTGATGTTCATGATTTTATCCGGCTCGCCGGTTTTAACTCCGGTCAAATTCGCCTGATCTCCATAATCATCAATCATTTGTATATTTTCAACAACATCTGCGGGTAAGTTTTTGGTAATGCTTTGCACATCTCCGCCCATGAAGTCTTTTCCATTGATGCGTACTTTCGTTACTTGTTTGCCTTGTGTTGTGATATTACCGTTAACGTCAACATCTACGCCGGGTAATTTTTTAATTACATCTTCAACAGGCGCATTTACCCGTACCTGGTAATTGCTGGCTTTATATTCTGTTGTATCCTCTTTAAATACTATAGCCTGGCTTGCCACAATATTAACTGTCGCAAGCGTATTTGTCTCCGCCTTTAAAATGATTGGCTGCAACACCACTGGTTTGGTATCGGCGTCAAAAGTAAAATGCTTGCGTATTGCCTGGTAGCCAATAGATTTGATACTAAGTGTAAATTTTGTGCCGCCAACAGCAGGAAAATCAAACTTGCCATTAGGATCGGTTGCGGTTAATGAGCTATCACCTTTATCAGAAACAACCTTAACAATCGCTCCGGGAACGGATAGTTTGGTAGAATCTATAATTGTTCCGCTTACTTCGCGCCCATTTTGCGCACGTGCGTTAATAAAGAAGAAAAAAAGAAGTGATAAAGTTAGTAAGGATGACTTCATAAGTTAAATAATATTCATTGAGTTGTATTAATACAACTGTACGACACAAAGGTTGTATTTTAATATTATAATTGATTAATAATCATAGCATTGTTACACATAAAAACAAAAAAAGGGGCAGGATATTATCCAGCCCCTTAAACAAATATTATTGAATATTAGTTACTTAAATGTAGGTATGATGTTACGCTTGATAAGCTGTTAACATCTAGCCCCGGGTGTGTTATTGACAAACTGGTAAGCGATGTACCAGGTATAACAATTACTCTCAAATCTGCAGTGTTGATAATATTATTACTGCTCTCCAGGGTTATAGACCCAACCTGATAAGAGAAAAGGCTTATTGTAAGACCTGCGTTATTATTGAATGGCAATGGGTAGTAAGCGCCAGAACTACCGGTTGGCCTGTAATACACTAATACTACGCCCTCATCAAGAACTGATTGAGTGATGGCAGCAATACTAAAGTTTGTTGGTGTTGAAAAAATGCTTTGACCAGTTAGCACATAACTTGATGCGCCCGGACCTGTTGCGCCGGTTGCACCAGTAGCTCCTGCTGAACCCGCAGATCCTGCCGAACCCGCAGCGCCCGTTGCTCCGGTAGCTCCGTTGCTTCCATTGGCACCCGTAGCGCCGGTTGCACCTGCGGAACCATTACTTCCATTGGCACCTGTTGCGCCTGTTACACCGTTACTACCTGTTGCTCCGGTAGTACCAGTTGCACCAGTACTTCCTGTTGCCCCTGTTGTACCAGCACCTGTTGCTCCGGTAGCGCCGGTATTTCCGGTTACACCTTGTGCCCCAACACCTGGACCAGTCGCTCCGGTTGCTCCGGTTACGCCAGCATCTCCCTGTGGGCCGGGAGTTTTGTCTTTACGACATGCACTTATTGTGAATGCAATTACAAATAAGATTGATAAAGTAAGTTTTAGTTTTTTCATAGCTCTAATTGTGGCTTAATGAGCTGTTCTACGAGAAACGATTCAATTAGTTACAATTTTTTAATATAGATTAAAAAAAGAACAAAGTTTTCCACAGAAATTTTAACATTTGTTTGAAATAGATTTCTCGTCGGTTGAAACACTTAGCTATGTTTTTCGTTAGTGTAAATAAAACATTAACTTATGAACAACATTAGTGGAAACCTGCATTCCCGTGTGCATAACTGGATAGACAGTATTGGTTTCAGGCTAAACACCTCGCAAACTAATAGAAAAAGCAATATCACTACTAACCACTATTTTTTTGAAACCTTTAATTTTTTTGAGCGCGCGAAAAATAATGATTTACAGCATTCAAAATTTTTATGCTTTGATATGTATGGCGAAAAAATAAATGTTCGTTCACTGCTGGATTTGCAAACCGCGTTCTTTGAAAATATAAGCCAGTTAAAGTAAACGGTTGGGGTATATGGGCCGTTTTAATCTAAATTCTTCTTTTTAAAGTAAGTATAATATTATCATACTTGTTATCGTGATATACTTCAAGCAATAAACTGCGCCCATCTTTTGATTTAAAAATAGTATCAATATCCTCTAAACTCATTTTTGAAACAGGCGACAGGTTAATTGTTACAATTTCGTCACCCTTTTCCAATCCAACCTCATCTGCCGGCGATCCTGGTTCAACTCTGCTTATAATAACATGTTTATAACCGTCTCCATCTGAATAGTATTCCAGCCCGCTCATATCGTGTTCAAAGGGCTCTTTATACAATGACCCGGGTTTTAAGTACAATGCATTATCCGGATAATCAAAAATAACCCTAAATTTTTTAAGCATCCCAATGCCAAGATTTCCATCTCGTGGTATCGTGGTTTCCACTTGTTTCTTTGTGTCATCCGGGAATGATGCCAATACATTCTTAACTTTATATTTTCCAATTTGTATTTCATCTATACGGCTTAAATAACCATCAATAGGGCCATTTAACCCAATCCCTAAATTAGCCGCTATAAATGCTTTAGGTAAACCATTATTCTTAACCATATTCTCAATTGATACGGGGTGGCCCGCTCCTATATCAATAATTAATTTACTATCTGTTTTTTTTCCATTCGGGAGTGTTATAGTAGCATGCAGATATGGTTTTCGATCTTCAATGGTTATAGGAATTTTATTCCCCTTTCTAAACGGATGCAGATCAGCTGGTCGGCATATATTAAGCGTGCTGTCACTAAAATCAATACCAATAGCAAGATTGTCAAAAAACTCATATCCCAATAAGCCATCAATAGGCATACCGGCATAGTTGGAAAGGTTAAAGTGATCTTTTTTTAATATCGCCGCGTTTACATCATGGCTTACCAAACCCGGAATCTGAACATTAAGTGCCGCCGTTATATATGCCTCTGCATCATCTCCCTCTCCTAATCCGGCTATTTTTACAATTCTTTTTGATTTTAGATTGATTGAGTCAACCAAATCCGGCTCTGTAATTATCATCAAACCAACGCCGGTATCTAAAACAAAGTTAAATGGCCCTTTATCATTTATATTCAGCTTTATAACAATCATATTCCGAACTAGCTGAAAAGGGATTTTTATATGCTTTCGATCTTGGGGCAGATCGAAGTACTGGGCATGTGCAGATGAAAAGAAAAAAACAAAAATAAATATGGGCATTAACAAATGCACCCGCTTTAATTTATTTAAGACATTGCTTGACATGTATTATAATTGGTTAATTAAATCTACAAAAATAGACTGTTAAAACACAATGATGTTACACTCCAAGATAATGAATAGCCCCGACAACTCGGTTATAAGGACAAGTATTAGCTTAACCGGGATTTTTCAAATTGTCTTTTATGTCGGGATGCTGAGCCGGTAGTTTTGTAACTACCATTTCAATCTCGGTTTGTTTTATGGCCACAGCATACTCTGCCGGTTCAATCTTACTCCCCATTGCTTCCGCATAAACCTGAGTAAACTCTGCACCTATATATAAGATAGCCGAAGTATAATATATCCATGTAAGTATTACTATGATTGAGCCCGCAGCCCCGTAAGCGGAACTATTAGCAAAGTATTGAATATATTGCCCGATTAAATATTGCCCCAGCATAAATAGCAAGGCGGTAAATATTGCCCCCGACCTCACATCCCTCCATGAAATTTTAACATCGGGAAGCACTTTAAATATAATAGCAAAAAGCGTAGTAATTACTATAAACGTAATAGCAAGGTTAACAACATATATTATAATATGTACACCCGGAAAAAAATACTGTATTTTATTGCTCAAAGCAGAAATCAATATATTTACAATAAGCGATACAACTAACAAAAAACCAAGGCTACCGATAAGCGAGAACGATAAGAACCTGTTCTGTATTAATTTTAACCATCCTTTTTTAGGTTTAGCCTTAACCCGCCAAATGATATTTAAGGAATCTTGTATTTCGACGAACATACTGCTGGCGCCTATCAATAATACAATAACGCCTGAAACTAATGCCGGACCACTTTTGCTGTGTATGCCATAATTTTTAATAATATCTTTTATTTGGATGGATGCCTGTACACCCATATAATGTTGTACTTGTACATATAACAAATCCCGGTTTGTAGGATCTCTTAAAAATAGTCCGATGAGCGCCAGTACCAGTACTAATAAAGGCGCGATAGAAAATATGGTATAATATGCCAGCGAAGCACTTAGTTTAAGCCCATTATCATTAATAAAGCCCATAAATGTGGCCATAATTATTTTCCACCACCGCTTTAAGTATGCTTTTCTTAAAATCTTCATGCGTATCAAATATATTTGTAATAAAGGGTATATATGCTTTATTATGATAGCTTTATGTAATAAAACACGTCGCGTATAATAACCACACTTAGTACTAAACTTTAAATCATTAACGCCATGATAAAAAAGGTGCTTTTTTTGAGCAAACTACTAATACTTATCCCTTTTGCTTTATTCCTTAGCAATTTTAGTGCCTTAGCACAAAAAACTAACGTTTGGATAGTAAACAACGCCGAGAAGGCTAAAGGAATAGATGCATTATCAGACACTGGTAAAGAGCGGGCAATTGCCCTGTTTAAAGCACTTAAGCATGAGGGTGTGCAGGTTATTTATATCACCCCTAAAAAAATATCGGCAGAAACCGTGGAGCCCTTGGCTATGCGAGATAAGATTTTACCCCGTGTATATACTGATAGCGTACAAAAGTTCGCGCAAATTATAAAGCTGAACTTTATTGGCAAAAATGTGCTGATAGTGGCTAATTACGATACAATTATTCCGTTAATATCGGCACTGGGTGGCGATACACCGTTTGACGAACTGGATAAAGGGGATCACGACCAATTATTTTGCCTAACCATAAAAAGCACTGGCGATGTAGACTGCACCGTGCGGTATTACGGCAAAAAGCATCACGTGAACGAGATACCTCAAAGTTATATTTTAGATAATTATTCGCAGGGAATACCGGGGCGATAGTAATTAGAGATCAGAAAAGGGAACATCAAGCAGTTCATAATTTTTCCATCCTTTAAAATCAAAATGCCACCACTCGGTTGGTAATTCGGTAAACCCATGTGCTGTCATAACCTTTTTTAACAGTGCACGATTTGCGATCTCCTGTTTTGGTAAATCAGTATTATTTGATGCTGCTTTTTTGCTAAAACTGTCGAACCCGGTTGGCATATCCAGTTCTTTACCTGTTTTCAGGTCTATCAAACTTAAATCAATGGCGCATCCGCGGTTGTGTTTAGAGCCTTTTGCCGGATCCGCAACAAAATCAGTATCGCGTATCAGGTTATAAAACTTCACGGTAACCGCATATGGGCGATAAGCATCATAAATTTTCAAGCCCAGCCCCTGAAGTTTTAATGCCGCCTCAACTTCTTTTAATGCAAGCACAACCGGTAGCCTTGCATAAGCTTTTGCCTGCGGATACATTTTTTGATGTGCAAAGTTGTTGTTTGTGGCATAACGAATGTCCAGCACAATACCTGGTATATATTTTTTTATTTCTACGAGACGTTTTTCTGAATCAGCTTTAATTTCGTTTTGATAAGCCACATTTGTACTTATTAATAATGCATGGCTGTAAAGCTGTACCTGCGCGGTTGTTTTACTTATCCCCAAGATGCTTATTACTATTGATATTAAAACAAACCGAACTATGCGCCTCATATTTTTTATATAGCTTAACTATCTATGTGAAACGATAAGCAGATCAAGGTCCTTAGTCGGAATAGAGAACCGCTCGCCAATATATTTACTGGTTAAATGGCCCTGGTAAATATATACGGCATTACGCACGCCAGCATTTTGCCATATCACATTTTTAAGACCACCTTGCTCGCCGATGTCCAACAAAATAGGGGCGAAAATATTAGTTAAAGCATAAGTAGCGGTACGGGCAACCCGGGATGCTATGTTTGGTACGCAATAATGGATCACGTCATACTTGCGGAAAACCGGATGAGTATGGTTTGTGATCTCGGATGTTTCAAAACAACCACCCTGGTCAATACTTACATCAATAATTACCGAATCGCGTTTCATTTTACTAACCGTTGTTTCTGATATGATGCAAGGGCTGCGGCCGTCTTCGGCCCGCATGGCGCCTATGGCTACATCGCAAGTGGTAATGGCTTTTTCTAAAACTATAGGCTGCACTACAGAGGTAAATATCCGTGTACCAATATTATTTTGCAGACGACGAAGTTTATAAATTGATGGATCAAACACCTTTACCTCGGCTCCTAACGATATGGCAGTTCGGGCAGCGTATTCGCCTACTGTACCGGCACCTAATATTACAATTTCGGTTGGTGGTACACCGGTAATACCGCCTAGCATCAACCCCTTGCCTTCAAAAACATTGCTCAGGTATTCAGCGGCTATTAATATGGATGTTGCGCCAACAATCTCGCTCATGGCTCGCACAACTGTTAATGATCCGCCCTCGTCCTGTAAATGCTCAAAGCAAAGCGCGGTAATTTTTTTATTAAGCAAGGCCTGTAAACAATCCGGCCTTAGTGTCGAGAGCTGTAGAGCAGATATTAGGATTTGTCCGGGTTTCATCATTTCAATTTCGCTTAGCGTAGGCGGAGCTATTTTGATGATGATATCAGCTTCGTAAATTTTTCGGGTATCGTGAACAATTAAGGCCCCTTGTTCGCTATAATCTTTATCCGAAAAATTAGCGGCTTGCCCGGCATTGCTTTCCAGCATTACATTATGCCCATTGTTTACCAATAGCGCAACGGACAAAGGCGTAAGCGGAATACGATTTTCCTGGAAGGAAACTTCTTTTGGGATACCTATGTATAATTGATTTTTTTGAGCCTTAACCTCCAACATCGACTCCTGCGGCTGCATCATTGCCTGCTTGGCAATATCAGAAAACCCACTGTATTTCCCTGAACTCATTTTGGTCTATTTTCTGGATGTTGAAGATAGGAAAAAAAAGGATTATTGTTAAACTAAATATGCTTAACAGTTATATACCTGCCACCATCCGCAACAACCTGGATGTTTATGTTGATGTAGTTTTCAGGCAACAACTCCGGCATCTTTTCGGGCCATTCAATAAAGCAATAATTACCGGAGTACAGGTATTCTTCAAAGCCCATATCCATCGCTTCGGTTTCTGTTTTAAGGCGATAAAAATCAAAATGGTAAATGGTATTGTTTGCCGCCCTGTACTCATTTACAATAGCAAATGTAGGACTTGAGATATTATCAGTAACGCCTAATGATTTGCATAACGACTTTATGAGCGTGGTTTTACCCGCCCCCATATCGCCGTAAAAAAGAAAAACGAGGTTGTTGGATGCAAAGGATAAGATAGATGCGGCTGTAGCATCCAATTCATCAAGGGTGTTTATGAGCAATTCCATACGCCAAAAATAAGACTAAATATTTTCACTTTTTTCTTCCCAGATCTTAGGATTTCTACTGGTGTGTATTGTTGCAAATATCTCTACAGTATCATTTGCCTCATCAATAATATAATGAATTAAAAAAGGGAATTTTTTGACGAGATTACACCTTACATCATGATACCTTATCCTGTAGCTATAAGCACTCTGCTTAAGTGATGTGATTTGTTTTTTTATGTTTTTCTGAAAACGCAAACCAAGACCCGGCACCTGTTTATTATACCATGCGGTAGTTTCTAAGATATCGGAGAAAGCCTCATCTTTAATCTTTACTTTAAAAGATTTCATTCATTACGACAATTTCTTAGCGACTTCGTCCCAATCGAGCATGGATTCTGGGCTTTCTTTTGCCCTTTTTACACGACCCATTACTAATTGCTGATGCTCGACAGGAATCGGTAAATTTTCAGTCCATATCAACTCATTCAATTGTAATTTCTCTTTAGGTGAGAGCTGTTTTACTGCTTCAATGATTTGTTGAAAATTGACTTGAATATTAATTTTTGCAACATCCATATCTAATTTATTTGATGGTGAATCAAAAATATAAATAAACTTTGTTATTGTTAATCGTATTTATATCCTTGTGTCATTCTAATATCCCTTTTGTCATTCTTCGCTCCGCTCAGAATGACAAAAGGGATATTAGAATGACACAAGGGCTATTTCGGCCCGTAGGTAGCAATAGGTATGATCATTTCTTCTAATGAGATACCGCCATGCTGGAATGTTTCGTTATAAAAGTTAACAAAATGGTTGTAGTTGTTTGGGTAAACAAAATAACCGTCTTCCTTAGCAAATACAAAGCTTGAGCTTACATGCAATTTAGGCAGCATAGCATCATGCGGGTTACGAATGTGGAATACATCTTTAGCATTAAAGTTTAAGTTACGGCCTTGTTTGTAACGTAAGTTGGTATTGGTGTTTCTGTCGCCGATGATTTTACTTGGTTTTCTTACACGGATAGTACCATGATCGGTAGTTATGACCACACGAACTTGTTTCGATGCTAAAAACTTAAGTAACTCAAACAGCGGAGAATGCTCAAACCAGGAAAGTGTTAATGAGCGATAAGCAGAATCATCACTCGCCAACTCACGGATCATTTGCATATCTGTACGGGCATGCGACAGCATATCCACAAAATTATAAACAACCACGTTCAGGTCGTTATTCATCAGATTGCTTACTGATTCATTCAACGCCCTACCTTCGTCAATATTCAGGATTTTGTGATACGACAGTTTGATGTCTTTACGAACCACACGTTTCACCTGGTCGGCAATAAAATCCGCCTCAAATAAATTCTTACCGCCTTCATCTTCATCATTCTGCCACATTTGCGGGTAACGGCGTTCCATTTCCAACGGCATCAAACCGGAGAAGATAGCGTTACGGGCATATTGCGTAGCGGTAGGTAAAATACTGTAATAAGTATCCTCTTCCTCTAATCTAAAATATTCAGAGATAATCGGGTTAATGATCTTAAACTGATCATACCTTAAATTATCAATCAAGATAAAAAACACAGGTCCTTTACCATCCAGTTTAGGGAAAACCTTCTTTTTAAATAACTGCGGTGAGCTTGTTGGCGCGGTATCTGGATTTTTAATCCAGTCCAGATAATTACGTTCCACAAATTTGCAGAACTGGGTATTGGCTTCGGCTTTTTGCAGGGTTAAAATTTCGTGCATGCCGCTATCCTGCAATTGTTGCAGCTCAAGCTCCCAATAAATTAGCTTTTTGTAAACATCAACCCACTCCTGGTGACTCAGGTTATCATTAAGTGTCATGCCCAGGTTACGGAAGTCTTGCTGATAGGCCATGGTGGTTTTTTCAGTTACCAGGCGTTTGTTATCCGTAAGTTTTTTAATAGTAAGCAGTATTTGCTTGGGGTGTACGGGTTTTATCAGGTAGTCGTCAATTTTGGAGCCGATGGCATCCTCCATCAAATACTCTTCCTCATTTTTAGTGATGAGCACGATAGGCACATCATTATTAATGTTTTTAATTTGCGATAAGGTTTCCAATCCGGTTAAGCCGGGCATATTCTCATCTAAAAAAACAAGGTCGAAAAAATTATTTTTGAAGGCTTCCACCGCATCCATACCGTTGGTTACGGTGGTTACTTTGTATCCTTTTTCGTTTAAAAATAAAATGTGGGGTCTCAACAAATCAATCTCGTCATCCGCCCACAATATGGTTGTATCTTGCATGGTATATAGTTAAAGTCTGAATCAGAATTAATATGATTCAAAAATTTACAACATTTTTCAATTCTATAGTTCTGTAAATTCTGATCTTATAACCTTTAAGCAGGGCATTTGTTGTTGCTATTAAAGGTATTAACAAAATTTTAACAAATATAAGACAACGTTGTACCTTTACTTCACATTTTTGCAGGATATATAAATACATTGAATAAAAAGAAAATTATAAACGATCCGGTTTACGGGTTTATCAGCATCCCGTCAGACCTTGTGTTCGACCTGATAGAACATCCTTATTTTCAACGCTTAAGGTATATCAAGCAATTGGGCATGACGCATTTGGTTTATCCTGGCGCTTTACATACCCGGTTTCACCATGCTTTGGGCGCATTGCATTTAATGAGCCTGGCTGTTGAAACTTTGCGCTATAAAGGCCAAATTATAACCGAAGCGGAGGAAGAAGCTGTTAGCGTAGCCATATTATTACATGATATTGGCCATGGCCCGTTCTCACATGCCTTAGAGCAAATCATTGTCGATGGGGTTTGGCACGAGGACATTTCCAAATTGTTGATGAATGAGCTGAATAAACAATTTGATGGCCGTTTAACCATGGCGATTGAAATATTTAACGGCACTTATTCAAAAAACTTTTTGCACCAGTTAGTATCCAGTCAGCTGGATATGGACCGCATGGATTATTTGAACCGGGACAGTTTTTTTACTGGTGTATCCGAAGGCGTGATCAGCTCCGATCGTATTATTAAAATGCTTAACGTGGTTGATGACCATGTTGTGGTGGAAGAGAAGGGCATCTACTCGATAGAAAAGTTCCTGATCGCCCGCAGGCTGATGTACTGGCAGGTGTATCTGCATAAAACAGTGATAGCCGCAGAAGTGCAGCTAACTAAGATATTAAAACGTGCCCGCGAAGTAGCCTTAATGGGCGACCAACTAAATTGTACCCCGGCATTAAACCATTTCCTGGTAAACAGCATCAATAGTGAGGTATTTATTTTGGAGGATAGGAACCTGCAAACTTTTGCCGGTTTGGATGACACAGATATTATGGCGGCGATAAAGGTTTGGGAAGGCAGCAAAGATTTTGTTTTATCAAAATTATGCCGCGATCTGATACAAAGGAATTTATATCACGTAGACATAACGAATGAACTGCCGGACCAAAAAAGAGTAGACGATTTGACGGCTAAGGTTGCGGAAAAGTATGGCATAAGCATTCATGATGCATCATATTTTGTTTTTACAGATGACGTGCGCAACAATGCGTATAAAACCGGAGATGGAAGCATACTTATTTTGATGAAGAACGGCACCGTGAAGGATATTACAGCTGCCAGCGATAATTCAAACCTTGAAGCATTAGCTAAAACTGTAAAAAAATATATCCTATGCTATCCAAAGGATTTAGTTTAAGGCTTCCGTCAAAAGCCCCCTCTAAATCTCCCCCGGTTGGGGAGACTTTGACTTCAGTCTCTATTAAAAACCCTCCCTTCCGGGGAGGGTTGGGTGGGGCTTTTGGATAATATTTAGTTTAAACTTTGATTATCTGCGATTTAACTATCTGATAAAATTAAATTATCTGTATTAATTAAAGCATAAACAGGCCACTTAACCAACCAATTATAAATTTGCCACTTTAGTTTTAACCCTTAAATTTGCCGGATGCAATTTACTGCGCAACAGATAGCTGCTTTGCTTAACGGAACAGTTGAGGGTAACCCTTCGGCTGCGGTTAGTCAGCTGGCTAAAATAGAAGAAGCTACCGAAGGCTCGCTTTCGTTTTTGGCGAACCCCAAGTATGAGCAGTACCTGTATACCACAGATGCCTCGATTGTTATTGTTAACAATGATCAGCAATTGGCTGAAAAGGTTAAGGCAACGCTTATCCGCGTTGAAAATGCTTATACAGCTATATCAGTATTATTAGAGATCTATAACAAATTTAAACTCGACAAATCGGGTATTGAAGACCCACACTTTATACACCCAACCGCCAAAATCGGTAAAGATGTATATATAGGCGCTTTTAGCTATATCGGCCCGAATGTTAAAGTTGGCGATAACTGCAAAATATACCCCAATAGCTATATTGGTGATGATGCTGTTTTGGGTGATAACGTTACACTGTTTTCCGGCGTAAAAGTTTACTTTGACTCCAAATTGGGTAACAACGTAATTATCCATTCGGGAGCGGTGATCGGGAGCGATGGATTTGGTTTTGCACCTACCGCCGATGGATCGTACAAAAAAATTAGCCAGATAGGCAATGTTGTGATAGAAGATGACGTTGAAGTAGGCTCAAATACAACAATCGACAGGGCAACCATGGGCTCAACCATTATACGCAAGGGTGTAAAGTTAGATAACCTGGTACAGATAGCCCATAATGTTGAAATTGGTATAAATACCGTTATTGCCGCGCAAACAGGCGTATCGGGCAGTACTAAAATAGGCGAGCGTGTTATTTTAGGCGGGCAGGTTGGTATTGTTGGGCATATTAATGTACCCAACGGCACACAAATGCAGGCACAATCCGGCTTAAGCCGATCTATAAAAGAAGAAAATCAAAAATGGGCGGGTTCACCAGCCTCAACATATAGCTCGCACATGCGATCACAGGTAGCCTTAACCCGCTTGCCTGAATTGGAAAAAAGAGTTTTAGAGTTAGAAAAGATTATTGCAGAACTGCAAAAAGCAAAGACTGATTAACATTGCATTGCAGTTAATATTTAAGTTATGAACGTAAAACAAAGGACTATAAAAGCGCCTGTTTCAGTTTCGGGCACAGGTTTACATACCGGCGAAAAAGTAACCATGACCTTCAATCCCGCAGAGGAGAACCATGGCTATAAATTCAGGAGAGTAGATTTGCCGGGCTCACCAGTTATTGATGCCGACGTAGATAATGTTACTGATACATCACGTGGAACAACCATTACCGAAAATGGCGCCAGCGTAAGCACTGTTGAACACGTATTAGCTGCCCTGGTTGGGTTGGAGATAGATAACGTGATGATTGATCTGGATGGACCAGAAACGCCTATTATGGATGGTAGTTCTATCAAATTTATTGATGCTATAAATGCTACCGGCTTTATTGAGCAGGATGCAGACCGCGAATATTACCATATACCATATAACATACATTATACTGAGGCTGACCGCAAGGTTGAAATGGTTGCCATGCCTTTGGATGATGACTACCGTTTTACTTGTATGGTTGATTATAACTCGCATGTATTGGGGAGCCAGCATGCCAGTATATCTACCATATCGGAGTTTGTGAAAGAGATCGCATCGTGCCGTACATTTTGCTTTTTACATGAGTTGGAAATGCTGCTTAAGCATGACCTGATAAAAGGTGGCGACCTGAACAATGCGATTGTTGTGGTTGATAAAGAGGTAGATGAAGCTGAATTAGCACACCTGGCTAAAATATTTAACCGCAAGGATATAAAAGTAGCACCACAAGGTATACTTAACAATATCGATCTGCGTTATCAGAACGAACCGGCCCGCCATAAATTGCTGGATATGATTGGCGATCTTGCTTTGGTGGGTACGCCTTTAAAAGGGCACATCATGGCAGCAAGGCCGGGGCATGCCGCAAACGTTGCCTTCGCTAAAAAAATTAAGGCGTTGATAAAAAAAGAAAAAAGCAAAAAACGCTTTAAAGCATATGACCCTAATGCCAAACCCGTATATGATACGGTAGACATTATGGCTAAACTGCCGCACAGACAACCATTTTTGATGATCGACAAAATAATGGAGATCTCGAAAACCCATGTGGTTGGTGTAAAGAATGTTACCATGAATGAGGATCTGTTCCGCGGGCATTTCCCAGGCGCACCGATATTTCCGGGCGTATTACAGATAGAAGGAATGGTACAAACAGGTGGCATTATGGTATTAAATACCGTACCTGATCCGGAAAATTATCTTACCTTGTTTTTGAAAATTGAGAACGCCAGGTTTAAAAGTAAAGTAGTACCCGGCGATACTATAATTTATTATTGCGATCTTACCTCGCCAATACGGCGTGGAATAGCGCAAATGAAGGGTGTGGGTATGGTTGGCGACAGAATTGTTGTAGAGGCCGAGCTAATGGCACAAATAGTTAAAGTAAAAGAAACAGAAGCATAGCATGATACAACCGTTAGCATATATACATCCTCAGGCTAAAATAGCCGACAATGTAGTGATTGAGCCATTTGTTACTATACATAAGGATGTAGAAATTGGCGAGGGTACCTGGGTCGGCTCAAATTCTGTTATTATGGATGGGGCCAGGATAGGCAAGAACTGTCGTATTTTCCCGGGGGCTGTAGTATCTGCACCGCCACAGGATTTGAAATACCGGGGCGAACCAAGCACGGTTACCATCGGCGATAATACCGTTATACGTGAGTGCGTTACCCTAAACCGTGGTACCGCGCTTGATAAACACCACTACCATAGGCAACAACTGCCTGCTAATGGCTTATGTACACGTGGCGCATGATTGTGTTATTGGCGATAATGTTATTATAGCAAACTCGGTACAACTTGCAGGCCATATCAATGTATACGATCATGCTTTTATCGGTGGTACATCTGCTGTACATCAATTTGTTGAAATTGGGGCGCATTGTATGGTATCCGGCGGCTCATTGGTTCGTAAGGATGTTCCTCCATTTACAAAAGCTGGTCGCGAGCCATTGTCTTACATCGGTATAAACTCTGTTGGCCTTCGTCGCAGAGGATACTCGGCAGAAACCATTAACGAGATTCAGGAAATTTACCGTATCATCTTCCTTAAAAAATACAACATCACCAAGGCATTGGATATTATTGAAGCCGAATTTAACCCAACTGTTGAGCGCGACGAGATCATCAATTTCGTATCAAACTCACAAAGGGGTATTATGAAGGGCTTTGGGAATAGTTAATTGTCTGAATCTGAATTTGCAGAATTAATGAATTCTCAAAATATTTTTATCTGCCCCATATTCTGTAAATTTTAAAATTCTGAGAATCCTGATTCAGACAAATGAACATCACCCTCCAAAACATAGGTCGCCGTTTTAACCGTGAGTGGATATTCAGAGGGGTGGAATATACTTTTAAGTCAGGCGAGAGCTACGCCATTTTAGGTTCCAATGGTTCGGGCAAATCCACTTTATTACAGATATTAAATGGCAGCCTGTCCCCATCCGCTGGGACTATAAGCTATGAACTTGATGGAAAAGAAGTGCTTGTTGAAGACGTCTTCCAATACCTGAGTCTTGCCGCGCCATATATGGAAATGATAGAGGAATTTACGCTTGCGGAAATGATCGACCTTCATTTCAAATTCAAAAGCTATAAATCCGGCATGGATAACAAAGCGGTTATCGATCTGCTGGCTATGGATACGAATAAAAACAAGCTCATCAGATACTTTTCATCCGGCATGAAGCAACGGCTTAAGCTAGCGCTTGCTTTTTGTTCCGATACTCCTATATTAATGCTTGATGAACCCACCAGCAACCTCGATGCTCAGGGGGTAGACTGGTACCTCGGCCTTGTAGAAAAATTCGCGCTAAACAGGCTTACCATCATCTGCTCCAACCAGCCACATGAGTATGGTTTCTGCGGGCATCAATTGAGTATTTCGGATTATAAAAGTTAGCAACTGTACCACTGAAACAGGTGGAACACATTGGTACATTTGGTACACTTTTTGGTCAAAAAACGCCGTTTTTTAGGCTAAAAACAATGTTTTTACATCTATTTTTAAACATTTTTCAACCTAAAAAGACCGTTTTTTGATGAAAAATCGCCTAAAGAACATCAATTTTTGCTTGTTTTTTATCGCTTTTCCCACTAAAAGCAGAGGTTTTTATCGAAAAAACACCTTCTTTTGTTTCATCGTAAAACACTTTTTTTTGTCATTCTGAACGGAGTGAAGAATCTATCCGTTATACATGGCGCAAATGCCTATAGATAGATTCTTCACTCCGTTCAGAATGACAAAAGGTTTATTTAAAACTCCAATTCCACCAACATCGGGCAATGGTCAGAGTGCTTAGCTTCGCATAATATTGAAGCCCGTTTAATATTGCCTTCCAACTCCTTACTGGCCATAGCATAATCAATACGCCAACCTAAGTTCTTAGCACGTGCATTAGCGCGGTAGCTCCACCAGGTATAGTTGTGTGGCTCCTTGTTTACATGGCGGAAGGTATCCACAAAACCTGATTCAATAAACTCTTCCATCCAGGCACGCTCTTCAGGTAAAAACCCAGATGAATTGGCGTTTGATTTCGGGTTGTGAATATCAATAGGGCGGTGACAAATATTATAATCGCCGCAGATAACCAGATTGGGATGCTCCACTTTTAGGAGCGTGAGGTATTTACCAAACTCATCTAAAAACCGATATTTAAATATCTGGCGTTCATCGCCGCTTGAGCCGGAGGGAAAATAGGCGCTCATTACTGATACTTCATCAAAATCAACCCGGATACAACGGCCTTCGCGATCAAAGTCAGCAATACCACAACCGTACTCAACATGCTTTGGTGTTTGTTTGCAAAAGATAGCTGTACCACTATAACCCTTCTTTTCAGCCGGGAACCAGTAATGCTGGTAGCCTAATTGCTCTACCAACAGCAATTCCTTTATATCATTTTGAGTGGCTTTTATCTCCTGTAGGCAAACTACATCAGCGTCCGTAGCCTGTAACCAGGCCAGCCAGT
Source organism: Bacteroidota bacterium (assembly GCA_026224775.1). GTDB lineage: Bacteria > Bacteroidota > Bacteroidia > Sphingobacteriales > Sphingobacteriaceae > Mucilaginibacter. The sequence continues at coordinate 127,791 of JAMFRP010000014.1, forward strand.
CTTTATTTATTGCAGCTCTTAGTCCGTTAACGTTATAGGTGATTATTTTCATTTTTTACTTTTCTGTTTTTTGTCATTCTGAGCGCAGCGAAGAATCTATCGATAAACATTTGCGCCATGTATAACGGATAGATTCTTCGCTTCGCTCAGAATGACAAGGGTGGTATAAAACTATGTCATTGCGAGGAACGAAGCAATCGCACGGGAGCAAGTCAATCATGTAAAGTTCGCGATTGCTTCGTTCCTCGCAATGACAAATGAGAAAAACATTATAGCTGAAGCAAATTATCCATCTGCTTACATTCCTTTTTGCTGAGTACTTCAACAGTCATCGGCACATCCACTAACGGACGGTCGTTCGCGTCTTTCTTCACAGCAGCTATCAAATCCACCATATCCAAACCGGCAACCACTTCGCCATAAACAGTATAGTTCCCATCTAAATGCGGCACGCCACCCACAGTTCGGTAATATTGGCGCTGCCATTCCGGTATTTTACGTCCGCTTCTTTTCTCGGCTTTGTTGATCATGGTATCAGTCATCCTTTTACCTTGCACTATATAAAACTGGCAGCCGCTTGATGCTTTTTTAGGATTATCATCCCGCGCAGCGGCTAAAACCCCTTTTTTATGAAACAGGCTGTCGCGAAACTCAGCAGGGATCGTGTATCCAACATCACCATTACCCAGTTCAACATTTGGCTTTGCATTTTTCGAATCCGGGTCACCGCCCTGTATCATAAAATCCTGTATCACCCGGTGGAAAAGCGTACCATTATAAAATCCTTTTTTGGCAAGCTTTATAAAATTGTCGCGATGCTGCGGTGTTTCGTTATACAAACGGATGATGCATTCACCATAAGTGGTTTTAATACGCACATATTGATTTTTGGGTGGTTTGGCGAAAGCCGCCGTTACTGTGATCAGTAAAATGAATAGCGTAAAAAGTTTTTTCATGTTAGAGAATTTGTCAGTTAAAATATATTTAGAGCCCTCCCTGCATCCTACCCAAATTTCATTAGGTAAAAGTGGATTTTTTTTATGTTTTTTACCCTCTTTTTTGCTTGCAAAAGAGAGGGTGGTCGAGCGAAGCAAAGACCGGGTGAGTAAACTATACGAGCGGCATTGGCGCAAATGCCTGGCACATAGTTGACTCACCCCGAATACGCTGCGCTATTCGACCCTCTCTCCGGCAAGCCGGAAAGAGGGTGAAAATATATTACCTAACTTTCCATTGAATCAAAATAGTCAATCATCAAGGATTTCAACACCATTTCCTGTTCAAGCAGGGTATAATTAGGGATCACACCAACACGTTTCCAGTGTGGCCAGCCGTCCTGATCCAGGCCCTCCAATTCGTAAAAACCCATCATGCTAAATAGCTTGCAATTGGCTATATGCATCAGCTCCTCCTTTTGGCGTTTGCTGAACTTTCGCGGGCCCTGCCCCAACTCCTGCACGCCGATGAGGAACAGCATCACTTTAAGGTCGGGTTTTTCGTTATCAAAATCCTCAGCAATACGTTGCTGAAGCATACTCCATTTCAAATTAATTTCGGCAGGTGTCATACAGCAAAGATATAACCAGTTGGCTGTTTGCGGTGTTTCGTTTGCATTTTTTTATCCGAAACTTACTGCCAACTGTAAACTGCCGGTTGATTATATCTTAACATGAATTTAATTGCAACTTAATTGCAATTGATACTTGTTTAAAGATTTTTTTATCTACTTTTGCCTAAAGCATTAAATGCCCTGCTGACTTGAAAAAGAACAAATCCCATATAATCCTTACCTGGATGCTGATGCTTTGCTTTGTTGCAGGGCAATATATGGTGTATTCGCATACCCATGCGGTAAATACAACAAGTAATAAAGCGGCATATCATAGCCCTGATACACAACCCAAGCAAACCGTTACCGAAAACTGCCAATTGTGCGATGCCATGCATCATAACGCTATGGAAGTATTTAGTGCGGTATATTTTGCGCCGGTTACCGTAAGCAGTTATTACTACAAAGCGGTTAAGCACAATTTTATAAGCATCGCCCTCGTCCTATCCGCCGGGCGTTCTCCCCCAATTGCTTAATTTTCATACCTAAGTATTCTTTTATTATTTATTCCGTTTAGTTTTTGAACAGACAGCGCGTCTCGGAATAAATTTTTATTATCAATTGACCCATGCGGTCATTTACCGGATTTTTACTTGTTTAGATTTTTTATGAAACTTATAAAGAGACTCTTATCGATATTTTACATATTGTTTTTTATATCAACGGCGGCAAGCGCTATTGATAAATTACCACCCGGAACAAAGGGCACAGGTACACTAACGGGCATAGTAACTGATAAAGCATCAGGAAACGCTATTCCGGGCGCTACGGTTTCTATACCAGATTTGCATACCGGCACATCTACCAATGCAAGTGGTAAATATACTTTAAGAAATTTACCCAAGGGAGTATACCTGGTATCAGTCACTTTTGTTGGATATGCCGCCTATACCCAAAAGGTTGATCTTTCAACTACAACAACATTAAATATTGCCTTATCGGTATCATCAATAGAAGAAGCTGAAGTTGTTGTTACCGGTGTAAGCCGTGCCACCGAGCTAAAAAGAGACCCGGTGCCTATGGTAGCAGTAGGTAAAACATACATCGACCAGCACTCAGCATCAGGAAACGTAATTGATGAAATTGCAAACCTGCCGGGCATTAGCGCGGTTACTACAGGCCCGAATATTTCAAAGCCATTTATACATGGCCTTGGCTACAACAGGGTTGTTACGTCTGTTGATGGTATTCGCCAGGAAGGGCAACAATGGGGTGACGAACATGGTATTGAGGTTGACCAAAATTCGGTTGACCGTGTAGAAATTATAAAAGGCCCGGCCAGCTTAAGCTATGGTTCTGACGCGATTGGCGGGGTGGTTAACTTAATATCGCCGCCCCCGGTTGCTGAAGGACAGATTTTAGGATCAGTGCAGGAAATTTATGGCACCAATAATGGTTTATTTAACGAATCATTGAGGTTGCAGGGTAACAATAACGGTATTGTATGGGGTACCATTTTATCTGATAAAATGGCCAAGGACTATCAGAATCAACATGATGGCCGTGTATATGCCACTAATTTTAAGGAAAAAGATGCGAGGGCAATGGTTGGCTTAAACAAAGCATGGGGATATTCTTACTTGAACTTCTCCCTTTTTGATGATGAGCAAGCTATACCTGATGGTAGCCGTGATTCAGCTACCCGCCAGTTTACTCAACAGGTTACCGAAGCTGATCTCAGCAGGCCCGTTGTACCTGCATCGGCACTAAATTCATACGCGTTGCCGGTGTTGCACCAGCATGTACAATTATATCGTATTTATGATAACAGTAATTTTATTATAGGCAGCGGCAACTTAATTGTAAATCTGGGTTATCAATACAGCCACCGCAGGGAGTTTACACACCCTGATAGTGCAAACGTACCGGGACTGAACCTACAATTAACCACCTGGACATACGACGTTAAGTACGACTTTAACATTGGTAAAGGATATGAAACCACCGTTGGCGTTAACGGCATGTACCAAGTCAATTCGTTAGGGTTTAGTACAGATTTTCCTATACCAGCATATAACCAGTTTGATATCGGGTCGTTCTTCATTATGAAAAAGAGCTTTGGAAAGCTGGATCTTTCCGGCGGCGCAAGGTATGATACACGGTCTTTTAGTGGTAAAGCAGCCTATGTAGATAATACGGTACAATACTTCCCTACACTTTATACCGGACCTAATCCAACAACAACACCTAATGTAACACAGCAATTTAGCGCGTTAAATAAAAGCTTCTCAGGTGCTTCAGGTAGCTTTGGCGCAGCCTATAATTTCTCCGACCAATTTTTATTGAAAGCCAATATAGCCCGCGGCTTTAGGGCGCCGAGCATCGCGGAGTTATCGGCAAACGGCCCTGACCCCGGATCGCAAATATATCACGTAGGGAATCCCGACTTTAAACCAGAGTTTAGTGTTCAGGAAGATTTAGGAGCTTTCTTAACCCTGCCTAATGTTTCCATGAGTGCCGAGGTTTTCGATAACCATATCCAAAACTATATTTTCCAGGAGCAGGTACAGGGTGCCGACGGACTACCCGTACGCGTTGCTGCTAACGGCACACCTGAACAGGACGGACAATACAGCGAATTTACTTACGTACAAAGCAAGGCTCGCATCAGTGGCGGCGAATTTAGCCTGGATATCCATCCGGTATCATGGTTGCATTTTGAAAATTCGGCTACCTTAACTTACGGTACTAACTTAGGCACAGGTGGTAAAGTGCCTGATAGCTTAAAGTACCTACCATTCATCCCGCCATTGCATACCCACTCTGAATTGCGTGGTACTTTTGCTAAAGGCCTGGGAAAAACATTTAAAAATCTGTATGCTTTTGGTGGGTTTGATCACTACTCCGCGCAAAACCGTTTCTTCGCAGCCTACGGAACAGAAACCTATACCGCGGGATATAACCTGTTAAGCGCGGGCATAGGTGGTAACGTTGTAAATGCAAAAGGCAACAAGGTACTTGAATTATTTATTGAAGGAACCAACCTGGCCAATGTAAACTATCAATCAAACATGAGCCGGTTAAAATATTTCGATAACCCTACAGTACCGGCAGGTGTACAACCGGGCATATTCAACATGGGCCGGAATATCAGCTTTAAAGTTGTAATCCCTTTTGATTTATCACCGAAGGAGAAGGCTATATAATTAAATATCCAACTGTCATTTCGACCGGAGGGAGAAATCTTCTAAAACAGGCAAAGCGAATATACATAGCGAATAAGATTTCTCCCTCCGGTCGAAAGGGTAATAAGTACGAGAAAAACCAACACAACCCTGTCATGCTGAGGAACGAAGCATCTATCCGCTAATCTGCATCCGGGAAGCTTATCGGATAGATGCTTCACTCCGTTCAGAATGACAAATTGAAAAAGGACAATCAAACAAAAAACCCGGCTTATGGCCGGGTTTTTTGTTTGAAATTATTAATTACTATTGAACTTGAAAGGTATTGTGAAAGCTGGTACCATCAGGATATAGTCCTGAGATAGTTAACAACCCATTCCGGGTATTGGTTATGGCAGTATCCATATCGGCAATGCTGCCTATGGCGTGCTTGTTTATACCAGTGATAACTGAACCTACGGGTATTTCAGTATCATCAAACAAACGACCCGGGCGAACTTGCGTAACCACCACTCCTGATTGAATATGGAATTGCGCTTTTTGTTCTTTAGTTATCGGCATAAAGCTTGCGCCTAACTTATTAAACAATTCAGATGCTGATTTGGTAACCGCTGCTGTATGTGTAGCTGCAGGCAAATCGCCTTTTAAGGTTACCGTAAATGCTTTTTCAGATCCATCGCGCAATACAGTTAAATGTATCTTATCACCCGGCTGTAATTCGCCAACACGCTCTTGTAGATCTGATGATTCGTAAACAGGTGTATTTTCAACCTTAACAATTACGTCGCCGGCTTTAATACCCGCTTCCTGTGCACCACCACCCGGCACAATGTCCCTTACATATAAACCATTGGTTACGCTTGTTTTTAATTGCTCTGCAACATCAGGGTTAAGCTCGGTAAAGCTAACACCAACGTAACCACGTTTAACGGCTCCATATTTTTCAATATCATTCAATACCTTTTTAGCAAGATTGATAGGAATAGCAAAACCATAACCCTCATAAGAGCCGGTTTGTGACGCAATAGCCGAGTTAATACCAATCAGTTCGCCTTTAGTATTTACTAACGCACCGCCGCTGTTACCCGGGTTAATGGCCGCATCTGTTTGAATAAACGACTCGATAGATTTATTAGTTCTTGGACCATCATTGCTCGTACGGCCAAACGGATTTTGATTCTGATCGTCCTGGCTGCCAATAATACCAATGTTGCGGCCTTTGGCACTAACAATACCGGCTGTAACGGTAGATGTTAAATTGAATGGATTACCAACTGCCAATACCCACTCGCCTACTTTAGCATCGTCTGAATTACCTAATTTAACAATAGGCAAATCAGTCGCGCTGATCTTGATCAAAGCCAGATCAGTATTAGGGTCGGTACCGATAACTTTAGCCTGGAAAGTACGGTGATCGTTCGTATTAACCGTAATCTTATCCGCTTTTTCAACAACATGGTTGTTGGTTACAATGTAGCCATCCGGCGAAATAATAACACCCGAACCCGATGCTTGTTGCACACCTTGCGGGCGCATTTGCTGGCCGAACATGTTGCCAAACATTTGTTGTAATTCGCTTTGCTTGTCGTCGCCGGCATCATTTTGATAGGTAACGCGGATATAAACTACCGCAGGCGTAACCGCGGCTGCCGCTTGTGTAAAATCAACCTCGCCTGCCGAAGATGTAATAGGTGCTGACGGATTGCTGGTGAAATAAACTTTTTGGCGATCCTCAAAACTCATGTTGCTAGCATATTTGTTCTCGATCACCTTGTAAGTACCCAGGGCCATAGCCCCGCCAATAAAGGCTGTTAATAGTTTTAAACCAAACTTTTTCATTTTCTCTAATCTGTTTTTTAATGGTAATGAAGCTATTATGAGGTTGTTTATTTTAAAGGAATCTCATAATGGTTTCATATTATTATTCACTTTTCTTTTGCGTTATTTATTTTAACAATTCAAATATAATACCATATAGACTGCAATGTCAATAAGATGTTATTTGCTGTTTTGTTAAAAATTGTTAAATTAAAAATTGCTTTAGATAAAGGTTGTTTTGTTGATGCTTTCGATAGAAGCACATTGCTACTTAGCTGAGCGTCAGTTATAAAGTCACCACATAAAAACGACAAATTTACCTGCGTAGTATATCGTCAACTGTCAAAACTTCAGCTGTTAAATAATGGTGATAATATTAATATCCGCGTCCAAAATCAAACACTTAACAAATATTTAATATTAAATGCTTTCAATTGCTGTAAATTCTGTTTACGTTTGAATTTTTTCTTGGTGTAGCTTCTATAAATTTTTTGATAGAAACGGATGCTACGAGTTGACAGTACAAAACCTTGCCAGATAATTTATGCTATAGCCCGGCATGAATACCTGTCGTTCGTTATCGAACCACATATCGTTCAGCTCAATCCCAACGGCGAATTTTCCCTTACCTACCAGCGCTTATTCTCAAACACAGCTAAAGAGTTTATCCATTGTCTTGATGATACTGACATCAAGTTGATCAAGATGCTCGAAGAGATTGAGCAGGGTAACGTCATCAAAAAATACTATAAAAAGCCCATCCGTCCGTTTGAGTTTTTTACCAAGATGTTTACCGACCAGCTTTTTGATACCATACGCCCAAAAATGGAAAAACGGATTGGCGAAGCGTTGATATTGCTTGCCAATAAGCCCATTTATTTAATGAGCAAGGAGGGCTATCCCGCGGAGCGGAAATTACAAATAGCCACCGAAGCGGCGACTGTACTATTCCATTTCAGGCGCGATGCTGAGGAGATCCGGTATTTCCCCACCATCAAATACCAGGGCATGCGCATTGAGTTCATGTTCAAAAATGCCGAGATCATCAGCAATCACCCCGCCTGGATGTTGCTGGAAGACACGCTATATTATTTCGAAAAAGAAATTGAGGGCAAAAAACTGCTTCCATTTTTAAATAAACGATACATTGCCATACCCCGCTCTTCTGAGCAATCCTATTTTGAGAAGTTTGTCATTCCCCTTATTGAAAAGCATAGCGTTTATGCCGAAGGCTTTACTATCAACACGGAGAAACATGAGTCACAGCCTATCATAAAACCTATCTATGTAGAAAATGGCACCTCACAATTACAGCTTTATTTCAAATATTCCGGCTATACTTTCCCTTACGGGGATGGGCGGCATGTTTCGGTGAGGATGGAGAAGAATGGCGATGAGTATATGTTTCACCGCATTAAACGTTCGCTCACCTGGGAAAAAAACAAGATGGGTGAATTGGAAAAGATGGGGCTTAAAACGGCATCATCACTTTTCCAAAACCTCGAGGTTGATATTAAGGATGAGGATGCAGATCGTTCGTTCTCGATATTTGAGTGGCTCAACCAGCATCACGAAGAACTCTCGCAGCTTGGTTTTGAGATAGAACAACCCGAGGGTCAGAAACGCTATGTTTTCGGCACCAGCAAAATTGACCTGGAGGTTAAAGAGAATAATGATTGGTTTGATATTTATGCTGTGGTCTATTTCGGACCATATCGTATACCATTCATCCAGCTAAAAAATCATATCCTCAACCATAAAAAGGAGTTTACGCTGCCATCCGGAGAAATTGCCGTTATTCCTGAAAAATGGTTTTCGCAATACGGAAACCTGTTACATTTTAGCGAGGGCAATGCCGAACTTAAACTGCGCCGCCAACACATTGGCCTGGTAAATGAACTTGCTGAGGGCGAACTGGCCAATATCACCATGACCCGCAAGCTACAAAAGCTTACCGACTTTGAAACCCTCGAAGACATTGACTTGCCTAAGCATTTTAAAGGCGATTTGCGCCCTTATCAAAAGGCTGGCTACAATTGGTTCCACTTTTTAAAGAGCTATCATTTTGGTGGCTGTTTAGCCGATGATATGGGTTTAGGTAAAACCATACAGGCGCTGGCCTTATTGCAAAAACACAAGGAAGATACCGAAGCGGGTGGTACAAAAAGCACATCGCTGGTTATTATGCCAACCTCGTTAATATATAACTGGCTTAACGAGGCCAAGAAGTTTACACCCAAATTAAGGCTGATGGTGCATACCGGTACCATGCGTTATAAATCGCCGGAGGTGTTTAGCAATTATGATGTGGTGATAACTACCTACGGCATCAGCCGGATAGATATTGATTTGTTTAAAGAGTTCTTTTTTGATTATGTGATTTTGGATGAAAGTCAGAACATCAAAAATCCATCGTCAAAATCATTTCAAAGCGTTCGTCAGCTTAAATCAAGGTTCAAACTGATATTGAGCGGTACGCCGGTGGAAAACTCGGTAAATGATTTGTGGACACAGATGTCGTTCATTAATCCGGGTTTATTGGGTATCCAACAATACTTCCAAAATGAGTTTGTTACCCCGATTGAAAAGAAAAAAGACGAAGACAAGGCCCGCAAACTGCAAGCCTTAATAAAACCCTTTGTTTTACGCCGTACTAAAGAACAGGTAGCCACAGAATTGCCGCCAAAAACCGAGACGCTGCTTTATTGTCCGATGACGGAAGAGCAATCAACGGTTTATGAAAAAGTAAAATCAGAATATCGTAACGAATTGCTGAAAAGCCTGGAAGATGGCACCTATGCCAAAACACAAATACAGGTTTTACAGGGATTGATAAAGTTAAGGCAGATAGCCAATCACCCATCAATGGTTGATGCCGAATATGAGGGCGACTCCGGCAAGTTTGAAAACGTGGTGCATACATTAGCCAATGTACTTGAAGGCGGGCATAAAGTGCTCATATTTTCGCAGTTTGTTAAGCAGTTAACCATTTATCGCAATTATTTTGATGAGAAGCGCATCCCTTATGATTACCTTGATGGCAGCACACAAAACCGTGGCGATATTGTAAAGCATTTTCAAGAAGATAAGGACACCCAGGTATTTTTAATATCGATAAAAGCAGGCGGCGTTGGCTTAAATTTAACCGAAGCCGACTATGTATTTATCCTCGACCCATGGTGGAACCCTGCCGTAGAACAACAGGCAATTGACCGCACACATCGTATCGGCCAAACCAAAAATGTATTCATCTATAAATTCATCACCAAAGATTCGGTTGAAGAAAAGATATTGGCACTACAGCAACGCAAATTAAGCGTAGCTCGGGCTTTAATAACTACTGAAGACAGCTTTATTAAATCACTATCTGCGGAGGATATTAAAGAGATCCTACGCTAAGAGGCTGTTTAAAAATCATAAAGCTATCGTCATTGCGAGGTACGAAGCAATCTCTATACTTTACAGAGTTGCTTTGTTGGTTCAACCTTGCCTATGTAGAGATTGCTTCGTACCTCGCAATGACGCTTTTTGTTTATATTAAAAACAAGATTGAATCATTTTAAACAGCTTCTAAGCGGTCGGAGTATTAACAGATTTTACAAACCGCGAAACAAGAAAAGCGAACAATCCCTGCAATAAGCCAAAAGCAGCTCCGAATACCGGGCACAATATCAGCATTAATAACCTGGGCTGGCTTGCCAGGAAATGCATATTTGCCCCCATCGCCGCGACATCAGGATGTTTGGCCGCATACGTTTTGTAATAGTAAATATGCGCAAATGTGATCCAAACACTATTTAACATGCTCAACCAAAAGCCATGCAAAAACTGTTTCTCCGCGCATTGTTTCGCGATCACAAAAGCGCAAAAAACAAATATCACTATCCAATAAATAATCTCGGTTCTTTCAGGGATTAGCGATACGGTACCGAAAGCCATAATCAACCCAAAAAGGGACATTTGGAAGATAAGTTTCCAGTTCATGGTTCAATTGGTTTTATAATTAAATATAAACAATTGAACCATAAACCAAAACTTTATTTATTGCCCGCAGGCTGGGTTTGCTTAGCGGATTTTGTAGTAATAACAATTACACCGTGCGACCCTCTTGATCCATATATATCTGCATTTTTTCCTTTTAAAACAGATATACTTTCAATGTCTTCCAGTTTAATGGATTTAAAGTCTCCTGTTTTCATTTCTATTCCATCAACAATATACAATGGGTCATCAGCCTTTACAGGCGGCGTTAATACTATGTCAACCGGTTTTTTTGTGGAGATAACAACAATTTTTTTCTCCGGATGTGTGGCATCGTTACCCAGACCCACTGTATAATTTTTGTTATTATAGTAAGTACGTGCTTCAACTGGATTTACTTCATTTCCGTCAACAAGATAAGTCACATTTTTATTTTCGGTAGTTGTGATCTCAACGATGCCTTTAGTTCGATTTGAGGGATCTTTCTTAATATTAACAGACATAATGTTATTACTGTTTTTTAAAAAAGCTTGTGCATCAGCATTGCTCATTTCTTTCCCATCAACAATATATATCGCATCTATTTTTCCGGTATCCACATTGGCTACAGTGTTCGTTTCTGCATCTGCCAAACTAAACATTATTGACGTTGTAAATTGCACACGTACGGCTCTTCCGTTTTGATTACCTGGCGTCCATTTAGGTGATAAAGAAACAACTCTTACAGCCTCTTCATTAGCTCCATAGCCCGGGCCCCTCAGTGCACGAACATTACTCAGTGAACCATCTTTCTCTACAACAAAAGTTACAATAACTTTTCCTTGTACATTGTTAGCCCTCATTGCCGCAGGATAGACCGTATTCCTGGCTAAAAATTTATAAAAAGCATCAAAACCTCCCGGGAAACTCGGCGCTTGCTCAACAGCCGCGAAAACCTGCGAATTGTCTTTATTTAATGTATCCGTTGCACTAACTGTGAGATCTTTCTTTATATCCTGATCATTGGTTTTTACTATCGCCGATGATACAGCATCAGTCGGGTTTCCATTAACCAAATCAACAGGCTTATTAGTCACATTCACTGTTATTGCAGGTCTTGCCAACACTTGCTCTGCCTTTTGATTTATAATTTTAACAGCCCTGCTGTTGTTTACCGTTGCCGAAGATAACACCAGCATCAAAACAAATAACGGGGCAGATAGCCCGTACTTTATCAATTTTATCCGCTGTGATTTATTTTTTTGAAGCATAACGATACGTTGTTTTAATAGGCTATGGTTAAAAAAATGGTTAACCAAATTATGGGTTGGCACTTCAAACGCTTTGGTAAGTAATAGCATGGCATAATCTGCCCTATTATCTGCTGCTTTAATAGCATGGCTATCCGCTATAAACTCATGCACATGCTTTATAGCCCTGCGATAAAAATACACCACCGGGTTAAACCAGTTGATAATCATTACCGCTTCAATTATAAATACATCGGCCGAGTGCCATTGCCGGGCATGTACCTGCTCATGTGCATTGATGATAGAATTGTTATCCGCACGCTGGTCAACTTTTATCCTTTTAAAAAACGAATAAGCTACCCCCTGTTGATCACTCTTGATGATCTTATTCAAAACAACCAGTTGCCATATAAGCCTTCCCACCAAAAACAAAACACCAATAAAATACAGGCAAGCTAATACCTGGCCAATGCTAACCGGCACATTTGCCACCGGCTTTAATTGCACAATAGTTATTTGGCTGCCATATACCGCATAATGTACCTCCTGGGTTATAAACAAGTTTTGCACCCACCCCGCTTGTATCACCGGTATAAAAAATGATAAGGCCGAAGCACTAACCAAATAAACACGGTTAAGCTGAAAAAAGGTCTCCTTACGTAACAGTAAAGCATAAAAGCAGTAAAACAGTAACAGGTAAATATTTACCAGTAATAAGTATTGCCACCAGTTCATATTATTTATCTTTTAGTTTTTCAATCAGTTTCATTATCTCATCGGCTTCCTTCAGGTCTATCTTCTCCTTCTTCACGAAGTAGGAAAACATGTGTTTTACCGAGTTATCAAAATAGCCGTTCATTAATTTATCAGTGGCAAAGTTTTGGTACTCCTCTTTGCTGATGATCGGGAAATACTCGTGGCTTTTGCCATAAGCCGTATGATCAACAAATCCTTTGGTTTCCAATATCCTGATGATAGTGGAGACCGTATTATAAGCAGGTTTAGGTTCAGGTAATTCCTCTATAATATCTTTTACATATCCTTTTTCCAATTGCCACAATATTTGCATCAATTGTTCTTCGGCGCGGGTTAATTCTTTTATTTCCATGATTAAATTGTATCAGTCACAAACCAACTAATTATTTAGTTTTATAAAGTAAAACTATAACTAATTATTTAGTTATGCAAATAATATTTTTAAAATCGAACATTTTACGATAGGTTGCGGTTATAAAAGCCTATATCTAAATTATGCATATAACCTTTCATGGCGCCGCCCGTGTTGTTACCGGCAGCAAACACTTGCTTCAATTAAATGATGGCACTACAGTTTTACTGGATTGCGGCATGTTCCAGGGCATGGGTGAGCAAACCGAAGACCTCAATGAACACTTTGGCTTCAACCCAAAAAAGGTTGACCACATGATACTGTCTCATGCGCATATAGATCACTGCGGGTTGATCCCACGATTAGTAGCAGAAGGCTTTGCCGGACAAATCTATTGCACTTCCGCTACGATGGATCTTGTCAGGATTTTACTATTAGATTCTGCCAAAATTCAAATGCAGGATACTGAGTACAGTAATAAGCATCGCGCGAGAAAAGGGTTGCCGCTTTTAACTTCATTATATACGGAAGACGATGTAACAGCTGCATTGCACCTGTTTAAAATAGTTGATTACCATACCCAATTTGCGATTACCCCACGCATAAAATTCCAGTTTACCGATGCCGGGCATATTTTAGGCAGCACGGCAATACATTTAACCGTTTTAGAGGATGGAAAAGAAACCCATATAACTTTTAGTGGTGATGTTGGCCGATACGGCGATATGCGGCTTAAAAACCCGCAACCCTTTCCGCAGGCTGATTATATTTTGCTGGAATCGACCTATGGAGATTCTCTGCATAAAGAGCTGGCACCAATAGAGGATGAGTTGTTCGATATTATAAAGCAAACCTGCATGGTTAAACAGGGCAAAGTTATTATCCCGGCATTTAGCGTTGGCCGCACACAGGAATTGCTTTACGCGCTAAACGCGCTTGAACTGAAAGGCATTTTGCCGGATGTGCCTTATTATGTAGATAGCCCGCTATCAGAAAAAGCCACCCGGATATTGATGGACCATCCCGAAGAATACAATAAACAAGTTACCGAGGTATTAAAAACAGACCCCAATCCTTTTGGATTTAAGGGCCTGCGTTTTATAGAATCAACAGAAGAATCAATCGCTTTAAATAGCGATCCAAGACCTTGTGTTATCATTTCATCATCAGGCATGGCCGAGGCTGGCAGGGTTAAACATCACATTAAAAACAACATTGGCAATCAAAAAAACACCATTCTGATGGTGGGTTATTGTGAGCCAAGCTCATTAGGTGGCCATTTAATAAAAGGCGATCGTGAAGTTTATATTTTCGGCGAAAAATATGAAGTAAAGGCGGAGGTACATTCCATTAAATCAATGAGTGCCCACGGTGATTATGAGGATCTGTTGCATTTCCTATCCTGCCAGGACCCAAAGAAAGTCAAAAAGCTTTTTTTAGTCCACGGCGAATATGAAGTCCAGCAACACTTTGCCAAAACCCTAAAAGATAAGGGCTTTGAAAATATTGACATACCTTATCAGCATCAAAGGATAGCGTTGGAATAATTCCCGATATACATTCAATATGATATTGCTTATATTTGAAGTATGAGTTCGTACAGGTTAGATAGAACAGCCTTTAAAGCACAAACAGCAACAGAAGCTGCTGATCATGCTGCATATTATCGTAACCTAACCTGGCAGGAACGCCTGCGTATTGCAAATTACTTAAATAGTATAGCCTACCATTATCCCGAAAACGAACCGCCAAAAGTGGATAAAACTGTTTTTAGCATGAGGGGGCGAAACTAATTTATCAGCAACTTATACCCTCTACCATGTACGTTGATGATCTCCACATTCTGATCATCTTTTAAATATTTGCGGATCTTGCTTAAAAAAACATCCATGCTTCGTCCGTTGAAATAATTATCATCATGCCAGATGTTTAGTAATGCTTCTTCGCGGGTTAACACCTCGTTTTTACGCAGACAAAGCAGGCGCAATAACTCCGCTTCCTTGGTTGAGAGTTTTTGATGATTATCATCAATAGATATGGTTTGCCCGGTATAATCAAACTCGTAGCGGCCAACTTTAAAGTGCGATTGTTTTTCCTCTTCTTTTTTCTCTGAGTTTTCGGTGCGTTTTAGTAATGCATTTATACGCAACAGCAATTCCTCAATACGGAACGGCTTGGTGATATAATCATCGCCACCTAAATTAAATGCCTGCATTTTATCCTCAATCATACCCTTTGCAGTAGCGAAGATGATAGGCACATGGGCATTTATTTTCCTGATTTCTTTACCTAGTGTAAACCCATCTTTTTTGGGCATCATCACATCCAGAATCAGTAAGTCAAAAATTTGTTTGGTAAATGCCCGTAAGCCCTCTTCCCCATCCTTACATAACACAACATCAAATTTTCCTTTTAGCTGCAAGTAGTCTTGCAGTAGTAAGCCAAGATTGGGGTCGTCCTCAACTAATAATATTTTTTTCATGTTGTTTATTTAATAATTGCGATAAAGCGGATTAATCTTTCGGACTTACGGCCATCCAGACTTCCCGACTATTTTTTATGCCAAAGGAAATTTCAATTCAAAATCAGACCCTTTGTCTTTTTCAGATCGTACGCTTATTACCCCATTAAGGCGCTTAACAATAGTATTTACATAGCTTAATCCTAAACCAAAGCCTTTAACATCGTGCAGGTTGCCGGTTGGTATGCGATAAAACTGCTCAAATATTTTAGTTTGCTGATCTCGGCTCATGCCTATACCCTTATCCGCTACCTTTATTACTACCTGGTCGCCTTTATTATCGGTGCTAATGGTGATTTCAGGGGTTGAGGTACTGTATTTTATAGCGTTGTCAATCAGGTTATATATCAAGTTACTAAAATGCAGCTCATCTGCCAAAACAATGGCGTTTATCGCGTCCAGATGCAAGGTTAACTGAACATCATCCTTTTGCAATTTAAGCGTCATGCTGTCAATCACTATATTGATCATTTCATTTACATCAAGCGGTTTTTTCTCCAGCTTAAAGTCGTTCTTTTCAATACGTGCAACGTTTAACACCCGTTCTATGTGGCTACCTAAACGCGCGTTCTCTTCATAAATTATATTGGCAAGCCTTGTAATACGCGCCCTGTCTGCAACAATCTCCTGATCCCTTAACGCTTCGCTTGCTATCATAATGGTTGATACCGGGGTCTTAAACTCGTGGGTCATGTTGTTGATGAAATCGGTTTTCATTTCCGATACCTTCTTTTGTTTGATGATGGAGAAGATGGTATATCCCAGGCAAAAAACAAGTATCAGTAACAAACCACCGGTAGTTGCCATAGTGGCTGTCATCCGGTTTAATATGAGTGAGTTTTTCTCGGGGAAAGAAATTTTTATTTTTCCGGGATCCCTGATAACGTCCTTACTAAAAATGGATGTTTCATAGGTATTGGCTTTTATAAACACAGGCTTTACCCCTGCCATATCCATGGCTTTAGAAAAAATCAGGGAGTCATTATTGGCGGTTAATACCTCAAAGCTATAGGGCAGGTATATTCCCTGATTATGCAACTCAAACCGCAGCAAAGTATCAATAAAGACAGCATTCAAGCGCCCTTTTAATGGTTCGCTAAAAGTTTGATATTCCTGGGCCAGGTTTTCAATAACAGTGGTATTGCCGGTTTTAACATTTACGTTTTGCAGCGAATCAGTAGCTAAAAATTTTTCAACAAGTTTAACTTGCCGTTCCCGTGCTTTGCGGGCTTGCTCCTGCTGCCAAAGCGGGTTTATTTGCGGTACCGATATTATTTGTTTACCAAACTGAGGGTCGCTATATACATAATGCAGGGTATCGTATTTATGCAGTACCCGGGGCCTTTTTATTTTAACATTTTTCTGACTACTCCTAACAATTTCAGGCGTAAACTGACCGCGTACCACACCAAACTCGTCGGTATATTCATCAATTCTTATCTGGAATTTGATCGAGCCATTTTGGAGCATCCCTTCCAGCTCATCATCCATTTTTTTATTGGCGATCATTCTTTTCAGGCTGTCCCGCAATAAAGCAATTCGTTTTTCTCTTAGGGTAAGTCTTTTGCTTTTCTTTTTTGTAGGTTTAAACAACAAGCTGGCAGTAGTATCGGTGTTTTTAAGCATATTATAATGCACCCGTTTTTGCTGATTAATTTTAGCTTTGTCATTTAAAAAATTAACGGCGTCCTGTTTGGAAACTTTATTAACCACATTGTTAAGCGCTTCGTTAACAGAACGATCAAAAAGCTCCGATTGCATGAGATAAGACTGCCTTAAAAAATATAACTGCATGGCCACCACGCCCAAAAGCGCAACAGTCATCAATCCTATTATAAGCCTAATGCTTCTCTTTTTCATCTTTCAAAACAAAAATATTTTAAATAAACCGACAATACGCTCTTTTAACAATTTTTAACACAATATATACCTTTATAACGTTGTTGTTACAAGTTGAGAAACAACACTTTACTACCTTTGATATTAATTAACTAAACATATTATGAAAAAGCGATCATTTAAACCCGGCTATGAATTTATATTCTCACTTTGTATCCTGGCAATTTTAGGATTACCCCCGCTGGTTTCTGCACAAAGCAGCACTAAAGATATGGATATTACCATTGTTAATGGTGATACAACTGTAAATGGAAAAAACATTAAAGACCTTTCAGGCAAGGACCGCCGCGAGGCTTTAAAGAATATTGGTAACATTTCGTCCGTAAAAACAAAAAACGTCACTATTGATGCTCCCATGGCTAACAGCGGCGACATGATGCACAAACACAAAAGAGGCGACTCAACATTTGTCTTCCACTATAAAATGCAGATAGATGATAATCACCATCCAGAAATGCATGAATACCATCCCATGGATAAGGGCGATCGCGAGCGGGACGATCATATGGGATTTGAGCGTAAGAACACGCAGAATTTCATATTTACAAGTACAGACAATGAAGGTGTTAGCACCCATGTAAACTTTCATGTATCAGACCATTTTGGCCGGTTGGATCCCGATGCGACAAATCATGAAAAAGTACAAATGGAAATGCTTGATTTGATGGATCTGACACTAGCGCCCGAGTTTTCAACCGGTAAAGTGTTATTACTGTTTAATCTGCCATCAAAAGCACCGGCAGAAGTAAAATTAAAAGATAGCAAGGGCACCATCCTTTGGAGTGCAAAAACTACTACCGGCAAATTCAGCACTGCTTTTGCCATGGGCTTAAACGGCACCTATTACCTGCAAGTAAAACAGGCGGGGAAAGTAACAGTGAAGAAAATAGTTAAGGAATAGGTTAGTTTGCAACATTTTCTAACTATACAAGAAAGAGCCTTTCAGAAATTCTGAAAGGCTCTTTTATTTTGACTGTTATACAATGCAAACTGCTAACCGGTAACTGCAAACTAATTAAAAAGGTAAATCATCATCATCCGGCTGTGAGCTAATGTCAGCAGGCGGAGCATAAGCAGGTGCACCGGCTGTAGCGCCCGCGCCTGATAATACATTCACTTTCCACAATTGTAATGAGTTGAAATACGTTTTCTTACCCGCTTTATCTGTCCACGGGCGACCTTTAAGGTTAAAGAAAACTTCAACATCATCCCCAACTTTAGTATTATCCAACAAATTGCAGCGATCCTGTATCGCTTCAAACTTCAAATATTCAGGATATTGAGGGTTCTCAATATATTCAAGTATCAATTCTCTTTTCTTAAGTGAATCTGTAACCTGCACGGTTGGAGACACTTCATGTACCTTACCTTTAATTTCCATAGCTTTAAAAAGTATTAAAATGTAAAGTTAATGGTATCTAATTAATTTGGGCATTATTTCATCCATAATTTCGCAACAATATCATCCAAGTTTTCCACAAATGCTCCGCTCCGTCAGCAATGACAATAGGCACCCATTAATGTTTGTAAAGGCTGTCATACTGAGGTACTCGAAGTAAGTGGGTAGGCCTTTACGCTTATGCTTCGAATGCCTCCTTTAGATTAGCATAATTAAATTTACTGGATAATTAGATTGAGAAGAAGCAGGGTAAACTATGACTAGGGCTCTGAGCTAACGACTCATATGCTGATGCAGACCCTGCCTCTTTTCATCAA
>JAMFRP010000015.1 GCA_026224775.1 Bacteroidota bacterium
AGCCAGGATCAAACTCTCCATTGTAAAATGTTTTGTTTGTTCACTGACCCTATTATCAATTAATAGAATCTGTGTATTATTATATATCTTTTCACAGATCCCCTCTTTCTCTCTCGTATTCAAACTAATCCATCTTCCCCCTGAGGTTCCGATTTCCTAGCCTGCTACGCTACATGATTTTCTATTTCTTAAAAGAACTTTTTCCCTCGCCTCACGGTTCGGTTTATTTATGTTTTGCCTTATTGAAAGGCTAACTTTTTTAATTTTGTGATCCGGAAATCGCTTCCGGATTTTTTGCCTCCCGGCTTTTCGTTTCCCGCCTCTCGGCTCTCAACTTTCTGCCTTCCGGCCTTTCTTTTTTTCCCGTTCGATTTGGGATTGCAAAGGTAGAAACCTTTTTGTTATTTGCAAACTTTATTTTTTTTTAATTTTATAAAGCTTTTTATCCCCACTCTCCTCTCTCTTTTCTCCCTCAATTGCGGGCTGCAAAGATGCGACTTTTTTAGTTATCTGTCAAGTAAAAAACTACTTATTTTCAGATTATTTTATTTGTCGCTAAATGTTCAAAAAACAACCGCTTTTCTCTAGCGGGGCACAAATGTAACAAGAATATCCAGCCCCACAAAAACATTTTTACAAAAACTGTATATTCATTTATAACTAACTGTTAAACAGCAGGTATTAGGACATCTTTTTTTCGCCACTATATAGTAAACAGGGCTATTATTGAATTCGTATCTTTGAAACACGATATGGACAAGCTCAATTTCCCTCCTAATTTTTTAGAATCATTATCCGGCGAGCCGGGTTTTGACGCAGAAAACTTCATAAATACTCACGAATTTTCTGAAACACCTACCTCTATAAGGATAAATCCTTTTAAAAAATCAGCAATTAAGGGCAATAGCCAGGTACCCTGGTGCCCCGAAGGCTATTATTTAGATACCCGCCCGTCGTTTACATTCGATCCTTTATTCCATGCAGGGTGTTATTATGTACAGGAAGCATCATCCATGTTCATCGGTCATATATTAAAAAGCATTAAGCCCGATGGCGAACCTGTGAAGATATTAGACCTATGCGCCGCCCCCGGAGGCAAAAGCACATTAATCAATTCGGCGATGCAGCCTGAAGATTTATTAGTGGCTAACGAGATCATCAAAACACGTGTACCGGTACTTGCTGATAATTTGAGCAGATGGGGAACTGCTAATGTCATCGTAACGAATAACGATCCTAAAGATTTTACGAGGCTGAAAGGCTTTTTTGATATTATATTGGTTGATGCGCCTTGCTCAGGGTCGGGCATGTTTCGTAAAGACCCGGCGGCGATGAACGAGTGGAGCGAAAACAATGTAAACTTATGCAACCAAAGGCAGGAAAGAATTTTAGCCGACATCTATCCATGTTTAAAAGAAGGCGGACACCTTATATATAGTACATGTTCCTACTCACACCAAGAGAATGAGGGCATTTTGGATTGGCTTTGCGAAAGCTTTGAATTGGAGAGTTTGCCTATACCTATATATAAAGAGTGGGGTATAGTTGAAACACAATCTGAAAAGAAGAAAGCATGGGGTTATCGATTCTATCCCGGCAAGGTAAAGGGTGAGGGATTATTCGCCGCCTGTTTAAGGAAAACCGGAAACCAGGAAGCGATGGGTGGCTTTAAAAATAAGGAGCAGCAAAAGGTAGTTGCCAAAGAACTGGACCAGGTAAAGCAATATGTTAACGAGCCTGCCGAGTTTTACTATTTTAAAGTAAACGACGACTGGATGGCCATCAACCGCAATCATATTGAAAGTTTGAATATTTTGAGCCGGAACCTGTATGTAAAGAAGTCGGGCGTGAGGATAGGGAAACTAGCAGGCAAGGATCTGGTACCCGACCATGAGCTGGCCCTAAGCATTATTGTTAATAAGGATGCAGTTTTACAAACCGAGTTAAATAAAGATCAGGCCATAAAATATTTAAGGCGAGATAACCTTAACTTAACTATAACTGAAACAGGGTGGAGTTTAATGAACTTTGAAGGCTATGCCTTAGGCTGGGCCAAACTACTGCCTAACCGGATCAACAATTATTATCCGAAGGAGATCAGGATATTCTCACAAGCTCCACAATAAATAGCCTAACGGATGTTAAAATTGTCATTTTAAAATTGCTAGCGTAAAAGTAAAGGCATTATACAACAACTAGTAGTTAAATTGCGTACAATAACCTGTTAGATTTTAACTGTGGACTAAGATTTGTGTACAATGGACGTTACTGATACTACTAATAATATAAAAGAAGACATATTTAACCTGGAGCATTTCTACAACTTATCCCCAGACCTGCTATGTGTTGCCGGTTTTGATGGATATTTCAAAAAGATAAACCCTGCTGTCTCCAAAACACTTGGTTATACCAATGAAGAATTATTTTCAAGGCCGATAGATTCATTTGTTCATGCCGAGGATCGTGCGCTGACCTCGCAGAAACGGGAGAACATTAAGAAAGACAATCCACTATTACATTTCGAGAACAGATATATTACTAAGAATGGTGAGATTGTTTGGCTTTCATGGACATCGATGCCAATTAAAGAAGAAGGGTTGGTTTTTGCCATTGCCAAAGTTGTCACCCATAAAAAGAAACTGGAGGAGGACAGGAATTCGTTATTGAACAACTTAACCTCCATTAATAACGAGTTGAAACAACTCACCTACACAACATCTCATAATTTAAGGTTGCCGGTTAGTAATTTACTGTCTATTTTCAATTTCCTGGATATATCTAAAATTCAGGATAAGGAAACCCTTGAATTTTTTGAAATGCTTAAGATTTCTGCTGAAAGTTTAAAGGATACCTTAAACGATTATGTTGATACCTTAAGCCAAAAAAACATTTTAGAAGTACATACCGAGGAGTTGAATTTAAATGAATGCCTTAATACTGTACTCCTATCGTTAGGATCATTGATACAAGGTGCAAAAGCGAAGATAGCTATCGATTTTTCTGTGTACGAAACAATAAACTTTAACAAGGCTTATCTTGAAAGTATATTCCTTAACTTGATTACCAACTCTATTAAATACACCAAACCTGATACAGCCCCTGTTATTACTATTTATACCAGGGAAAGAGATAATATTAAGCAATTGGTTTTATCTGATAAAGGATTAGGGTTTGATATGGATGCAGTGAAAGACAAGATCTTTGGCTTCAATCAAAAGTTTCACAATCATAGCGATAGTAAAGGCATCGGTTTATACCTTGTTTATAATCACGTTACAAGTTTAGGCGGAAAAATAGCGATTGAAAGCAGAGTAAATGAGGGAGCAACTTTTATTATATCGTTCCCTAAAAGTTTTTGATTATAGTTTATCACAATTAATAAATATGAGAAAAAACCTACTATTTATACTGATCTGTATGCTGCCATTCATATCGCAAGCACAACTAAAGGCTACTGCCAGCACCGATGTTGTAAGCTTGAAAACCTTTAGCACTGTTTTGGGTGATGTTGTTAGAGTGGAAAAACTTGATGATTACTTTAAGCCGCTCGGCTACAAGTTTACAAGCGTGGAGAACATCTCCAGACATGGGATGCAAGGGCATCAACTAACCTACATAGGCGATCACTCAGATTTCAGGATAGATCTGGTAAACCGGTTAAAGCTTAATGTTTTATATGAAACACCATCTGCCGATGAATACAATACTATATTGACGGATTTGCAAACCAGCAATGGCTATAAAATTGTGGATGATGCGGATAACGGCTTAACTACCTCCACAACCTTTGCCAATAGCGAATATCTGTTTGTTTTTATGACCAGGAAAACTCAAAACGGAATGCAATATTCCATTAATGCATCAAGCAAAGTGAGCAACCTGGTGGTTAATGATGGCAATAATCAATAACGCTCATTAATATTGCCCTATTGATAATAACACTAGGGTACAGGCATATTCCGTTTCTATCCCTTTTTCATTTGCCATTTTGCGCAGCTCGGCATTTTCCGTACCCGGATTGAAAATAATACGCTTCGGATGAGTATTTAATATATAATCATACAAAGGCGGCTGATTTTGGGGGCCTATATATAAGGTTATCGTATCAATATCATCGTGTATAATTTCCGGTTTCTCAATTGGCACACTTGCAACTTCACCGGTTTTTATGCCTACGTTCACTATACTATGCCCGTGATTTACTAATCTGTTTGCGGCCAGGTACGCGTAACGGCTCGAATCCGGGGTAGCGCCTAAAACCAATGTCTTTTTATCAGCCATTTATAATTCTGTTTAATAACGCGATCTGCCCTGCATGATAAATATGATGCTGGATTAATCCGTTGATCAACGCCTCATAGGTAACCACTGGCCTATCGCCTCGTTGATCATCTATTGGCTCATCCCACTGTTCATCAGGAAAGGTTTGGATGATACGTATCAAATTTACGTTAACCAACTTTAAGTCATCAACATAATTCTGCCATTTTTGCTCATCGGGCTTACCGGTCTCCGGCCAATCGCCGCTGGTGGGTACGCCTGCGGTCATGCCATTCATTCGGTCCATTACCTCTTCTGTCCAGGCAACCATGTGCAGTACAATTTCAGCAATATTATGTACAGAGCCGGGTAGCTTTTCGTAAGCGGCCTCAAAACTTATTTTGGCAATTGTATCATATATGCCTGTGCCATACCATGGGCGGCCTGATAATACTTTTTCTAATTCTTGCTGTAGTTTTTCGGATGTTGTCATTTTTACATTATCTGATTTTACCCCCACCTGGCCTCCCCCTGATATCAGGGGGAGGTGTCGACGAAGGAGACGGAGGGGGTAAAACTATGTTAATTTAATATTTTTAAAGCCGCTGTTGCACAGTTTATCCCATCAATAGCAGCAGAAATTATGCCACCTGCATATCCGGCACCTTCGCCGCAAGGGAATAAGCCGGTTATCTGCGGATGCTGTAATGTTTCTTTATCTCTGGGGACTTTTACTGGTGATGAAGTACGTGATTCTACTCCAACTAATATAGCCTCGTTTGTATAATAACCTTTCATCTTTTGCCCAAACACTGGTAATGCCTTGCGTAAGCGTTCATTTATCCAATCGGGTAATACTTCTTTTAGCTGGATGCTTTTTGTACCGGGCAGATAAGAGTTTTTTGGCAGATCAATAGATTGCCGCCCATTCACAAAGTCGACCATGCGCTGCGCGGGTGCCACTAAACTACCGCCGCCTGCTGTAAAAGCTATCCGCTCAATTTCCTGCTGAAATTTGAGCATTTTAAAAGGATCGTTTTCATCTCCGGCTATATCCTCTAAATTAATCTGGACCACTGTGCCCGAATTGGCATAAGGGTTATTTCGTTTGGATGGACTCCAGCCGTTTACTACAATTTCATTTGCTTCTGTTGCGCATGGCGCGATAATACCACCGGGACACATACAAAAGGAGAATACACCACGGCCATCAACCTGCTCAACCAAACTATAATAGGATGGAGGCAAGTCATCGCCCCGAATTTCGCAATGATATTGCGCACGGTCAATAATTTCCTGCGGATGCTCAATCCGAACACCTAAAGCAAAAGGCTTGGCTTCTATCAATACATTTTGGTGATGCAACATTTCAAACACATCGCGCGCGGAATGGCCCGTTGCCAGTATTACCGCTTCAGAAGTTATTTTTTCGCCTGATGCCAGTTCAACTCCTTTAATTTTATCGAAGGATATTATCAATGAGGCAACTTTCGCATCAAAGCGAATTTCTCCGCCTGCGTTGAGTATCGTTTCCCGAATAGCGGTGATAATCTGTGGTAACTTGTTAGTACCAATGTGCGGGCGGGCATCAACCAAAATATCGGTCGTCGCGCCATGCGCCACAAATATTTTCAATACCTGGTTTACATCGCCACGTTTGGTAGAACGGGTATAGAGTTTGCCGTCGGAATAAGTTCCTGCCCCACCTTCGCCAAAGCAATAATTACTCTCGGGATTTACTAAACCCTGTTTGTTGATATTTGCCAAATCGCGGCGACGGTCTTTTACTTCCTTGCCACGTTCTATAATAATTGGTTTTAAGCCCAACTCAATACACTGCAAAGCAGCAAATAAACCAGCCGGACCAGCGCCTACTATAATAACAGGCTTAGCTTCCTTTACTTCAGGATAATTTACAGTGTAAGTTTCAGGCTTAAATGGTTCATCAATATAAACCTTTAGCTGCATGCGATAAACAACTTTTCGTCCGCGGGCATCAATAGAGCGTTTGAGTATTTGAAACCCGGTAATTTTATTAAGGGAGATTTTTAATGCTGATGCTGCAAGACCTTTTAATACGGCCTCATCTTCATGCTGCCCGGGAGGGCATACTATTTCAATTTCTTTTATCATGTTGTTGCCGGGTTTTTATCCCGGATACGGCAAAGATAAAAGTTTTAGATGTTATTAGCGGCAACCGTCCGCAAGCAAACGTTAAACGTCCGTTATCGAACAGTTATGAAAGCACCTTAATGCATAAAATATTATAAATCAACAACATATATTAAGGGTATCAATTTTGGCATAGGCTCATCAAATAGCAAAAAAATGAGCACAGATAATTATTTAAGGTTTATATGGGAAGGTTGCTTACGTAACGAACCTAAATACCAGGAATTACTATATAAAACACTATCGCCAAAAATGATGGCGGTTTGCATTCGATATGCAAAAGATAAAGACGAGGCGCAGGATATTTTACAGGAGGGGTTTGTAAAACTATTTAATAACCTGCACAATTACCGTGGTGAGGGTAGCCTGGAAGGTTGGATACACCGTATTATGGTACATTCCGCCATATCACGCTATCGTAAATCACGTACTATGGTTTTGGTTGATGATTTTGGTGAAGACAGCAACATGATGGCAGGCACCACGCGTAACGATAACACCCTTGAGGCTGCCGACTTACTACAAATGATAGATCAATTACCTGATACTTATCGTTCGGTATTTAACATGTATGCTATTGAAGGTTTTTCGCATCAGGAAATAGGGACTAAGCTTGGCATGTCGGAACTGCTATCAAGAACTACCTTATGCCGTGCAAGAGGTATTTTGAAAAACCGACTGAACAAACTGAATAAATTGGAGGACAGGGAATTACATGCAGTAGCCTGAATTTAATTAGAAAATCGCATTCCATTCAGCTCTATTTTGTCATTTTAATGTCATCTGAAAATTAGAAAAATCAAATCTTATTAAACTAAAGGTTAATTTAAATCAGTGTAGATTATACACGATGGTGGCATTTTATAGAAATTAAACACAAACGCCCGTTTGTATACCAAATACATTATTTCATATAACGAAAGCCAAAGTTCATCATTAAAAAAAGCGCGAAACTTTCAATTAAACATTAATTAATTCTTTTACGTTATTAGGGTAATTTTAACCGGCTTTGGGCCCCTAATTAATTTATTAAATGAAAAAGAAAGTTATTCTATTAAGCTTATTTGTACTGTTCTCACTACCAATTTTTGCTCAAAACATCTTTACTGCTGCCAAAACAAACGACATCCCCGGCATCAAATTCTTGTTAAACAGTGGCGTTAATGTAAACTCTCGTGACGCGCAAGGCGAAACACCTTTAATTGTTGCTGTGCAGAGCGGACAACTACGCGCCGCCAAACTTTTACTTGAAGAAGATGCTGACATCAACCTTCAGGATAAAGCAGGTGATACCGCTTTAATTGACGCGGTAAATTCAGGCAATGCCGCTCTTGTAAAAACACTTATTGATCGTGGCGCTAACGTAAAAATTGCCGATAAGAATCATAAAATTGCCGCCGATTATGCAAAGGCATCTAACAATACCGACATATTAAATTTATTGAATACCAATATTTAGAAGCTGTTTAAAAATTATAAAACTATCGTCATTGCGAGCGAAGCGTGGCAATCCCAAGCTATGCAGAGCCGCTCTGTAAGTAGGTGATTGCCGCGCTTCGCTCGCAATGACGATTTGTTTTTATAAGAATACTTTCAATTATACCCTTACCTTATGCGCTACAAAGATTTGTGCGTTTGAGTTGATATCGCAATGCTCATCAAAAATATTTACCCTCACGTTATGGGTTGAGTAATTACTTAAGCAAATGCCATCCGTATTAACCAAAACGTTGATCAATGCCCCACGGAAAGTGATGTTAAACGAATATGATTTCCACTGATTTGGCAAAAATGGGCTGAAACTTAGTTTGTCTTTTTTTACCTGCATCCCGGCAAAGCCTTCAACCACACTCATCCACGTACCTGCCATTGAGGTGATGTGTAAACCATCTTCCGTGTCATTATTGTAATCATCCAGATCGAGCCTTGATGTACGCAGGTAAAAATTATAAGCGTCATCTTCTCTACCTAAACGTGCCGCAAGTATAGCGTGTACACAAGGTGATAAAGAACTTTCATGTACCGTTAGCGGCTCATAAAATTCATAATTGCTTCGTAACGTTTCCTTATCAAATTTATCGCTGAAGAAATAAAGCCCCTGTAATACGTCGGCTTGTTTAATATAGCATGACCGCAGTATCCTGTCCCAGCTCCAATTTTGGTTTAATGGTCGTTCGGCGGGGTTAAGATCGTTTACCGGAATTATTTCTTTATCGAGGAAACCGTCCTGTTGCAAAAAAATATTTTTTGTTTCATCCTTAGGGAAGTACATGTTTTTGCAGATATGATTCCAGGATGAAGTTTCATCCGCCTCATTAAAGTTTAACTTTTTTATTAATTGCTGATACTTTTCAGGCGCATTTGTTTTTACATAGTTTACAGCTTCGCTCGCGTATTCCATGCTCCAGCAAGCAATGGTGCTGGTATACCAGTTATTATTTACGTTATTTTCGTATTCATTTGGCCCGGTTACACCCAGCATTACAAATTTGCCCTGGTTTTCGCTCCAGTTCACACGCTGAGCCCAGAACCGCGCTATCCCAATTAATACTTCCAGTCCGTATTCATTAAAATAATCTGCATCGCCGGTATAATTAATATAATTATAAATGGCATAAGCTATAGCGCCATTACGGTGGATCTCTTCAAAAGTAATTTCCCATTCATTATGGCACTCTTCACCATTCATGGTTACCATAGGGTACAAGGCCGCTCCGTTATTAAAACCAAGCTTTTGGGCGTTCTCTATAGCTTTACCAAGCTGCTTGTAACGGTAGATGAGCAGATTTTTAGTTACCTGCTGCGGCGCAGTAGCTAAATAGAATGGTACACAATAAGCTTCTGTATCCCAATAGGTAGAGCCACCATATTTTTCGCCTGTGAAACCTTTAGGACCAATATTCAAACGGTCATCCTTGCCTGTATAGGTTTGATTTAACTGAAAGATATTGAAACGGATGCCTTGTTGTGCCGCCACATCGCCTTCAATAATAATATCGCTTTCATTCCATTTTTCCTTCCAGGCTTCGGCTTGGTCGGCTAACATTTTATCAAAACCTTTAGCACTTACTTCGTTCAATACTTTTGTACAGGCTGATAGTAAACCTTCGGGTTTGTGGTTTTGTGAGGATACGTTTACCGCGTATTTATATATCGTTATATTTTCACCCTTATTGGCGTTTACGTTAACAACAGTTGATGTATATTTCTCTTTAGCTGTGCCGATATATTTGGCATCTGCGGGTTTACCATTTTGATAAACAATGGTACAAACACCGGTACAAACCTCGTATAATGTCTTTTTAGTTCTCAGGGTTAAATAAGCCTGGTTATTATCAACCTTACTATTTACCGCATCCCAAAACTTTTCATCGTAATTAGAATCCTTGTTGGCAATGTCGCCATCTATATAAGAATTAATAGTTATTGCTCCGCTAAAATTCACCGGGGTAATTGTATATTCAATAGCACCGGCTTCTTCATCTACAATGCTGCAAAGCCGCCTGGCGTTTACCTTTATTTGTTTGCCGCTTTTCAGTTCGGCGGTAAAGGTGCGCTGCAGGTAGCCTTCGCGCATGTTTAGTACTCTTTTAAACTCAAGTACTTTGCAAGTTGCCAGGTCAAGCTGTTCGTTTCCGATGTTTATATCGATACCTATCCAGTTTGCGGCATTTAATACTTTAGCAAAGTTTTCAGGGTATCCGTTTTTCCACCAGCCTACCCTTGTTTTATCAGGATAATAAACACCTGCTATATAATTCCCCTGTAAGGTTTTCCCGGAGTACGCTTCTTCAAAATTAGCGCGCTGCCCCATATGGCCATTGCCTATACTAAACAGGCTTTCTGATATTTCATTAAGTTTTGGATCAAAACCCTCTTCTATTATTTGCCATTCATCAGCCTTAATGTAGTTCTTCATTTGCTAAAAATTCCTTCTCTGCGAGTAATAGTTATTATTTCAGTTTAAGTTAAATAGTGCTTATTTTTTCAACTCAAGCACCAATGTTGTTTTACCCGGTATTGTTATTGATCCGATGTTACTTATACTCTCATTGGTGATAACATTTGTTGCCCTGGTAAATCCCGCAGTACGCTCATTAAATCTATCCGTGGTAAGCGTTTGTTCTTTTGTTTCGCCGTTGTAAATTATCATGATCGTTTTGGCTGCATCATATCGGAAGTAAACATATATGCCTTTTTCAGGTATATATTGCATTAGCTTGCCGGTTTGCAAAGCGGGTGTGTGCTTTCTATAATTGGCTAGTGTGCGCACATAATTAAATGCTACTCTTTCCGAATCTGTACGACCTTCATTCGTGAATTTATTAGCCTTATCTCCTGCCCATCCACCCGGGAAATCGCTACGCACTAATCCATCGGGATTATCAATCCCTTTCATTAAAATCTCATCGCCATAATACATTTGCGGTATACCACGGGTAGTTAAAAGCAATGCCATTCCTGCCTTATATTTATTGAAATCCTCGCCTACAACTGAGTAAAAACGACTCATATCATGGTTATCTAAAAACACCACATTACGGTTTGGATTCTGGTATAAAAAATCCTGGGCCAATACTAAGTATAACCTGTTAACACCATCAGTCCAGCCTTCTTTGCCATTAAGCGCTTCGGCCAATGCATCTTTTACCTGCGAATCCACAACGCCCGGCAACTCTGTATTAAATCCACGGTTAACTGTATTGCCCTGTGTAAAAAAGGCCTGGTTTGCAACAGACCATACCAGCGTTTCGCCATAAATAGATAAATGAGGAAACTCAGCCTTAACTTTTCTTGCCCAATCAGCCATGTAATCGGCATCATTGTAAGGGTAGGTATCCAAACGGAAACCATCAACCCCGGCATATTCCACCCACCAAATATGGTTTTGGGTAAGATAATTCTGCACGTAAGGATTATTCTCATTCATATCTGCCATGCTATGATCAAACCAGCCATCAAGCATGATCTTCTTATCCATAGCAGACGCATGCGGATCCATTACAGCCGCATCTCTAAAATTCGAATTGGTATACTTTGGCCATTGATGAACCCAGCTTTTCATGGGCATATCTTTAATAAAATAATCATTTATGCCAGAGTGATTGTGTACCAGATCCTTGATTACTTTTAAACCCATGGCGTGGCATTTATCTACAAAAGCTTTATACAACGCATTTGTGCCAAAACGAGGGTCGACATAATAATGATCAGTTACCGCGTAGCCATGGTAGGATGCATGTGGCATATCATTAGTAATTTCAGGAGTTAACCATATAGTAGTAACACCCAGATCTTTTAAATAATCCAAGTGGTTCATTACACCTTGTATATCACCGCCATGGCGGGCATACATCTGGCTGCGGTCGACTTTCATCTCTGCCATTCCTGGGATAGAATCATTAGACGGATCGCCGTTTGAGAAGCGATCGGGCATAATCAAATAAATTAAATCCTTATCGGTAACACCCTGAGCCCTGTTGGGCGAGTGGTCGCGTTGTTTTAATTCATATTTGTATTGGAGATTTGCTGCTCCAGTTTTTATGAAAGATATGGTAAACGCGCCCGGTTTTGCGGTTACGGATATATCCAAATCTAAAAATAAATAGTTTGGATTTTCAACCTTATGAACCTGTGTAAGCCTTACGCCGGGATAATTAAGT
Organism: Bacteroidota bacterium; assembly: GCA_026224775.1. Classification (GTDB taxonomy): domain Bacteria; phylum Bacteroidota; class Bacteroidia; order Sphingobacteriales; family Sphingobacteriaceae; genus Mucilaginibacter. The sequence continues at coordinate 12,096 of JAMFRP010000015.1, forward strand.
TTTACCGTACGTTCAGCAATTTTATCACCATGTACAATTAGCTGTAGTTTAGGGTTTTTCATGCCAACCCACCAAAACATGGGTTCAACACGTTCAAGGGCCGATATTTGTGCAAATGCACTGGCTGACAGAAACAGTAAGAAAACAACAAAAGCCAATTTTATTCTCATAGTGATATAGTATTGAAGAATTCAGGGGTAGATTTATTACAACAAAAGTTAGGGTGTGTTTTTGTTGGTGTTAATTAACAATACAGTTTGTATTGTATGATTTTGATCAGGTAGTTGCTTAAACTCCGGTTACAAATAATTGTAACCGGAGTTTAAGCAAATGCATCAGCCATTTAGCTGTTATAATTTAATATTATTATTTCGCAGTAAAACCAATAGTGAGCTTGTTACTATCGAAACTTATGGCATAATTACCTGCTGCTGCAGGAGCACTTAGATTATTACCACCACCTACGGCTACTATACTGGTTGGAATAGTAGTAGTATTAGTGGCATATTTTACGTTGTAGCTAGTCTTTACCGGTAATATTAAAAATTGATTGTTACCGGCAGTAAAATTAATTGTACCAGTATAAACACCATTTGATGTTACGGATATTAAGCTATCTGTAGCTCCAGGATTTGAATTAGGCAATGATGGCCAACCATCAAATGCCCCCACAACATAAACATACGATGCTAAACTGTACGGTGTAACTGTAAGTGAAATTACGTTTGAGTAAGTGGCTACGGCAGAACTAAGCGCATACTGAATACGCACATTTACTTTTGATGTAACACCACCGGGTACAATCTGTAATAAGGCCGTATTTAAAACCGTAGTAGTAAGTCCCTGGGTAAGCACACCCTGAGGTAATGCTATAGATGACGGATTTGCCCAGTTATCACCCACCGAATCAATTTGTATTGTATTGGTTACAGCAGCTTTGTAAGTATATTGCGGGGCAGTTGTACTAAATGTAATTACTTTAGTAGTAGTGTCACCTGCATTTGCTTTATTCAACACCACTGTTGTTGTTGATGTGGCTAAAACGCCTGGCGTACCCCCATTAGTTGTAACTATGGGATCATTCTTTTTACACGATGCCAGCATTAACAGTGCAACACTGCTAATGGCTAATATTTTTGTTAAAACTGTTCTCATTTCTATATTTTTTAATTAACGCTTTTATTAAGTGTTATTTATATAAGTTATTGTTAATAGCCAGGGTTTTGTTTCAAATTAGGATTTACCGATCTGTCCTGATCCGGGATAGGATAGATGTTGCGATAATCTCCAACACTGGTACCATTTGCAACGCCACCTTTTAAAGGCCATAAATAAGTACTAGTGGTAAATTCGTTATAGCGGATCAAGTCCGTACGTCGAAAGCCTTCCCAGTATAATTCACGGGCCCTTTCATCTAATATAAAGCTAAGGGTTAGTTGTGACGGGTCAGTAAAATTACCTGATGTATTTCCATACGCGCGTTGACGGATCAGGTTCATGTAGTTAAATGCAGTGGTAAGATCACCGCCTGTTCCTCCACGTAAAACAGCTTCGGCATATATAAAGTATTGCTCTGGTAAACGGAATAGAGGCTCATCAACATCAGAATATGTTGTGTTTACCCCAGCTACACCTGTACTTGTTAGGTTTCTCCATTTGTTAACCGCATAACCCTGGTTAAAGTTAGTTACATCGGTTATCGCAAGTGACTGGTTGTTAGTCCAAAATTCCGCACGTGTATCAGGATTTCCTAAATTAGGGAAATGCGTCTTATTACCCTGTAATGAGGTTACCGTATCAGCTGGGAATAGATTTACCAGATTGCTTGTTACCCTTAAACCAGCCCAACCACCATCTACACCATATAAAGATGATGGCATTGTACCACCAACCGGCGCATGTGTCATAAATGTTGTACCACCGTAACCTTGGGCAGTATTACCATCGTATTCAATGTTAAAAATATTCTCACTTGTGTTTAAGTTATTATCGGCAAGAAAAAGGTTATCATATTTAGGTATAAGTGAATAACCTGCAGCAATAACTTTTGATGAATATGTGATCGCATCAGTATACCTTGTTGTACCGGTATAAACCCCTGCATTTAAATATATACGCGCTAATAAGGCCCAAACGGCAGCTTCGTCTGCACGGCCATACTGGTTTTTCATTGGTGTTTGCATTAATGGGTCAATTGCCTTAAGCTCACTTTCTATGTAAGTAAAAAGAGCGGCACGTGTAGTTTGTGGGGGCACAATTGAACCTACGGCATCGGCATCAGTAACAAATGGTGGAGTAGCAAAAAGATCCATCATGTTAGCATATTGGTAAGCCCTTAAAAAGCGTGCTTCGGCCCTTAGGTAGCGGATGTTAGTAGCATCAGCACCAGTAATTCCACGAGTAGCTAATTCAGCATCGGTTGATTGACGGATGAAATCATTAGCAAGTGTTATTTGATACATGCAGCGCTCATACAAACCTAAAAGGATCACGTTTGATGATGTCCAGTTCATGTTATGAAAATCTGGAACACCTGGGTCACCCCATGCAAGTACAGCTTCATCTGTTGGCAATTCCTGTGCATAAAAATATAAACGGAAAAAGTCAGATGTACCTTCGTCAATACCAGCTATATCCGGACTTCCCGCAGGGCCCTGGTTACCTGTTAATGCAAAAGAGCCGTAAACTTTAGCCGCTGCTTCTATATATCCTGCAGGAGTACTATATACTTGCGCAGCTGTTACCTCATAATTTGGTGTAAGAATCTTGTTCTTTTCACACGATAGCAGACTTCCGGTTAGTAATCCGGCCACTGCTAATATTTTGAATGAATTTACTTTCATATTAATTCTTTTTAATTGATCAACGATTATTATTTCAAGTTCAGATTTAAACCTAAAACATAGGTTCTCGGCCTAGGATAGAAATTGTTATCTATACCTCCACCAGTGGTAGCACTTGTATAGCTAATCTCCGGATCAACACCTTTATAATCAGTTATAATAAATACGTTTTGCACATTGGCGCTTATTTTCAAATCGCCCAGGTTATGGAATATTTTTCCAAAGTTATAACCAATATGCATATTGTCCATCCTTAAGAAAGACCCGTTTTGTATATAATAATCAGATAACAAATCCTGGCTTCCATTGCCTGTTAACCCACTTGTTAATACATCGCTTGAACCATTGTTAAGGATTCCAACTGGATTTAATATGTTACGTTGTATACCTGTGCTTGATGCTACGTTGTTATACACATAGTTACCCAGGTTAGCGCGTGCTACAAAACCGAAATTCCATTTCAGGTATCTGAAATCAGAGCTCATGCCAAAGATTTGTTTAGGATCAGGGCTATGATCTTCGTAAAGATCGGCACTTGTAATTTTTCCATCGCCATTCCTGTCAACAAATACACCATCAAGTGGCTTACCATTGGCGCCATAAACTTGTTGATACACTAAGAAACTGTTGCGGGCGTATCCGGGTATGTCAATTTCAGCATAGTTACCTGTACCACCAGAAATACCACCCAAATTAATACCATTAGATACTGAGGTTAAATTTGTGATTTTATTGTGATTGAATGCCACGTTAAAGTTCGCGGTCCAACCAATGGTTTTAGTGTCGATGATATCGGCATTAATACTAAACTCAAGGCCATTATTTTCCATATTACCTACGTTCCCCACAATTGTATTAGAAAAGTTGGTACCTGCGGCCTGAGGAATTGTTACCAATAAGTTTCTGGTTTTATTATAGTAGTAATCTATCGAACCGGTTATACGGTCGTTAAAGAAACCATAATCTAAACCAAGGTTGGTTGCATCAGTTGTTTCCCATGTTCTGCCAGGATAATATGCACCCGGGCGATATAAGTTGTAGGTAGTACCACCGAATGAATATTTGGCTGTACTATTACTTAAACTGTAGCCAGATAAGTAATCATAATCTCCAATACCTTCCTGGTTACCTGTAACGCCATATTCTAAACGTAGTTTAAGCGTTGAAAGAACCGGACTTGCTTTAAGAAAATCTTCGTTGTTAATTTTCCAGGCTAATGCTACTGAAGGGAATGTACCTGTACGTGTACCGGGAGCAAATTTGGTGGATTCATCGCTACGAACAGAGGCTGTTAAATAGTACTTCTCGTCGTAGTTATAGTTAAACCTACCATAGAATGAGGTTAATATATACTCATTAATCAAATAACCATAGTTATTATAGTTTTGCGCCGAGCTTGGATTTATCATTCCGTTTGAAAACTCTGATAAGTAATACAACCCGTTGGATTGAAACACACCATTTGAAGCTGTATTTTTAAAGTCCTGATACGAATAACCAGCTACCGCGTCGAAATGGCTTTTTATACTTGCTACGTTTTTGCTGTAACTCAAATAACCTTCAAATAGCGTATTTTGTAATTCATTATTGTAAGGTGAATTGCTACCGCTATAATAAGTGCCGTTAGCTGCTGCTGCTGATAAATAATTTGATGCGGCATCCGCTGGAATAACGGTACTGCCAGCACCTTTTGATTCATCATAACCTCCGTTTACAACAGCATGTAAATCCGGGAAGAAATGAAATTTGTAATCAATGTTTAAGCTGGTAATAGCACGGTATACATTACTCTTATCTTGTGTTTGCTCTAACAGCCCGACAGGATTTAATGGCGAATTTAATTTTAATCCGGTTGTAGAACTTGGGTCAGTCCATTGCCAGTAACCACCATAAGGGGCATATAGCGCATTTGAAGATGTTACCGGAACAGTAGGGTTAAATTGTACCGCATCACTTATAATGGAATTTTGATTATTGGCAAACCTGTTTTGGGTTGCCGATCCCATAAAATTAAAGTTAATCTTTAGGTGATCGTTAAAATAACTTGGGCTCAAGTTAACGTTAGTTGTATAACGTTGCATAGAGGTTGTTTTCACGATACCATTATCATCACTATAACCTACTGACACGCGATATGGTAAATGAGCTGCAGTACCAGAGATACTTAAATTATTGTCAGTACTGTATGCGGTTTGATAGATTTGTTTCTGCCAATCAGTATTCGCGGTTCCTAATAATGCTTTTTGCGTAGCATTTCCATAGGTATCTACATAGTCGCGAAACTGATCTGCCGAAAGTACCGGAGCCTCTTTAGGCAAAGTGCCTACAGAAAATTGGGTACTAAAGTCAATTACAGGTTTCCCTGCTAAACCTTTCTTAGTAGTGATAATGATTACACCATTTGATGCCCTGTTACCATATATCGCAGCTGCAGATGCATCTTTTAATATAGAGAATGAAGCAATATCATTTGGGTTAATAAGGTCCAAAGCATTAGCTGCCCCATTTATCACATCCGAACTTAGCGGCAATCCATCTATTACAATAAGTGGGTCATTACCACCACTTATAGACGCGCCACCACGTATAGTGATTGTGCTTCCTGCGCCCGGAGCACCACTATTAGAGGTAATAGAAACACCGGCAACTTTACCTTGTATTAATTGCTCAGGGGTTGTAACAGCACCAGTATTGAAATCCTTTGCCGTTACAGTTGCTATTGATCCGGTCAAATCCTTTCTTTTTTCGGTACCATAGCCAATTACTACAACTTCGTTCAAGTTTTTAGTATTTGGCTCTAAATTGATATTTACGGTAACGTTCCCGGAAACATTTACAATTTTATCAATAGCTTGATAACCGACAAATGTTACGTGTAATGTTACTGTACCTGAAACTCCTGTTATACGGAAATTACCGTTAACATCTGTTCCTGCTCCTTGTTGAGTTCCTTTTACCGTAACGGCAGCGCCCGGCAACGGTTGATTTGTTTCATCAACAACTTTACCTGTAATTACGCCTGATTGCGCGAATACAGTACTTGCCGAAAAAACAAATAACAAAAGGAATACATACTTGATTAAGTAAGTGTTTTTCATTAATTTTTGGTTTTTTAGTTTAAAACTGGTTAAATTTTTAGTACGAAGTACTGATGTAAAATTAAATTTAACCCATATAGCAACAAACTTTAGAAACAACAAGTTATTAACATTTATTTAAAACTTGTAAAAATGAAATATCATACAATAAATGTGATATTCACCATTATATAACCTATTGTTTATTAATAATTTACAGAAATAATTTTTCTAATAATTGATATTTATTTTTTTATAGAAAGACTAATCAATTTCCGGGAATGTTCCCGATTGTTGAAAAAAATGTTAATAACTTTTGCGAGCGGAGGTGAAAATTCTGCCCAAAAAGGCAAAAAAGCACAAACTTTTTGCCAATATCGCAATTTGAGCTTTGCACGATTTAGCAAATAAGTTTATAAAGTAGAACTGCGGGGAATAATTTTGGATGATAATACGATCTGACCTGTAACGGGCTCATCCTGGGTAAGCATCTTGAATAACAGGGTTGCTGCCTGTATGCCCAATTCATAAGCTGGCTGCGTTATAGTGGTAAGGGCAGGGTTTAATAAAGGCGCTATCTCCAGGCTGGAAAAGCTGATAACCTTTACCTGGTTAGGTATACTGATGCCCAGATCGTGGCAAACATAATAGGTGGCAAAAGCCAAACGCTCAACAGATGCAAAGATGCCATCAATGGTAAGTGTTTTAAATGCATTTGTAAGTATGGCGTAATTCAAATTAATATCGTTACTGCAATCAACTATTAATTCATCTACAAAAGGTAGGTTAGCATGCCTAAGCGCATCCAGGTATCCCTGCATACGCATTTTTCCGATTGATAATTGTTTGTTGGTAACCAAAAAAGCAATGTTTTTACACCCGGCCTGAACCAAATGCATCGTGGCTTCAAAGCTGCTGGCATAATCATCGGTTACTACTTTGGCTGTGTTTATATCATCGTAAACCCTATCAAAAAACACAAGCGGAATTTGCTGTTGCTCCAGTTTCTTCATATAACTGTGATCATTAGCTTCGCCGGATACCGACATAATGATCCCATCCGCGCGACCATTATACAAATCGTTTACGTAAGCTACTTCACTTTCAAAGTTATCGGCCGTTAAATAAATCAGCAAATGATACCCTTTTTCTCGGGCTACTGTTTCAATACCATCTATGGCTTGCGAGAAGAAGTTGTTGGCAATCTCAGGAACTATAATAGCAATGTTTTTGCTTTTTTGTGCCCTTAAATTACTGGCGTGATGGTTAGGCTGATAGTTAAGCTCTTTAGCAACTTTAAGTATACGCTCCTTCGTTTCCAGGTTAATATCGCTATGCCCTGTAAAAGCTCTGGATACGGTAGACTTAGACAAGTTGAGATGACGAGCCAGCTCCTTTATATTAATATTTCCATTATTAGCCATTTTTTCAACCTGATTATCAAGCGTAATTGCAAACGTGTTAAGTCGCGACTAGCTGCCACAAATTTATTTCTAATGCGTGATTTTAGCGATACAAATATTTTATTAGTGCTAATGTACCCTTAATTTCAAGAAATAAAATAATTCAAGTATTTAAATAATTCAAGTATTATACTTGTACAGCCAACACTAATGAAAGTATTCCTTTAACCTTTTTGTATTTCACACTTCAGTAATTAAATAAACAATGTACCGGCGATATTTTTATATTAGCTAAGAATTTATAATAAAACCAGGCAGAAATCCCCCAAATGGCTATACAAAAATTATCAATAATTATTCCGGCATACAATGAAGCACGCACAATACATTTAATACTAGATAAAGTAAAATCAGTTGAGCTGCTTAATAACATCAGCAAGGAATTAATTATCGTTAATGATTGCTCTACAGATGATACTGAACAGGCAATAGAAAACTATATTTCAGCGAACCCGGATATGTCCATCCAATATTTTAAGCATGACCATAATCAGGGTAAGGGTGCCGCCATACACACCGGGATACAAAAAGCAACCGGTGAGTACCTCATTATACAAGATGCTGATTTGGAATATGACCCGGAGGAGTATAACGATCTGCTAAAGCCGGTTATAAAAGGTTTTGCCGATGTTGTTTTTGGGTCGAGGTTTATGGGTGGGAACCCGCATAGGGTATTATTCTTTTGGCATACCATTGGTAACAAGTTTTTAACCACGCTAACAAACATGTACAGCAACCTTAACCTAACGGATATGGAAACCTGCTACAAACTGTTTGATACCAAAATGATCCAGTCCATAAACCTTGAAGAAAGCAGATTTGGGTTTGAGCCCGAAGTAACCGTCAAAATATCCCGGATACCTAATGTACGGATATATGAAGTTGGCATATCCTACTACGGCCGCACCTACGCCGAAGGCAAAAAGATAGGCTGGAAGGATGGTTTTAGAGCGATATATTGCATACTGAAATACGGTTTATTCAAAGCTAAATAACACTGGGTGTACCACGGTACAAGTGAAACACCTGGTACATTTGGTACACTTTTACCCCGAAAAAGCGGTTTTTCATTACTAAAAAGGCGGTTTTTAGAATAAAAAACAGCTAAAATAAAGGCTAAATCAGCTCAAAAAAGATCTAAAATCGCTTAAAAACACTTCAAATTAGCCTGTTTTTCGATTAAAAAAGCTTGTTTTTTACCCAAAAACACCTTAAAATACCCTATTCGCTCCTTAAACTGATTACCGGGTTAGACATAGCTGCCCCTATTGTTTTAAATGCGATGGTAAAAAAGGCAATAACTATACCTGCCGACAAGGATAGTATAAAAGTTAACCACCCGATCTCAATCCGGTAAGGAAAATCGCTCAACCATTTATTCATATAATACCAGGCCAGCGGTAAAGCTATCAGGTTAGCAATTAATACCAGCTTAAAATATTTTTTGTAAAACAACACAACTATACTGCTTACACTTGCACCTATAACCTTTCTTATTCCAATTTCCTTAGCGCGCTGATTTAAGCTGTGTGTTATCAACCCCAATAAACCTAAGCCTGATATTAATATAGCTATAACGGCACAAGTAGCCATCATTTGTTGTTCTCGCTGATCTTGCATATAATCCCATTTAAAGCTGTCATCTAAAAAATCATAGCTAAATGGGGTATCGGGGTTTATCGTTTTCCATACTTGCTGACTATATTTAATAGCCGCAGCCATATCATTGCCTTTAACTTTGGCTATAACAGTGCTGAACCTGATAGGATTTGCAGGCATAATCATACATGGGCCAATTGCTGCATGTAACGAAAAATAGTGATAATCTTTCATCACGCCCATAATTTTATAGTTATAAACCACACCGTTATAAAAACGCGACAAATAATTGCCCGGCGCTGTATAAGGATTTAGTCCTAATGCTTTAGCAGCCTCTTCGTTTATGATTACTTGCCTACCTATGTCCGTCGCTTCCAGATCGAGCGCTGTGTTTTTATTGGTAAAGTTGACGGGCGTAAAGTCAGTTCCTGAAATAAGTTTGATGCCTACCGTTTTAACATAATTATCATCAACCAGGTTCAAAAAAACATCATGCTTATCGTTAATTGTTTTTCCTTGCACATACATATTCATATCGCCCGAAATAAGTCCACTTGCGGCGGCACTCACTTGCTGAAAATTAGGATTGTTACCCAGTTGATCCCTGTAATAAGCGATATTACTCTTGGCTTGATCTGTATTTAAATTGATAACCAATTGCTGATCCTGATCGAAACCCGGTTTGGCATTTATCATAAAACTTAACTGTTTCCATATCACCAGCGTGGCAAATATGAGGCAGGTTGATATGATAAATTGCACCGATACCAATACCGTACGAATGTTAACCAAGCTTGATGAGTCGCTTGCTTTTCCCTTAAGCACCTTTACCGGGTTAAATGCTGATAGATACCATGCCGGGTAAAGCCCCGCCAATAAACCGGTAAGCAATGTTACCAGCAGCATCCATAAAATAAGCGTGCTGTTCTCCGGTGCGAAAAAGGATAATTGCTGCCCCGTCATCGTATTAAAAACCGGAAGTAGCAGGAAGGCCAACAGGATAGCCACCAATAATGCCATCAGGCTGATAGCAACTGTTTCCATTAAAAACTGGTAACGTATAGCCGATTTATCAGCCCCCATTACCCGGCGTACGCCAACCTCGCGGGCCCTGTCAATGGCTTGCGCGGTTGATAAATTCATGTAGTTAATACATCCCAGCAATAATATGGTTAATGCTATACTGCCCAGGAGATACAGGTATTTCATGTTACCCTGTTTAACCTCCATATAACTTTGGTATTGCGATGAATGCAGATGGATATCGGTAAGTGATTGTAATGAATTGCTGATATTATCATTTGTCGCTTTCATATCCGCCGTGGCATGTCTTTGCGTGTATGCTTTCAGTTCATTGATAACATGCTGCCTATTACTGCCGGGTTTTAGGCTCACATAGCAGTAGTAGTTAGGATCAACGACCCAATTATGTACAGAGGCGATTTTCTCGCGGACACCATTGCTATTATTGGAAGCGAAAAAATCGGCATTAAAATGATTCAGGAAGTCTTTTTTAAACACCCCTGTAATGGTGTAGATGTTATTATCCGTTTTAATTGTTCTGCCTATCGCGCCACTATTTCCAAAAAGCTTTTGGGCAAGCGGCTCTGATATCACAATAGCATTCGGTGCACTAAAAGCAGAGCTACGGTTTCCTTGAGAAAAATGGAAAGAAAATATATCGAAAAACGATGGATCGGCCCAATAACCATTGTCTACAGTATAAGGCGTATGGTCGTTGCCGTCGTTTACCTGGATAACACAAGTGCATTTGGAAGCATCAAGCCTGCTTACCTGTTTTATTTCGGGTATTTCACTCTTTAAATAAGTGGCATAAGGCATTACCGTAGTAGGCGCGGTGCTGCCTTCTTTAAATACGCTGGTTACCCGGTAAATATCGCCTGCATTATCAAAACCTTTATCAAAGCTGAACTCATGCTGCACAAATAGAAAAACCAGGGCGCAACAAGCCAAACCTATCGCCAGGCCAAAAACATTAATAAATGTGGTAGTTTTCCTTTTCCAAAGATTGCGCAATGCAAGTTTAAAGTAGCTTTTGAACATAATCGTTAGGTTATGCTCAAAAGTAGGAGATTAAATATAAAGCTTTATAAGTGAGCTGTTTATTTAACAGATTTTAACTTATATACCCCATCGTCATTGCGAGCGAAGCGTGGCAATCCCCGACTATGCAGGTCCAACTTGCAATGCCGCTCTGTAAGTCGGGGATTGCCACGTCGCTACGCTCCTCGCAATGACGGTAAAGTTTGTTATGTTTAGCCCCCACTGCTCATGCTCACTACGCGTCATTGCGAGCGAAGCGTGGCAATCCCCGACTATGCAGATCAAACTTTGCAGGTTTATAGACTTTTATTAATTTGCCTTATGGTTTTCCAACGAGGCGGCTGCGTTTACATTATGACCAATAAAGTTCATTCTGTTCTCTACACGGGTGTAACATCTGATATAATAGGCCGCATCTGGGAACATAAGAATAAAACTTACCCAAACAGCTTCACTGCCAAATATGGTTGTGACAAGCTTGTTTACTATTTAGCATATCCGCATATAGAGGAGGCGATTGCTGCTGAAAAACAAATTAAAGCAACAAACAGAAATGCCAAGATTAAATTGATCAATGAATTGAACTCAGAATGGAAAGATTTGTATGTGGATTTGATTGAGGAATAAATAAAAGATTAGATTATCAAATTAAGTCTAACCACCAAGCGTCATTGCGAGCGAAGCGTGGCAATCCCCTACTTTGCAGGTCCAACGTGCAAAGCCGCTCTGTAAGTCGGGGATTGCCACGTCGCTACGCTCCTCGCAATGACGGTAGGTTAATAAATTCCTTACGATACCGTTATCTCGCCCCTCAAATCAGTCTCCAACCATTCTTTAACTTGCAGAGGATCGTTGGTTTGGCCTAACAGGTACATCATTTTGGTAACAGCGGCTTCAAAGGTCATGTCATAACCATTGGCTATACCCATGTCTTTTAACTCTTTACTCGTTTCATAGCGACCTAACTCAACGGTACCAACTTTACATTGCGAAATATCTAATATCACTTTCCCACTGGCGATAGCTTCTTTCAGCATATCAATAAACCATTGCTCAGTTGTGGTATTACCGGCACCAAATGTTTCCATCACAACACCACGAACATCCGCCCTTAAAATAGTACCTACCACCTTAGGGCTTATGCCGGGATATAATTTAAGCACGGCAACATCGCTAACCAGATTTTTATGCACTTTCATTGGTGCATCCGCAGGCTGACGAATATCATTTGCGCTAAAACGCAGGTGTACACCAGACTCTGCCAGTATCGGATAATTCGGGGAGCGAAACGCTTCGAATTTTGATGAGTTATATTTAAACGAACGATTACCCCTGAATAATTTATAATCGAAATAGATACAAACTTCAGGAACACGGGCGCGGTCATTCTTTTTAGCATTGGCAATTTCGATGGCTGTCATCAAATTTTCCTTTGCATCGGTACGTATAGCGCTGATTGGCAATTGCGATCCGGTAAAAATTATGGGCTTGGCCAAATTCTCCAGCATAAAGCTCATTACCGACGCGGTGTACGACATCGTATCAGAACCATGCAATATCACAAACCCATCAACATCGTCGTAATTCGATTCTATTAGTCCTGCAAGCTCACTCCAGATCTCCGGATTCATGTTTGATGAATCGATAATCTTATCAAAAGAGTGTACCTTAATTTTACAGTTTAATCTATCGAGCTCTGGAACATTGTCCATTATTTGCTCAAAGTTTATGGGTTTGAGCACCTTTGTAGTAGGGTCGCTCATCATACCAATTGTCCCCCCGGTATAGATGATCAGAATCTGGCTCATGAATGGCTTAAAATCAAATGTATAAATTAATTATATACCAAATATCTTCTTTGAATTTTCTGTGGTGATAGCAGCCACAACTTCAACATTAAGATGGTATAGCTCCGCAACCTTCTCGGCGATGTAAATTAAGTATGAACTTTCATTAGGCTTACCCCGGTACGGAACTGGCGAAAGGTACGGAGAATCTGTTTCTAAAACGATATGTTGCAAATCAATTTCCTGTAAAAATTTGTCCAAACCGCCATTTTTATAGGTAACTACGCCACCAATTCCTAAATAAAAACCTAAATCAATGGCTTTTAACGCTTGCTCGTGGTTGCCGGTAAAGCAGTGTAAAATACCGCGCAAATCTTCGCTACGCTCTTCTTCCAACACCTCAAAAACTTCATTAAAAGCTTCGCGGCAATGGATAACGATGGGCAATTTTAATTCCTTCGCTTTTTTTATCTGTGCCTTAAAGGCAAGCACCTGCTCGGGCAGGGTGGTTTTATCCCAATACAAATCAATACCGATCTCTCCTATAGCATATAGTTTACGACCCTGCTGCGTATTCCAAATGGCCTTGAGCACAGTTTCCCAATCAGCCTTAACCGAGCAGGGGTGCAAACCCAGCATTGGGTAACATATGGCAGGATATTCTGCCGCCAGGTCAAAAACCTGCGCAGCTGATGAAACATCAACATTAGGCAAAAATAACCGGCCGATGTTGTTTTGCTTGCACCGTTGCATTAATGCCGCACGCTTCTCGTCATCTGTTTCGTAATATAAGTGGGTATGCGTATCGGTAAGTAACATAATGCAAAAATAAAAAAGCCTCCCGGTTATCAGGAGGCTTAACAAATAAATAGTTATCAATTGGGCTAAAGCCCCAAATATGCTATTAGTAACCGTTGGCTAAAGCCAACGGCAATGATTTAATGGTAATAATAGTTGGGGCTAAAGCCCGATATTATGATTTAATATCTATTGGCAGAAGCCAACGTAATCAATTAATGGTAATAATTGCGTCTGTCTTAACTGACGATAACAGTCACCCATTTTTCTTGGCTTTAGCTAAAAATTGACAAGATCTCATTGCCGTCTGCTTCAGCTGACGGTAACAATCAACCAAGCTTTCCTGGCTTTAGCCAAATAATCAGTAGGACGCTTTATAATATTAATTATTTGTTTTTTTAACTGGATAATGATGCTTTTTGGCGAGTGGCTTTTTAGCTACCGGTGCATGTTTAATGCGCTTTACGCTAACCAGTTCAACATCAAAAACCAGTGTACTGGCAGGTGGTATAGGGCCGCTGCCCTCGTTACCATAAGCCAGTGCCGATGGGATAATGAATATAGCTTTTTCGCCTTCGTGCAATAATAACAAACCTTCGTCCCAACCTTTTATAACCTGGCTGGTATTAACCGGGAATTTAATAGGCTCGTAAGTACGGCCCGGCTGATCAAGATCCGACATTTTCGCGACTGCTGCAATGTTTGAATCAAATACCTGCCCGCTTAGTAATTTGCCTACATAATTTACCGATACGGTGTCGCCGGTAAGCGGCCTTGGCTTAAGCGATGTTTTGGTGATCACATATTGTAAGCCTGATGGTGTGGTTTTTACCACCAATTTATTATCAGCGATGTATTTGGCTGCTTGCGCGCCTTCTTCTGATTTTACTTTTTCAATATCAGCATTACGCTCAGCAATAGCATCGCTTAACGACTGGATCTTTTGAACTTTTATGTAAAAGTTGATGCTGCTGCCTTTCGGGAAAAATGGCGGGCGACTTTCCTCATGTCCATTAAAAACAGAATCTGCCGGCATTTTTACCAATGCGCTGTCATTTGCAGCCAGTAATGGGAATATGTCCATCATATCAGTAAGTGCCTGTGTTGGCTGTACCTGTATTTTAATAGGATGCCCAATGGTATAGGTGCTTGAAATTACCGAATCCTTATCAGTTTTTTGAATAACATCAATGGTGATAACATCATTTTGCTTTATTTTTTCACCCGGATTATGGGTAAAGATAACGTACTGTACGCCTCTTGCCGTACGCTGCAAATCACTTTGTGCTTTTACCGAAATAGTACTTGCGCAAAGCAGCAAAATACCGAAAATATATTTTTTCATATAAATAAAAAAACCTTCCCGTGTTAGCGGGAAGGTATGTATGTTTTGAGGTTATTATTTTCTAACCGGTTGGCCTTGTGGCATAGTCGGCATTATTGGAGCTACCGGTTTTGGAGCATTTGGATTTGGTTTGATGATATCAACCATTTCAATTTCAAATGCTATCGGGGTGTATGGGCCAATGATTGAAATACCACGCTCGCCATAAGCAAGGCTCGATGGTACAATAAAGATGGCTTTTGAACCTTTGTTTAACAATTGCAAACCTTCGTCCCATCCTGGTATAACTCTTTTTTGACCTACAGGGATATGGATAGGTTTGTACTGACGCATTGGATCTGCAGGCATTTTACCTTTAACAGCTTCGTCTTTAACTGAGGTATCAAATACTTTTCCGTTAAGTAATTTACCAGTATAATTTACAACTGCTGTATCACCAACAACAGCGTTAGGGCCTGTACCTTGCTGCGTAATTACATAGTATAAGCTATCTGGTGTTTGTTTAACAGCCAGTTTGTTATCAGCAATGTAATTTTTGATCAATCCAGGTTCGCGGTTTTTGAAAACAAGTGATTGGCTTTTGATGTAATCAGTAATCTCAGTTTGGAAAACCTGGTCGCTAAGTGTGCCTTTAGCAATAACTTTATTTACTTTAATAGTGTAAACTAAGTATTTGCCTTTAAAGCCCGGTGGCTTAGGCTGTCCTTTTTTGAACATTGAATCGGCAGCGATTTTGATAGTCGCGCTATCACCTTCAGATAATTTTTCTAATCCTGTAAAAATATCACCTTTAAACTGTGGTTTTGGAACCAAAGTTTCTACCGGATGACCTTGTTCATAAGTGCTGAATAAAACTGAATCGTCATCTCTTCTAGCGATAAGGTTAACGCTAACAAAGTCACCAGTTTGAATTTTCGGTCCGCCTTTATCTACATAAATATTATAAAGCAATCCTCCGTCATCTTTTTTAAATCCGCCATTGCAGCTTGCTAATCCCACTGACGCAAGGGCTAAAAACATTAGGGTTTTTTTCATTTTAATTATTGAATTAATAAATTTTTATATTTAGGTAAAATTAATTTAAACTGTTCTACAGTCTCTTGCAGACTGTCTGATGATGTTCCTCCGGCCGCGTTACGATGTCCGCCGCCGCTAAAATACTTTTTACAAATTTCATTTGCCGGAAAATCGCCTTTCGAGCGCAAAGATAGTTTTACTTTATCTTTCCTTTCAACCATAAATGCAGCTAAACGCACATTACTTATTGATAATGCATAGTTAACAATTCCTTCCGTATCTCCGGTAATAACATCGTATTCTTTCAATTCGTCTGCGGTAACTGTTATCAGCGCTGTGTTGAATTCATTAAAAACCTGCAATTTATTGGCTAAACAATGGCCCAAAAATCTAAGCCTTATTTCGGTAGAGTCGTTATAAACCAGCTCATGGATGCGCGCGTTAGGTGCGCCTGCATCAATCAGGTCGGCAACTATACGGTGTACCGTAGATGTTGTATTCGGCAAACGGAATGATGCTGAATCCGTCATGATGCCAGTATACAGGCAGCTTGCTACATCAGCGTTAACCAATTCTTTATGGCCAAGTATTTCAACAATAAAAGTATATACTAACTGCGCGGTAGCGCAGGCATTTATATCCCAATGGCGATAATCATCAAAATCCTGTGGTTCCAGGTGATGATCTATCATAATTTTCAGCCCGTTGCTTTCACCCACCTTTTCGCCCATTTCGTTAATACGCCCGAGCGCGTTAAAATCAAGGCAAAATATCATATCCGCATCAGCTATAAGCTGATCGGCTTTGGCTACGTTATCAGTATATATAATAACATCACCATTTCCCGGCATCCAGTTTAAAAACTGGGGATAATCTGTTGGGGTAATAACTTGTGCATGATGCCCTTGCTGTATCAAATAATTATACAAGCCTAATGACGAACCCATAGCATCACCATCAGGTTTATGATGGGTAGTAATAACTATTTTTTGGGGCTGAGCTAAAAAATCAATAAGCGAAGCGGTATCTAACATCAAATTTTAAAAAAGAGTTGCAAAGCTAAATAAAATTCCAACTGATTGACAGATAAGTAAAACATTTTTTTGTTTAGGTTTTTATAAACGTTAAAACTATGTCATATAGTATATAAACAGGAAAATCTCTTTTTAGAATTTTAAGCACTTTACAGATGGCTTTAATCTCCAAAAATATAAAATGCAGGCCCTGTGCGATACCTTTCCCTGGAATCAGAGAAAGGAGGAGGATAGGTTAAAAACAAAGCTATTCTATGAGCATACAAACCAACACTTTATACTTAAATTAAAAACGCTACTTTTGCACCAATTTTTAAAAAACAGATATGGCAAGTAACAGAACATTCACAATGGTTAAGCCTGATGCGGTTGCAGCAGGGCACACAGGTGCAATTATTGACCAGATTATAAAAAGCGGCTTTAAATTAGTTGCTATGAAATACCTTTTTTTAAGTCCTGAAAAAGCAGGTCAGTTTTATGCTGTACACAGCGAACGCCCTTTTTACAAGGATCTAGTTGCTTTTATGTCATCAGGCCCGATTGTAGCTGCAATACTTGAAAAAGATAACGCTATTGAAGATTACCGTAAACTAATCGGCGCTACAGACCCAACTAAGGCTGAGGCAGGAACTATCCGTAACCTGTTTGCAAAATCAATTGATGCAAACGCCGTACATGGTTCTGATTCTGACGAGAATGCGCAAATTGAAGGAAGCTTTTTCTTCTCGGCTTTCGAACAATTTTAACCCTCGGTTAAGGTTTTAAAACTGATAAAACAAAATGCGGAAATATAAATCCGATATTTTGTTTTATCAGTTTTATATGTCTAGGTTTACTTATCTAAATCTAAATGGTTTTTAAATCAATAAGTTATGAAAAGCATATTCAAATTAATGATATACTCAGCAATAGTAGTATCATTATGCGTTTCAGTTACTTTGCTGTTTAAAATCCATCCCGAAGTTCAACTTTCTTTCCTACTTCCCGGCATATTCATTTTTGTTTACTCAAAAATCAGGGACGAAGTTTATGTAAGCCTGCCCACACGTTTACGTATGGCTAGAGGAAGATAATCTCTTCAACTAATATCTCTTTCGCTTTATCGTTTATCTTGGTGATTATCTGGTTGCGCATTAGCATCAGCTCATTTTTTATTACTGATGATTCTATACGCAGGTAAAGCTTTTTATCGTGTATAAAAAGCTCCTTAGTACGGTTAGCTACCGATTTACCAACCAGTTCGGGCCAATGGGCCACAATGCCGGTTTCCTCAAAACGTTTTTTGATCTTATAAACGTTAAGCATTTGCTCAATAGCTTCTTTTAATGATTTATCGTTGGCTTTACGCATCAATTTCCCCTCCGGTAACTTTAAATAATTTAATTGCCACGCCCATATCATTAAATATGGCCTGCACCCGGCTTAAACTGGTGTCGGTAATAAAAACTTGCCCAAAATCATTATCGCTAACCATCTGCATTAGTTTGGTTACGCGCTTATCATCCAGCTTATCAAAAATATCATCCAGCAATAATAAAGGCTTAAATCCTTTTTGTTGTGTTAAAAAGGTATACTGCGCCAGCTTAAGCGCTATCAAAAACGATTTCTGCTGCCCCTGTGACCCAAACTTTTTCATCGGTAAGCCATGTATCGTAAATTGCAGGTCGTCTTTATGTATGCCGGCGGTAGTGCGTTCAAGTATCCTATCGCGCTCGATGCTCTTTTTCAATAAAGCCACGAAATCATCCTGCAATAACTGCGACTCATAAATCAGGTCTACTTTCTCCGCATCACCTGTTAAAAACTGGTAATGCTGATTGAATATTTCGGTGAAGCCCTGCATAAAAAGCTTGCGCTTGTTAAATATGCTGTTACCTGCCTCAATCAACTGCTCATCCATCACCTCTAACAAATGCGGATCATATCTGCCCGTATCTGCTATCAGCTTTAAAAAAGCGTTGCGGTTACTTAATACCTTATTATATACTATAACTTCATCCAGGTAATGGTTATCAGTTTGCGATAGCACATTATCAACAAACTTACGCCGCTCCTCGCTCCCGTCAGTAATTATACTGGTGTCATAGGGTGAGATCATCACCAAAGGAAACAACCCGATATGATCGGCCAAGCGGGTATAATCCTTTTTATTATGCTTGAATTGTTTTTTCTGGTTCCGCTTTACCGCGCAGGCAATTTTTTCAGGTTTATTGTTTTTGCTGAAATTACCGTTGATGATAAAGAAATCCGTTCCCTGTTTGATCTGCTGTGTATCTATCGGGTTGAAATAGCTTTTACATAACGATAGGTAATGTATCGCATCCAGCAAATTGGTTTTACCTGCGCCGTTATCCCCGGTAAACGCATTTACCCCTTCGCTGAAGGTTAGTTCGGCTTCAGAATAATTTTTAAAGTTGATTACGGATAGTTGCTGCAGATACATATTTGAGGTGCCACAAAGTTAGTGATTTGAGGTTAGAGATGGGAGATTAGTTATTATTAGTAGGGCTCAGTTTGAAATAACCTTTTTAGAGCAAAGCCCAATAGTGATTTAACGCATTTATTCATATTTTAGCAGCCATGCCTATTTTCCCTACACAATATTCTACTTTATCTTCGGTAGAATTGAAGAACTATTTACAAAATAAATATGGCTTTGCAATTTTAGTATGCAAATACTTATTGAGAGGTGTAAACGATCATTATTTAGTAGAAACTACAGATAAAAAATTCGTCTTTAGAATATATCGTAAAAGTCATAGGTCTCTTGAAGAAATACGCTCTGAGATAACTTTTCTGCAAGCTCTTAAATCACAGGGAATTGGTGTTTCATACCCTATACCTACAATAAATCAAGATCAAATTTTAGGATTCAATGCAGCAGAAGGAACCAGGTACGGGGTTTTGTTCAGCTATGCAGAAGGTTTATCTGTAAATCGACTAAGCGATATCCAGTTATCTAACTTTGGCAAGGAATTAGCTCGAATTCACAATGTTTCCTGTAGTATTAAACTTCCTTACGAACGTAAATCATATGATTTAAATACGACTATGCGTCAGCCCTTGCAATCTTTCAAGCCAATTTTTGAAAATATTCCTGATCAAGAGCTTTGGATTAAAGATACTATAGATAAGGTTATCCATAAACTTGAAAGTTTTGAGCTTTCAGAATTTAGTTATGGTTATTGCCACTATGATCTTTTACCAAAAAATTTCCATTTTGATAATAAAGACAATATTACTTTTTTCGATTTTGACTTTTTGGGTAAAGGTTATTTGGTTAATGATATTATGACATTTTGGATCCATCTTTCCCTCAACGCAACATTTAACAAGATGAGCCAGGAAGAAGCTGATCATTCATTTAATATTCTGATTAAAAGTTATAGAGAAGTAAGGCAACTATCAGAAGATGAAATAGCTGCCATCCCTTACCTAAGCTTCGCGTTTTGGATATTTTATATGGGCTATCATATTGAGCACTTCGACGACTTTTCAAATACCTTTTTCAATCAAAAATTTGTGATTGAGCGCGTTGAGTTAATCAAAACCCTTACCAATAAGTATTGCCACTTTAATACATAATAATTTGGAAGCTATTTTCGTCAGATTTATATACAGATTGTATCAAGTACTGTTAAAGAGTATGTGAAAAACTAAACTTATTACACTTGATAACTGCCTTTTTTATAAATATTTAATCACTAAATCACACACTCGCTCATTCACTAAATATTTAATACAAAAGCTATTGCGAGAAATTTATAAAACCGTAAGTTTGCAAACTTAATTTTAGAACAGAAATGGCCATAAAGCAGGATAACACAAAGGTTGTTGCAAATACTAACAACGATCTGGGACAGACAGGTAAATTTGTACGCGAAAATCAAAAAAGCTTATTATTTATAGTTGCAGCGATAGTTGTAATGGCTGTAGGTTATTTTTTATACCTTAAAATGTACCTTGCCCCTCGCGAAGTTGAGGCTGCTAACCAAATGCACGTAGCACAGGATTTCTGGGAAAGAAAAGATTGGGATAAAGCCATCAACGGCGATGCAGGCTACCCTGGTTTCGCAAAAATACTAAGCGATTACAGCAACACAAAAGCTGCTAACCTGGCTTATTTCTACTTAGGTACCGCCTATTTAAACAAAGGCGATTACAATAAAGCTATTGATAACTTAACCAACTATCATGGTGATGATACCATGGTTGCTGCTGAAGCTTTAGGCTGCACAGGCGATGCCTATGTTGAATTGAAAAATTACGACAAAGCTGAAACCTATTTCAAAAAAGCGGCTGACATGGCGAAAAACAAGTTTTTATCGCCGATGTACCTTAAAAAATTAGGCTTGGTTTACGAAGCTGAAAACGACAATAAATCAGCTGAAGAAACTTATAAAAAGATCAAATCTGATTACTTTGGCAGCGCCGAAGCACAAAATATTGACGAATACATAGCCCGCGCGCAAGCAAAATTGTAGTGGCTGGTGATTAGTGATCAGAGATTAGTTTATCTGATGCTACTAATCACTAATCAACTGATCTCTAATCACTAACCCCCATGTCTAGTCAACATAAAAATTTAAGCGATTTCTCTAACAGCGAAGTACCTTCGGGTGCTTCATACCGTTTTGGCATTGTAGTAGCCGAATGGAACGCCGAGATAACTAATGCCTTATACCAGGGCGCTTATGAAAGCCTGCTTAAATATAGCACCCCTGCCGAAAATATTTTCACTTACCCTGTTCCGGGTAGCTTTGAATTAACATCCGGCGCCGATCTGTTATTACAAAAAGGAAATTTAGATGCTGTTATTTGTTTAGGCTGTGTGATACAGGGCGAAACAAGGCATTTTGATTTTATTTGTAACGCGGTAGCAAATGGAGTGAGTAATGTTGCTATAAAATACTCAAAACCTGTTATATTTGGAGTATTAACCACTGATAACCACCAGCAGGCATTTGACCGTGCCGGAGGCAAACATGGCAACAAAGGCGACGAGGCAGCAGTAACAGCTATAAAAATGGCTCATTTAGCTGAAACCTTGAAAGCTTAATTTACGTTAAAAGTAAAAAGTTATAAAATGAAAAAATTACTTTATATAGCTATTATAGCTTTAACATTAGGTAGCCTTGCTTCTTGCTCAAGCAAACTTTGTCCTGCTTACAACACTTACCCTCGCAGCGGACGCTAATCATAGCGTGTCATTTTATTATCAAAAAGCTTAAAACTAAATGCAGCATTACACTGTAATTACGTTAAGCAAGCTTAAATACAATATTTTTGTAACATGAATTGGACATCGTTAGACTCGGCGAATCAGATAGATACGATCAAACAGCAGGCTGGTTATAGCTTAATTTTTAAGCACAGCACACGCTGCTCTATCAGCATGATGGCAAAAAGGCGTTTTGAAATGGATATGGATAAATTGCCTGCCGATATGCCTTTATATTTTTTAGATCTTATAAAACACCGCGATCTATCCAGCAAAATTGCTGAAGATTTTCAGGTTCATCATGAATCACCACAAATGCTGTTAATTAAAGACGGCGACTGCATACTCGACCAATCTCACGGACAAATTTCCGTAGAAGAGGCGATGGAAGTACTAGCATAGCCCCACCCAAACCCTCCCCGGAAGGGAGGGCATTAAAAGACTTTTTAAAGTCTCCCCTTCCGGGGGAGATTTAGAAGGGGCTTATACCCATCCAAAATTAATCGTTTGCTTTAAATCCGGATGCAAACTCACATGTACCGGGCAACCGAGACCAGCAAGCTCTAATATTTTCTTTTCTTTATCTGAGTACTCAGCAGGGAATTTTATATCCACAATAATTTCGCCTACACGGCGCGGGTTGGCAGCCATTACCTTGGTTACTTCGGCTTTAGTACCATCCATATTAATATTATGCGTACGTGCCGCGATGGCCATGGTGGTTAATATACACCCAGCCAATGACTCTGCTAACAAATCAGTTGGTGAAAATGCTTCACCCTTGCCCTGATTATCAGTTGGCGCATCAGTTAAAATTTTAGTACCCGATTGTAAATGGATAGCCTCGGTTCTTAAATCGCCAAGGTATGTGGTTTCAATTGTTGCCATAATGATTCTAACCCCTATAGGGGAATTGTTAATGAATATGTTCTGACAAATCTAAGAATCTGTTTAAAAACGATCCAATGTTTTTCATAGAAAAACAAAACGTCATTGCGAGCGAAGCGTGGCAATCCCAAACTATGCAAAGTCTCTCTGTAAGTAGGGGGATTGCCACGCTTCGCTCGCAATGACGGTAGTTTTATCATTTTTAAATAGTTATCATTTTTAATGCAGAAATTTCCAGTCTGTAATTTTGCAGTAATAAATTTAACATATTGTTCCCCCTTTAGGGGGTTAGGGGGTTTTTACCTACATTTGTATTATGATTGATCTGCCAGTAATTCCTGCACAGCCAGTTAACCGCAAGCCTGATTGGCTTAGGGTTAAGCTTCCTGTGGGAAAAGAGTATGCACAGGTTCGTAGTTTGGTTGATACACACAAGCTGCACACGATTTGCGAAAGTGGTAATTGCCCTAATATGGGCGAATGCTGGGGTGCGGGAACAGCTACGTTTATGATATTGGGTAACATATGCACCCGTTCATGTTCATTTTGCGCGGTAGCAACCGGCAGGCCTTTGGCTGTTGATTTGGATGAACCCAGCCGTGTAGCAAACTCGGTTAAGTTAATGCAGGTAAAACACTGTGTAATTACATCCGTAGATAGAGATGATTTAAAAGATGGCGGGTCAATTATTTGGGCCGAAACCATTAACGCTATACGCAGGGAAAGTCCTGAAACTACATTAGAAACATTATTACCTGATTTCCGTGGCGTTTGGGAAAACCTTGACCGTGTATTGGAAACTAGGCCTGAGGTTGTTTCACATAATTTAGAGACCGTACGCCGTTTAACCAAAGAAGTACGCATCCAGGCTAAATATGACCGCAGTTTGGAAGCGCTTAACCGCATATCAAAATCAGGTTTGCGTACAAAATCGGGCATTATGCTTGGTTTGGGCGAAAAGGAAGAAGATGTTTTGGAAGCGATGGATGACCTGTTAAACGCAGGTGTACAAATATTGACTTTAGGCCAATATCTACAGCCAACACGCAACCATCACCCGGTGATTGATTGGATTCATCCGGACCAGTTTAGTTTTTACAAACAAATTGGCCTTGACAAGGGTTTCAGATATGTGGAAAGCGGGCCATTAGTTCGTTCATCATACCACGCTGAAAAACACTTGTTTGAAATCTGATAATTCTTTATATCTTCACAACGAAGTTGAGCAACAAAAGTAAAATATCATTATCGGAAGAGGAATTAGTGCTTGCACTAAGGCGCCACGAAAAAATCGCGGTGGAGGCATTATATGATATGTATTCCTCTTCGTTGTATGGAGTTATATCCCGAATTATTATTGACACTGCCGTGGCAGAAGACGTTTTACAAGAGACTTTTGTAAAAATATGGCACTCTTTTGCCAGTTATAGCACAGAAAAGGGACGTTTATTTACATGGATGGTAAATATTGCCCGAAACCTGGCTATTGATAAACTCCGCTCAAAGGACTTTAAGAACCAGAACAAAAACCAAGAACTTGAAATTAACGTAACTTTCATAGACGAACAAAGAAACACAGTTTACAAACCTGAGTTGCTTGGTATTAAGGACTTAGTGCAAACACTAAAAGCCGACCAGAAAGAAATTCTTGAATTGGTTTACTTTAAGGGTTACACCCATGTGGAAGCTGCCGATGAATTAGGCATCCCATTGGGAACCATTAAAACCCGCTTAAGAATGGCGATACAACAACTCAGAAAACATTTTAATTGAAAGTTTGAAAGTGGAAGACATTAAAGCATATATTGAATCAGGGATATTGGAACTTTACGTTCTGGGGGATGTAAGCCCCGGCGAAAAGTTGCAGGTGGAGGAGATGGCATCCAGGCATCCGGCTATTAAAGCTGAGTTGGATGAGATAGAGCATTCAATGGAATTATTTGCTGAGGCAAATGCTGTAGAACCACCAGCACAATTACGTGATAGAGTATTAAACAGCCTGCTTACCAACTTTGGGGATGATAATAACTTCCCATCAAAACACCCACAACCTGTTAAGGATAATGTTATTGCCCTGCCTGCACCAAAGGCCAATAGTTTTTATAAATATGCATTCGCGGCTTGCCTGGCTTTATTAATAGCAAGCGTTGTGGTCTTATTTAGTGTTTACAACAAATTGCAAGATGCCAATACACAGCTAGTTGCTTTAAACTCCACTAATCAAAAATTTAGCTCAACGGTTAATTTTATGGATCGCCAATTGAGCATCTACCGTGATACTTCTTTTAAAGTTATCAAACTAAAAGGAACAGCCAATCATGCTAATGCATTAATGCTGGTGGCTTTTAGTCCCGCTAAAAAGAAAGTTGTAATAGACATGGCCGACCTTAAAATGCCAGCGAATGATAAGGAACATCAATACCAGCTTTGGGCATTAGTGAGCGGTAAACCTGTTAGCTTAGGTGTATTTGATAAAGATGCCGCTGACAGCTCCCTGATGAAGGAAATGAAGTCGGTACCTGTAGCTCAGGCATTTGCAGTAACCCTTGAACCAAGAGGCGGCAGCATTAACCCAACAATGAACCAGATGATGGTAATTGGAACGCTTTAAACAGGAAAAATACCTGTTACAATGTTAAAATTTTGTTAAAAACAGTATACCTGATAAAACAATAAACTTTATTCGTCGTTTTTGTAACTATAGGATGCGCTTAGCGTCTTATATACACTAACATCGAGTATTTAGTTCTTTATAAGATCAGTTAATAGTTAATAAAAAAGGGTTGTTTGATACTGACAACCCTTTTTTTATGCCGTAAATTTCGCTATCGTTATAGGCAGCTGACCAATCAATTTACCCGGTAGCACCACATGCATCCGATTAGGCAGCGCCAATTCGTCCCCAGCCTTCCCATGAATATAAGTACCAATAATACAGGCATCCTGTGATGAATATCTCTGGGCCAGTAAGGCCGTAATTATACCGGTGAGCACATCCCCCATACCACCACTAGCCATAGCAGCATTACTTGTCGAATTAAAATAAGCCTTACCATCCGGCGTAGCAGTTATTGTATAATCATTTTTTAGTACGATACATATTTTATGCTCTTTGGCTTTTTCGATAGCGGTTTGCAAACGTTGCCACCAACTGTTGCTTTCACCAAAAAGGCGGTCAAACTCTTTCATATGCGGTGTTATGATACTTCCTTCGGGTATCATATTCCAAAGCTGTTTGTGTTCAGCAAGAATGTTGAGCGCATCAGCATCAATAACAATAGGCTTTTTGTAGTTTGTTAAAATATCGCACAAAAGATTTAATGAGTTTTCATCGTTACCCAATCCCGGCCCTATAGCCATGGTACTAAATGTATCCCACCCGATCTGAGGCAAATCATTCCCCTGGCGTACTATCGCCATAATTTCGGGCAGGTAGCTGTTTAATGCAATTAATCCGCTCTCGGGTACGCAAGCTGTAGTTAAACCCGCACCCGCATGCGCGCATGCGGATGAACATAGCAAGGCCGCACCCATTGTTTTAGCCTGCCCGGCCACAATAAGCGCATGACCGAAACTTCCTTTATTACTAAATTTATGGCGCGGTTTCATCAGTTGCCTAATATCTTTTTCGGTTATAAACTGATACGGAGAGTTAAGCGAGTTTACAAACTTGTCATCAATACCAATATTAACAGCTTCCCAACATTCCATTACAGGCCCTGATTCCGGCAACAGGAAGTTGATTTTAGGTTGTTGGAAGGTAATAACCAGTTTAGCCTTTAATACCGTACTATCAGGCTTAATTTCACCTTCAGAGAAGAAGCCTGTAGGGATATCAACAGCTACTACCGTTTTCTCTAATGAATTCAGATGTTTTACTAATTTTTCGTAATCGCCATGCAAGGGTTTATTTAAACCACTGCCCAGCATAGCATCAATTAAAACCGGACTGTCTTCATCAGGAAAATCATCCCCCGATTTAATTTCTGTTACCGTGATAGTACTTTGCAGTTTTTTCAGGTTGACGTTAAAGTCATCCGACGCTTTATCAGAAAAACGGGTGATCTTGATGTTTACCGATTTATAGTGATGACCGTGTAAGATCCTTGCGATAGCTAAACCATCTCCACCATTATTACCAGTACCACAATAGATAGAAATAGCCTGTTTCTTATCCGGGAAATGGTTCACAAACCAACCCACGAACGCCTTCGCCGCCCGCTCCATTAAATTAACAGAACTTATGGGTTCATTAACGATGGTATAAGCATCGGCTTCGCGAATTTGAGGGGATGTGAGTAACGGTAGCATATTCCATAAAGTTATGATTTATGCTTTTTGTTTTGAGATATTATTCAGTGAATAAATTAATAATGATATCTGCATTGCAGAATAACTATCGAATCATTTTCAACCTTGTAAACTAGTCGATGTTCTAAATTTATTCTCCTCGACCACCATCCGGCAAGATTATGTTTCAGCGGTTCTGGTTTTCCGCTTCCTTCAAGCGGCATACGCTCAACTTCTTTTATTAAGGCGTTTATCTTCTTAAGCATAGACTTATCTGTGCCCTGCCAATATAAATAATCTTCCCAGGCAGTATCTATGAAAATTATTTTCATTCTTCAATAAGACCTTTTTCCTGACCCAAGCCTTTTTCATAATCTTCAATACCCTTTAATAGTCTTGTGGCATTATTGGGACTTTTAAGCAAGTAAAAAGTTTCTTCCATACTTTCATAGTCCGATTTGGAAAGCACTACAACATCTTCTCCGTTTGCGCTGGTAACATATAATGGGGTATGATTATTACGAACCTTATCCAAATAAGATTTTAGCTGTTGGCGAAATGATGTATATGTTGTAACCTGCATGGCTTTCAAATTTAAATAAAATTAAAAAGAATACCAACATGTACACCTTTATGTACATGTTATTTATGCATTTTGTTTTATGAATTTACTGTTTAGGTAATTTATAATCAATACCCCAATCTTTTGCATAATCCTCAAGCGGGTTTAAACCTACCTCTGCTCTTCGTTTATCAACATTGGCTTCGTCCTCAATTGGAGAAATATAGTATTTGCCTGTTTTGTTATCCCGGCCGATCTGGCTACCATAAATTTGCTTTTTGCCATGCTCCAATGCCGATCTATCCTCCATTAAAGCCAGCTGAGAAGCTTGAGCTTTACCATTTTTGACCGAGGCACGCATCATTGGCAAATATTTGTCTCTTGTTAAACTGTCGGCATGCTGTATAACTAAAAACAGGGTAGCATTTCCCTTACTTCCAACCACCTCAGGCCCGACCCAGCCATATTTATCCAAAACAGCTTTAACTTTTATAAGGTTGATGCTATCGCTTTTACCCATAGCAGCCCATAAAGCATTCATTTCTTTTGAATTATCACCGTATTTATTTTCAATTGCCTGAATTTGCTGCCTGCCACTCTGGTCATCATCATAAATACTGTCTAACTCCTTGGTCAGTGGCTTGTTGTAGTTTGCTTCAGCCTTGTCTTTGTTTTTTTGTATGATGACCAATAAAGGCGCCCAGCGTTTATCTGCATGCAAGCTATTCAGATCCGCATCTACAATAATATGATCGTAACTGGTATAGCTGCCGTTAGCTGCAATTAATTGCAAATTACTAAATGCACTATCAGGATAATTGGCTTGCGACCATGAGCAGGCAGCATCATAACGGTCTCTAGCTGTAGCCAGATTATGATACCGTTGAAATGCGCTTGAAAAAGTAAGGGCGGAATTTTTATAATCTTTAGTGAGGTATAGAGAATCGGCTTTTCTGGTTAAAGATTTATAGACATGGCGTTCGTTATTCTGTGCAAAAACAGGTGATAGAGAAGCAAGGCTGATAACAAGCAAAATTATTTTTTTCATACTGAAATATTTAGGTTTACTAATTAACTAAATATTTAGTTAATTAGTAAACCTTATAAATAAAAAAAAATTAATAGCTTTAAGAAACAGGATTATTTTATCCCCATTTCCTTTTTCAAAAACTGGCCGGTAAAGCTTTCTTTCACCTTACACAAACCTTCAGGCGTACCGCTGAATAGTATTCTACCACCACCTGAGCCACCTTCGGGGCCTAAATCGATTACATAGTCAACCGTTTTAATTACATCAAGGTTATGCTCTATTACTAAAACGGTGTTGCCTTTATCAACCAATTGGTTTAACACACCAAGCAACACATTAATATCCTCAAAATGCAAACCTGTGGTCGGTTCATCTAAAATATAGAAAGTATTTCCGGTGTCTTTTTTTGATAGTTCAGTTGCCAGTTTAACACGTTGTGCTTCACCACCCGATAATGTAGTTGATGCCTGCCCTAAACGAATATACCCTAAACCAACATCCAATAAAGTTTTAACCTTACGATAGATTGCGGGGATATGCTCAAAAAATGGCGTAGCATCTTCAATACTCATATCCAGCACATCGCTGATGGATTTACCACGGTAACGAACCTCTAAAGTCTCACGGTTATATCTTCTGCCGCCGCATTCTTCACAAGGCACTTGTACATCAGGCAAAAAGTTCATTTCTATTACCTTCATACCCGCGCCCTGACAGGTTTCGCATCTTCCACCTTTTACGTTGAATGAGAACCGGCCCGGTTTATAACCACGGATACGTGATTCCGGCAAAGCCACAAACAAATTCCTAATGTCAGAAAACACACCGGTATAAGTAGCAGGGTTTGAACGAGGAGTACGGCCAATAGGTGTTTGATCTATCTCAATCACCTTATCAATATGCTCTAATCCCTCAATCTTATCATAAGGCAAAGGATGTTTTTTGGCTCTGAAAAAATGATGATTTAAAACAGGATATAAAGTCTCGGTTATCAAACTTGATTTACCACTGCCTGATACACCGGTAATACCGATCATCTTACCTAATGGAAAATCAACACTTACCTTTTTAAGGTTATGCCCGGTTGCTTTTTTCAAGCTAAGAACCTTGCCATTACCATCACGTCTTTTTTCAGGGATAGCGATCTCGCGCTCTCCGTTAATGTATGACGTAGTCAGAGTGTGTACCTTCATTAATTCAGCAGGTGTGCCTTGGGCAACAATCTCTCCGCCATGTACGCCGGCTGCCGGGCCCATATCAATCACATGGTCAGCTTCCAGTATCATATCCTTATCATGCTCTACTACCAAAACGGTATTACCCAGATCGCGCAAGTTTTTTAGGGCGGTGATGAGTCTTGCATTATCACGTTGATGCAGCCCGATACTCGGCTCATCCAAAATGTACATTACGTTCATTAATTGTGAACCGATTTGCGTAGCCAGCCTGATCCGCTGTGCTTCACCGCCTGATAATGTTTTGGCGGTGCGATCAAGCGTTAAATAGCTCAAACCAACATCCAGCAAAAACACAATACGTGCGCGGATCTCTTTTAATATTTCTTTGGCGATAACATTCTGGCGCTCGGTTAAACGATCTTCAAGATTATTAAACCAATCCTGCAGATCATTAATATCCATGGTAGCCAACTCGAAGATGTTCTTACCATCCACCTTAAAGTGTAACGATTCTTTTTTAAGTCGGGCACCCTCACATACCGGGCAGGTTTTTAGCACACGGTAATTTTCCATGTCATCCATGCCTTCATCACTGCGACGTTCCTGCTGCTCTTCCAGCATGCGGATAACACCGTCGAAAGTGATCTGGTAGCTTTGAACATTCCATTTATTGTACTCAACCGCAACGGTAATCATTTCAGGCGTACCGTTCAGAATGATGTCGAGTTTTTCTCTTTCCAATTTCTCAATCGGCACAGATAAGCTAAACTCATATTTCTTAGCCAATGCTTTTAACACCTGGAATATCCATGTTTCGCGAAATTCACCCAAAGGCGCTAAGCCACCATTCAGGATGCTCAATTTGGGGTTAGGGATTACCGAAGCTTCATCAACCTCAAAAATATATCCTAATCCATTACACTTTTCGCAAGCGCCATAAGGTGAATTGAATGAGAATGTGTTTGGCTGAGGCTCATCATAAGATATACCCGAAACTGGGTCCATCAAAAATTTACTGAAATAGGCAACATTATTATTCTTATCGCCAATCCTGATAATGCCTTTAGATATTTTTAATGCCGCTTGTATCGAAGTGTATAAACGCTTGCTGTTTTCGTCGCTCACCTGCAACCGGTCAACCACAATATCAATATCGTGGATCTTATAACGGTCGACTTGCATTTTGGGCTCAACATCCGCGATAGCGCCATCAATCCAAACCTTTAAATAGCCTTGTTTACGTATCTGTTCAAACAATTCGCGGTAATGGCCTTTACGGGCTTTAACTACCGGGGCTAAAATATTTATAGGCTGACCATCAAAGCGTTCATAAATGGTTTTCAATATCTGATCTTCAGACATGCGTTCCATTTTCTCGCCGGTTTCATACGAAAATGCCTCGCCGGTACGGGCAAAAAGCAAACGCATAAAATCATATATCTCGGTGATGGTACCAACGGTAGACCGTGGGTTTTTACTGGTTGTTTTTTGCTCGATAGCGATAACCGGGCTCAGGCCTGAAACCTTGTCAACATCCGGGCGCTCCATGCCGCCCATAAACTGGCGGGAGTAGGCCGAAAATGTTTCCATGTAACGGCGCTGCCCTTCGGCATAGATAGTATCAAAGGCCAACGACGATTTTCCGCTACCACTCAATCCGGTAATTACTACCAGCTGATTGCGCGGAAAAGAAACATCAATATTTTTTAAGTTATGTACCCGGGCCCCGTAAACTTCAACTTCACTTTGCTCACCCAGATCGAGAGGTTTTGTAGTCATATTTTATTTAGATATATTGATTTAAGTTGGTTCAAACTGACTGATTAAGTACTTTTAACTCAATCAACTACTCACTTAATCCAACCTAATCAACCAAACCGCAAATATATGCAAAAAAAAGCCCGATTCGCTTAGCGCGGACCGGGCTGATAAGTGCTCCGTAATCTTTTTACAAATTAATTATATGCCAGCATTTGCGAGGTTTGCGTATGCGCGTAAATTGGTTTAAAACCATAACTTACAGGCTTGCTGATAACCTCTTTCATGGCAATTAGGTTGTATACATACACACCGGTTTCGCGGTTTAAATGCATACGGAAATAATTGTCCTCGTTTTGCTTGGTAATCTGTCTTTGTAATTTAATCTCTCCGTTGTTGTAGGCCGCCGCCGCCAGGGTCCAGCTATTAAATTCGCCGTAAAGCTCTTTAATATACTTGCATGCCGCGATGGTTGATTTACGAACGTTTAACCGTTCATCAACACCGTGGCCTACTTTTAAACCGTAAGTACGTGCAGTACCGGGCATAAACTGCCAGATACCTTTTGCACCTTTGGGCGATGTGCCACTGCACAATCCCGATTCAACTAAAGGGATGTACTTAAAATCTTCCGGGATACCATACATCCTGAGGATGGGCTCGATAATAGGAAAAAGCTTTTGTGCTTTAAATTGCAATACATTTGATTGTATCGACAAAAAATTATGCTGCTTAATGGAGTGCCTCAACTTGGTATTTACGCGGGCATCATTTACCGGCAATGCCTCATTGGCAAAGTTATAATCGGTAGATGGCCTATTTTTTGTAAACAGAAAATTAGTTGAGTGTTCAGTTGCAATATTGATGGGTTTTGACACCGCTGAATCACTAATTGCAAACCGGGAGATGATAACCAGCACGAACATTACGGAGCACGTAATTAGGTGTTTTTTAATCATTCCTGTTTTTATCATATTTATTATGTAAGTGAAAACTCGCCGCAAAGGTACGTATATTAATCACATTATCAAATACTTACCAATACCTTAGTGTTTTAGGGGCTTCAAAAAGCGTCCAAAATCGTTGTTTAAAGCCTTTAAACGCAGATTCTGATCATCAACAAAAAAATAAAATTATTGTTTAAAAAATCGTAACTTTGACCCTCACGCTGCGAAAGCGCTAAACAAAAAAATATGGCATTTAAGAGAGCACCTACCGGCCGCGACAGCGCTCCGGGCAGATCATCAAACAGGACAAATAAGTCCGATGACAGGCCAAAAAGACCCGCATCAAAGGGCAAATCATCAGGTTCCGACAAAACAGATTGGAACAAGCCTCCTAAAAAAGAAAGCACATCAGAACGCCCTGGCGAAAGAAGAAGAACAGCAGGCAGCAGGCCCAGCGCAGGCAAAAGTGAAGGCGGCGATTTTAAAAGCAGCTTTACCGGCGGCGAGAAAAAAAGCTACTCACCCAAGAAGCCATATTCAGGCAGGCCAAGTGACGGCGGCGACAGGCCAGCAGGACGCAGCAAGCCATATTCAGGCAGAGTAAGTTCAGCAGATAGCAGCAGCGATCGTCCAAAAAGAAGCTTTGGCGGCGATGAAGGTGACAAAAAACCATACTCAGCACCACGCAATAAATCATACTCAGGCAGAGCAGGTTCATCAGACGACCGTCCGAAAAGAAGTTTTGGCGGCGATGCCGCTGGCGACAAAAAACCGTTCTCTTCTCCACGCAAAAAATCTTATTCAGGTAGACCGACAGGAGATAGTGAAGGTGACGAAAGAAAAACAGGATCAGAGGGTGCAAGATCAGGCGAGCGTAAATTCACGCCAAAATCTTCAACCGGTGGCACTTTCAAAAAACGTGAAGGTGCAACAAGCGAACCTTTCCGCAAATCAGCAAAATCATCATACAATAAAATAACTCCGGATAGGGACGCGCCTGCTAAAACCATGCGTAGCCGTAAAGAAAAACCAAAAGACGATTCAGGTCTTATCCGGTTGAACCGTTATATAGCCAATGCAGGTATCTGTTCACGCCGTAAGGCTGATGAACTGATCGAAGCAGGTGTAGTTTCAGTAAATGGTATCGTTATAAACGAATTAGGTCATAAAATTGACCCGATAAAAGATGAGATCCGTTACAATGGCGAACTATTGAAGCGCGAAAAAATGGTTTATGTGTTATTAAATAAACCAAAGGACTACATCACCACTACTGAAGATCCGCAGGAACGCCGCACTGTAATGCATCTGGTTGAAAAAGCCAGTAGAGAGCGGATTTATCCTATCGGCCGTTTAGACAGGAACACCACTGGTTTATTATTAATGACCAATGATGGTGACCTTGCCGATAAGCTTTCGCATCCACGCAGCAACATCACCAAACTATACCAGGTTGAACTGAATAAGAGTTTAGCCCAGGGTGATATGAACAAAATCCAGTATGGCTTGGAGTTAGAAGATGGTTTAATTAAACCGGATTCTATTTCATACGTAACAGGTGGTTCAAAACGCGAGATCGGCATACAGATCCACAGCGGTAAAAACCGCATTGTGCGTCGTATATTTGAGCACTTAGGTTATGAGGTAGTAAAGCTTGACCGTGTAATTTACGCGGGCCTTACTAAAAAAGACCTAACCCGTGGTCGCTGGCGTTACCTTGATGAAAAAGAGGTGATCCAGTTGAAACATCTGATCAAATAATTTTAAGATATATTCAGCGTTGAAAGTTCAAAGTGAAAAGTTAAAAAGCTTTTCATTTTGAACTTTTTTGCTTTTAGCGCCTAATTACTAACTTGCGCCTCATAAATCCAATCTCCATGAAAAAATTATTGCTGATTATCGCCTTGCTATCCCCTGCGTTAACTTTCGCGCAGCATAAAAAACCACTTCCTTCAACTTTTAACCTGGTGATAGGCACCTATACCACCGGCGCAAGCAAGGGTATTTATGTTTACCGTTTTTATGAAGATAAAGGCAGGGTGGCTTATTTGAATGAGATTGACGATGTGACCAATCCATCATACGTAACCACATCGGCAGATAATAAATTTTTATATGCCGTTAATGAAGGCCCGCAAGGAGGTGTAAGCTCATTTACTTTTGATGGTAAAACAGGTAAAATGGTATTCATCAACAAACAACAAACCCAGGGCGCTGATCCATGTTATATTCTTGAAGATAAAGAACAACGTAATATCTTTATCGCTAATTATACCAGTGGCAGTTTGGCGGTTTTCCCGATTAATAAAGATGGTTCAATCGCCCCATTATCACAATTGATTCAAGATTCAGGCAGCAGTGTTGTTAAGGACAGGCAGCAGGGCCCGCATGTGCATAATGCTATATTAACAAACAATGAGAAATACTTGCTTTATACTGATTTGGGTACCGACAAGGTAAACATCATGCGTTACAAAGCATCTAAAAAACCACCGCTCACACCGGCTGACCCAGCTTCTATAAGTGTTGCGGCTGGCAATGGCCCACGCCACCTGGTATTCTCTGAGGGTGATAAATATTTATACCTTGTACAGGAAATAGGCGGCTTTATCAATACATACTCATATGATAACGGCAACCTGAAACAATTACAATCCTTAAGCATGCTTACACCTGAGATGAAAGGCAATATCGGTTCAGCCGCTATCAAAATTTCTCCTGATGGCAAGTTCCTGTACACGTCAAACCGTGGCAATGCCAACGATATTGTACAATATGCTATCGACCCAAACAACGGCACTCTGACTTTCGTATCACGCACCTCATCATTAGGTAAAGGGCCGCGCGATTTCGCGATAGACCCAAGCGGTAAATTTTTAGTGGTTGCAAATCAAAACAGCGACAGCGTATTGGTTTATCGCCTTGATGCAAATGGAAAACCAACTACCGTTGTTACCCGTATTCAAGTTGGCAACCCGGTTTGTCTGAAGTTTGTACCGGCGGAATAAGGACAGCATCAATATACGTATTTATGCTTCATCCTTTTTTATGCTACTAATCAAGGCTGCAAACACAGAAAAAATTACGATAGAAGTTATAAAAAGCAACAAAATAGCATATTTAATTTGAGTAACCTTGAAGATAAATGAATCTGGGCATATAGTAAATATATATAAGACGACATAACTTAATATGCTATAAAACAGCCCAAATGTTAATATACCCTCTCTTTTTTTAAGCTTACTAACGTGATCAACATTCGGATCTACCACGATAGTACATACTGCCAAAACAGTGTTAAAGGAAACGTAAGACAAACCGAAGCCGCTCACTAAAACAATAAGTTTAAAAAAATCTAACTTTAAAAACAATACGGGATCAAAGGCATAAAAAAATGCCAATGGCGGAAAAAGTGAAAAAACAATAAATAATATTATAAATATCGTTTTAAAAAGAGGGAGTTTAGGAATTTCGTCAATATAAGTCATGGTAAGGTTTTTATAAAGCTATAAACAAATACTGTAAGAACAAAATCATCCTAAGATGAATACTATCTATAATATTATTAATAGCAATTGACTTTATGACCTATTTCCGTCACCACAAAATCACATCAAAAATTTTACACAATACATTAAACTTTTTGTTCTACTTTTAGTCAAACATTTATAATAGGGTTGTTATACTTTATATGTTAAATGTTAGTTTAATAAATGTTTAATTTTTATTATGAAAAGGTTATATAAATACGTATCCGGTTTAGCTTTAGCCGGGATACTTTCGGTAGCAGTTGTTGCAACTGCAAGTGCACAACGTGGTGGCGGTTCCCACGGCGGTGGTGGAGGCGGTGGCTTCCATGGCGGCGGAGGCGGTGTTAGCAGCGGCGGCTTTCGTGGTTCTTCATATGCAAGTGCATATCGTGGTAGTGCCGGTGTCCGTGCGGCGGGGTTCCGTGGTGGAGGCTATAACCGTGGCGGTTTTTACAGACCAGGCTTTGGCTATTATGGCTATCCGCACCTTGGCTTTTACTTAGGCGTATTACCTTTTGGCTATTACCCATTTTATTGGGGAGATGCTTTGTACTACTATTATGGTGGCGTATTTTATAGCCCGTATGATGGTGGTGGCTACCAGGTTACTGTTCCACCGGTTGGGGCGGCTATTCCAAGCTTGCCACAAGGTGCAAAATCTATCATGATTGATGGACAGCAGTTCTATGAATTGAATGGTGTGTATTACAAAGCTGTTATTAATGATCAGCAAAAAACTGTTTATGTAGTTGCAGGCCGCGATGGTGTGCTAAATACCGATGGCAGCAATGCTGCTGATGGCAGCGAAGTTGCAGCACCGCAAGTTGGTGATATTGTAAATGAATTACCTGACGGTTGCCACAAAGTGACTTTAAACGGTAAGAAATACTATGTATCGCCAAATGATATATACTACCAGGCTTATACCGACCAAAATGGAAACGAAGGTTACCGTATAGCCAGTGTACCTGATAATAACGACCAGGACCAGGATAACTAATCCTTTCCTGGGTACCCATCTATAAAAAATCTGCAAGAACAGGCTTAAAGCTTTGTTTTTGCAGATTTTTATTTTTTATGCGATTTTTTTTAATTAAAATTATACTCTTAATGGTTTACGGGCCAATTAATTACACATTAAATCTTGCTGAATAATTAATTTAAATGTCTTTTCGCAAAAAACGTTCGCTTTCCACGGTAACCAATGTTAAAAATCATAACCCCAATGACGAAGCCCTAAAAAAGTCGGAAGCTAACCTGCGTACCATTTTTGATAATACTGATTCCGCTTATATTTTATTTGATACAAATCTCCAGATCCTTTCATTTAATTTATTGGCCCAAAAATTCTCCGAGGAGTATAATAAAAAAACATTAAGCATTGGCAGATATATTAACGAGTATTTTTCGGCAGAAAGATGGCTCAAGATATTAGAGATGCTGGAAAAGCTAGCTGCCGGAGAAACCATTAGTTATGAATTAAGTGTTATAGATGATAACGGAATTACCAACTGGCACCACATCCGCTGGTTAAACGTTAAAAACAACGACAATAAAAACTGGGGATACATTTTAACGAATAAAGATATTACCGAACTCAAAACAGCAACACTTGAGCGCGAGCGTATAACCAATGATTTAACGCAGCATAATCGTGACCTGGAACAATTTACTTATATTATATCGCATAACCTGCGCGCGCCTGTCGCCAATATATTAGGGTTAACCAATATTTTGAAAGAACACGGCCAGGGCATGGACGAGGAAACCCAACAACAAGTAATTGACCGCATATTTACTTCAACCAAAAATATTGATACCACAATAAAAGATCTGAACCAAATACTACAAACCCGCAAACCGGTAGGCATTAAAAAGGAGAAAGTAGATTTTGAGGCGATGGTTGATGCGGCTAAAACAAGCCTCCGTAACATTATAGCTTTAGAAAAAGTAAAGATTAACTGCGATTTCACCTCGGTAGATTCCATGTTTACTACACGCAGCTATTTGTACAGTATTTTTTACAATCTCACCTCCAATAGCATTAAATACCGTAAAGCGGATATCCCTCCGCTAATCAGCATAACCAGTCAGAAAATAGACAACAGGATAGAACTACGTTTTAAAGACAATGGCAAAGGCATCGATCTGGATAAAAACGCCGAAGATGTTTTCGGTTTATACAAACGTTTTGATACCAGTGTAGAGGGCAAAGGCATGGGCCTGTTTATGGTAAAAACACAAGTTACCGCGCTCGGCGGCTCCATAAATATTGAAAGCAAACTTGGCGAGGGTACCGAATTTATATTGCAATTCAATCAGCCCGCTTAGTTTATTTTGTACTAAAAACGGTGCAACTAATCGTAATCAGGTAAATATCTTTCGTTTTCTGAACTACAAAACTTTCCTTAACCGTAAAAAAATGTTGTTACAGTAGCTAATCACCGCTTTATGCGGCATTGGTAACCCATTACCGGCGTTTGGCATTCGCTTTGCAACTGCCTGTACATAATATCCACCCACAAAAAATGAATGCTCATAAAATTAAACCTGTTGTATCTGGTATAGCTATAATAATGCTTGGTGTTATGGCTGGCAGTTGCAGCTCGCTTAACCGAACGCAGCGTGGCGCATCAATAGGCGCAGGAGCAGGGGCAACGGTAGGTGCCGTAATTGGTAAAACTGCCGGTAACGTTGCAT
This sequence comes from Bacteroidota bacterium, assembly GCA_026224775.1. Taxonomy (GTDB): domain Bacteria; phylum Bacteroidota; class Bacteroidia; order Sphingobacteriales; family Sphingobacteriaceae; genus Mucilaginibacter. Next base: position 51,227 of record JAMFRP010000015.1, read on the forward strand.
TAGGTGCTATTATTGGTGGTGCTGTTGGTGGCACCGCAGGTGCATACATCGCTCATAAAATAAACCAGGTTGATTATTTAGATAAGCCTATCCCGGGCGCAAGGATTGTTCACAGGGGCGATACCACCTTCGTAAAGTTTGCTAACGCGATAATTTTCGATCAAGGCAGTACCGATCTTAAACCGAATGCCCAGGCAGATATTAAAAACTTAGCTGCGGCATTACAGGCTAACCCACAAACTAACATCGCGATTATAGGCCATAGTGATAGCTTAGGCACTTCGGAGTACAATATGGATCTTTCTGTAAAAAGAGCACAGGCGGTAAAATCAGCATTAGTTAGCAACGGCATAAGTGATACCCGCTTAACCGCTACTGGCAAAGGTTCAGCAGAGCCGGATGCCGATAACAAAACAGCCGAAGGGCGGGCTAAAAACCGCCGGGTGGTAATTATTATCACCAATAGCGAAATAAAGGAGCGTGCTGCTAAAAACAGCCAATAAGATAAAACCATCGTCATTGCTTCGTTCCTCGCAATGACGATGGTTTTATAATTTTTAAGCCGCTCCTGTTAGTTTAACAGGTTTTTTACTTTTTTATGACTTGTAATCAACATGTTTATGCGTTAGCTTTGCTGTATGCTGAAAAAATCAGGCGCTTTATTGTTAACCATGTTGTATGTAATTACAGTAGTTGGTTTCGCGTTTAATTTGCAGTACTGCGGCAAGGTAATTACCGATGTTGAAATTAATGTCCCTTTACATGGATGCATTAAAAGCCCAATAGCAGCAAAAATGAAATGCTGCACCCAAAAGCATGTCGATATTAAAATTAAAGACGCGCATGAAAGTGGCGCGGTATCAATTTTAGCAAAAGTCTTCGCTTTTCAGTTACCGGTTGCATTATTTACCCATTTTTCATTCATTGCCAATCCGGCATTGTTTCAAAAGTCCTTTTACGAAGCACCACCCGAGCCCGGGCAATCTAGTGTAGCAGTCTTTGTAAAGAACTGCACTTTCCGTATTTGATCAATTAGTCGTATTTCCACATTTATCGCGGTAAACCTTACCGCCTGTTTATTTATTTTTATTTTTTTTAAAGCAGAGCTTCCCCTTTTGTCATTGCGAGGAACGAAGCAATCGCGAACTATACACAGTTACCTTTCTACGTGCGATTGCTTCGTTCCTCGCAATGACAAATTTTTAAGACTAGATTGTAACATATTTTCTAAAGCAAAATGATATGAGAACATATTTTTTATTAATGCTGATGCTCATTGCCTATTCTTCATTCGCGCAACAGCCCACGAAGATGGATACCACTAAAAAGAAGCCATCATCAACCATGGATATGGATGGGATGGATATGGGCGATATGAAAATGGATAATTCCAAACCTATGATGAATAGTCAATACTCACTGGACGTACCCATGAACCGTGACGGTTCGGGCACATCATGGGTGCCCGACGAAACGCCTATATATGCCTATATGATTCCGGCTAATGGCTGGATGACCATGATACATGGCAGCTTTTTTGCCAGATATGACAACCAGGATCTTTTTAAAAAAGGATCGCGTGGCGGCAAACAGTTCGACGTACCTGATTGGATGATGGCGATGACACAACATAAAGTTGGCAGCGGCGGTTTGTTCTCTGTAAATACCATGTTTTCTTTTGATCCATTTTTGGTTGGACCGGGCGGCTACCCATTGCTTTATCAAACTGGCGAATCTTATAAAGGAAAGAAACTGGTAGATACCCAGCATCCGCATGATTTGTTTGCCGAACTGAGTGTAAACTACACGCAAAAAATAGCTAAGGATGCAGACCTGTCATTTTCCTTCGGTGATCCAGGCGAACCTGCTTTAGGTCCGCCGGTATTTATGCACCGTTTATCTGCCATGAATGATCCTGATGCGCCGCTGGGCCATCACTACCAGGATGCTTCCCATATTACTTTTGGCGTAGCTACCCTGGGTTTACGGGTAAGCAACGTAAAACTGGAAGGATCGATATTTACAGGCAGAGAACCTGACGAGTTTCGTTATAATTTCGACCCGATGCGGTTTGATTCTTATTCTGTTCGCTTATCCTATAACCCATCAAAAGAATGGGCGCTACAAGTTTCAAACGGTTGGATAAAAAGCCCGGAAGCGCTTGAGCCATTGCAAAATGTGATTCGCTCTACAGCGTCAGTCATCCACACTAAAATGCTGAATGAAGATAGTTATATAGCCACAACATTAGTATACGGGCAAAACCATTATTCCGACAATCAAAAAACGTTGCCATCGGTGTTATTGGAAAACAGCTTCCAGTGGCACAAGGTCGCGATTTATGACCGTTACGAATATGTATCCAAAGACGCCGATGAGCTGGATTTAACAGGCGAGTTTCCTGCTAATCCAAATTTCAATATTAACGCCATCACTTTAGGCGTTAACCGCATCTTCAGCACGTTTAAGCAAACCAATATAACCGGCGGTGTACAGGCAACCGCTAATATATCGCCAACGGCATTGCATTCGCTTTACGGCAGCGCGCCAATTGGGTTTGAGGTTTATATCAGGATATCGCCCGCTCTGTTGAAGATGAAGAGCAATAAGATGCCGGGAATGGATATGTAGTCTAAACTGTTATTCCTTTTTGTCATTGCGAGGAACGAAGCAATCGCGAACTATGCATATCCGCTGTTCTACATGCGATTGCTTCGTTCCTCGCAATGACAATTTTATTTAAAACTTCTTTACCGCCTCAACGATATGCCCCAAATGATGCTTTCCATGCCAGGCATATAAACCAAGCGCGCGTTTAAGCGATATAGTTTGCCCCGATTCGGGATTAGTAAAAGTGCGGCTCCATTCGTTTTCAGTAAAGCTTTCCAACAGATTAACCCAATGGATATGTATCCCTTCCAGTATCCTTAATGATGATTCTACCGGTAATCGATAATCGGGTTGTAACGCCCAATAAGCTTCTTCGTAAGGCTTGATGGTTGGATTGTCTTCAGTTAATGCCAATTTAAAACGAACAATAGAATTCATGTGGCTATCCGCTACGTGGTGTACAACTTGCCTTAAAGTCCAGCCGCCGGTACGGTATGGGGTATCCAACTGTTTATCGTTTAAACTGATGATAGCCTGGCGCATCTGGCCCGGCAACATTTTAATTTCGTTTATCCAACGCCTGATGTCGTCATCAGTATATGATGCCGGTGGCGTGAATTTCCCCACCGGGTATTTCATTTGTTCGTCTGTCATAAATTGCTAAAAAAATCAAAATAGACATAATTCTGATCTTGAGCAACACCACAAAATAAAAATCTCACGAAACTGCTATATTGCAGCTTTATATAACCTCATTATTCAACCTATGAAAAAACTTTTTACGCTACTATTCATAGCTGCCAGCGTTAATACTTTTGCCCAAAAGTTAGATACCCTGACTATCGAAAAAATAATGCGCGATCCAAAGTGGATTGGTGTATCGCCATCCGACATTAAATGGAGCGATGACGGCAAAAAAATTTATTTTAAATGGAACCCCGACAATACTTTTAGGGATGAATTATATTCTATTACCCCCTATAACCTCACCCCGCAAAAAGTAAGTGATAAAGAGCAACACGAAATAACGCCCAATTACGGCAGCAAGTGGAACCAGGCACATACTTTAAAAGTCTACTCTCGTGATGGCGACATCCACCTGGAAAACGTAAAATCCGGCAAAACCATACAACTTACCCGCACTACCGATAACGAAAACTCGCCAACCTTTAATGCCGATGGAAGCGAAATTTTATTTATTAAGGCCGATAACCTATATGGGCTAAAACTCAATAGTGGGGAGTTGATACAGTTAACCAATTTTGTAGCATCAGCTCAAAAGAATAAAATTAACGATGAAACTGAGCAGGCAAAATGGCTAAAAGATCAACAGCTGGAGTTATTCGACATTATTAAACTGGAGGATAAAAACAAAAAGGCGGATGCCGAGGAGAAAAAGAAATTTCAACCTAAAAAGATAAAAGAACTGGTAACCGATGGCAGGGATGTTGACAACGTGGAACTAAGTCCGGATGGGAGGTATATTACATACCGTTTAATCAAATCCGCGGATGATAAAAACACCATCGTACCAAATTACGTAACCGCCAGTGGTTATACTGAAGACATACAAAACCGCACCAAGGTTGGCGGCCCTCAACCGGTTTGCGAATCATTTATTTATGATACACAGCGCGATTCGGCTTACAGCATCAACACAAAAAACATTATCGGCATTAAGGATCTGCCCAATTATGTAAAAGATTATCCTGCTGAATTAGCAGACCGCACCAAGTTAAACGAAGACCGCAAAGTGGTTGTTAACGGCCCGATATGGAATGAGAATGGCAAGCACGCCATTGTGGTAGTAAACGCGATTGATAATAAAGACCGCTGGATCATGTCGCTTGATGTGGAAAACGGCGCTTTATCCCTGCTCGACAGGCAGCATAACGATGCCTGGGTTGGCGGTGCACCTGGGATTGAGGATGATTGGTACTCTACCGGAAATATCGACTGGCTAGATAATGATCATTTTTACTATCAAAGCGAAGCAAGTGGCTACAGCCATATTTACGTTTACAACATTAATAATGGCGATAAAAAACAATTAACCAATGGCAAATGGGAAGTGCAAAACTTGCAGTTATCGCATGATAAAAAAACCTTCTACTTCAATGCCAATATCGATCATCCCGGCGATTACCAGTATTATCGTTTGGCGGCAAGTGGTGGCGAGCCGGTTAAATTGACTTCTATTAAAGGGGATAATGATGTATCGCTTTCGCCGGATGAAAAGTGGCTGGCGATAAGGTATTCATACACCAACAAGCCATGGGAGTTATATCTGCAACCAAATAAACCGGGAGCAAAAGCAGTGCAGGTAACACGGTCAACTTCTGCGGAATATAATTCTTATGCCTGGCGGGATGCACCTATCATCACTTTTAAAAATCGCTATGGCAGTGATGTTTACGCCAGATTATATCTGCCTAAAAACCCTGATCCGGCTAAACCAGCAGTTATTTTTGTGCATGGCGCGGGTTATTTACAAAACGAGATGTATGCCTGGAGCTATTATTTCCGCGAAACGATGTTTAACAATATGCTAACCGACAATGGCTATACTGTTTTAGATATTGATTATTCAGGCAGCGCGGGCTATGGTCGGGATTGGCGTACGGCTATCTATCGCCACATGGGTGGCAAAGATTTAAGCGACCAGGTAGATGGTGTTAAATACCTGGTTGATACCTATGGCGTAAACCCTAAACATGTGGGTATTTACGGTGGCTCATACGGTGGCTTTATGACTTTGATGGCGATGTTTACCGCGCCGGATGTGTTTAAATCGGGTGCCGCTATACGCTCAGTAACCGATTGGGCGCATTATAACCACGAGTACACTGCCGATATTTTAAATGAGCCTTATAATGATGAAAAAGCGTATCGTTTAAGCTCCCCAATTTATTTCGCGGATGGACTGAAAGGAAACTTATTAATGTTGCATGGTATGGTGGATCAGAATGTGAACTTTCAGGATATTGTAAGGCTTACCCAAAAGTTGATCGAGTTACATAAAGACAATTGGTGGCTGGCCCCTTACCCGGTAGAGGACCATGCCTTTGAACAACCCAGCAGTTGGACGGATGAATACAAGCGCATTTATAAACTCTTCCAGGAAACGTTGAAGAATTAATATTCTGCTATCGCGATGAAAAAATTAATGTTCATAATCATATTAATGGCTTTTGGCTGTAAGCATAAAGACAATTCGCCTGCAATTCAAATCAACCTGATTGATAGCAATAAACATCTGAAAATATCAGGATTGGATTACGCCATTGTACAGGATATTAACCGTGATACTACCACTAACTTATGGCAAAACTTAATACAGGTGTATCGCATGCCTGCCGATACGGATATGAAGGATTTCCAACCCATACAACCGGGCAAATACATAGTGCGCGATAGCGCGGTGGTTTTCGTCCCGGATACACCTTTTAATGCCCATCAAACTTATTTTATGCGCTATTATCAGTACGATAAAGGCAGTACCGCCTGGGATTACATCAAAAACCACCAAAAACCGGGCAAAAAGCAGTACCAAGACTTGATTTTTAAGCAATAAACTATTTGAAAATCAAATAATATACACTATATTTGCATTCAAATTAAATGGAGGGGGCGCTGAGCCCCCTCTTTTAGTTATCAATCAAAATTATCAAACCGGATAATGAATATTGAAAATAAAGTAAAAGAACTGGTAGAAGATAAGATAGCGGAGATTGAACGCCCCGATTTATTTTTGGTTGATGTGAAAATGCACGCCAACGGAAAACTGATCATTTTGGTGGATGGCGACAATGGTATAGGCATTGCAGACTGTGCAGCCATAAGCCGATATGTTGGCTTTAAACTGGAAGAGGAAAGCGTAATTGAAGAGGCTTATAATTTAGAGGTTTCATCACCGGGATTGGAAACACCGCTTACATCAGTAAGGCAGTATACCAAAAACATAGGCCGCGATCTGGCTATAAAAATGGTTGATGGCGCAAAACGCGAAGGCAAACTAACCGCCCTTGCGGAAGATGCCATAGTAATTGAAGAACAAATTAAACAAAAAGGGAAAAAGGCCGAAGTAATTGAAAGCGTTATCCCGATAGATAAAATAACAGAAACGAAGGTTTTAATATCATTCAAGTAAGGAACCATCATGAGCGGCCACTTAAACAAACAAGCTCATGATAGCTTCATTACCATTGAAAAAAAAACAATTTAATGAAAAATGAGCAATATTAATTTAATTGATTCTTTTCAGGAATTTAAAGATTTCAAAAACATCGATCGTCCAACTATGATGAGCGTTCTTGAGGACGTTTTCAGAAGCATGATCCGTAAAAAGTATGGCAATGATGAAAATTGCGATGTAATTGTAAACACAGATAATGGTGACCTTGAAATTTGGCGCACACGTGTGGTTATGGAAGACGGTTTTAGTGAAGATGATGACCTGGAAATTGAATTAGCGGAAGCAAAAACACTGGATGCGGATTTAGAGGTGGGTGATGAGTACATTGAACAGATCACTTTAGAAAGCTTTGGCCGCCGTGCTATATTAGCAGCACGCCAAACATTAGTTTCTAAAATTCTGGAACTGGAGAAAGACGAAATATTCAAAAAATATAAAGATCGCGTAGGCGAAATTGTAACCGGCGAAGTTTACCAGGTTTGGAAAAAAGAAACTTTGGTGCTTGATGATGAAGGCAACGAGTTATTATTACCTAAAACTGAGCAGATACCTGCCGATTACTTCAAAAAAGGTGATAGCGTAAAAGCGGTAGTATCAAAGGTTGATATGATGAATAGTAACCCTAAGATCATCATCTCCCGTACTGCTCCTGAGTTTTTACAACGTTTGTTTGAGCAGGAAGTACCTGAAATTTTTGATGGTTTAATCACTATCAAGAAAATTGTACGCGAACCGGGCGAACGCGCTAAGGTAGCTGTAGAATCATATGACGACCGTATTGACCCGGTTGGCGCTTGCGTTGGTATGAAAGGATCACGTATACATGGTATCGTTCGTGAGTTGAAGAACGAGAACATTGATGTGATAAACTACACTAACAATTTACAGTTATATATACAACGTGCTTTATCGCCGGCTAAAATCACATCTATTAAGTTAGATGATGAGAAAAAAACTGCCGCAGTTTATTTAAAACCCGACCAGGTATCATTAGCGATCGGTCGTGGTGGACATAACATTAAACTGGCAGGAAAATTAACAGGTTATGAAATTGATGTTTACCGTGAGGCTGACGAACAGGATGAGGATGTGGACATTGAAGAATTTTCAGACGAAATTGACAGCTGGATTTTAGACGAATTTAAACGCATTGGTTTAGATACGGCAAAATCAGTACTGGCATTAACAGTGGGCGAATTGGTAAAACGTACCGATTTAGAAGAAGAAACTGTTAAGGAAGTATTATCAATACTGCAAGCGGAGTTTGAATAAAGGTGATAACCAAAATTAAAATCGTATTTTTGCAAATAAATAAGGGAAGAAAAATTAATAAATGTCAGAAGACAAATCTATAAAGTTATTTAAAGCAGTAAAAGAGCTGAACATTGGTATGGGTACCATTGTCGATTTTTTGGCTACAAAAGGCTATAAGGTTGAAAAACAACCAATGGCTAAGCTGGATACCGACATGTACAATGCTTTGTTAAAAGAATTTGCTTTTGATAAGAGCATTAAGGAAGAAGCCAAGCAAATCAGCATTGGAAAGATTAGGAAGGATGAGCCTGAACAGGCCAAACCTGCTGATTTCCGTCGTGGACGTGATTTTGAGAATGAAGAAATTCTGATCAAAAACGCGGGAAACTACGCGCCTCAGCAAGCCGAAAAACCAAAACCGGAACCCGAAGTTAAAAAAGCAGAAGAGCAGCAAGCTCCTACTTTACCGGGTGTAAAAGTTGTTGGCAGCATCAACCTTAATGATCTGAACGCCAAACCACAATTTGGCGAGAAAAAAGAAACACCTGTGGTTAAACAGGAAGAAGCGCCCGCGCCGCAACCTGAACCAAAGAAAGAAGAAATAAAACCTGAGCCGGTTGCTGAGGTGAAGAAGGAAGTAGTTCCTGAAGCGCCAAAAGTTGATACCCCGGTTGTGGAAGCACCGAAAGTGGAAGCACCTGTAGTTGTTGAGGCTCCAAAAGCTGAAGCTCCTGTAGCGGCACCACCGGTTACCCCGCCTGTAGCACCTGTTGCTGTGGCCGAACCTGTTACTCCAACACCTCCTGCTGCTGAAGAGCCTCAGGAAAATGAAGTAATACGCGCCAAAGCGGAACGCCTTACCGGGCCGAACATTATTGGTAAGATACAATTGCCGGATGCGCAAAAACGTAACCCTGTTGCATCGTCATCAAATAATAGTGCCGACCAGAAGCGTAAACGCAAGCGTAAAGACAGCCAGGGTGGTGGAAATCATCAGCATGGTGGCGGCGGTGGAAATAACCAGCAAAGCCAGGCTCCTATTACACCATCAGGACCAGTCAATCCAAACCGTCCGGATTTCAGGAACAGGGGCAATAATCCTCCTGCTGCCGGTGGCGGACAAGGTGGTGGTGGTGGTAACCGACCTGATTTTAGAGGTAATAGAAATACTACACCTCATCATAACTCAGGGCCTAAGGAAGAACCATCAGAAAAAGATATACAAGACCAGATTAAGGCTACACTTGCCCGTTTAAGCGGCGCAGGTAAGTCAGGTAAATTTGCACAGCGCGCTAAATTCCGTCGTCAAAAACGTGATGATGTTGCCGCTACTGCTGAGGAACTGGCATTAGAGCAGGAATCACAATCAAAAATATTAAAGGCAACCGAATTTGTTACAGCTAATGAGCTGGCATCAATGATGGATGTACCGGTAACACAGATCATCTCAACTTGTATGAGTTTGGGCATGTTCGTATCCATCAACCAAAGGCTTGACGCGGAAACGCTGGCTATTGTGGCTGATGAGTTTGGTTACCAGATAGAGTTTGTTAAACCACAGGATGAAGAGGGAAGCCTTGACCAGCCTGATGATCCGGCAGATTTAGTACCGCGCGCTCCAATTGTGACCATCATGGGCCACGTTGACCATGGTAAAACATCATTACTGGATTTTATACGTAAAACAAACGTTATAGGTGGCGAAGCAGGTGGTATCACCCAGCACATTGGCGCCTATGAGGTAACATTACCTGACGATAAAGGAAAGATCACTTTCTTAGATACACCGGGTCACGAAGCGTTTACCGCTATGCGTGCCAGGGGTGCCCAGGTAACCGATATTGTAATTATAGTTATTGCTGCTGATGACAGCGTGATGCCGCAAACCCGCGAGGCTATAAACCACGCGCAGGCTGCAGGTGCACCAATCATCTTCGCATTCAATAAAATTGACAGGCCAGGCGCTAACGCGGATAGGATCCGTGAGCAACTATCTGCCATGAACATATTGGTTGAAGAATGGGGTGGTAAATATCAAACCCAGGAAATATCAGCCAAAACAGGCTTAAATATTGATTTGTTATTAGAGAAAGTATTACTGGAAGCAGAGTTACTTGAACTAACAGCTAACCCTAACAAAAGAGCCGTTGGTACCGTTATTGAAGCTGCTTTGGATAAAGGCCGTGGTATTGTTACCACTATATTGGTACAGGCAGGCCGCCTAAAAGTAGGCGACCCGATATTAGCCGGTTGTTATAGCGGCCGTGTTAAGGCATTAACTAACGAACGTGGCCAAAGGGTTGAATCTGCAGGGCCATCAACACCGGTACAGGTGTTAGGTATGCAGGGCGCGCCTACCGCGGGTGATAAATTCAACGTACTGGAAAGTGAGGTTGAAGCTCGTGAAATCGCGAACAAACGTTTACAGTTACAACGTGAACAAGGCTTACGTACACAGAAACACATCACACTTGATGAAATCGGCCGCCGATTGGCAGTTGGTAACTTTAAGGAACTTAACATTATTGTTAAAGGTGACGTGGATGGTTCAATTGAAGCGTTATCCGATTCATTGTTGAAACTATCTACCGAGCAGATACAGGTAAATATCATATCGAAAGCAGTTGGTCAGATCTCAGAATCCGACGTATTGCTGGCATCCGCATCAGATGCGATCATCATTGGTTTCCAGGTAAGGCCGTCAGGCAGTGCGCGTAAACTTGCTGAAGCTGAGCAGATAGACATCAGGTTATACTCTATTATTTATGATGCCATAAATGAGATAAAAGCCGCGATGGAAGGTATGCTTGCTCCAACCTTTGAAGAGAAAATTGTTGCTAACGTTGAGATACGCGAAACATTCAAAATCAGCAAGGTTGGTACAATTGCAGGTTGTATGGTACTGGATGGTAAAATTACCCGTAACAGTAAAATACGTATCATCCGCGAAGGTGTTGTAATATATACCGGTGAATTGGCTTCGTTAAAACGCTTTAAAGATGATGTTAAAGAAGTTACCGCGAACTACGAGTGTGGTTTGAACATCCAAAACTTTAACAACATTGAAGTTGGCGATATAGTTGAAGCTTACGAAAACGTAGAGGTTAAAAGGAAACTATAATTAGTTACCCTAACCAACATAAATAAAAAAAGGCTGCTTCCTAAACGGAGCAGCCTTTTTTTGGTAGCAAAGCTTGTTTTACAAGCATAGCTATTACCTTCTGTGGTAGTGATGACGACGGTGATGGTGATGATGCACACCTGCTGCACTTACTGCGGTATAGCTAAATAAAGCTATCATCGCAACGGCTAATACTTTTACAATTTTCATAATTTCTGTTTTTTGTTGTTTATAACACTATAAATATAAATGGTATAAATTGATTTTTGTTCCATATCCACACAAATATTACAAACAATAGTTAGCTATTTTGTAAGCAAACCTACTACCAACTTCTTCCATTGTGGCCCTGATAGGCCTGCACGTGCAGATAAAGCCACTATAGTATTACGTACGGAATCATAGATATTAGCATCAGTATTGTTGGCAACTTCATTTCGGCCGTGCACAGCCGCGCTTACGTGGTTCAGGTAACGCTCAATAATAAAAGTGCTGGTAGAATCACGACTGAAGAAATGCGCTATCGAGCCTTCGTTTGTACGAGGATTGGCAACAGGCCTAACCGTCATGCTGATATATTCAGATTCGGCTTTAGCGTCCTCTACATCAACTATATCTTCAATCCGCACCCACTCCAGTCCACCACCGGCAATTGAGCCGGGAGCGGGTAAATTAATGTAGAAATGATCGCCCTTCTCAGCCAGTTTATAATCCTCGTTACCCTTTGTATCGGTTATAGAGAATTTGGATGAGCCCGGGCCGCTAAAGGTATTCCAGTTGGATACATCTTTTAATCTGCCTTTAGCCAGTTCAAATAGTTCATGAGCCTTCTCCTTGCTCTCGCAATCAACAAAATAAATCACGTCGGTATACTCACCCTCGTGCTGTACAGGAATATTATCAGATGCGTTGTTCATGCTTTTTATTTATCTAACAACTATCCGGGATAACAGTTTTACGCTATAATTGAATAAAAAAAGCATCAGAAATAACCTTTTATTAAATTAAAAACCTCATTTTTAAAGCTATATACAGCTAATAAAACTTTTTTTAAATAAGCCCTTGTGTAAATATAAAATCTCCTTATATTTGCCATCCCAAACGGAGTGGTAGTTCAGCTGGTTAGAATACATGCCTGTCACGCATGGGGTCGCGGGTTCGAGTCCCGTCCATTCCGCGGAAATAGTTTTAAAACTATTTAAAACGTCTAAACTAAATGGTTTAGACGTTTTTTTTTGACTCAAAATTACTCAAAACTACTCAAGCTTAATCCCTCGGCGCGGTGCCCTATTGGGCCGCTCAATTTCAATAACTAACTTGGTCACCTAACTGTTACCTACTGGTTATCAATTAGTTGTAATCTTGTTTTGGGCTCAAAACTACTCAAAACTATGCAAGATTCTGGCTCATTTGAAACCTCGGATTAGGGAGATTATCAAGCCGGCTCAAAACACCTCAAATGAATGTCCGAGGGTTCTGGTCCTACCTGAAAACCGACCCATTTTTGGTAAAAAGGTGCCGGGTTCGGTGACCCATAAAAGTGGGACGAATTCAGTCACCGATTACGGTAGTAAACAGTTGATTTTAAAGCACTTAATTTGGTTAAAAAGCTCAAAATTGCTCATTTAACCTCAAAATTAATGCTATTGTAAAACTTAAAATCAAATGTAGTATGCAAAGTACACAAAGGTTCTCAGTTCTCATCTGGGCTGACAGAAGAAAAACAGATGCAAAGGGTAATGGACCCGTTCGCGGAGTTTAAAACTAACAGGAAAGAGGTGATCCGTGTTGCACTTACCAAAGATGAACTGAATGATATTGCCTGCAAAGAATTTGGAACTGAGCGACTGAACCATGTACGTGATATTTTTCTTTTCAGCTGTTATACTGGTTTAGCTTACATAGATGTTTACCAGTTGAGGCGGTCTGACATTGTTACAGGTGTGGACGGCGGCAAATGGATTTTTACCACTCGTCAAAAAACAGAGTCTGCTACACGCCTACCTTTGCTACCCCCGGCCTTGAAAATAATGGCTAAATATGACGATGATCCCAAATGTGTAAATAAAGGATTGGTTCTGCCAGTGCTAACTAATCAAAAAATGAATTCTTATCTGAAGGAGATCGCTGATGGTTGCAGGATCACTAAAAATCTAACCTTTCATATTGCTCGACATACGTTCGCTACAACGGTAACTTTGAATAATGGCGTGCCTATTGAAACGGTTTCCAAAATGTTAGGCCATAAATCGCTTAAGCAAACGCAGCATTATGCAAAGATTGTGGATTTGAAAATAAGCGAGGATATGACCGTCCTAAAAGGAAAGTTAGCGGTAATACATATAATTATGTTCGATTTTTCCTTTTTATACGCAATTGCATATAATTCTTGAAAACTTTAGCAGACTTTGTGAAAGAGAAGCGTAGATATGTGGGTATTACCCAGAAAGAGTTAGCCGATAAATCGGGAGTTGCTCTTACCGTAATTAGAAAGATCGAGCAGGGAAAAGGAAATTTGAGTTTGGAGAAAGTAAATCAGGTGCTGCGTATGTTCGGCCATGAATTAGCGCCCGTAAACAGCCGGGATCTGGCTGATTAAAAAAACAAACTAATATTTCCTTAATTGCAAACAAATGTAGTGCAAAGCATATATGCTTTGCACAGCGAAATTAATTGTTTTATTTCATATTTTACAAATCTCTCACGAGCAAAAGAATACGTTATTACATAGAAAATGATTAATTTTGATAAGATAATCGGTTTATTTCCGATTATCTTATCAATTTTTTACATTTGATCATGGATATTTATCAAACCATAGGAAATTATTCAAAGCAGCCGATAACACACCAACTGTTAATGTCCTGGCTAAAAGATTATAAGCGTCCGAATGATAAGATCAATTCATTAAAATCAGAAGGTGTTTTAGCATCGGTAAAAAAGGGAATTTATATCGCTGGTCCTAAATCCTATCCCGGACGACCTGAAAATGCCTTGCTTGCAAACCACCTCCTTGGGCCCAGTTATCTATCCGTGGATTCAGCTTTGTCTTTTCACGGAATAATACCAGAACGCGTATATGCGATTTCATCGATGACGACAAAAGCGTCACGGGATTTTGAAACCTCTTTAGGACTGTTTACTTACATTCATCTGCCTTTACCCTACTATGCGTTTGGTATAAATATGGTTAAACTCACAAGTGAACAATACGCAATGATAGCCAGCCCTGAAAAAGCGATATGTGATAAGATCATTAGTACATCCGGACTGATTTTAAGGAGCGCGACCAGTGCTGGAAACTACCTGATCGATAATCTAAGAATAGACGAAGAAATACTTAAAGGGCTAAATACTCAAATGATAAACGAGTGGTTGCCTGATGCCCCAAAAAAAGAAAGTTTGCAAATGATTGTTAAAATGATCGAAAGTTTATGATAAAAGAATGGTTAGAAACATATCATCCTGCCAGCCAGGAGGAAGCTAAAGATGCCTTGCGGGAAATTATGCAGGAAATCGCGTTAGCCGGTTTGTATCGTGCCGGGTTCTTTGAAAAGGCAGCATTTTATGGCGGCACAGCTTTAAGGATATTTTACGGCTTAGATCGATTCTCTGAAGACCTTGATTTTTCCCTCTTAGAAGTTGAACCTGAATTTTCTCTAAATAAATATCAGGACGCTATTGTTCAGGAGTTTGATGCTTTGGGTATGCATGTATCCATACGAGAAAAGCAGAAAACGAATCTAACCAACATCGATTCTGCTTTTTTGAAATCAGAAACCATCTGGAGGGAACTTATCCTTGAAGGGATTATTCCTCAAAATGGTATGGAACAAGTCGCCAATGTTAAAATCAAAATAGAGGTGGACAGAGAGCCCCCATTAGGTTTTGAAACAGAAGATAAACTTTTATTAAAGCCATTTTCATTTTATGTAAAATGCTTGACCCTGCCTAATTTATTTGCCGGTAAAATGCATGCTTTACTTTTTCGGAAATGGGGTGAAAATGTAAAGGGACGGGATTGGTACGATATGGAATGGTACATAAAAAAGGGTACATCTCTTAATCTAAATCATTTCCTGATTCGTGCAATAGATAGCGGAGATTGGCATAAAGAAACAATTACCGAAACCGAATTTCGTGAACTTCTTGCCAAGAAAATTGATGACGTAAAAATGAACTATATTATTAATGACATCAAACGGTTTGTTCGGGATACGAATGCTTTGAATATCTGGTCACCTAAGTATTTTCATGATCTGGTAAGTAGCTTAAAAGTAATTTCCTAATATTACAGTTACCCGATTAGGAGGAACAGAGGAATAGTTAGAACTGTTATCAGAATTTTGAAATCACTGACCAAGGGATTCTTACTAATTGTACAGCACCGTTCCGGCAGGTAGCTTAATCGACGCCGCGGCTATCGCGCCATGTCCACTGCGCAACCAGCCTCACTATTTAATAGGCAAAAGTGAAACTCACTGTCGCTCGTAACAGATTTGCCCTTGATAAGAAACCAATCCTCATTCACCGCAGTCGCGAAGATAGCCCATGCCGGAATCAAACGTCAAGGGTATACAAGCAGGCCGTTATGTCCGCTTCCAGCGGTTGGCCTGCCCTTGACATTTGATCCGGCCAAGCGCTGTTTGTTGCTTAAGCGTTGAATAAGGATTGGTCGTTCATTGATTACCTAAACCTGCTAAATTGCTACTTGCAAAATCCATGACACTAAAATAACTGTCAAGTGTAAACAGCCATAACTAACTATAATACAGTTATATCTGATTATAATTTATTATACTCAGCCACAAGTGGTCAAATTTGTATAGTTGTGGCTGAGTATAAGAGCCAAGCCTGATCTGTAACAGAGTGAGGGTAAAATTATCTGTTTTTTTTAACAGAGTGAGGGTAAATTTTAAGGCGCAAATTATTAAATATCCTCGCAAATAATTATATTTGACATAAGAAATGTAGCTGAGATCAGTTGTTTTTTAAGTTGATTATGGAGGCTTTCATTTTAAAAGTGTCATTGACAAATAGACAATCAATTTTCAATAGAGCGTCATTCGTGGCGTCTTTTTGAAGAGATATAAAGGGTTGAAAATCAGCTAATTTTAGCTAAGGTTCGAGTCCCGTCCACGGCTATTTACTTAGGATTTCTTTTATATACGCACTTAAAACATCCTAATTTGGTAATACTCCATTGCGAACACATATTCGCAATGGAATAAATTATAAGGAGAAATTTAAAACAATTCTGTCTTTATAGTTTTAACAGGACTGCCTCGTTCCAGGGCGCTATGCTCCTGCCACTGGCTTTGCTGTTGCTCCATCAATTGCCCGGTTTGCCAAACCAATATTTTTAGCTTCGAGCCGAGCCAGACAAAGTTTCTTGTTTTCCAACTGTGATCGGGTATCCATCGCCATTACTTGTAAGCCCGATGGCAGGTGTATTCCCCTCACTGCTGTTTCAACCTTGTTTACATTTTGCCCACCCGGGCCCGAAGAGCGGCAGGTTTCCAGCTTTACATCCCTGGGGTTCCATTGCATCAGTTCCTTCACATCAAAAGCGGCTATGCCAACAAACCAGTTTTTGCGTTTATGGTATTTACGATACGGGCTTTGCGCTATCCATTGTATTGTACCGGCCCATTCCTTTACAAATGCATCCAGGTTATTACCAGTAGCCATCATAGTTGCAGATAGTAATGTACCATTTAACTCACCGGCTTTATTTTCCAGCACCTCAATTTGAATACCTTGTTGTTTGGCCTGCTTCATCATCAGGCTTTGTACACAGGCTACAACCCGGCAGCATTCTGCCGGGCCTTTGCCTGATGTAATTTGTATCATCATCTTTTTCATCGCTACCCCTTATTCATTCTAACAATACGCGGATAAAACTTACCCTGGATATCAACCAGATTACCTTGCGCAGCAATCACTGTTTCGATATCCTTATAAGCCAAGGGATTTTCTTCAACGGTGCCGCCAATTAAGGTAACGCCAGCGTTAGTCAACAACTTCTTCATGGCCGATACCGTCATGCTATCTTTAGCTTTTTGCCTGCTCATGGCCCGACCTGCCCCGTGCGATGCAGAGTACAAAGCATCACCGATTCCCTTACCCGATACTAGGTAAGCCGGCGTTGCCATGCTCCCGGGGATAATCCCCAACTCATCTTTGTGCGCAGGTGTTGCACCCTTGCGATGGACGATCACATTCCGGCCATCTGCCAATTGCTCTTTCCAAGCAAAGTTGTGATGGTTTTCTACCACGTGCAAAGCTTTCAAGCCTAAAGCCTTTAACAGGTTGGCATGGATGCGCTCGTGACAAGCTTTGGCATAATCACCAGCGAGGGTCATGGTCAGCCAGTACCCTTGTCCGGCTTCGCTGTTCATATCCAGCCAGGCCAATTGCTGCGCATGTCGTGGCAGTTTGCAAGTGTTCATAGCAATCTGCGTATAATGCCGTGCAATGGCCGAACCTAAACCACGGCTGCCGGAATGCGTTAGCAAAGCCGTGTACTTTTTGGCTGGCAATCCTAAAGTATTATCAG
The DNA here is from genome assembly GCA_026224775.1 of Bacteroidota bacterium. Taxonomy (GTDB): domain Bacteria; phylum Bacteroidota; class Bacteroidia; order Sphingobacteriales; family Sphingobacteriaceae; genus Mucilaginibacter. The sequence goes on from JAMFRP010000015.1 coordinate 68,966, forward strand.
CTAACAATTCAATCTCACCAAACTCTACAAAGTGGTTGCCGTTACCTGATGTGCCTAATTGCCTTACCGCTTTGCTACGCAGGGGTTTTAAAAATGGAATCTCATTAAACACCGGGCTATCTAAAACCACGTGCTCCTGCCGGGTACCCAAGCAGCCTTCCATACCAAAATGGGTATGATTTTTTAAGGCTTGTTTAATTTGATATTCAAACCGTTTCAGAAAGCCATCGCTCTCATCAATAATTGACAATGCCATACGGCAGCCAATATCCATACCTACCGCGTAAGGAATCACGGCGTTATCGGTAGCCAATACACCGCCAATAGGCAAACCAAAGCCCATGTGTGCATCGGGCATTAAAGCGCCCTGTACACTTACAGGCAACAGGTTGGCCAACTCCATTTGTTTTTTGGCCGATTGCTCAATGCCCTTGCCGCCATAGATTTTGCACGACACAGGCTCATTGCGCAATTCAAATGTCTTAAAGGATGGTGCATCCGTTTTGCCAATTACCTTTTCGGCTATTCTGTTTGTTAATTCATTATCCAGAAATGCTTCCGGATCATTCTTAATATTCACCAACAGGTCAATTAACTGTTGCTTGCTATGGTGTTTGAAATTTTTAGCAGCTATGCCAATAACCAGGCTTCGCAGCTGATCATCATGATAACCTATTTTACTTAAATCTTTTGTTCTTAAATTGCCCATGTGGCTTATATTTCTAATTCCAGGTACGCTTCTTTACCAGCATACCTGGGTATGTTTTTAAATTTGTTAATGTATTTGGCGCGCTCGTTAAACTCGTCTTTCCAACGATAACTCCGGCCACGGGTTAAAAGGTTGATGCGCGGCCACAAGTGGTTGTTATCAATATGATCATCTATGTACGATAGCTCCCTTTCAACATCCGCATCCAGCATTTTAGTATGTGTTACCATATGAGGCGCTACCTTTAGCACATATCGCCAGGGTTCGGAAAAAACGTATTTAACCTCTGTACGGTAAGTTTTAACATCGAATGTTTCGATACGGGTAAAGCAAACCTTTTCCTCTTCGGTTAAGTTTATCCTGTTTGTATCCCAGCTACGCTGAGATAATTCACGCAGCATCTGCGCTTTTACATGGTATACGTAACGCTGTTTACGTCGCTTCTTCCGTTTGAAAGATCTGTCAAGATGGTATTCAACCGTATTGATTTTTGCTAACAACGCCTCATAAAAGTCCTTCCTTGGGCTATGCTTTACATCGTCACGCAACACGAAAAAACGTTTCCAGCCACTTTGGTATGGATGTTCAAGCGCAATCATAGGCAAAAGCCTTTTTTGCTCCCATAGTACATCGCGCCGTTTGTCCAGTTGAATTAATTGCTTATCACGATCTGTTTTAACGAGCCGCCTTTTGCGCTGTGCCGATTTGATACAGCGCGGCCATTCATGTGTGTTCATCACACTTGGTATTTAATTTTGCTTTGAAATGTTATTGAATCTCCGTTTCGTCCTTGAGTAAGGATATACCCTTTCAAATGCGCTCAACAAAAACCCAATAAATTAATTCGGCAGGCAAAAACATCAGCATAACCAAAAAGTGGCCGCAACTTTTATTCAATAAAAAAGCATGGTGTTTGCCTACCTAATGGGCAATGAGCGAAAGGGGCGATATGTAGATATGCTCTGTCATGATTCCTTGATATTTAAAAGATTAACAAATCAGGAATTGATGCAAAGATAGAAAATTATATTAATCCGTATAAAAAAGAAAAGCTCAATCAACTTCAGATCTTCTAAAATGAAAGTTATTCCCAATAAAATAACAATCACCAATGATCAAAAGCTTCAGATCTGAATTTTCTACACCCGGATTAGATTGTCCAAAAAAATAAGGCTCAGTACCTGCTCTTTGCAGACAATCATAATATACATCCAATATTTTTTTAGGCCCTTTACTAAACAGTCCAAAGCCAGAGTTGCATAATTCTAAAAAATTATTGGCTCCATTGAAGAATTTCCCTAAAGGCAAAAAGTTACCGAACGACTTTTGATGAGTCACACACAGATCGGCAAGTAAAGCTTCAGGATTGATGCTCTTTTTCTTTACATATAACTCGGTCCATATATTTTGGAATTCCCATAGCAGAAAATGATGGTCATAATATTGAAAGTAAGAACCCAATTTCTCGGGATAAAACCTGCTAGTTTTATAGCCCTCAATAATCATTTGCCATTGTTGCTTTGTTTTTTCTTCATCACCTAAATGCAACACAAAATCAAATTGTAGTTTATCTTCCGAGAAGGACAAATTCTTCTCAACCAGCCAGCCTTCTTCCTCATAATCTAAACTTGCAAAAACCATTTCAAGCTCCCGAGGTAGTTTTAACTCTATTCTTCTATTATCTTTTAGCATCTTATTGAAAGAAGGTGATATCAATAGTCATAAATATGTTCAATGGTAACATTATCATCCAATAGCGTTTTAACTGTAGTACTTAAATTACCCACAGTTGTTACCATCGCTATCCTGCTTAAACCCGGTTTAGTAACAATGGGTTGGGTAAACAATACTTTATAATTGCTGTTTGAATTTAAATGCTTATTATTTAAAACGGTAAGCATGATGGCGCCTTTATTGCCGGCAATCTCAATAAAACCTTCGTTAACGCGGGCTAATTTTATTACTGCAGGTGTAAAATCGGCGTAACGGGGCATGTCTACCACTATCTTATCTCCAGTTAAAGGCTTTATATTTTTATCTCCATCAAGGGCGTTTAGTTCGGCGGGTAATTGGGGCAACACAACGGTAGTTGTTAAAGCCGCTGTTCCGTAAGCCGATTTTGTGCCCAAGCCAATCAGCCAGCCGTAACCGCTTTTAATAAGCAGTTCGGTGGTCAAATAATAGCGCCGTTCCAGTTTACGCAGTAAGTGCGGGCCGGATAAAGAAGTATTGCTCCAAAGCGTTTTAAGCTCGTGGTTAAAATCATACTCGTACCAGGGCAAGGCTTCAATAAATTTCACATAGCTATATTCATAATCGGCATTGAACTTATCCTCGGCGGTAATTTCTTTAGTAGGATCGGTATCGGTTATTCGGCCAATAATAGTTTCGTAAAATGATTTAATACTATATTCAACTGTTGTGCTGCCTGCAATAACCATGATCATCACATGATAGCCGGTATTGAATGGGAAATTGCCTTTTATCTGATCGTACATTACCCCATAGCCTCCCCACATCTGGTCAACATGTTTCATATATGGAAAAGTGGTTGATGTGTGGATTTTAAAGTAATCAGCCTGTTCAGCCGGACTAAATACCAGGAACCATTCAGGATAGGTCAGAAAAGTTTGATCGGGCGGACGTATAGCTGCCTTTGGCGTTAAGGGATGCTGATTGGTAGTCAACCAGGCTTTATCAACCAACAAGCCCTTCCCGGCAGGCACAGTGGATGGCTTCCTGTTTTTAATAACAAACGTTGCTATGGCCAGCAGCAGCGAAATCAAGGTCAGTATCCTTAGTCTTCTCATGCCTATACTTTGGTGAATAACATTAAGGTATTGTCTGAGGGATCTTTATCCTGTAATATCCGTTTACCGGCATCTTTAAATCCGGCTTTTTCAATTATTGCGGCCCACTCATCTGTCGATTTAAAGTTTTTGAAATCTTTAGTTTCAAACTCCCAGTTTTCATTCAATCCCACATTAAACACCGTGTGTACCAGCGAAACAAAGGTGGCCATCTCGGGCGTTTTAACATTATGATCCCGAATGACAAATGAGCCGCCAGGCCGGAGGATACGATTGATGGACTTTACAAATCCATCCAGTTTTGCTACCGGGCTATGGTGTAAACCAATATTGCAGGTAACTACATCCAGGCTGGCATCGGGAATAACCGAACTGCTGATAGGATCATAACCGTTAATATCTACAAAAGTGCCCAGCTTCCCTAACTGTCCCCGTTCCATGATGTCTCCCGGTGAGTTAGTCGGCGCCAGATCATTTATGAGATATATCGGGCCGATAACTTTGGTTTCTTTTCTAAGCTGACTAACATAACGGCCTGTAGAGCCGATCTCGGCATAGCCGTTGATCTGTTTTATCCCACCCAATAATTCCAGCGTTTGCCTAACTATCTCTTTCTTCTGCTTTTTAAGTGCTGGTAAGGCATATGTCAATTCAGATAAAAAAGGCTTGATACTTTTCAACTTGCTTTGTACTGATTTATAGATCTCCTCATCGGTTTTACCTACAGCGGTTTCTTCCTTTATCAGCTGATGAAATTTATCTTCAGGATATAAATGGAATATCACCTGCAAAAAGCGGTAAAAGTCATCGCTCCATTTAGTATCGTTAAATACCGCTTTAAATTCGGATGTATTAGCCATTGTTTTGTGGTTTTAATGTTTTATAGTAGGTATCCCAAAAAATGTTCCTGAATTTATAGTCAGGGTCAAGTTTGGCTTTCAGATCAAATAACTTTTGCGCGTTAGGATAAGCTTTATGAAACTGCGCGGCTGTTGGGTGTACCTGGTAAGGTAAATAGTAAGCACCATTTACGGCAGCAACAGCATCGGCCAATTCGCGTGTCCATACGGCTACCGCGTGTTTTGATGCGGCATCGGTACGCTGTTTATAGTAAACTACAAAGGCAAATACTTCTTCACGCGCCCAAGCCAGGTAAGTACCCGGATCGGCCTTGGCATGGCGCATAGAAACATTCAGCACGTTCACATTAAAACGGATGAATATTTCGGCCATTGCCTGTTCAAATTCTTCAAAACGATTGACCGGTACAAAATATTCCAATAATACATAAGTGCTGTTGATTCGTGATTTAGGCTCCAGTTCAGCAACATCATAACCGGCTTCGTAGTTGCGCCAGTGGATCTTTTTTCCCCTAAATAGTAAAGGGTCAATCACAAATTCCCGGTAGGGTTTGCCCAACGGCCTTTCTGTAAATGCCCACAGAAAATATCGTTCCAACGGATATGATTCTTTCAGTGGCATCAGCCGGGTTTTAACAGTTGGCTTTTCATTGGTTTCTATCCAGCTTACTGCACGTAAATGCTTGTATTTAGGTGGGTAGATATCGCCATTATGAAAAACTACCTGTGGGTTATCGCGGATGGTCTTAAAGAAGTAATCCTTATATTCTTCCACCTTCATTTTTTTATCAATGCGCTTGATGGCGAGATTATCGGCTAATTCCAACTCAGCCTGAACAATAACACCGATGCCGTTATAACCACCTATCGCACCAAAAAATATCTCCTGATTTTCTATGCGCGTAGCATGTACTAATGAACCATCGGCCAATACTACATCAATTGAACGCACGGATAAAACTACCGGCCCCATGCCCATATACCGCCCATGTGCGTTCACGCTTAATGCACCGCCAACTGTAAAATTGGCGTAGGTCTGCATTATTTTAATGCTCAGATCATGTTCATCTATATACTGTTGAATATCGCACCAGCGGATGCCGGTCTGTACTTTGATCAGTTTATTTTCTGCTGAAAATTCCAGTACCTTGTTCATCCCACGCATATCAATATGCACACTATGCGGACTGGCAGTTTGCCCACCCATACTGAAACGTCCTCCACCTACGGAGATGGCTCCGCCAGTATTTTTCACAATTTCTCTGACCTCATCAACAGAACATGGTCGCACTATTTTAGCAACTAGTACCGGGTTAAGCCGGGTTACGTCATCAATAATACGTTCATCGGTTTTAAGGTGCGGGATTTCTTTGCCCTCATCGTTTTTAAGATAATCAGGTGCTGATCCGGGTACCGAGCCATATTGGTTTGGCGTATAATTACCTTTTTTAAATCCCAATCGCCAGAACAACCACAACGGCCCAAGCACAGGTATTAAAACAGTAAATAGCCAATAGCCCGAGTAATTCTGATCATGCAACCGCTTGATGGAAGTTGCAGCAATGATCCAGAATAATAATGGATATAATATAAACGTAGCTTGTTCGCCTATGCTGAATAGCAATAAGTTATACAATACATAAAAGGTGCACCAATAAAACAGGGAAGCTAACCAAAATATACCTTTTGATAAACGACCGTTAAAAGTAAAAAGCAGATAGGTTACAGGTAATTTTTGTTTAAGGCGCATAGATGGTCTTGGCAATATGCTAATATATCATTACTTTCAATTATAATTATAGCTGCATATATAAATTGTAACATGATACCCAGAGGTAAATTATATATCAGCTATAAAGACCTGGTTTCAGGGATTTACTATTGCCTTACCGATCGCTTTAAATCTCAAAAGCCCACCGTTGATCAAAATACCAACAAACTGATCTGCCTTTCGGTACGTACAGGTTTTGATCTGGTGCTAAGCGCTTTGAATTTCCCACCTGGCTCCGGGGTTTTGGTGACTAATATTAATATACCGGATATGTTTAACATCATTACCGGCCATAACTTAACACCCGTACCCATCCCTGTTAATAAGCACACCTTAAACGTATCATCCGCAGCTGTGGAGGCCGCCATAACACCTGCCACCAAAGCCATACTGATCACCCATCTTTTTGGCGGGATTATGGAAACCGATGAGCTAATTGCTATTGCCCAAAAGCACAATTTGGTAATATTTGAAGATTGCGCCCAGGCGTATGCTGGTGATATTTATGACGGCAATCCAGCCTCGGATATAGTAATGTTTAGCTTTGGCTTTATTAAAACAAACACGGCTGTCAGGGGGGCAATAATCAAAATAAAAGATGACGCTTTGTATGCCGAGGTTACTGCGCGGAACGGACAATATCAACAACAGGACATTAAGGGCTATTTTAAAAAAATATTTAAAGTAATATTTGTAAAATTACTCACCAATAAAACCATTTATACCGGATTTTATCATCTGGTAATGGCTATGGGGAAGGATTTTGAAGAGGTGTTGGATGGCTTTACAAAAGGATTCCCTGGGGATGACATTTTTAAACAGATCCGTTATAGGCCTTGTGCGCCAAATCAAAAACTACTCCAAAGCAAGCTGAACAATTTCGATCAGCAGTGTATCACTACAAGGATGCAATTAGCCAATGATATTTTACCGAATATCCCGGATGATTATAAAATTGGCTCCAAAAACAAGAAACACACTTATTGGGTAATGCCTGTAGAAACCAATTACCCGGATAGACTGATTAATTACTTGCGTAGTAACGGGTTCGATGCCTCGCAAAAAGCTTCCAGTTTAATGAAACTGGACCAACCGAATGCTATTCTCAACGCTGAAGAGCTGACATTAGAGAACCTTGTCTATTTACCCGTATATCCGGCGATGAGCAGGAAAGACCGCAATAAGCTAACACAGCTTTTAATTGATTTCTCATCATTAAAATAAATTAACTTTGCATATGCCAGCCATGCAAAATATTAAAGTAGCTGTTGATGCCGTAGTATTCGGATACACCTCCAGAGAAGGATTGTCTGTGCTATTGATCAAACGTAACATTCAACCCTTTAAAGATAGCTGGGCCCTGCCCGGCGGTTTGGTTGGCGATGCAGAATCATTGGAAGAAGCCGTTCAGCGCGAGCTAAAAGAAGAAACCGGCGTTAACATCAATTATTTAGAGCAGTTGTATAGCTTTGGTAAGCCTGGTCGTGATCCGCGTAACCGGGTTATATCCATCACTTATTACGGCCTGGTTAAGCCTGATGCCTTTGAACTGTATGCCGACACCGATGCTGACGATGTGGCCTGGTTCAATATTAAAAAACTACCCCAACTGGCTTTTGACCATAAAGAGATTCTAGCTGCGGCGCATGAGCGTCTGAAAAACAAAATGCTGTATCAGCCGGTGGGTTTTGAGTTACTGGAAGAAAAATTCCCGTTCTCTGAACTGGAAAAGCTATACATGGCTGTGCTGGACCGCCCTATTGACCGCCGTAACTTTAAAAAGAAAGTAATAAAGTTTGGTTTTTTGGAAGAAACAGCGGAAAAACAAGCGCTTGATGGTGCAGGTCGCCCTGGTAACCTTTTCCGCTTTAACGAACAAAAATACTTTCATCTGCAAAAAGAAGGCATCAACTTCGAGATATAAATCATTAAAAATTAAAATAAATGAAAAATTATTTTGTGTATTTAAAACGCATATTTATATTTGCGTATAATTAACGCAAATTAATAATGAAAACAGCAATTATTATCGCCCGCTTTCAGACCCCTTATCTGCATGAAGGGCACAAGCAATTGATTAGCATGGTTAAAGAAAGTCACGCTAAATTGATCATCTTGTTAGGTGTAAGCCCTTTGGTTGGCAGCCGCAAAAACCCCTACGATTACTATACCCGTGAAAAGATGATCAAAAAAGATTATCCTGAAGTAATTGTTTTGCCTGTAAGCGACCATCCGAGTGATAAAACATGGTCGGATAGTATTGATAACTTGCTGAAAGGCGTTTTCCCGAACGAGCATTTTTGCCTCTACGGTAGCCGGGATAGTTTTATTCCATATTATGCCGGAAGGTTTGAAACTGTCGAATTACCAGAACATGGCGATTATAATGCAACCGAATTGCGCAAGCAATATGCCGACAAGGTATTCGACTCTAACGATTTCCGTGCAGGGATCCTGTATGCCTACTATAATCAATATACCAAAGTTTATCCGACCGTTGATGTAGCCTGTTTTAAAAATAACCGCACAGAAATACTGCTGGGTAAAAAAGCGACTAACAACAAATGGCGCTTCGTGGGCGGCTTTGCCGACCCTGAAGATGAAAGCTATGAAGCCGCTGCCAAACGTGAGCTGACAGAAGAATGCGGTGAAATACAGATTGGCGAAATGACCTACGAAACATCACGCAAAATAAACGATTGGCGCTACCGCAACGAGGCTGATAAGATAATCACATCATTATTCAGCTGTGATTATATCAGCGGCTCACCTGCTGCCCAGGATGACATCATAGACCTTGACTGGTTTAAACTAACCGATCTTCCACAGATGATCGACAACGGAACTATTAGCGATGAGCACCTGGAAATGTTCAACTTTATTATTACTAAATACCTTAACCATTAATATCATGAAACGCGAAAACTTAATTCTTTTAGCCGATGCCTACAAATACGCTCACCATAAATTTTACTACCCAGGCACTACACAGATCTACAGTTACCTGGAAAGCCGTGGGGGTATGTTTGATGAAACCATTTTCTTTGGTCTGCAATATTTTCTGAAAGAATACCTACAGGGCCCAGCTTTCACACAGCAGGATCTGGTCGAAGCAGATGGATTTTTACAACAGGTGTTTGGTCGTGATGATGTGTTTGATAAATCTAAATTCCAATACATCCTGGATAAATACAATGGCCACCTGCCAGTAAAGATAAAAGCTGTTGCCGAGGGTAACGCTGTGCCGACCAGCAACGTGTTAATGACCATTGAAAACACCGACCCCGAATGTTACTGGCTCACCAATTTTTTAGAAACACTCCTGATGCAGGTATGGTACCCTTGTACGGTAGCAACATTAAGCAACCAGATCAGGAAAGTGGTTACTCAATTTTATAATGAAACGGCAAGCGAGGGTGCCGAAGCCGGGATTGATTTTGTGCTGAACGATTTTGGCTTCCGTGGTGTGAGCAGTGTGGAGAGTGCCAAAATTGGTGGTGCCGCACATTTAATAAATTTCAGCGGCAGCGATAATTTAGTAGGCAGCGGGATGGCTATTAATTATTACGATGCTCAAAAGGTTTACGGCTTAAGCATCCCGGCAACGGAACACAGTATTTGCACTTTATTAGGCCGTGATGGTGAACTGGAAATTTTCAGGCACGTGCTACACAGCTTCCCAACCGGGACCATCGCCTGTGTATCTGATAGCTTTAACATTTTCAAAGCCTGTAAAGAATACTGGGGTGGCGAACTGAAAGAAGAGATATTAAACCGCGAGGGTACATTGGTGATCCGCCCCGACAGTGGCGACCCGATCATGACCTTACTTAAGATTTTCGAGATCCTGTTTGAAACCTTTGGTTTTACCACCAATGCTAAAGGGTACAAAGTATTGCCGCCTCAGGTGAGGGTGATCCAAGGTGATGGTGTAAACTATACCGAGATTATTAACATCTACAACGCATTAAAAGCAAATGGCATCAGCGCCGAAAACCTGGTGTTGGGTATGGGCGGAGCCTTACTGCAAAAGGTTGATCGCGATACGCAAAAATTTGCCCTGAAATGCAGCAGCGCGGTTATCAATGGCCATGAAGTGGCAGTAGAGAAAAGCCCAACCGAAATGGATACCAATGGAAACATAACCCCAAGCTTTAAAAAGAGCAAAGGTGGCCGTTTAAAACTGGTGAAAATAAATGGCATCTTTAAAACTGTAAACGTGCAGGAACATTTAGAATTAGCCGATAAAATGCATACTGTATTTGAAAATGGTAAACTGGTGAATACTATTACATTTGAACAGGTGAAAGCCAATGCCAACCTTAACTAATAACACCATGAAGAAAATATTATTTGCCATAAAAGGCTACGAATACCTGGCCGAAAAGATATTAGCCTGCGGCGACTTTGAAAAAGGTGAACTGGAAGTAAGCCATTTTACCGATGGTGAACGCTACCAGCGGATCATCTCGCCAATAGAAAATAGGAACGCAGTACTGATTGGCGGCACTGTAAACGATGCCGCTACTCTCGAGCTTTATGATCTGGCCTCATCATTGGTAAGCTACGGGGTAAATTCATTAACGCTGGTTATCCCATACTTTGGCTACTCTACCATGGAGCGCGCGGTGTTGAGCGGCGAAATTGTGACTGCTAAAACCCGGGCCCGTTTGCTGTCAGCTATTCCAAAATCAAACCGGGGGAATAAAGTTTTGCTGTTTGATCTGCATTCTGAAGGTATCCAGTATTACTTTGAACATGATTTGTACCCGGTACATATGTACTGCAAGGATATTGTGATAAAAGCAGCCCTTGAATATGGCGGAGATAATTTTGTAATGGCCAGCACCGATGCAGGCCGTGCTAAATGGGTTGAATCATTAGCCAATGACTTGGGTGTAAACGCTGCCTTTATCCTGAAACGCCGCCTAAAAGGCGATCACACTGAAGTAAGCGCTATTAACGCTGATGTTGATGGCAAAACTGTTGTTATTTATGATGACATGATCCGCTCGGGTGGCAGTATCATCAACGCGGCCAAAACCTATAAAAATGCAGGTGCCGGCGATATTTATGTAATTACCACCCACGGTTTGTTTGTAAATGATGGCATCAACAAACTAAAAGATTGCGGATTAATTAAAAAGCTGATTTGTACAGACTCACACGTAAACACGCAGTATATTAACGATGAATTTGTGGAAATAAGAAGTTTGGCAGAGTTGATTTGCGAGGTAATATAATTTCAGTTGTTAAACAGCCTTAAACATTCTCACCGCAAGATCTTCAACATCATCTTTGCGGGCGAGTTGGTTTAACCAATGCTCCGGAATGCATTCATAACCGTATAATAATCCGGCAAGGCCGCCGGTTACGGCACCTGTGGTATCTGTGTCACTTCCCATGTTAACGGCTTTCAAAACCGCATCCATATAGTTATTAGTATTAAGTAAGCACCAAATACTGGCTTCCAATGTATGTAAAACATACCCGCTGCTGCGAATTTGATTTTCGGGTATCATATCTATCCTGTCGATTAGCAACCGGTCAAATAAACTCGTTTCGTCCCTACTCATATTTATCAATCTCAAATACTCCGCTACATCTTTTTGCAATCGACTATAAACAGCAAGTTTGTCTTCTCCGTTCAATAACCCCAAAGCAAACTCAAGGTAATAAAAACAGGCAATTACTGAACGGGCATGGCCGTGAGTCATAGACGAAACTTGTTTGATTAATTGATAACGCTCATCTATCGGCTTATCTCTGATATAGACCAACAAAGGTAATATGCGCATTAATGAGCCGTTACCATTGCTTTCTTCCTCAAAGTCTCCGGCATGCTGGGGCGGTGTTCCTTTTACCAGTCTGTCAATAGCACGTTGTGTTGTCATCCCAATATCAAAAACTTCGTTATCTGCAATCCAATAATTATCATACCGCCAATTGATAAAATTACACCCTGTGCTTTCTAAAGTAAACCCTGAAGCAATCGCTTCGGCCAGGCAAAACGTTAAAGAGCTGTCGTCAGAAAATGTTCCTGCTGGTTTATTGTGTGTACCGTAGCCGATCATGTCCGTCACTGGTTGCCTGCTTATTTCCTCTCTGCTTTGGAACTCGACTGGCACACCTAAAGCATCGCCAACGGCCACGCCGAAAAGGATATCCTTACAGGTGTTTAACTTAAATTTCTTTTTGTCTCTGTTGGCGCTATTCATCTGCTCTGTTTTAGCAATTTCCTTATATCCAGAAGGTATCCATTCTGGTCTGATCTTATCGCTATTCACTTTAAAGCTTTTTTTATTCCACCAATTTCAAAAACTGGGCGGGCACGGTATCAGTAAGCCAAACCTTATTTTCAGACAGGTAGAATACATATCCATTTTTATGCATTTCACCGGCAAGCACATTAAAAACTGCTGGTTTGCCGTGCCTACTACCAACCTGTATGGCCGTTTCTATATCCCGGCTCAAATGCACATGCTGACGGCTCCGTTTTTCAAGACCACTTTGCTGAATAGCAGTCACCGACTTTTCGCCAGTTCCGTGATAAAGCATTTCTGGCGGCATTTATGCCTGGTAACCTAGTTCAACTTCGACGAATGCCCCTGACTGGCACGGATCTTCTGCCTGCTTTCATCAAAGGCAAAGCGCTTTTTACTATTAGTTTCAACTACGTGATTTAATAGTTCCAGATCTAAATTATGGCCATGCGCATTAGCCTGATTTAATAATTCATCAACATTTACCCAACCTTGCTCGTCCAGTTCAATACCAATCAATTGCGGCTGATGTCTTAGTACCAGGCTTAAAAATTTGCTGATACTTGTTATATCTTTTTCTTTCATTGTTTCATTCAAAGTTAGGGTAATAGCAGATGGCGTTATACTGTCCTTGCCGTAGTTCTCTATTGTTTTGGTCAACTGAGCTTTTATCTGTTTTACCAGGACCCTTGGTCCCAGCACTCTCATTTTAGCGCCAAAGCCCAATAATTCCCGTTCCAGTTCAAAGTTCATAATCACCCTGATCCTGAATACCTTTCCCGTTTCATCTTCGCTCAACAGTTTTTGCGTATGGTGCAAAGGTTTGGTCACCACGTAAGGCGCGTTAGCTGCATCTATCCAAAATATCACCTCACAATCGCGCTGACCGGGAGATTTAGTTACCCCAATGCAATCATTATAATAAGTTGCCAGGTCAAGTGTTCTGTTCTCTCTGTAAGATTCTTCATGTTCTGTTACCATTTGTATCCTGTCTAGAGCCAGATTCATGATGTGAGCATTGCGCTTGTGCTGCATCCCTAACACAAACCAACGGTTGCGATACTCTTTAAGCAAGTATCCACTAAAGCAAAAAGTACTGGCTTCTCTGGCCTTGAATGATTGATAGGTAATACAGATCGTTTTCTTTGCTACGATAGCCTTGCGGATCACCTCTATCCATTCCAGCCCTTTTAAATTGTCGTTCTTCTCAAAGTCAATTACAGGTGTACTTTGTGTTTTTTGCGAATAGATCTTATCTTCCAGTTTACTCACCATTTCATTCAGATCGGTAAAATGGTTAAAGCCTTTAAACTGCTTTAACAAACCTGATACCTCGCTCAGCACCTGCATATCCTGTTGGTTCAGCGGACTGTTGGTAATGCTATAATTCTTATCGCTGTAGGTATAATACTTTTTATCAACCACCACAATAGGCGCTTCGTAGCCCAGCTTGTTGCTGCGCATCATTTCCATATCAGCCTGCACGGTACGGCGGCTCACGCCGGTATCTATGCCCTGGTATTCGTAAATAGCGTCGCTGCAAGCATCTATCAAATCATCCAGCGTCCATTTCTTAAAACGGTTTTGCAGGCATTGGTCAATGGTGCGGTAGCGGATAAGGGCGTTGCGATTAACGGGCATTTTTGATTTCGGATTTCGGAAGTTCGATTTCGGAATTTTTTTTGATGAAATTAAAAAATAATTTTCACTGCGCAAATACGCTGCGCACTTGATATTTCTCTTTGTACTGTCGAAAGGCTGAACGCGTTCACGAACGCCCCCTCTCCCGAACCGGGGAGAGGGATTTTGGCCCGGAGACTTTTAATCGTTAAACTTGAATACCACAATAGTTATGGAAAAGGAAAAAATAGGCAACAACGAGTTAAAGGCATTAGGTATTAACGATGTGGAAGTATTGGTAAACTTTAGCCGCGTCGCTAATGGTTTATTGAAACATGGTGTAATGGATAAGACCAACATATTATTCAACTTAGAAGCTTTGATTGACGACCCTATTCCTTACGCTTTAAAGAAAGGCGGCAAATTTAAAAATCTGGCCGAGGATGTAATTGCCATGCGTAAAGAGGGCAAGTTTGTAAAGCAAGAACGCAGCAATTTTAAGCTGAAAGAAGAAATTGCCGATTTCCCGGTATGGGGCTTGGAAAACATTGAGGTTGGCGCGCTTACGCAAATGCGTACTGCTATACAATTACCTATTGCTGTTGCCGGCGCTTTAATGCCCGACGCGCATCAAGGTTATGGTCTGCCAATCGGTGGTGTATTGGCTACCACGGCAAATACCATTATCCCTTTCGCGGTGGGTGTTGATATTGCTTGCCGTATGTGTTTAAGCATTTATGATTTGCCTGCCGAAGCTATTGATACCGAAACCGACAAGTTGAAAAATATATTGGTGGATAACACTTACTTTGGTATGGGATGTACGACCAAATCGTACTTTGATAGTTCTTTGTTTGATAGTAAAACCTGGGGCGAAACAAAGATAATTCGCTCATTAAAAGATAAGGCTTATGCCCAATTAGGAACCAGCGGTACCGGTAACCACTTTGTGGAATGGGGCGAATTGACCATTACTGACGGCGCTTTAAGTGATATCCCAGCCGGTAAGTATTTGGCTTTATTATCGCATTCTGGTTCACGTGGGTTTGGGGGTACCGTGGCCGACTATTACAGCCGCATAGCCATGACCAAAACCAAACTCCCTGCCGAAGCCAAACATTTGGCCTGGTTAGATCTGGATAAAGACGAAGGGCAGGAATACTGGATCGCTATGAACCTGGCCGGCGAATATGCCAGCGCCAACCACCACGAGATCCATAACAAAATTGCCCGGGCTTTGGGGGTTAAACCCATCAGCAGGATAGAGAACCATCACAACTTTGCCTGGAAAGAACAACTGGCCGATGGTACCGAAGTAATGGTACACCGTAAAGGAGCTACCCCGGCCGGCGAGGGTGTGTTAGGCATTATCCCCGGTAGTATGAGCACACCCGGCTTTTTAGTCCGCGGTAAAGGCGACGCGGCTAGCATCAACTCTGCCAGCCACGGTGCGGGCAGGGCCATGAGCCGTAGCGCAGCTTTTAATACTTTGGATAAAGCTTTGATTGCTGCTAACTTGATTGACAAACGTATTACCCTAATGGGTAGCGATATGGATGAAGCGCCAATGGCTTATAAGGACATACACACCGTAATGGCTGCGCAGCATGATTTGGTTGAAGTATTGGCAAAGTTTGAACCGAGGATTGTTAGGATGGCTGATGCGAGGGAAAGGCCGGAGGATTGAGGGGCGCATCCTTCAATTATTAAATATAAGCGATATTGGCATATAGTTTTAGGTTAATATCTGCTTTAAACCTTAAATGCAAAGAAAAAATGTCTGAAATATTAGATAAATATAATTTGATTTTTACATACGATAAGGGCAATACAACTGTATCATCTATTTATCCCTTATTATCTTATTACCTTAATAATTCTGCGCTTTCGCAGGCGACGGCATTGTATAACGCGTTAAAACATTCAGTTCAGTATTATAAATCGAAGGAGCGGGATGTGATGTTCGCAAAAGTATTTACCATAAAACTAGCGGGAGATAATGCCCGGATCATTTATAATGACCCTGAAAATCCTTTAAAATTTCCGGAGACGAGCTTTACACTACCAATTGATGACCTCTTGGCTATTCTTCAAAGTTGGAGCGCGTTTTTGTTTCCATATAAAGTTCGGGATGTAACGGTGAAAAATGGGGAAGGTATCATCGATATTATTAGTGATCACTTTGCAAGCGCTTTATTTATTGAAAAACCTGTTGCTGTAGTATGGCCCGACTGTGCCGGCAGCATAGGCGAATATTATGCAGTTTCAAGGGAAAGTTATGACCGGCAAAAGGAGCTGACCGCCAATCTCACCCAATTCTTAACAGTTGGTTCCGATCAGGAAGTCTTTGATGCGGTAACAGTTTTCCTTAATGTTTTTGCAAACGGAAAATACCGGGTGACGATTAGCGCGGCGGATGTAGCTTCAGCCGAATTTGCTTATGATGTAAAAATGACTTACGCCGATGGAGCTAATGAAGATAATACGATTACTTATGGTTTTTATGCTTACGGCTACGGAGAAGTACTCCTGTTTTCACGGTCCATTGACACCATAGATCAAAACCGGGTCGAGGAGTATAAAGAGATCATTAAAAATGGCGGCAGGCCGAAAATAATACTATTTTATGGTTCGATAGAAGAGTATTCTTATGTGCTAGATGGCCATCATAAGCTGCTTGCCTATCAAGAACTGAGCATTAATGCTCCGGCAGTTATCATTAACAAAGTTGAATCGGCAGAAAAACCACAAAAAAGTCTCCTGCCTGAAGTGTTAGATATTTTGAAGCCGGTCGAAGCAATGCATATGATAAAAAATGGAGACCTGACAAATCCCGAAGTGTATACTTCCAAAGTAATCACTAGTTATCTGGATAAAATATTAACCAGCGAAAAGAACATTGGTACCACTATAACACGAATGCTTTATAGCGCCTATCATTCGGCCGATAAAAATTTAAAAGACTGGACAAACGAAAGACTATCTGTGTTACGCAGAAATAAGTATAAAGGTAATGGACAAACCTTATACTATACTGACAGTGAAAAGAAATATCATTTTAAAAATCTTTTTATTGAGTCTGACAACGATTTCTTCTTATGGAAAAAAATTTATCTTGAAGATGGAGGGGTGCCAGCCAATTTAGAAGAACGACAAAAGGAGATATCAGAACGTTATTGTAAACCATATCTGCCAGTGAAAAAAAATAACGATACACTACCTTTGTATATAGAAGGGCCAAGAACATATCCAGTAACACCTACATCAGCAATAATTGTCAAAATATTACTTATTTCCTTTTTATTGATTTGTCTGATTAGGGCTTGCAAGTAACCATCTTCACCAACAAGCCTTAAAAAACTAAAGAGAACAACCTAATGAAACCTATACCATCAACTGCGGAAATATTGGTTTTTAAAATGATCGGCGAAAATGTCAACAAACAATGGATCAATTGGGCTTATGAAATGCTTTTGGCTGGATTTGAAACAGAAAACTTAATTCAGCTTGCAGGCGAACTTGAACCATATAACCAATTTGAATTACAAAGACTAACCGATAAGATATTTAAGGAGTTAAACTTAAAATGGGACAACGAAGAACAGATTTATAAAAACTACGCCTGCTATCTAATTGGACAGGCGCTTGACGGCAAAATCCAAAATGTAAACGTGCTGAATATTTTAAAAGACGTTTACATAGG
Organism: Bacteroidota bacterium; assembly: GCA_026224775.1. Lineage (GTDB taxonomy): Bacteria > Bacteroidota > Bacteroidia > Sphingobacteriales > Sphingobacteriaceae > Mucilaginibacter. Next base: position 86,702 of record JAMFRP010000015.1, read on the forward strand.
CGCAAAATATGAACCACCTTACCGTGATTTTTACGCTTTGTATTATGCTCAGGATGATCTTAGGTACTCAGAAAACCAATGGTATTGGCCCGGAGCTACGGGAGAAAATATTAATACGATAATTAAAGAATGTTTTATCAAGTGGACAACCGAATGTGAGCAGGACTTTGGATAGCAAATATTAGAAAATGCACATGCATACGCTAGCTGTGGGGCAGTGTTTACAAGATTATATCAGACCGACACATTATACAAATCCGAAAGGTTATTTATATTCACAAAATATTTACCAACCTTTTCGCCATTAATGAAAAAGCTGTTTACATTGATTACCCTATTTATACTGGCACAAAACGCAATAGCACAAAAAAATGACCTGAAACAAATTGCTGATAGCATTAAGAAAGAGGGGGAAATGCTTTATCATTCCGAATGGGCATCGGGTCATAGTACACAGATTTTCGCCTCCGGTTTTGGCGCGAAGAAACTTCTATCTGGTGGATATTTTTCTTATGAGACTAAAAAAGAAATGACCACTATCTTTTTTTCTAAAAATGAGGATCCAGTAGTATTGGCGACCGTTAACTTCGATCATGGTTTAGACTCGTCTCAATACAGTATAGACACTACTACAAGAAAATTCAACGAAAATGAAAAAGAGTACTACACCATCCGGTCAAAAGCTGCGCAAGCTGTTTTAAACGATACGCTTTTTAAATTTTATCAACATACTAGTTTAAATCTTGTTCCTATTATAAAAGATGGGACAAAAAGAGTGTATGTCATCACAGCGCAAACAGCACCGGATGAAGTGTTATTAGGAAATGATTACCTGATCAGTTTCAACAAAGACAATGATATAATTAAAAAAACAAAGCTTCATAACAATCTTATCCCCCTGGGAACTGGCGGTCAAGATGCGATAAAAGCCTCCTCACATCAACATTTAGGTGAAACAAGTCCTTTTATTACCGCGACAGATATTTGTGCATTTAAATTATGGAAGGGAAAGACAACCTGGGTGATCAGTTTCGTTGTCTCAGCTGGCTATGTATCTGCATGGTACTTTGACGATGAATCTTTAGAAATTTTCACTCAGGCCGAATTCGAAAAAAAAATGAAAAACAAATAGCATAAAATTATTCACTCCCCGCTCCCGCGAGTTTAGCGCAGCGTAACTCGTGGTGGCTAATTGTTGAAGATTATAATCTTATGTCCGATTAAACTTTCACTGCACCTGCCTCATGATCCTGAACATTTCAGGATATTCAACAGCATATTTAATTTCAAATTTCTGTCCTTCTATAAAATCCCCATCATTCTCATCCCACGAATAGCTGATAGATTGTCCGTCTTCAGTTTTATACACAAAAATGGCGTGGTAGTGTGTGCCGCTTCTTCCCTGGCTGGTTTCTATTCTGTTTATTTGCGCCACAGTAATTTTAGTGGGGCCATTCTGCAATATATTGTTCTTTCTGTTTTTAGCCATGTGCCATATATAAACCATATTAAACCCCATAATTGCAACTACTATTACATAAGCAAAAAATTTAGCAACTGCTTGTTGCAGTGATTTTACCTTATCTTCGCTAAACGGAATCTTTTTAGCATCAACTATTGTTCCTTTTATTACCTGCATAAAAAGAATCATCCATCCCAAAAAAATCAACAGATAAACTATTACAAATATATATTCACTGTTTCTGTAATCTTCAAGATACATCAAAACAGAGCCGGCAAAAACCATGGTAATACCAATTACCCAAAAGTTTATTTTAGATGTGTTCATTAAATAAGTGGATCAAAAGTTTTAACTACAACTGGATCTTGGGCATCCATAAACATCTTAGCTCTGCCAAACAAACAAATTTTACCTACTGTATCAAATACATTGTGCTGGCCTTTTCCGTTTATTAAAACCTCATCGGTGCAAACGCCTTGAAGGTGGTTTTTATCGATATAATCCCAATTGTCAGCTATTTCTTCCTTAAAAACAATATTAAATGCAGGCTTTCTATATTCAATTAAATAATTCCCTTCAGACATTATCCTTGGGTTAAAATCTGCGTGAAAATTATAGACCTGATTTAATATATTTTTTGCTTCTACTTCAATATTGTCAACCCTGATGGTTAAAAATACTACAGTGCCAAACTTAAATACCGCCAACTGCAATTTACTGCCAGTATAATATTTAGTTGTGTTTGTAATTTTATCAATATCATTTGGTGTATTTGGCCGCCATTGTGGTAGAGGAGGAAATTGCTTTTTGTCAACTGTCTTAAAAAGGTTCTTAAACAAGCCCATAGGTAAGGTTTATAGCGCAATATTGGAATAATAGCCGAAACCTTTTACTTTTTTTAAAAATAATTCCTACTGCGCAAATACACTGCGCAGTGTCCATATTTCTTTGTATCAACATTAAAGAAAAAAGGAGGTTTACAATGAAATTCAACCTGTTAAGCAAATTAAAAAACCAGACCGTCAATCACGCGGATGCCAAGGCGTTTACGCTATCGCCGGAAATGGAACTATATACCGCTGTGGTTACCTGGAGCTTAAACGACTCTTTTTATGAAAAGGACGAGGCGCGTTTAGTGCGCCTGCAAAAATTGATCACCGCGTGCGACCCTGTGTTTGTGGGTAAACTGGCTGTATATGCCCGCACCAAAATGTATATGCGTTCGGTACCGTTGGTGCTGGTTACCGAGTTGGCTAAGCTGCACTCGGGCGACGATTTGGTCGCCCGGGTTACCGATGGCGTAATCGGCCGTGCCGATGAGATCACCGAGCTATTGGCCTGCTACGAATTGCTGAACGAGCGTAAAGGCACAAAAAAGCTGAACCGCCTGAGCAAGCAATTGCAAAAAGGTTTGTCAACAGCGTTTAATCGTTTCGACGAATACCAGTTTGGGAAATACAACCGTGATGGCGCCATCAAATTGCGCGATGCCTTGTTTTTGGTTCACCCGAAAGCGAAGGACGAGTTGCAGCAAGTGCTGTTCAATAAAATAGTGAACGGCGACCTGCAAATCCCTTACACCTGGGAAACCGAGCTGTCGGCATTAGGGCAACTAAACTTTGATAGCGACGAGGCTAAAGCCATAGCGTTCTGCGCCAAATGGGAAGAACTGATTGACAGCGGCAAGCTGGGCTACATGGCCCTGTTGCGTAACCTACGCAACATACAGGAAGCCGGCGTAAGCTACGCGCATTTTGAAAAGGTATGCACCCGTTTGGCTAACGCTGATGAGGTTGCTAAGGCAAAGCAGTTTCCATTCCGTTATTTGGCGGCGTATCGCGAGCTGATAAATCCGGCTGTTACCAAAGTACCTGCGCAAAGCCTGGTTAAAAAGCTGACTGTTTTAATGCAGGGCCAAAACAAAGGTTACACCGGCGAGTTACTGGATGCTTTGGAAAAAGCAGTACAGGCAAGTGCTGCCAATGTCAAAGGCTTCGGCTATGAAAACCATGTGCTGTTAGCATGCGACGTTTCGGGATCGATGCAGACACCTGTATCGGCAAAATCTAAGATCTTGCTGTACGATGTGGGTTTGATGCTGGCCATGCTGTTGCAAAGCCGTTGTAAAAACGTGGAGGTGGGTATGTTTGGTGACAAATGGAAAACCATAGTTGTACCACGTAATAACATATTAGGTAACGTACAGGAGTTTTATCGCCGCGAGGGCGAGGTGGGTTATGCCACCAATGGCTACCTGGTTATCAAGGATATATTACATCGCAGGGTACAAATGGACAAGGTATTTTTATTCACCGACGCCCAGTTATGGAACAGCAATAACACTGCCGACCATATCCAAACCCTGTGGTTACGCTACAAGGCCGAGGTATCGCCAAATGCGAAACTCTACCTGTTCGACCTGAAGGGTTACGGACAAGCGCCTTTGCAAATATTGCGCAGTGATGTTTACCTGGTAGCGGGTTGGAGCGACAAAGTTTTTGAGGTGTTAGCTGCTTTGGAAAACGGAGGTTCGGCGTTAGATGCCATCAATAACATAGAATTATAAATAAAGCGTGGGGAAGCTAACGCCCCATGCTTTAAAAAGAAATTAAAATATAAGGATGCCGTAGAATCGGGTTACTTCGCACTGGTTGGGGGTGGGCAGTGTGGCGCAAGCTATGCTGTGGGTTCGAGTCCCAAAAGCGGTCCCCCGTCCCGCGTTCGCCTGTTGCTCCTTATAAAATATAAAAGAAGGTGTCGTAAATAAGTCTTACTTCGACCGGGACCTGTTGGCGGGCATAGCTACGCGCAGGTAATGAATGGCTTATTGCTATTAGCCCTTCTTTTTAAAGAAATTAAAAATAAAAAAGGTGTCGTAGATGAGTGTTACTTCGCATTTAACGTTCAGGTCGCCGGTTCAAGTACGGTCATTGGTTTATGCCAATGTAGCTCAGTTTGGTTAGAGCAGGAGCACCGCAAGGTGCATTTCACTTGTTGCTTTTTACCCTTTTTAAGAAACTAAAATATTAAGGTGCCGTAAAATATGCGCTACTTCGTGTCGCCGGTTAGATCCCGGCCTTTGGAAGTAAATCCCATTGTAGCTCAGTTGGTAGAGCAGTGCAAACGCATATTGGCTATCGCCCTTAAGAAATAAAGAAGATGCCGTAGACCAGCGTTACTTCAACCTGTCACGTTTAATACGCTTACCCGATTATTGCTCTTCTTTTTAAAATACCTAAACCTAAAAAAGGTGCCGTAAACTGGTGATACTTCGGTATGATGTTCCCTACGGGGAAAGGTGCAGATTCGAGTTCTGCCTGCAAGTAATTGTAGTAGTCTAAATCTAAAAAATCTCACCGGTTGCTTTTTGCCCTTTTTTTAAAAAATAATGAAAGATGTCGTAGGCGGGTGATACTTCGCCCGGTTGAATGCCGCAAAAGCGGTACAGGTTCGAATCCTGAAAGCCACCTGCCGCTTGTTGCTCTTTCATTTATATTTTGTAATCTTATATTATTAATCATGACTGAGACTATCCTTCAAAAACTGCTCGAGCTGGAGCAGACTGAAAATATAAAAATACTGTACGCCTGCGAATCAGGTAGCCGGGCATGGGGCTTTGCTTCGCCCGATAGTGATTTTGATGTATGCTTTATATACGCGAGGCCAGTAAACGATTACCTGGGTATAACAGACCTACCCGATAATGTGGGGTTGCCTGTTAACGAGGTACTGGATATAGGCGGTTGGGACATCAAAAAATCATTAAAACTATTTCTGAAATCAAATAGTACATTGTACGAATGGCTGCAATCGCCAATAACATATCAGGAAGATTCTGCTTTTGCTGATGATCTGCGTAAGCTGATGTCGCAATACTTTTCATTACGCTCCGGCGCTAACCACTATCTGTCGATGGCACATAATACACTTCGGGACGATCTGCAAACCGAACAGGTAAAGCTGAAGCGCTACTTTTATGCACTTCGCCCGGCATTGGCTTGCTTGTGGATCGTTATGAAGCAAACCGTCCCGCCTATGGAATTTGATAAACTGCGGATTGTTATAACTGACTATGAAGTTCAAAACGCTATCGATGAGCTGCTGGAAAGGAAAAAGACAGCCGATGAAAAAGCTTTGATAACACCTGTCCCGGTGCTTAACCAATGGCTAAGTGATACACTTGACTGGTGCAAAGAGCGTATACCTGCGCTTCCATCCGAAAAGAAGTACCCGGACGAATTGAATAATATCTTTAGAAAGTATATCCAGCTATGACCTACGAACAGCTAAAACAGAAAAAAGAATTGATCATGTTGGATTGTATAAGCGGCAGCACGGCTCATAACCTGAATGTTGCTGGTTCTGATGTGGATAAGAAAGGGATATTTATTATGCCTCAAAAGCAGCTTTATGGTTTTGAACAACAAGATCAAATAGCGAACGCAACCAACGATGAGGTTTACTTTGAGATAAGTCGTTTCCTTGAATTATTGACGAAGAATAATCCCAATATATTGGAGCTGTTAAGCACGCCCAAAGAGCATGTTTTGTTTCGCCATTCTTTAATGGATTTGATTAAACCGGAAGATTTCCTGTCAAAACTTTGCCTAGATACTTTCGCTGGTTATGCGCAAACACAAATCAAAAAAGCTCGTGGCTTAAACAAAAAGATCAATAAGCCATCGGATGCTGAACGTAAGTCGGTATTGGATTTCTGTTTTGTAATCCATAATAATGGAAGTATCTCCTTAAAGGAATGGTTAAAAGAACATGGCTTCAGTCAGGAAGAATGTGGCTTAGTGAATCTGGATCATTTCAGGAATGTGTATTTGCTATACCATCAAAAGCAGTTGACCGAGGGTCGGTTTAAGGGAATTATATCAGGCACTGATGCAGATGATGTGCAGTTAAGTTCTGTCCCGAAAGGGTTAGAAAATATAGCTGTTATGAATTTTAACAAGGACAGTTATTCTATCTACTGCCGTGAATATAAAGAGTATCTGGAATGGGAAGAAAAGCGAAATGAGCATCGTTATCAAAGCACATTATCACATGGCAAAAGTTATGATGCCAAGAATATGATGCACACCTTTAGGCTTTTGAGTATGGCCGAAGAGATCGCACTATATCAACAAGTGATAATTAAACGCGAGGACCGCGATTTCCTGCTAAAAATCCGCAACGGAGAGTTTGAATTTAACGACCTGATGAAAATGGTTGAAGAAAAGATGGAACGGATAAAAACGGCTTATGAGAAATCCGCCTTGCCCGATAGACCTGATATTCAAATAGCGGAAAATATTTTAGTTCAGATACGCGAAAGTTTTTATGAAATTTGAGCAGTATATAATATAACTAAAAATCTACCTATTTTAGTTGAATTAATATCCTTGTTCCTTTGTCACAATGTCGGATACGATCACTTATCAATACAACAAATCTTCTGCTTTAAACAAGTCTGATTCTTCAGACGAATTATTTTTGGCGAAATACAGTGAAGTTCAAAAGAAAAATGTGCCATGTTTTTTCTGGGGCCGCTTAACTGACCCGTACACAACGGCTCGTTGCCTGCTTACCCTCTCAAATGTTGTGCAGTCCAGTTTCAATTTGTCCCCTTTTCAGCTTGCCCTTTTAAAAGATCCTATTGTTACTGCCGGTAATGAGAAAATCAGGTTTGAGGGATTTTCTCACTGTGCAGGGGTTTATGCGCGGGTAGATATTTTAGGTGAAGGGCACGACGGCGAATTTTTAGAAAGTGGCACCACCAGTGTGGATTTTAATCAGCCCATGCTTTCCGCCTTAAGCAGTATCCGTAAAAACGAAAATGTGTTACTTTCTATCGGACAAAAAGAGGTTGGTTTACACCTGGAAAACGAAAAAGTAATAGAGCGAAAAGTTCCCCTGCCTGTTAAATGGATAAAGGGGCTAACCTCAGTACAAATGTTTCTTTCCGAATCTGAAAAGGTTCATTCGTTTAATCGCCTCCAGGCACTACAGCTATTTAAAACCATACCAACCGGTAAGCCTAAAACAGACTATTATTTATTGATCAGAGGGGGTAAGCCGATGTTTTCTCCGGTAAAATCCAACGATGCGATAACTATTGGCGGGATACACCGGTTAAAATTAATTGAACCTTTATTGGCAATTGCTGATGAGTTAAGAGTATTTCCTCATACTACTATGCAGGCTACTACCTGGCAGGTTTATATTGGAGCCGTAAGATTTACCTTATCATTATCAAGGGATACCTGGCGCGGATTTTCCGGCGAAGGTGCCGCATTGGAATCACTGATCGAAGATATCCCTGATCAGTGGGTTGAGCTTATGGATAATTATAGTTATGCCAACCAGGAATTCAATCCAACCTTACTTGCTGTTAACGACGGGCTGGACCTGCAAAAAATAGAAAATATAACTGGCCGGCTTTCAGCAATCGGCCTATTGGGATATGATCTGGATGAAAATAATTTTTTCTATAGACGACTACCATTTAAGCTAAGCCGCATTATGAGCCTTAATCCAAGACTGAAGGACGCTGAAAAGCTATTGTTCGAAGGGAAAGTAAAAATCATTTCGCGACAGGATGATAAAATAGAAGCGCAAGTGGAAGGGAGCGGCGTTAAGCATATAGTTATGCTGAATGGAGATAAAGAGCAATGTACCTGTACCTGGTTCAGTAAAAATCAGGGAGAGCGGGGCATTTGTAAACATATATTGGCAGTGAAAAAATTGATTATTAACTAAACTGCTATGACTATTATTGAAGAATTTACCGGCATTGTTGAACGTGAAGAAGGTGCGACACCTTTTTTAAAAGCATTGGATAATGGACAAAAAAAGGAGCTGTACCCGGCGCTTAAAAAACTTCAAAAATATTACTCGGAATTTGTACAGCAAGGAACCAGTTCCTCGTATTCTTCTCGGGGAACACAAGCTCAAAATCAAATCTTGAGCTTAGCAGCATTTATCTGTTTCAACCAAAAAGATTTTGAGCAAAGTACTTCTTACGGTATCATCAACCGAGAAAAGTTGACACCCATCTTACCCTGGTTTTGCCCGGATTGGTTCAATGCTTACGTTGATAAACTCTCTTTGCAGGAGTACGTTGGTAATTATTTCGATTATGACTGGTATTTAGAATTGGTTGAGCAAGGTTATCTCCAGCTCAACCGGCAAATGGTTGCTAAAATATTGCCGGAGTTCATTTTCCCCAGGAAAGAAAAAACCTGGAAGTTTGAATATAAACCCGAAAATCTTTTAAAAAGGGAAGTTACCTTAAAAGACCATATCTGGTATTTATTTGAGTTTGAAACCAACCTGCATGGCGCTGAAAACTATAAGCAGTTCGAGGACAACTCTGCTCCCGGCCGGTGGATGTATGCCCTGAAACAATACACTAAGGAAGGAAAGATCAACAGGGAGAGACTTTTAAAAGAAAGCATTTTCTCAGCAACGAAGAACTTTAATCAATCTGCTTCCAATTGGTTTATGGATCTTTTTATGTTTCTGGAGCCAACCAGGGCCGAGTTGTTACATTTCCAAAGTGATTTGCTTAACACGTTCAACTCTGCAAACAGTAAGCCCTACAATGTAGTCTTAAAATTATTTAAAGATTTAGCGGTTGAACCTGAGTTTGCGGTCTCATCCTTTCTGGATCACGTTCCTCTGGTGTTGACGGCTGAATCTAAAACAGCAGTATCTTCAGCTTTAATGATTTTAGATAAGCTGGCAAAAAAATATCCGGAGCAGCGTGAACAAATTTGCATCATTTCTTGCCAGGCATTTATACACCAGGACAACAATCTTCAGCTCAGAGCTGCCAAGCTGATCCAGAAATATGGTGAGACAAACTCCGAACTCATTAAAGAAGCCATCCAAGCGTATTATGATGCCTTGTTTTCTGAAGCAAGGAATGTTTTAACTGATTTCTCAAAAGCGTTTATAAACGATGAACCTTTAATAGAAGATGATTTATCCGATGCCGTTTCAAGTATTGCTGAAATTGGAATGCCTGAAACCTTTGATGAGTTTGTCTTTTTAGCCAGCCAGTCATTTGATCAAAATGAAACTTATCACTTTGATCTGTTGCCCGCATCTATTCTTAAATTTCAAAATGAGATGACAGTGGATAATATCCTTAAACTAATGCCGGCTTTTCAGCGCGCATATAAAATAATAACGAGCGACTGGACTAGTTCCATGGGCTATTTAGACAATATGCTGGCTAAGTTTTTTACCAGCTATGGCCAGTTATTGGTTAGTTTTAATCCCGTTACGGCGAAGCCGATACAATTAATGCATCAATCCTTTGTCAAATCAGAAGATGAAAAAAAAGCCAAATGGGATCATTATAAAATAAGGCTTGGCGGCATAAAGCCCTGGGATGTATTTACGCATTCATTGGGATATAAACCCCATAAACATATTTTGTTGAATGCTTTTTTTATGCTGGAGAGAAAGATCAGTTTGCCTTTGTTATCTACTCCCACACATGAACCTTGTTGGGTTTCCCCGATTGCGCTGATTGAGCGTTTAAGTCTTTATCAAAAAGCCAATGTAATCCCAGGGGACATGGACTTTCAGATTGCAATAGCCCGCTGCCATCCGGACAATCAGACAGAGGCAATTAAGTTGGCTGATAAAACCCTTAAAGGCGAATACCGGGAACTTATGGGATTAGTTCTTGGTGAAGACCGGCATCCAAAAGATAACTCTAAACTTAAGTTAGCATGGCTTGTTGCCGGTGTATCTAAATCCTCAACAAATATTGATACTCAATTGCTTTCATTTTCTAATTTATCAGATGCCTATCTTACCGGTGATTTTGAATGGGATTCGCTTATTGAACACTATATTGGAAAACAGTATGATTACACATTACGTAAAAATATTGACGTTCCCTCCAAAAGAAAAACAATCAGAATTGATTTTGGAGATAAACAGAAAAAGACATCTGCACTTAAAACCGCACTGAACAAAATACTTTCTGCTCAAAAGGAAAATCAACCATCGATTTACGATTATACAGAACTAAGGTTTGAATATATTTCTGCTGAACACAATGATATCAAACGCCTGCTTTACTTAATGCCCCTGCAGCCGGATATTCTAATCGCCCATATCATTAACAAAGGTTTTCGATACACCGATTTTTGGAGCGAGAATGATAAAAAATTGATTACATATACACTCGAAACGCTTTTAACTTTAGATTACCGGCAAGGTACGATGTCAAATTTATTCATTGCATCGTGTATGATAAGTAGTGATAAAACTATACGAACCTATGCTGCTGAAGTATGGATAAAGGGCGTAAATGAGACACGTATAGATAGCGAAGTTATAGGAACGATTATCGGCAAGCATGAACAAATTGATCTTGCCCCGTTAAAGCGTTTTACAGATCTCGTTATTTCAAATATGTTCCAAATATCTAAAAATCATAACAAGGCACTCGAAAGATTGTTATCCTGCTGTGTGGAACAAATGAGCGATACGCCAATTAACGGCTGTAAAAAGCTTTTGGAAATTTATGCTGAGGTTTTATTTGTTAATAAAAGTAAAATTATAAACAAGGTTGTTATTACACGTTTAAATACCTGGGGATCTACAGAAACATTAAAGAAAGTGATTCAGAAAATAAAAAATGCGTGATAATAAATATTATTGGCTAATAATGGACTCTACTGTAAACCCCCTGCTTCATTATACCTCTTTTCAATTTCCTTTTTAACTCCTGCTATAATTGTTGTTCTGAACAAATGATATCTAATTAAAGACTACGCTGGGATTAAACCCCGATTACTCCGCAAATTTGCGGAGTATAATTTGCTGTGCGGGGAATAATGCTTACTTTTACCGCATAATTGCGGAGAATATGTATATACATCAGTTAAAAGGTTGGCCAAACTTTACCTGGAATACCGAAGCGTTGTTAACCAGGCTGGGCGAAGTACGCCACCGACAGGGCCGTATATTGGGTTTAATGAGTTCAGCAGGTTTTAAGTTGCAGGAAACTGCGGTACTGGATACGCTGACTCTGGACGTGACCAAATCAAGCGAGATAGAAGGTGAAAGGCTAAATACCGAGCAGGTACGGTCTTCGATTGCCCGCAGGCTGGGCATAGAACTCGCGGGAGCAGTACCGGCAGACCGTATCGTAGAGGGCGTGGTGGAAATGATGCTGGATGCTACTCAAAAGTATACCGATGAATTAACAGCAGATCGCCTATTCAATTGGCACGCCGCGCTATTTCCTACCGGA
>JAMFRP010000016.1 GCA_026224775.1 Bacteroidota bacterium
AGGCAAAAACAAAATGAGTGCCTTAAATGCTGTCAGAAATAAAATCGTTCATAGAATATTTGCCGTTATAAAAAATCAAACCCCTTATCAAAACCATTTGCTTTTATCATAGAAATCAGCATGACAATCCATAACCGACGCGCAGTTAAGTTTATCTGTATAGCTTAGAGATTATTAATGATGTGTTTATGTTTTATCGGTATTAATGAGCTCCCTTCGGTCGGTTGTCTTCGTTCCTCGCAATAACAAATAGTAAAAAACTATTTTACCTAAAACGGATTCTCCTGCTCATTCCTTCTCCGAATCGCCTCTTCCGTTCTCGGAATAAAATTTTCTCTCACATTTAATTCAGCGGAGGCCTGAACCTCCTCAATAAACGGACGTAAATTTTTATTGTAATCCTCAAACGCCAATTCAAAATCACCGTTGTTTTTTACCAAAGCGTCAGCTAATGCTGCAGCCCCGTCAATAGACAACGATGCACCCATCCCCGCAGCGGGCGAAGCGCAATAGCCGGCATCACCCACCAACGCCACCCGGCCTTTTGTCCACGACGGCATTTTTATCTGGCAAAATTTATCAAAGTAAAAGTTTTCCAAACCCTGTACTTCTTCCAATAATTCCGGGGTTCTCCAGCCCAAGCCGGTAAACTGGTCAACAATAATTTTTCTTTGCTGGGCGATATCACGATAATCATATGAGATCTCTTTTTCCGAGAAAAAGCAAAAAATAATATCAGTTTTACCGTTGTAGGCATTCAGCATAACCGACTTGTCGGGCTCATTATACATCTGCATCGTTTTCTGTTTGATCAGTAATTTACTTATGGTGGTGATAGAGAAATATGCTTCAAGAAAATGCGTGTATTCACTTTCCTCGCCAAACCATATTTTTCGCACACCCGAATGTGAACCGTCACATCCGAACACCAGGTCAAAAGATCGCTCTGCACCACTTTTAAAAGTAGCTTTTATATCGTCTTCTGTTTCATCTAACGCGGTGATGCTGTCGTTAAAAATAAATTCAACATCATTTTTCAGGCCGTTATATAAAATGCTGATAAATTTATCCCGTTCAATTTCAATATCATCATCAGGAAGCTCCTCACCCTCGTTTCCTGTCGGCATCGAGCGAGCTGTAGTATCGTCGGCGTTTTTAAACTCTATCAGCTCCACATGCAGCCTGTTCGCTTTTAATTCGTCATAAATTCCCATGCGTTTGATAATGCTTACCGTGTTCCCACGTATATCTATAGCTGCACCATTAGTTCGGGGTTGACTGGCAATTTCTACTACAGTTACCTTGCTACCTAATTTGTTCATCCAATATGCGGCGGATAGCCCGGCTATGCTTGCGCCCGAAATGAGTATTTTTTTATCTTTTAATGATTCCATTTTTATGTGCGTTAATTAATACGACAAAGGAACATCGCGCAGCAACAAGAAAAAATAGTAATACAGCGTAAGTATTGGACTAATCGTAGTTTTTATTTCGAAATGTCAAGGCTGTCATTCCTGTAACCTTACTAAACAATCGCGAAAAATAGGGATAATCATCGTAGCCTAAATCTGTAGCGATCTCTTTTACTGATTTATTCGAATAATAAAGCAATCGTTTTGCTTCTAATATAACGCGTTGCTGTATGTGATATGAAACCGGGTGGCCTGTTGTGTTTTTAACACATTCGTTCAGGTAAGGCGTAGTTATATTTAATTTTTCAGCATAATCTGCCGGGCGTTTAATTGTGGTATAGTTTCGTTCCAATAGTTCCCTGAAAGTCTTGGTAATAACTTCAAGACGGGAGAGTTTGTCGGTCGGTTTAGCCAATTCCAAATATTGCGATACAACTAACGCCACCAATCCATTACAACTATCTTTTAGCAGGGAATGGTATAATTTATCGCTTTTCCGTTCAGCAAATTTCATAAAAAGCGCCGCCGCTTCAGAAATTATGGAAAAAATTTCTTCGTTTAAAACTAATGGCTTTGCTGGGGTGATGCTTTCCAGCAATTTCAGGTATTCCGGGTGCAGGTTTTCATTGGTGATCGCCCAACTGCATACGGTCATATTATCAAATACCATGGTACGATGTACCTGATCAGGGTGAATGTAAATAATAGACGGTGCCGTAATGGTATACTTTTGAAAATCAATTTCAATATTAACAGTCCCTTTTTCAAGCAGGAAAAAAGAATGGCTATCGTGTCGGTGTGCTAATTTTGCTTCTTCCGAATAGTTTAGCATTGCCTCATCCTCAGCGCTTAAAGACATCCTTTCAATAGAAATACCCGCGTCAAAGTCGTCGGCTATGGTATTTACAGGAATGGATTGGTTCTTTTTAGGCATTATCTTCAGTTCATGCTGTAAAGATAGCTTTTGTACTATTCTGTTATAATATCTGTATTAATTATCAATATCGTAGTTCAGTCCCAGAGAAATAGCTTTTAAAATTACAGGGGCCTTAGTTCTATAATAGACAGGGCAATTTGGGCTAAAGCCGTCTTGAATTGCAACCTTAACCCGTTGGCTGAAGCCAACTGCAATGAAATGAAAAGACCATTTTATTTATCATTGCCGTCACATTTATGTGACGGACTGGTAAAAACCAGCATTGGCTTTAGCCCCAAAAACGCTATTACGACTTATGACTTATTGAGAATAGCCATTACTTTAAAAGCGATTTCCCTGAGTTCAGTCCTTAATAGATTGCAGGTTAACTTTTATTAGCTATTTTTGCAATTCATTTATAGTTACTTATCATCGAAAGGCAACAGGAGAATGAATATTTAATGAACGATCATTTATTTGAGCGTTTACTAATGTACTTATCCGTTACTCGTCTAATTTAAGTAGTTGAATAACAACGCCATGTCAGTTTTCTCCACCGATAGTAAAATCATAATAACTTGTAACAAAAGGCTGTCGCCATATCTTCAACAAGAAGTTGAGGCGCTGGGGTTTACGCCCGACCGTGTTTTCCCGACCGGCATTGAACTTACAGGAACCGTAAACGATTGTATACCGTTAAATCTTAACCTGCGCTGTGCAAGCCAGGTGCTTTATTTATTAAAAAGCTTTACCGCTGCCGATCCGAAAGAGTTATACGATGGCCTTGTTGAAATTGAATGGGAAAAGTACATCGATTTCACGGGTTACTTCTCCATAACCTCCAATGTGAATAACGAGCATATTTTAACCCCGTTGTTTGCAAACGTGAAGGTAAAGGATGCAATTGTCGACCGTATCCGGTCAGTAAAAGGCGTACGCCCAAACTCGGGCGCAGAATCAAACAAAACTGTTATCCACCTATATTGGCAGGATGATAAGGCTGAGATTTTCCTGGATACCTCCGGCGAAACATTAGCCAAACACAGTTATCGTAAAATACCGGGTAAAGCGCCAATGCTAGAAGCCCTGGCGGCATCAACCATTATAGCAACCAACTGGGATAAGGTAAGCACCTTTATTAACCCCATGTGTGGTTCTGGCACATTAGCTATTGAAGCGGCTTTGTTAGCTACGGATAAACATCCCGGCCTGTTCCGCATGAATTATGCCTTTATGCATATTATGGGTTATGACGAGCAGGTGTTTTTTGTTGAAAGACGCAAGCTGAAGGATAAAGCCAAGAAAGAAATTAAATTTAAAATCATCGCGACAGACATATCACAAGACGCCATTGACATCTCACAAAAAAATGCAAATACCGCAGGGGTAGAACATTTGATAGAGTTTGCTGTTTGTGATTTTGAAGATACCGAAGTACCTGCCGAACCAGGCATAGTAATGTTTAACCCCGAATATGGCGAGCGCCTGGGTGTACATACTAAACTGGAGATCACTTATAAACGTATTGGTGATTTTTTAAAGAAAAAATGCCTGGGCTATCGCGGTTATGTATTTACTGGCAACCCCGATCTGGCAAAGAAGATAGGACTACGGGCTTCACGAAAAATTGAGTTTTACAACGGCAAGCTTGATTGCCGCTTATTTGAATACGAGCTTTATGAAGGCACAAAAAGAGACCCAAGGGAATAATTTTTTTATAAAAGGCGGTATTATTATTGCCTTATTTCTGTTAACATCCGTTTATAGCAAAGCTCAGGATCAGTTGATCTTCCCGTTTCAGGGAGGGGTTACTATTATGAATCGGTTTTTTAAGGATAGTTTAACTGTATCTCCGGAGATCATACAGAAAAAGGCTACCGGTACGGTGGTTTTAAAATTCACTGCCGATCCTAACGGAAATGTTAAAAAGATCATCATTTATTATGCTGATGATTATGTGCTAACCACACCTGTAATTGAAGCGCTAAAAAAATCTAACCATAAATGGATAATACCCGATCATCAAAAACTGCATGATTTTATTATCTCCTTTGCGATTAATTTTAACCCTCCACCCATTGAAAGCGCGGCATTGGCAAAAGAAGTATATCGATACTACAAACAACGCCATCCAATTGTATCTGTAAACCAGGTGCCAATTGATGACGTTACCTTGTTGCCAACCATACAGGTTGACTATAATCTACCACAATAAAAAAGCAAAACACCATAAACGAGAAAAGCCCCAAATTGGGGCTTTTCTCGTTTATATCTATCTGAATCAAATTTTGGAGACTATCTTTCAAAACTCCCTCCCTTGGGAGGGGTACGGATGCCTGTGTAATGGCAGGGAGGGGTCTATTCGCCAACCGATCTGTTCTCCCTCCTTTGTTGGTGTCCCCACCAACAAACCAAAATATTCTTACCCTTTCACACGCTCAACATAACTGCCGCTGCCGGTATCAACCTTCACCTTATCGCCAATATTAATAAACACCGGAACCTTAATTTCTGCCCCTGTTTCAACGGTAGCATTTTTTAATGCACTGGTTGAGGTATCGCCTTTAACAGCCGGTTCTGTATAAGTTATTTCTAATTCTACAGAGTTAGGGATCTGACCCATGATCGGCTCATCGCTTTCAAAAGCCACAACCACATTCATGCCCTCTTTTAAGAACTTCACCGCGGTACCAAATAATTTTTTAGGCACATTATGCTGATCGAAGGTTTCATTATCCATGATCACCAATGCATCGCCATCTTCGTATAAATACTGGTAATTGCTGGTTTCAACTCGGGCTATATCAACCTCCTCATCGGTACGGAAACGGTACTCCACCAATTTTCCCGATTTAACATTACGCATACGTGCCTGGTAAAACGCACGTAAGTTGCCCGGTGTACGATGTAAAAACTCTTCAACCTGTACTAACTCGCCATTAAAGCGAAGTATATTACCATTTTTTATATCAGATGCCTTAGCCATAGTATTTTATTGAGGCGCAAAATTAGGGACTTGCAGGCAAAGAAACAAGTATTGGTTGAGTGGGTTAGATTAGGTTGAGTGGTGAGTGGTTTAAAACATCATGCTAACTACTCACCAATCAACTCAATCAACCACTCACTAAAGAGTAGCTATATCAATCACAAAACGGTAACGTACATCACCCTTAAGCATACGCTCATAAGCGGTGCTGATGTCTTTAATATCGATCATCTCAATATCTGAAACAATGTTGTGTTCAGCGCAAAAATCAAGCATTTCCTGAGTTTCGGCAATACCGCCAATGCCCGAACCAGCAAGACTTTTCCTGCCTCCCAATAAACTAAACGCAGCAACTTCAGCCGGTTTAGATGGAACACCAACACATATCATGGTACCGTTAGTCCGTAATAACGACAAGTACATATTAAAATCATGCTCTGCAGATACAGTATCCAATATAAAATCAAATGTTCCTTTAGCCGCTTTGATTTGTTCCGGGTCAGATGTTACCACAAAATGGTGGGCACCTAATTTTTCAGCATCGGCTTCTTTGCTTGGCGATGTACTTAATACAGTAACATCAGCGCCAAAAGCAACACCAAATTTAACAGCCATGTGGCCTAAGCCGCCTAAACCTAAAACAGCTAGTTTGTGTCCTTTTCCAACTTTCCAATGGCGCAATGGCGAGTACGTTGTAATACCGGCACATAATAATGGCGCGGTAGCAGCCAGGTCTAACTTATCTGATATGTGTAAGGTGAAATCCTCATGTACGACAATACTGTTTGAATAACCGCCATATGTTGGGGTTTTATGGTCCTGTTCAAAACCATTGTAAGTTTGTGAGCTACCATTCAGGCAATATTGCTCCAAATCTTGTTTACAGTTTTCGCAAACACGACAGGAATCCACCATACAGCCGGTTCCGGCAAGGTCGCCTACTTTAAATTTGGTTACTGCTGAACCTACTTTTACCACACGGCCCACAATTTCGTGACCCGGAACCATCGGGAATATACCCGGGAACCAATCGTTTTTTATCTGGTGAAGATCAGAGTGGCAAACACCACAAAATTGAATATCAAATTGTACATCGTGAGGCCCTACTTCACGTCTTTCAAAATTCCAGGGCGCAAGATCTGTTGTCGGCGATTGCGCCGCGTATCCTTTTACAGGTATCATAAAAATAATTTTAGGTAATGTTTATTAAAATAAAGGTAAGGCAATAGATTTTTCTCGGGAAACTAGAAATGTCCGTACAATGCAATTTTTAGGGTTATTAGATTAATATACACCTTCAATTGTCATTCTTCGCTCCGCTCAGAATCTATACGGTGTAAACTACTTTACAGATTCTTCGCTCCGCTCAGAATGACAATAACTACTGACAAAACACTGTCAGCATTTATCCCACCCCAATTCCCGAAATTTGTATGTCCCCCTCGCGCTCTTGAGAAAAGAGCAAATCCAGTTCTTTGAAATTTAAATAGATACTGGTTTCAGTCTGCGACTGAGACCCCGGATAAAGGCAGTTTGTAACTGCCTCAAAACCCATTAATAAGAAAGCAATGCTTTCATCTTCTCCTCCAACCTGCTTTTAGCCATAAACTGGTCTTCAAGCTCTTTATTCATCGGTATTGCTGTATCCAAACTGGCGCATCGTATCACCGGCGCATCAAGGTAAGCAAAACAATGTTCAGCTAAATGTGCCGCTATCTCCGCACCGAAACCACTGGTTAAGGTATCCTCATGTAAAACCAAAACCCGACCCGTTTTTTTAGCACTTGCCTCAACAGCACTTTTATCCCATGGTTGTAAGCTACGCAGGTCAATAATTTCGAGCGATAACTCTGGGCGTTTAGCGGCGTATTCTAACGCCCAGTGAACGCCTAATCCATAGGTGATAATACTAGCTTTTGTACCCGACTGTACAATTTTCGCCTTGCCAATCTCCACAAAATAATCTCCATCGGGCACATCGCCCGAATTGCTTCGGTATAAATATTTATGCTCAAAATAAATTACCGGGTTGGGGTCATCAATAGCCGCCATCAATAACCCTTTGGCATCCGCGGGGTTTGATGGATAAACAACTTTTAATCCGGGAGTTTTGGTAAACCAGGCCTCGTTGCTTTGCGAGTGAAACGGCCCCGCCGATGTACTGCCACCTGCCGGCATCCTAATCACCACATCAACATTCTGCTCCCAGCGGTAATAAGTTTTGGCCAAATTATTTACTACCTGGTTAAAGCCACAGGTAACAAAATCGGCAAATTGCATTTCTACAACAGCTTTGCCGCCATTTAATGCCAATCCCATAGCCGCGCCCACAATGGCCGATTCGCAAATCGGCGTATTGCGCACCCGCCCTTTGCCAAACTCCTCCACAAAACCCTGGGTTATTTTAAAGGCCCCGCCATACTCTGCAATATCCTGACCCATAATAACCAAATTTGGGTATTTCTGCATGCTCAACCTTAAGCCATCACTTATCGCGTCAATATACCTCCGCTTAGAGCTGTTAATGGATAAAGCTATAACCGGCGTTCGATAAGCCTGGTACATGTCCGCTATCTCAATATTCTCATCCGGTATAATATCTGGCTCTTTGAATGCCTTTTCTATTTCAACATCAATAACCTTGTTAAACTCATTCCTGATAAATTGCGGCCATTCCGGGCGAAGCACAAACTCATCTATTAAATATTTTTCAAAATTCAACAAAGGGTCTTTTGCTTTCCACTCCGTAAATAACTCCTCGGGAACATACTTAGTGCCAGATGCTTCTTCATGTCCCCTCATCCTGAAAGTCATACATTCCACCAAAACCGGGCGTGGGTTTGCACGAATATCTTCTGCTATGCCTTTAATCGTATGATAAACCTCCAGAATATTATTCCCATCAATCCGGCGTCCTTCCATTCCATAGCCTATCGCTTTATCAACCAAACGCTTGCAGGCATATTGTTCTTTTGTTGGAGTAGATAGGCCATAGCCATTATTTTCAATAATAAATATCACCGGCAGGTTCCAAACCGCGGCAACGTTTAGCGCCTCATGAAAATCACCTTCGCTGGTTGCTCCTTCACCCGTAAAAGCCAGGGTGGCCTTCTTGTTGTTATTTAAAACGTCGGCCAATGCTATCCCATCGGCTAATGCCAATTGGGGCCCGAGGTGGGATATCATACCAATGATCTTATATTCCTTTGTGCCGAAATGGAATGACCTGTCGCGCCCCTTTGTAAAACCCGAAGCTTTCCCCTGCCATTGGCCCATCAACCGGGCTAATGGTATTTCGCGCGTAGTAAAAACGCCCAAATTGCGGTGCATAGGCAATATATACTCGTCCTTTTGCATGGCAAGTGTGCTGCCAACGGCAATAGCTTCCTGACCAATACCGGAGAACCATTTGCCAATGCGGCCTTGCCTTAACAGGATCAGCATTTTCTCTTCAATCAGCCTCGGAAGTAACAATTTCCTATACAATGCGATTAAAGCGTCATTGTTTAAATTTTTTCGGTCAAAATTCATATAGCTAAGCTACTGATGTTTTTAAAACTTTGTATGTTTACAACCTCAACTCCTTTTATACTATGAAAAGTATTCGTTTGTTACTTTCTATATTACTTGCCTCGGCTGGTTTTATTGCTCACGCCCAGAATTATTACTTAATACCTGAAAAGTTTTTTCTGCAAAAAGGCGACAAGCTTGATATGCGCATCATAGCAACCGATGATTTTACCAAGCAAACCGACGTTAAGTTTCAACAAAGCAATACACAAAGTGTGTTTATGTATGAGGGGAAGAAAAAATTCGATCTTAGTGGCGTTGTAACAGGTGCCGACTCGGTAGTAAGTTACCCGATTAAAGAGGATGGCTTAACCCTGATCTCCATGACAACTAAACCTTTGGCCAATGAAATGAGCCGGAGCAAATTTTTAAGATCGTTAGATGCCGATGATCCGGATAACATTGCCGATAAGGTAAAAAACAGTAACCAGCTTTTTTATAAGGAAAGATACACTTACTACATGAAAACCCTAGTTCAGGTTGGCGACCCGGGTGGTAAAGCATTCGACAAACCATTGAACGACGACTACGAGATTATTCTTAAAGACAACCCATATAAATTTAACTATGGCGATGATATATCGGCACAGATAAATTTTAAAGGCAAACCCTTAGCTGTGGCTACAGTAATGCTGTATGTTAAAACCGCAGGAGGAAATGTGTATCCTCAAAAACTGAGCAGTGACAATGCCGGTATGATTTACTTTAAGCTTAGCCGCGAAGGGGTATATGTTTTATCATCACGCCACTCAGCCCAGATAAAAGATAAAGATGCCGATTTTGAAAGCTGGCGTACAAGCTATGTCTTCGCCTTCAGTAGCAATAACGAAATGCCAAATACGTATAGAGAATTTGGATTTGGGAACAAGCATTAGTCAGAGATCAGATGTTAGTGATTAGAGATTAGTTGGCGCACCGACCATAACTTGTTTGGAAGGTGGGATTTGCTTCTCTATGAATTTTTATAAAAAATGATTTGTCATTCTGATTTCTATGATAAAAGCAAATGGTTTTGATAAGGGGTTTGATTTTTTATAACGGCAAATATTCTATGAACGATTTTATTTCTGACAGCATTTAAGGCACTCATTTTGTTTTTGCC
>JAMFRP010000017.1 GCA_026224775.1 Bacteroidota bacterium
GAAATAAGTTTAGTGTCTCTCTAACTATCTGTTAACCCAAACTCAACAAAAGTATGAAATTAAATGCTTTTTCTACGGTCATGCATAAACCATGGCTGAAAAAAATCTCATTGATCATGAAATTGACCACCCTAATTATATTAGTTGCTCTATTGCAGTGCAGTGCCAGGGGGTTTAGTCAGAAAATCAATTTAAATGAAACAAATACCCCTTTAAAAAAGGTACTGCAACAAATTAATAAGCAAACAGGATACGCTTTTTTCTACGATTCAAAAGATGTAGCAAACAAAAGCGTTAGCGTGCAATTAAAAGATGCATCTGTTGAGGAAGCATTGAGCAAATGCTTGCAAAACCAGGCATTGTCTTATAAAATAATCGCTAAAACCATTATTTTACAGCAGGAAGATCAGGTTTCTAAAAGTTATGGAACGAGCCCAATCGTTATTAAAGGTAAAGTAACCGATGAGAAAAATGAAACGTTACCCGGTGTAACTATAAAGGTGAAAAATGGTACTGCATCAACCGCATCAGACATTCACGGTAACTTTAGCATTAGTGTGCCCGATGATAAGGCCATACTGGTTTTTACTTACGTTGGTTTTACCCCGCAGGAATTACCGGTAAACACTGGTGGTGAAATGGTGGTAAAATTAGTACCCAGCTCAAATAGTCTTAATGCAGTTGTTGTAACCGCACTGGGTATAAAGAAAGATGAAAAGCGTATAGGCTATTCTATAACACAGGTTAGCGGCGATGAGGTATCCACTACCCGTGAGCCCACATTTGTAAATGCTTTAGCAGGCAAGGTAGCCGGCCTGGTAGTTCAAAGCCCGCCCAATGGCGATGGTGGTTCTTCAAGGGTTATCTTGCGGGGATATTCCTCTTTTTCGGGTTCAAACCAACCTTTATATGTTATTGATGGTGTGCCTATTAACAGCAATACCCGTGAAAATACCAATGACGAAAGTAAAGTATACGGTGGTTCTGACCCGGGCGATGGCTTAAACTCCATCAATCCGGATGATATTGAAAGTATCAGTATATTAAAAGGAGCTTCGGCAGCGGCACTTTATGGTGGCGGCGCGCAGGCAGGTGTTATTTTAATCACTACAAAAAAAGGGAAAAAAGGCGCAGGAGTTGGAATCACTTTTAATACCAACACCGTTTTTGAAAAAATGATACCTTATGATCACCTGCAAACAGAATATGGTCGTGGTTATTATGGCAGGTTATATACAGCCGCCGATGATACGGTAAGTTTCTTTTACGGCGGCCTTGGTAACAACTCAGGCGACCCTCCGGGATGGTCATGGGGAGCGAAGATAGAGGGCCAGCCATTTTTAGATATAGACGGTAAAGTAAAACCGTATGTTTTACAAAGCGCTGCTGAAAACTTCGACAGGTTTTATAATATAGGTATAACATCAACCAATAGCGTTGCCTTAACCAAGGGTTATGATGATGGATCATATCGCGTATCTCTTTCTGATACCAGGGATGATTCCCCTACGCCGGGGGAAGGATATGAGCGCTATAATGCTGTGTTTAGTTTAAACCAGGATTTCGGTAAGCGTTTTCATACAAATTTTAAAGTCGACCTGTCGAGAGTACTGCGTTTAAACGCGCCGCTTGAGCGTGGCGACGGGCGTGGCTCAATGGGCCAGAGTTATCCGCGTATAGCCAACACTACCGATATTACGCTGTTGGATGAAAAGGATGCTGATGGTAACTTTTTATCAACCTATACGGCCAACCCTTACGTACAGATAGAAAAAGTAAAAAATGATCAAACACAAAACCGGGTATTAACTTCGGCTAATCTTACTTATGATATCACCGATCATTTGCATGCCAACTTTATAACGGGCCTTGATTATATTAATACCGATGGTGTATTTGCGGTATTCCCCAATAATGTAACCAACAATACCGGTATTTATCAAACTTCAACTTATCAACAACAAAGAACTGATGTACGCGGTACGTTGAATTATGATACCAAGTTTAGTGATTTCACGCTGACTGTTTTAGCCGGTGTCGAGTCTCAAAACGCAAGTCAATATTCACTTACCATGGGTGGCTCAAATTTTATTGATCCAGGCCAGTTAAATTTCAGCAATTTAAAAACAGTGAATTTGCCGACAGAGCTTCATAGCCCACGTTATGAAACAAATTCTGTTTTTGCCCAGGCTGATCTCGGTTATAAGAATTATTTATTCCTTGAAGTTACCGGCCGTAATGATTGGTATTCAGCTCTTACATCAAATTTAAATAATTCTAAAAACTACCTGGCTTACCCGTCGGCTAACTTAAGCTATGTGTTTAGTGATGCGCTGCATATTGATCCTAAAGTGTTATCATTCGGTAAATTAAGGGCAGCCTTTGGACAAACAGGTAGTAACCCTACGCCACAGCAAACCGATCTTACATTTACTTCACAGGGTGCGCTGAATGGCATCCCATTAAGCGAAGTGACCAACAATGCTGCTCCGCCAGCGAGCTTAAAGCCCGAAGTAACTACAGAATCGGAGATTGGTACGGAGTTGAAATTTTTTAACAACCGCTTATCACTTGATGCAGATTACTACTACAAAAAATCAGATAATTTCCTGCTGCCGATAACTATAAGTAACAGTACCACTTTTAGCTCGGTTTATGTGAATGCAGGTAATATGTATGATAAAGGTTTTGAAGTATTACTAGCTGGTACACCTATAAAAACCAGGAATTTTACATGGGATGTAAGCGTTAATGCAGCTAAAAACAAAAATATGGTTACCGCGCTTGCACCGGGCCTTGGAACAGGTATCGATCTGTATTATAACATCGAGGCCAGGGTAGGATACCCACTGGGCTCTATATTTGGTTCTACTTACCAAAGAACGCCAAGCGGGCAAATAGTTTACCAACTTGAAAACTCGCAAACCGGCGACTCGGGCACACCTAACTCTGTTATTATTGCTAAAAACAGCGGCGATAATTATTTGGGTTCAGCTAACCCCGATTGGTCTGGCGGTATAACCAATACATTTACTTATAAAGATTTCTCCTTCAGCTTCCTGATTGATGGTCAATTTGGCGGCCAGGTTTATGAAGCCGATGCGATATGGACCAATTACTTCGGTAATTCAATGGCTTCGCTTTTGGGTCGCGATGGTACGTACATACCTAACGGTGTAATTAATACGGGAACTGCAGCTGCACCGGTATATGTGAAAAATACATTGCCTTACAGCTCATATATCCAGTTTAATGATAACGGAAACGCGGATAAGATCATCAATGAATCAAATGTATTCAGCAGGACCTTTATTAAATTCCGCCAGGTATCGTTAGGATATAAAATTCCCAAAAGCATACTGCTTAAAACCTTTATCAAGTCAGCTACTTTTTCACTTATCGGGCGTAACCTTTTCTATATCAGGAAAGACCTGCCTACGTTTGATCCCGAAGCATCTGACAGTATAGGTACCGGTTTTGGTTATGATAGCGGAGGTTCGCCAACCAGCCGCACCTATGGGTTTAACTTAAATGCAAGTTTTTAACATAAAGGAGGAAAATAATCATGAAAAATACAACATATAAATTTTTATCTTTTCTTCTTGCAACTGCTTTAGTAACAGGTTGTACAAAGAATTTTGAAAAGATCAACTCAAACCCGGATGCTACCACAACAGTATCTTCAGCAGCGCTTTTGTCTGATGCGCTTGTAAGAACAAGTACTGTAGATATGGAGAGCCGTTTTAATTATTGCCATGCGTTTGTGCAATATGGGTACAGCTCATTTTGGTCAGGCACCAATTATATAGTATCAGATGGTCCGGCATCATCACTATGGAATAATTTTTACACTCCAGCATTAACAAGTCTTGACTATTTAATAAATCAAACAAAAAATGATGCTACACAGGCAAGCACTTATGCTGCTGCCCGTATATGGCGTGTATTTATCTTTCAAAAGCTAACTGATTTTTATGGCGATATTCCTTACAGCCAATCGGGGTTAGCTTTAACTGATAAAATATATACCCCTGTTTATGATTCGCAGCAAAGCATATATGCCAGTTTGGTAACAGAATTGAGGGCATCTATAGCTTTATTAGCTGCAAACAGTTCGCAAACAGTTGAAGGTGATCAGTTTTATAGCGGGAGTGCTTCTGAGTGGAAAAAATTAGGTGCATCGTTACTATTAAAAGTTGGTATGCGCTTAATTAAGGTGGATCCTACACAGGCATCAGCACTTGCTAAAGAAGCAGTGGCCGACGGGGTAATGACCAGCAATACTGATATGCCAATATTAGTCCACAGCGCTACTTTTGCTAACGGTATTTATACCGTAGTTGAAGATGGTGTTGAACATTTCTTTTTACATAAAACGCTGGTATCAGAAATGCAGACGGCGAATGATCCACGCCTGGGAATTTATGGTGCAATTTATGATAAGCCGGTTTCAGCAGGTGGGGTTATTATAAGTGATACAACGGCTAACTTTATCGGTTATAGTTTCAACAGCAGCGACCCGCAGCCAACAGTAAGGATAAATGCTTCAGTATTTGGCCAGCAGACTACGCCATTCTTTGATTATCAGTATGCTGAAGTTGCATTTCTGGAAGCGGAGGCGGTAGTACGCGGTTACATTACCGGCGATGCGAATACTTTTTATACCAAAGGTGTAACAGCGCAAATGCAATCATTGGCTTTACTGCCAACCAATCCAACCATCACAACTACGCAGATCACCGCTTACCTGACTCAAAATCCGCTTCCAACGACGGCTGAGGCTCAGATAGAAAGGATCAATACAGAATACTGGCTGGCAGGTTTTGCGTTTGACGGGGAAGATGAGTATGCCAACTGGCGTCGTACAGGTTACCCTGTATTAACGCCTAATCCGGGGAGTATTTCAAAAACTATTCCTCGTAAGATGGTATATCCGCAAAGCGAATTTAATTTGAACAATGCCAATGTAAATGCCGCGCTCGCAGCATACGGCAACGAAAATACATTTAACTCCGCAGCCATAGTTTGGTGGGATAAACAATAAAATGGTTTAGTTGAAAGCATACCCGGTGAATGCCGGGGTGCTTTCACTAAGCAATAATGAAGATGGTAAGGCGCTGGTTCTTTTGAATCATTATTACCATTCATTGAAAATACTGACCGTTATTACAATTGGTTAGTTTAGTGTGTGTGGACATAGCCCGGGCGGGCTCGGGCTATGTATTTTTCGTCCAATTGCATAGCCATGTTTATTTGTTAAGAAATACTTTAAAATGGCTGGTTACCTTTAATTTGCCTTATGTTAGCAATTTTTAAGAATAATTAATAATAATGAAGATAAAATACACACCTACCGTTTTATTGTTTTTGGCGATAACATTAGTAAATATTTGTGCCAATGCTCAGCAAGCAGCGGTAAAATATCCAATAATACCTTATCCAACATCTTTGACTCCCGAAAGCGGAAATTTTGTAATAACTCCGGCTACACGCATAGTTGTACCGGGCAAACTGTTTATTAACGAAGCCGTTATGCTCAACAGTTTTTTTTCCAATAGCTTTGGTAAAGCACTTCAGAAGAGCATACAACCCGTAAATCACGCGATATTATTAAAATATGATGCAGCTATTATAGCTGATGAAGGCTACACGCTTTCCATATCCCCAAAACAGATAACAATTACAGCCAGAACACCCGCAGGTATGTTTATGGCGATACAAACTATAAGGCAATTACTGCCTGCCAGTATTGAAGTTGCAAATGCAAAACCACCTAAAAACCTTTCGCTCCCGGCTGTTTATATTAAGGATGAACCCGCTTATGCCTGGCGGGGTATGCACCTTGATGTGGCAAGGCATTTCTTCTCTATCGCTTACCTTAAAAAATTTATTAATGTAATGTCGCTTTACAAAATGAATAAGCTGCATTTACATTTAACTGATGATCAGGGCTGGCGTATCGAAATAAAAAAATACCCCAAACTAACCGAAGAGGGTGCATGGCGCACATTTGATAAAAATGATTCGGCATGTATGAAACGCGCTCCGGATAATCCTGATTTTGCTCTCGATACGGAACATATCATCCACAAAAATGGCAAAACCCTGTATGGCGGTTTTTATACCCAGCAGGAAATGAAAGACCTTGTTGCTTATGCTGCGGCAAGGCATATAGATATTATTCCCGAAGTTGATATGCCTGGGCATATGATGGCAGCCATAAACTCTTACCCCTTTTTAACCTGCAATGGCGAAAATAAATGGGGCGAAGACTTCACAAAGCCTATCTGCCCCTGCAATGAAAGCACCTTTGATTTTGCCGAGAATGTATTCAGCGAGATAATGGATATTTTCCCATCTAAATATATTCACATAGGTGGCGATGAAGTTGACCGTAGTGATTGGGCAAAATCTGATGCCTGTAAAGCATTGATGAAACGGGAGGGAATAAAAGACCTGCCTGCACTGCAAAGCTATTTCATTAACCGCATGGAAGTCTTTTTCAATTCGCATGGCAGGAAAATGATAGGCTGGGACGAGATACTGGAAGGCGGCGTAAGCAAAACAGCTATTATTATGTATTGGCGTGGCTGGGTGCCTGATGCACCTGCAAAAGCAGCTAAGCTTGGTAATAAAGTAATTATGACACCCGGTAGCCCTTTATATTTTGATGCGATACCCGATAAGAATTCCATACCCGCGGTTTATAATTTTAATATCATCCCCAAAGGGCTAACTGCTGCTGAAGGCAAGAATATCATAGGTGCGCAGGCGAACATCTGGACGGAAAACATCCCATCTGAAAAACGTGCCGACTATATGTATATGCCCCGTATGACCGCTCTGGCAGAAGTGTTATGGACGAATCATCCCGATTATGATTCTTATTTACAGCGTTTGGATAGTCAGTATGCACGGTTGGATATACTGAACGTTCATTACCGTTTGCCTGATCTTTCGGGTTTCTTACAATCAAATGTATTTACCGATCAGGATACCTTAACTGTAACCAGCCCGTTGCCAAATTTAGTCATCAGGTATACTACCGATGGTACTTTGCCGGTTGTAAACTCAACCTTATTAAACAAGCCGCTTATTATTACCCAATCACAACGGATACGTTTAACAGCATTTAAACCTGACGGCACCCATGGCGATGTATATAATTTACAATATGACAAACAGAGCCTTGCCGCACCTGAAAGCGTTGCTCTGGTAAGTGATGGGCTAATATGCAGGGATTATAAGCAGTTTTATAAACTGGCAGCATTAATACCTGATACCAAACCCGATACCACTTTTATTGCAAGAACCATCACAGTACCCCAGTTTGCCGAGGCTCCGGCTTTCGGCCTTAAGTACCGGGGTTACCTGGATGTTCCGCAGGATGGTATTTATAGTTTTTATTTAACCTGCGATGACGGTGGTACTTTAAAAATCGCGGGCCGGGAAGTGGTTGATAATGATGGCCTGCACTCCGCCATTGAGAAAAACGGGCAAATAGCTTTGAAAAAAGGGTTACACAGCATGGCACTTGATTTTATTGAAGGTGGTGGTGGCTATACCCTGAAATTGAAATACAGCTTAAACGGATCAGCACCGCAGGATATACCGGCGCAATGGCTCAAGAATTAAATAAACTCATGAAAAAAAGCATTTTACCATTTTTGTTACTTATTGCAGGCAGTTTGTTTGCCCAGCAGCATAATATGTCAAAAACGTATGTACCGCCAGCTGATACACTGGTACAACGAAAGTTGAATAAATGGCAGGACCTGAAATTTGGCCTATTTATGCACTGGGGTACTTACAGTGAGTGGGGAGTGGTTGAAAGCTGGAGCATATGCCCCGAAGACGAGGGCTGGACACAGCGTAAAGGCCCCTACGGAGCTGATTACTATACGTACAAAAAAGCATACGAGAATTTGCAAACCACGTTTAACCCAACGCGTTTCGATCCTGAAAAATGGGTAAAGGCTGCTAAATATGCAGGTATGAAATATGTTATTTTCACTGCCAAGCACCACGATGGTTTTTGCATGTTTGATACAAAACAAACCGACTATAAAATAACCAGTACAAAAACGCCATTCTCAACAAATCCAAGGAGTAATGTAACTAAGGAAATATTTAACGCATTCAGCAAAGAGAATTTTATGATCGGGGCCTATTTTTCAAAGCCCGACTGGCATTCGAATGATTACTGGTGGTCCTATTTTCCACCTAAGGACCGGAACGTAAATTATGATCCGGCTAAATACCCTGAACGCTGGCAAAAATTCACGGATTATACCTATAATCAGATACAGGAACTAATGACCGGTTATGGTAAGGTTGATATTTTATGGCTCGATGGTGGGTGGGTGAGGCCTAAAAATACCATCGACACAACGGTTGACTGGCAGAAGACCATTACTTATGATCAGGATATTAATATGCCTAAAATTGCTGCCATGGCCCGTACAAAACAGCCGGGTTTAATAGTAGTTGACCGCACTGTTGCAGGGCAATATGAAAATTATACTACTCCCGAGCAACAGGTGCCTGATAAGCCTTTAGACCATCCATGGGAAAGCTGTATCACAATGGGTAATTCATGGAGCTATGTGCCGGGCGATCACTATAAATCCGCACAGCAAATTATTACTTTACTGGTGAAGATCGTATCGAGAGGTGGTAATTTACTGATGAACATAGGCCCGGGCCCGGATGGAGACTGGGATCCTGTAGCATACAGCAGGCTAAATGAAATTGGCGACTGGATAAAAATAAACGGCGAAGGTATATATGACACAGAACCGATAGTGCCATACTCCGAGCAAAATATATTTTACACCAAATTGAAAAGCTCGAATACTATTTATGCATTTGTTTTACCGGCTACTGATAACGTTACTTTACCGGCAAGCATCTCTTTTAATTTAACAGGCATTAAAAAAATCAAAAAAATCAGCTTGCTTGGGGTTAACAAGAACTTAAAATATACAGTTGCCAACAATAGCGTAAAAGTAATTATACCGGCAGCTTTACAAGCCAACAATAAATTATTGCACACGGCCACCTTTAAAATTCAATATTGATCTCTTGCCTGTGCTGTACCGCGGCACAAGTGAAACAGCTGGTACATTTGGTACACTTTTTACCCTAAAAAGGCCCAAAATAACCATGAAAAGGCAGTTTTTACATTGGTTTTAAGCTGTTTTTTTAGCAAAAAATGCCCGTTTTAGACTTAAAAATGGTTAGAAAACAACGTTTTTTGCTCATTTTTCACTCATTTTTGATGAAAAATTTAAAGTTTTTATAGCTTTTGCCTTAGGATTAGCGCACTAATTAGACATGTATCGAGTTGTTACAAAACAAGACGGAAGGGGGAAATCAGTACCTTTATAAGGATATAAGGAATTACCACGATGTTAAGATTTTTTAATACAGACTTGATTACTAATCCGGATGGAAGTGTCTACCATTTAAAACTGCTGCCCAACGATATTGCGGGAACAATTATTACTGTTGGGGATCCTTCACGGGTAGCAGAAGTAAGCCGACATTTTGACCGGCTGGAAGTGGAAAAGAGCAACCGGGAGTTTATTACCCACACCGGGTGGCTGGGTAATAAACGGTTAACGGTGATCTCCACGGGAATCGGCACGGGCAATATCGATATTGTGTTAAATGAATTGGACGCCCTGGCTAATATAAACCTGGAGTCACGGACCGCTAAAGAGAAGCTTACGTCATTGAATATTATCCGGATAGGTACTTCCGGTGCTTTACAGCCTGATGTGCCGGTGGATAGTCTGCTGGTTTCCAGTCATGCTATTGGGATGGACAGTCTGATGCACTACTATAATGTCGCTGTTCCGGCTGATGTGTTAGATTTACTTAACGCTTTTAAGGAGAGCACATCATTTTGGCCGGGTTTAAACCCTTATATTTCTTTAGCAAGCCCGGTATTAATGAGCACTTTAGGGGAAGAGCTTTTATCTGGCATCACTTTAACCGCGCCGGGATTTTACGCGCCACAGGGCCGGATCCTGCGTGGTGGATCCAATTTTCCGGATCTACTGAAACAACTAAGCGGGATGGATATTTGCGGAAGGAAAATCACCAACATGGAAATGGAAACCGCGGCCATATATGGATTAGCAGCCAACCTGGGGCACCAGGCAATTTCCTTTAATGTGATCATGGCAAA
Organism: Bacteroidota bacterium; assembly: GCA_026224775.1. GTDB lineage: Bacteria > Bacteroidota > Bacteroidia > Sphingobacteriales > Sphingobacteriaceae > Mucilaginibacter. Next base: position 10,196 of record JAMFRP010000017.1, read on the forward strand.
CCGTTCGGATGATCAGTTTAGCGCCGACCCGGCGAAAAGTATGGAAAAATCCATTCAATTGATCCTGGAACGGATTATTCAAAGTAGTGAAATAGATTAAATAGTTTGCTTCCTGTTTTGGACTATTGAGATTTCCGAAAATCAAAAAAGGGGTCATGCGAGGTACTCGAAGCATGTGGGCGGGCCTCTGCGCTCACCCTTCGAGTACCTCAGGGTGACACCCATTACACGTAACTTATTTGAGTACAATTGAAATTACATAATCTTCCGAACACTTGTGATGTTTTCACCGTACCATCCCCTCCAACCTCGAACCACACAAGCAAAAGCCATTTAGTATAAACCAAATGGCTTTTACCTATAACCAGCCTATACAAACCAAATCCTCCGTTTTTAGATCAAAATCGAACCTTTATGCTCAAATAATCAGGATAGCATTTTACATAATTATGTAAATATCCTACACAATATGCTTTACCCGGCTGGTTAGCTTTGAGTAACCAACAAACTAAATTTATAAACCAACCCTTCAATAGAAAGGAGAATTAAAGCGAAGGCTCATTAATGCAAATAACAACGCATCGGAATGTGCTTGTTGTAACGCTTATAGTTCGCGAAAATTCAATCTGATCATTGAAACCATTTCTTAAATAAATATGCATGAGTTTATATTAGATCTGGAAATTGCAGCCCAAATGCCTTCACGCATGGACTGGCGGATCGGTACTATCGGTTCTGGGGCAATTGTGCGTGGGTGTCATCAGGTGGCTTACCGCAACGCGGGGTTCAACTCCTACGGTATCGCGTCACTCAGCCGGGTAAGTGCAGCAGAAGTTGCAAAAGAATTTGGCATTCCCAATGTTTATGATTCATGGCAACAACTAATAAAGGATAAAAACATAGAAATTATTGATATCGCAGTTCCGCCTGATCAGCAATTGGAGATAGTACGGGAGGCTGTAAAAGAGAACGATCATATTAAAGGGATACTTTGCCAGAAACCGCTGGCTATGAACCTCGAAGAAGCCAATGAGATTGTTATCCTGTGCGAGCAGGCCGGGATTAAGCTGGCTGTTAACAGCAATATGCGTTACGACCAATCCATCCGGGCATTAAAAACATTGCTCAATAATAATTATTTCGGCGAAATAGTTTTGGCAACAATTGATATGCGGGCCATACCTCACTGGCAGGGGTTTCTTGAAAAATACGACCGCCTAGAGATGCTGAATATGGGCATTCATCATATAGATACCTTCCGTTACCTGTTTGGTAACCCCGAAAAGGTAACGGCAATAACCAGGAGCGACCCGCGAACCAAGTTTAAACATATTGATGGTATTACGCAGTATACGCTTCAATATGCGGATGGATTGATGGCGACTAGTTTAGATGATGTTTGGGCCTGGCAGGGAGAGGGCACACAAAAAGATATGTACATCAGGTGGCGGGTTGAAGGATTGGAGGGGATGGCATTAGGGGAGATTGGCTGGCCTAAATATCCCGAAAAGGGCTTAAGTACAATCAAGTTTACCACCCGTAAGTTCCCTGATCAATGGATAGAACCATCCTGGGATACCGTTTGGTTCCCTGATGCGTTTGAAGGGACAATGACTTCACTGCTACGTGCGGTTGAAGAAGATTCATTACCCGAAATAAATGGCCGCGATAATTTGTACACCATGGCAACCATTGACGCGCTTTATTTATCCATAAAAGAAGAAAGAACTGTAAAACTATCCGAAACATTACAAAACCTTAAATAATTAAGAGAAATGATATCAGTAGGCATTTTTAATGGATACTATCCATATACACTGGAAGAAACGATCAGGAAAGTAAAAAAAGACGGCTTTAATTGCATTCAGCTTGATCTGAGTTTTAAAGACTTTGACCTGAATGATCCGCACACTTTACCTCAAACGCTTACCATCGAAAAAGCCAGAACCATAAGTAATGCTTTCCGTGATGCCAATATTGAAATTGTGGCTATTTCGGGCTATACAAATCTGATTGCCCCTGATCCTGAAAAAAAGCGTAAAAATATAGAATATGTTAAAACCCTGCTAAAGTTTGCTCGTGAACTTGGAACCCCATATGTGATTAGCGAAACCGGGACTTATGAGCCCAGCAGCGATTGGGTGTTTCATGAAAAGAATGCTACCGAACAGGCTTTCCAGGAAATTAAGTCGGTAATTAAGGAACTGGCGGAATTTGCCTACAACCACGGTGCTGTATTTTTGGTAGAAAACTATGTAAATAATGTAGTAGGCAGCGTTGATCAATTATTAAGATTATTCAGGGAAGTAGACCATCCGGGTTTAGGGTTATTGATGGATCCTACTAACTATTTCAATGGTGTAAACATAAAACATGTTGATGCAGAGCTGTACCGCATTTTTAACGCTTTAGAAGATAAAATAAAGATTGCTCACGCCAAAGATATTAAACAGGCCGAAAATAGTGAGGAAAAGCATGCCGCTATTGACGCCGTAGAATCACACACCTTCCGTGGTGCCGGGGATGTGGAGCTTCCGGCAGCGGGCCTTGGGGTATTGAACTATGAACTGTATTTAAAGCTGCTTTCTAAAAAGCACCCAAACATCCCGATTATTATTGAACACCTGGACGAGGATGATATTCCGCGCGCTAAACGATTTGTGGACGACGCGTTAAAAGCAATTGGAGCCTAAATAATGAACATCATATTTATCTGAAATTTAATATCATGAAAGATTTAAAATTAAGTACCGAACAAAAGGCAGCATACAATAAAGACGGATACATTGTAGTAAAAGGCTTTTTAAGCAAAGAAGAAGTTGACCTGCTATATAGCATTGCCACAGGCGATGACGTGCTGAAAAATAAAGCATTTGATTTTAACGATCAAACGGGAAAGCGGACTAAGCTTACCCTTTGGTTTACACCCGGCGATGATGCCTATGGCTTATTAACCCGTAGCGAGGCTTTGGTTCAATCTGTTCAGGATTTACTGGGAGAGGGTGAAGTGTGTCATTTTCACTCAAAGCTGATGCAAAAAGAGCCGCAGGTAGGCGGTGCCTGGGAATGGCATCAGGATTATGGCTATTGGTATAAGAACGGGTTTTTATTCCCCGATGCATTAATTAGCGTAATGCTTGCCCTTACCGAAGCAACCGTACAAAACGGGTGCCTGCAGGTATTAAAAGGTTCGCATAAAACAGGGCGCATAGAGCATAGTTTTGCTGGAGAGCAGCAGGGTGCCGATATGGATTTTGTAAATGAAGCCCTTGGCCGCTTTGAGCGTGTGCCTGTAGAGTTAGCGCCTGGCGATTTGTTATTCTTCCATCCCAATACCTTGCACATGTCTGAAGCCAATACATCAGATAAACCCCGCTGGTCGATGATCTCGGCATATAATTTGAGTTATAATAAACCTTTCAGGGAAAAGAATTTATCGTGCATTACACCTGTACAAACTGTACCTAACGATGCGATCATATCCACAGGCGTGAAAGGCTTATCGGCGGATAGAGATTTTCTTCAAAAAGAAGATGAGATAACCCTGAAGGTGAAGTAATATTGTATATTAAGACCGTAGATATTGGAAATTAATTTTTTTTGCCCCAGATGGGGATGCGAGCAAATGAGCTGGGATCTGTTTTGCCGAAAGGTAAAGGATGCAGGCTATAACGGTGTGGAGTACGGCATCCCAAATGATGTGGCGCTGAATGAACTGGACGGGGCCTGGAATAATTTTGAAAAATATGGCCTGGCAGTTATCCCGCAGCATTATGGTACTTATGATGCGGACTTTGCAAAACATTTTGATAATTATGCCGCCTGGCTCGATATGGTAAAGCCATATAAAGCGCTCAAAATCGATTCGCAAACGGGGAAGGATTATTTTACTTTCGAACAAAATAAAAAGTTAATAGAGCGGGCCGGCGAGCATTCAAGCAGCTGTGGTGTAGAAGTATTTCATGAAACACATCGTAACAAATTTACTTTTGCCGCCCACATTACCTTTGATTATCTGAACAGGCTACCCGACCTTCGCATTACGCTCGACGCTTCGCACTGGGTAAACGTAGCCGAATCTTTTTTAGAGGATCAGCAGGAAGCGATAACGCTGGCAATTAACCGCACAGAACATATCCATGCCCGTATAGGTTATCCGGAAGGGCCGCAAGTTCCGGATCCGGCAGCGTCCGAGTGGAATGAAGCATTACAGCATCATTTAAATTGGTGGGATAAGGTTGTTGAACGAAAGCGGTCCGAAGCAAATGCCCTGGTAACCATTACGCCCGAATTTGGCCCATATCCGTATATGGTACATCTGCCCTATTCACAAAAACCTATTTCTGATCAATGGGCGAATAACGTGTATATGATGAATATGCTTAAAGAACGGTATCGATAATTTTGATCTAACTTTGTTGTGATTAAAAAAGCCTCAAATTGATTTGAGGCTTTTTTCTTTAATTATTCCCTCTTTTTTGCTTGCAAAAGAGAGGGTGGTCGAGGCGAAGCAAAGACCGGGTGAGTAACTATACGAGCGGCATTAGCGCGAATACCCGGCGCATAGCCGACTCACCCCGAATGCGCTACGCTTTTCGACCCTCTCTCCGGCAAGCCGGAAAGAGGGTGAAAAACATTTCTCTTAACTTAAAGACACATATTATTTACATTGCATCCATAATATTAACTTTACCGGATTAAGCTGATCCAATTATACCGCTAATGCATCGTATCATCAGGAAACATATTTATACTTTATTATTTCTCTTGCTGATATTTAATATAGCCGCGGCTGGTGATATAAAAAATATCGGGGTGCCATATGTGCAGAATTACTCCAAGGCACTGTATCAATCGGGTAATCAAAATTGGTCAATAACAAAGGATGAGCACGGCATTATGTATTTTGGCAATGCCGATGGCTTGCTTTCCTATGACGGGAAATATTGGCAAGTACATACCATGCCCAACGACCTTGTTGTAAGGGCGGTAGCGGCAGATGGCAAGGGCAAAATATATGTAGGCGGTTTTGGCGAGTTTGGATACTGGCAGAATAACAGCAAAGGCTTCCTGATTTACCATTCCCTTATCCCCCGTGTTCCTAAAAAGGATATTCCAAGCGAAGAGATTTGGAAGATATATATCGATGGCGACCGGGTTTTATTCCAGTCGTTTGGCGCCATTTATATTTATGCCGATGGTAAAATAACTACCATTAAATCTGCTAATCCATGCGTGTTTTTATATAAACTGGGCAAAAGATTCTTTATAGAAGAACTAAACATCGGCTTATTCGAATTAAAGGGAAACCACCTGGAGTATATTCCGGGCAGTAATATTTTAGGTAATAGCGGGGTGCTATCTATCCTGCCATATAAAAAATACGAATTCATGATCGGCACCTCAAAAGATGGGCTGTTTACATTCGACGGCAAAAAAATACAGCCCTGGGCCAATCAGGCTAATGATTTTCTAAAGACTTATCAACTTAATAACGGCGCGGTGGTCTCCGGTAAATATTATGCCTATGGTACCATATTAAACGGCGTGGTGATTATAGATACCGCTGGCAATGTGGTACAGCACATCAATAAATCAAGCGGATTACAGAATAATACTGTTCTAAGTTTATATGCAGATGATGAGGAAAACCTGTGGGCTGGGTTGGATAATGGTATCGACCGGATTGAACTAAATTCCCCGCTTTACTTCTATTTCGATAAAACCGGAAATTTCGGAACGGTATACTCCAGCAGTATTTACAATAACAAAATTTATCTGGGGACTAATCAAGGTTTGTTTTATAGTGAATGGTCGCCAAATAGCACTAATCAACTATTCGATAAGTTGGATTTTCAATTGATCCCCGGTTCACAAGGCCAGGTTTGGGACTTATCTACTCAGGATGGTAAACTGTTTTGCGGTCATAATGATGGCACCTATTTGGTGAACGATGCCTCGATCAAAAAAATAGCTACCGTTACCGGCGGCTGGACCATCAGGAAACTAAATAAGGATATGCTGATACAGGGTAGTTATACCGGTTTGGTGATTTACCGGAAGGATGCTTCGGGTAATTGGGTATTCGATCATCGGATAACCGGCTTTAGCGAACCATCAAGATATGTGGAGCCGGATGCTAAGGGGCAGATTTGGGTGAGCCACGCCTACAAAGGCATTTACAAACTCACTTTAAATAGTGATTTAACAGCAGTAACCTCCAAAAAATATTACGACGAACGCAATGGCCTGCCGAGCAGCTATAACATCAATGTATTTAATTTGGATAACAAGATCGTCTTTTCATCCGATTCGGGATTTTATAGTTACGATGATATTACCGACCGCTTTTATAAATATCAGCAGTTAAACAGCAATTTGGGCGAGTTTGCCTCATCCAACAAAATCATTTCTGCCGATGGGAAAAAATATTGGTTCATCAACCATGGCCGTGTGGCGCTTGCTGATTTGTCGCAAGCTGGTAAAATTGCTATTGATTCCAACACCTTTACCGTACTTAACGGGAAAATGGTTCAGCACTATGAAAATATCAGCCGCATAAACAACCGCATGTATCTGATTAGTGTTGATGACGGTTTTGTGATTTATAACGATGATGATGTAAATACAGCCAGTAAAGTCACCCTGCCGCCGGTACTGATTGGCCGTGTAGAGAATATAACGGATAAAATAGTAGCTATAAGTGATAATGGCAGCGATAGCGCGGTGGAGATCCCCTACACTAAAAATAACATTCGTATTTTATATGCTTTGCCCTATTATCGGCAAGCTAAAATTAAGTATCAGTATTACTTAAAGGGCTATTCGACGCAATGGTCCGACTGGACAACACAGACTCAGAAGGAGTTCACCAACTTAAGCCAGGGGACTTATATTTTTAGCGTTAGGGCCAAAATAAATGATAACAATATCACCGGCGCCACCAATTTTACATTTACTATACTGGCGCCATGGTATAGCAACAAAATAGCTATAGTGATTTATGTGATATTGCTGATTATAGCGTATTACATTTTGAGGAAATTGTATGCGCGAAAACTGAAACGCCACCAGGAGCATATACAGGAAAAGCTGCAAAAGGAAAAGGAGGAGTTCCTGAAACAGGAAGTCATCGCTAATGAGCAACAGATTGTAAAGATTAAAAACGAGCAATTGCAGGAGGCACTAGCGGGTAAAAGCCGGGAGCTGGCTAACTCCGCCATGAACATTGTTTATAAAAATGAGCTGCTGCAAAAGATAAGCGATGAGATGCTGAATTTAAAAGATAGCAACGGCAAAAAACTATCCGAAGAGCAGCTTAGAAAAATCCAGAAAGTGATTAACGAGGGTATGACTGATGAGCGCGACTGGAATTTATTTGAAAGCAGTTTTAACGAAGCCCATGAAAGTTTCTTCAAAAAACTAAAGGTACATCACCCCGACCTGGTTCCAAATGATTTAAAGCTTTGTGCCTATTTACGCATGAACATGAATAGTAAAGAAATGGCTTCTCTTTTAAACATTTCGTTAAGAGGAGTCGAGATCAGGCGCTACAGGCTGCGGAAAAAGCTAAATCTGGAGCACGATAAGAACCTGGTGGAGTTTCTCATGGAGCTATAACACTACATCATTACCTCTCATAACCGTTTTTTTATTGTTCTGGATATTTAAAATATCTGTAGTGTATTTTTTACAACAGAAATATTATAATTGATTGATAATTAGTATTTTATAAAAATACTTTTTTATAGATGAGAAAGTATTTTTTAAGTGATGTAATAATGTAGAGGCACATTATTTGTGATAACTCCATTATCTCCTGAATTTCGATCTCAACAAAACCAATTATTTTTTTTCACCTATTTTAAATTACCCACATGAAGAGAATTTTTACAATCTCAGGGTTTATCTTATTATGTTTCTTTTTTGTTAACTCAGCCTTTGCCCAAAATTTCACGGTAAAAGGTAAAGTGACAGATGCATCAACTGGCGAGGTATTGCCGGGTGTAAGCGTTATAATAAAAGGAACAAATAACGGTACCCAAACCGATGTTAACGGCGCTTTCGCACTAAGCGTAACGCCAAATGCAACATTGCAGGTATCCTTTGTTGGATACAACCCACAAGAAGTCGCCGTGAGCCATGGCGGCCCGGTTACAGTTAAACTTGTATCCACAAACAGCGAACTACAGCAGGTTGTTGTTGTAGGTTACGGCACACAGCGCAAAATTGATAACACCGGCGCGGTAGCAACTGTGAAAGGCTCCGACCTTTCCAATCAACCTTCTACCAATCCGCTGAGCGCTTTAGAAGGTAAGGTTGCCGGTGTCGAAATTATTAACAGCGGCCAGCCGGGCGCATCGCCAACAATCAACATTCGTGGTGTCGGCACAGTATCGGGCGGTACTAACCCTTTGTATGTTGTTGATGGTGTATGGTATGATGATATTAGCTTCCTTAACAACGCTGATATTGAAACGCTAACCGTTTTAAAGGATGCTTCAAGTACCGCTATTTACGGTATCAGGGCGGCTAATGGGGTTGTTATTGTTACCACTAAACATGGTAAAAGCGGCAAGCCGGTAATTAGCTATAATGATTATTTTGGATGGCAAAAAGTAACAAACCAGGTAAAAATGGCCAATGGTACTGAATACGCGACAGCTATAAATGAATTATATGCAGATAATAACGTAACGCCGGCATTCAGTAGTAACCCGTCAATGTATGGTACAGGTACTAACTGGTATAACCAGATATTAAGAACTGCACCGGTGAGCAATAACCAAATATCAATATCTGGTGGTTCTGATATTGATAGATATAATGTTTCAGTAGGCTACCTTGATCAGGATGGTATTGTTAAAACCAATAATTACCAGAAATATACTGTACACGTTAGTAATGAATATACACCAATTAAAAACTTGAAAATTGGCTTTACAGCAAATGTTTTATCAAGTAATTCAAGGGATGTAAATCCTGCAATATTCCATCAATTATATACAGCTGCGCCAATAGTGCCTGTATTTCAGGCTGATGGTAAGTACGGCGATCCTGCCGACTATAATATTGGTGGTGGCGCGAATTATAATCCTCAGGCCACTATTGATTTCTACAATCAGCATTCAAAAAATAAAGAACTTTCTGGCGGGGCATATGCCGAATATACAATTACTAAGGGCCTTGTATTTAAAGAAAGCTTTGGCGGTGAATTAGCCCAGGCCGAAGTAAGAAATTACACCCCGATTTACTTTGCAACCGGTGGCCAGCAAAGCACTACTTCGTCACTCGACTTAAACCACACGGAGAACCGTAACTGGATTTGGGAAAACACATTAACATACAATAAAAAAGTTGGTAAAAATAGTTTCACAGGTTTATTAGGTTACAGTGCTCAGGAATATAAAACTTCATATTCTACCGCAACTGCTGATAGTGTTGCGTATGCGAAAACAGGCAACTTACATACTTCATTTCCTAACGGAGCGCAAATATTGTATCCGCAATTAAACCAGTCGTTATATACGTTTCTGTCTCAATTTGCCCGTTTGAATTATTCATATGATGACAAGTACTTATTAAACGCTTCTATACGCCGCGACGGTGCATCTGAGTTTTATCCAAATTCATACGGATATTTTTACTCCGCAGGTGCTGGCTGGGTTGTTACTAATGAGGCTTTCATGAAAGATCAACACGTTTTTAATATGCTGAAATTACGTGCCAGTATCGGAACAGTAGGTAATGCCGCTGTGCCGCATAGCGTAAACGTATTAACCGTAACTAATGATCCAACACAATACACCGCTATTTATGGTAATCCACAATATCCGGTAAATGGCGAAAGTATCAATACCGTAGTACCCCCATCTACGAAATGGGAACAAGCAACATCAACAGATTTTGGTATAGAGGGTACAATTCTAAATAATCATTTAACGTTTGATGCTGAATACTATAACAGGCTTACCAACAATGCCATTTTTGCCGTGCCTATCCTGGCATCAACCGGCTTAAATGGCCCTAACGGAGGTTTGGTAGCTAACCAGGCTGATATAAGAAACCGGGGCTTTGAATTTTCCATCACCTGGCAGCAGCATATTAATAACGACATATTTTACTCTATCAGCCCCAACCTGGGTATAAATAGTAACGTAGTAACCAAGGTTCTTAGCGGTAATAATCCGCTGTATGGCGGGAGTGCGGGTATCACCAATGGCGCGTTGGCAACCCGTACGGTAGAAGGCCAGCCGATAGGTGAATTTTATGGCTATAAAGTGATAGGCATTTTCCAGAACGCGGCGCAGGTTGCCGCTTCGACAGCAAAAGGCACGGCAAAACCGGGTGATTTTATTTACCAGGATACTAACGGCGACGGGCAGATATCCAGCACCGATCGTGTTGACTTAGGTAATCCAAATGCTAAGTATGGTTATGGCCTTAATACCTATTTAAAAGTGAAGAATTTTGATTTGACACTTGATTTTCAGGGTCGCGCGGATGTAAGCGTATATAACTCAAACCTGGCTTACCGTTTTGGTAATGAAAACTTTACCCAGGATTTTTATGAACACCGCTGGCATGGTGCGGGTACCTCCAATACTTACCCATCTGTAAACCTTGGTTCTACCTATGATTCAGCGCCTAACTCATTTTATGTTACAAGTGGTGCTTACTTCAGGGTTCGTAATATCCAGTTAGGTTATACCTTACCGCAGGATATATTAAAGAGAGTAGGAGTGCAAAGCATCCGGTTCTTTGCAAATGCCCAAAATGCTATTAACATATTTGGTTACAAAGGCTTTAGCCCCGAAGTGGGTGGCGGTCCTACCAGTGAGGGTATTGATGCCAATGTATATCCGCTGTATGCTACTTACAATTTTGGTGTTAACGTTACATTTTAATTCGTATAACGATGAAAAATAAAAGATACAATTTACAAAAAACGATCGGGCTTGGCCTGGTCGCCGCAATAGTTATTTCCCAGGGATGTACAAAAAGCTTTTTAAATAAAACCCCGGCTGGTACAACCGTTGCTACTCAGTTTTTCAAAACATCTGCCGATGCAACAGCTGCAGTTGCAGCTATGTATGCCGACCTTCACGGTTATAATGAGACAGCTTTCCCTCCTGTCGCGCTCGAGAGTGTGGGGTCGGATGATGCAACTAAAGGCTCGGTACCAACCGATGCTACTTTTCTGGATTCGTACCATAATTTTACGATTACCTCGGGTGATGGGCAATTGGATGGCTTTTGGGGCGCGCTGTATAATAACATCAATTTTGCCAACCAGATATTAGATAATGTGCCGAATATAGATATGGATGCTTCTTTAAAAGCGAGATATTTGGCTGAAGCACGGTTTATCCGCTCTTATGATTACTTCAGGCTGATATGTAATTTTGGCGATGTTCCATTGCGCCTGCATGTTCCAACATCTACAACAGATTACAATTTGCCACGTACCCCTAAAGCGCAGATCTATGCCCAAATTGAGGCCGACCTCACAAGCGCTGCGTCAGTATTGCCTGCAACCTATAGTTCGGCTGATGTTGGCCATGTTACCAAAGGTGCAGCACTAGCCTTGCACGCAAAAGTGGCGTTATATTTAAAAAATTGGGCAGATGTGGTAACCTATACCAACCAGGTAACCGCTTTAGGTGTTTATACTTTGTTCCCGAATTATGAAAAGATGTTCAGGACTCAAAATAAAAATAATTCTGAATCCATCTTTGAGATCCAGAATATGCTGATACCAAATGAGCCAAGTGAATCTAATTCGCAATATTCACAGGTACAAATGCCAAGGGTTACAGCACCTGCAGGTGGTTGGGGATTTAACAACCCAAGCCCAAGCCTGATAGCTGAGTTTGAACCCGGCGACCCTCGTTTAGCAGCTACCGTTATTTATACCGGCCAAACTACAGCCGAAGGTGACTTCATTGATTCATCGGCACCTAACCCTTACTATAACTATAAATCGTATGTGCCTTTTTCCGAATTTGTTTCTGGCTTTAACACGGGTTGCCAGCAGGATAAGATTGTAATACGTTATGCTGAAGTATTATTAATGAATGCTGAAGCTAACAACGAATCAGGAAACACATCTGCTGCATTAGCTTCATTGGAATTGGTTAGAGCAAGGGCAAGAGAAGGGAATGCAGCCATTTTGCCTGCGGTTACAACTACAGACCCAACCGCGTTACGCGCCGCTATTTATCATGAAAGAAGAGTGGAAATGGGCATGGAGTTCGACCGCCATGCTGACGTAATACGCCAGGGCCGTGGTGCTGCTGTATTTGGTCCGCAAGGTTTTGTTACCGGCAAGAGCGAAGTTTGGCCTATCCCTCAAAATGAAATTGATTTGAGCGGTGGTACACTTACTCAAAACCCTGGTTATTAATTATAAAAAAGACAGATTCACAGCCGGTAAGTTCCGGCTGTGAATCTTAAAAAAATTGAGAAGCTATTTAAAAATGATAAAACTTATGTCATTGCGAGGAACGAAGCAATCGCACGTAGAAAAGCCACCTTACAAAGTTCGCGATTGCTTCGTTCCTCGCAATGACATGGCCTTTAAACAGCTTCTAAAAAGATAATAATTGTTTCTCTCATAGGTTGCCCGGCGAAAGTCGGGCCGCCTTTTTACATGTTTAACTAATAGTGGCCATTCTGGATAATTAAAAAATAAAGGCACGAGGTTTTTAACAGTGCGATAATTAACATGATTTAAAACTACCGCACCGGCTTACTCTGGAGTTTATTTATGAGTTGTCACGTTGCAAACCGGAATAAAAAACTTAAATGAAAAAACTACTTATACTCCCCTTTCTTATACTCTCAACTTTTTGTTGCCATGCGCAATCCACCAAAAAAACCGTGGTTAGCGATGGGATTAAACCCGTAGGCATCATCAAGAATTTATCTGATAGCGCCCTGCTTGATGTGGTGCAGCGCCAAACCTTCCGTTATTTCTGGGATTTTGCCCACCCGGTAAGTGGCTTGGCCCGCGAACGCAGCAATAACTCCTATAATTACGGCCCCGAAGTAGTAACCATTGGTGGTTCCGGATTTGGGATTATGGGCATAGTAGTAGCTACCCAACGAAAATGGATCACCCGTGAGCAGGCAGATGATCGCATGCTTAAAATTGTACGCTTTTTATATAGAGCCGACTCTTTCCACGGTGTATTTCCGCATTGGTTAAATGGAGAAACAGGTAAGGTAATTCCTTTCGGCCGCAAGGATGATGGTGCCGATTTGGTAGAAACATCGTACATGTTTGAAGGATTATTATGCGCACGCCAATATTATAATGCTGATAATGCCAAAGAGCGGGAGATCAGGGATAAAATAAACGGCATGTGGAACGATATTGAATGGAACTGGTTTACCCGTCACGGTCAGGATGTGCTGTACTGGCACTGGTCGCCGAACAATGGCTGGGCCATGAACTTCCCTATCCATGGCTTTAACGAGTGCTTGATTACCTATGTTTTAGCAGAATCAGGCACAAGATATCCGGTTCCGGCATCTGTTTATCATAAAGGTTGGGCGCAGGGCAGTTTCTTCAGAAACGGAAAAACGTTTTATGGCCATAAATTGCCTTTAGGGTTTGATTATGGTGGCCCTTTATTCTTCTCGCAATATTCCTTTATGGGGCTTGATCCGAAAGGGTTAAAAGATGAATACGCCGACTATTGGGAGCAAAACCAAAACCATACGCTGATCAACAGGGCATATTGCGTTGAGAATCCGAAGAAATTTAAAGGTTATGGCGAGAACTGCTGGGGATTAACCGCCAGCGATAATTACGAAGGCTATAATGCCCAGTCGCCAACTAACGATCTGGGTGTTATTACACCTACTGCGGCTTTATCGGCATTCCCTTATACGCCTAAGTATTCTATGCAGGCTTTGCGCCATTTCTATTATGACTTGGGCGATAAAATATGGGGTCAATATGGCTTTACCGATGCTTTCAGCGAATCACATAACTGGTATGCCAAATCATACCTGGCAATAGACGAGGGGCCGATAGTAGTGATGATAGAAAACTACCGCAGCGGTCTGTTATGGAACTTGTTCATGAGCTGCCCCGAGGTAAAAGCGGGATTAAAGAAGTTAAACTTTGAAAGCCCGAAAATAAATTAAATTAGAATTTCTGAATACCAAATACAACGCAATATGTTACGTAAACCTATTTTACTTTTTATGCTGATCATATCAGCAAGCAGCGCCTTTTCGCAGGCTGTATCACCCGCTCAGCAGAAAAAAATGGATGCCTTTATCAATAATCTGATGTCGAAAATGACACTGGATGAAAAGATAGGGCAGTTAAACCAGGTATCGGTTGGCTTTGATGTTACGGGCCCGATAGTAAGTAAAAATGTAAACGAAAACATAGAAAAAGGAAATGTAGGCTCGGTACTAAACACTTATACGCCTGATGCGGTACGTAAACTACAGCAAATAGCGGTTGAGCATACCCGTTTAAAAATTCCGTTGCTGTTTGGTTACGATGTTATTCACGGGCATAAAACCATATTCCCGATACCCTTAGGTTTGGCATCAAGCTGGGATCTGGACATGATTAAACAAACGGCAACCATTGCCGCGCAGGAGGCCAGCGCTGATGGCCTTAACTGGGTATTCTCGCCAATGGTTGATATAGCCCGCGATCCACGCTGGGGCCGCATCGCCGAAGGTTCGGGTGAAGATACCTGGCTGGGATCACAAATAGCTAAAGCGATGGTGCAAGGCTACCAGGGCGATACTTATTTAAACAATGATAAAGTAATGGCTTGCGTTAAACACTTCGCGCTATATGGAGCAGTTGAAGCGGGGCGCGATTACAATACCGTAGACATGAGCGAGCACAGGATGTTCCAGGATTACCTGCCACCTTACAAAGCCGCTATTGACGCGGGCGCAGGCAGCGTGATGTCGTCATTTAACGAGATCAATGGCGTACCGGCAACCGGTAATAAATGGTTGATGACCGACCTGCTACGCAAAAAATGGGGCTTCACAGGTTTGGTGGTTACAGATTACACCGCCATTAACGAAATGATAAACCATGGCATGGGCGAAACCACCTATGATGTAGCCAAGGTTGCGCTTGATGCGGGCATCGATATGGATATGGTTGGCGAAGTGTTTTTAGATAACTTGAAACAATTAGTTAAAGATGGCAAAGTACAGCCATCACAAATTGATGTGGCCTGCCGCAAGGTATTAGAGGCAAAATACAAGTTAGGTTTATTTGCCGATCCATACCGTTATTGCAACGATGAGCGTGCGCAAAAAACCATCATGAAACCGGAATTTTTAGAAGCCGCTACCGAAGCCGCTAAAAGAAGCATCGTGCTACTAAAAAACAGCAACAATACCTTACCGTTAAAAGCAACTGGCTCAATAGCCCTGGTTGGTCCGTTGGCTGATGATCATCGTGATATGATTGGCCCATGGAGTGGTGCTGGCGACTGGCAAAAATCGGTTACGGTATTAGAAGGTATCAAAAAACTTGCCGGAAACCAGGTGCAGATCAACTACGCCAAAGGAGCAAACATTACCAATGACGCCTGGATGATCAAACGCTTAGGTGCTGATCAACTAAATAATGATATACGCCCGGCTAATGAAATGATTGATGAGGCCGTAAACGCTGCTAAAAAATCAGATGTCATAGTGGCTGTTGTGGGCGAATCTTATGGCATGTCGGGCGAGGCTGCGAGCCGTTCAGAAATAGGCATTCCATTGGCACAAGAAGACCTGCTTAAGGCTTTAAAAGCTACAGGCAAGCCAATGATAATTATCCTGATGAATGGTCGCCCGTTAACCCTTAAATGGGAAAATGACAACGCCGATGCCATGCTGGAAACATGGTTTGCAGGTACCGAGGCAGGTAATGCCATTGCTGATGTTTTATTTGGCGAATACAACCCATCTGCAAAAATTACAGCAACCTTCCCGCAGGATGTTGGGCAGATCCCTTTGTATTACAGCCATAAAAATACAGGTCGCCCGTACCAGGGCGATTTCATTGATCGTTATAAATCACGTTATTTGGATATATCTAACGATCCCTTGTACCCATTTGGGTTCGGCTTAAGCTATACTACGTTTACTTACGGCGATGTAAAACTAAACAGCAACACCATTAAACCCGGTCAATTACTGCAAGTAAGCACCACCGTGACTAATACCGGCAAATACGATGGTACCGAGATTGTACAATTGTATACCCGCCAAATGGTAGGCTCGGTAACACGCCCGGTTGAAGAATTAAAAAACTTTAAAAAGATATTCCTGAAAGCAGGCGAAAGCCAGGTGGTAAACTTTACCATTAGTTCTGCTGATCTGCGTTTCTACGACATCAACATGAAATACACCTATGAGCCGGGCGACTTTAAAGTGTTTATAGGAACAAACTCACGTGATGTAAAAGAAGCTGATTTTAAGTTGACGAATTAAGAAACGATAAACCTATTAACCAATGTCATTGCGAGGAACGAAGCAATCGCACGTAGAAAAGCCACGATGCAAAGTTCGCGATTGCTTCGTTCCTCGCAATAACATGTTTTTTTTGAGTCACCTTATCTACACTATCAAAAAGGCAGTAATTATAATTACTGCCTTTTTGATTTAAACAAATGATAGCCAATACCAATTTGAATGGTACGGTAATATATTTTACCCGACCCTAAGCCAGAGCCTATGGTATACGGACTAAGCCCCTGTAAATATGTCGCGTCAAAATAAAACCTTTTAACATTATACTGCGCCCCTGCGGAAAAGCTAAAGTTTACTTTACTACTTATGGTGGTACTGTTTACATAAGGCGTTACTGTGCGTAGGGTTGTGGT
Source organism: Bacteroidota bacterium (assembly GCA_026224775.1). Lineage (GTDB taxonomy): Bacteria > Bacteroidota > Bacteroidia > Sphingobacteriales > Sphingobacteriaceae > Mucilaginibacter. Next base: position 27,067 of record JAMFRP010000017.1, read on the forward strand.
ATCAGCAGAACTGCTTAATGGCCCTAACGTGTTTTTGTTTGCTTCGGTTTTTATGGGGATGCTGATAACCGGGCCAGCTTTAATAGTAAACTTATTTGAAACTTTGTAAGTAACCAGTACCGGTATATCGACGTAAGATATTTTTCTGGTGCTGTTTATTGTTAGTTGACCACTATTATGTGTGATTTTTTTACTGCTATCGCCTATGGTAATATAATTTAAATTACCCTTGCCATAACTGCCCGAAATGATCCTGGTTGATAATATGTTAGCCCCAATAGATATTCCCCATTTATTATGTAAATGATAACTCCCCACAACCCCCAAAAATGGATTCAGGTTTGAGCCTTTGTTGGTATTTGCACCAAGTTTTACATCGACTGTAAATTTAGAATTAGCTGTTTTTTGGGCGACAGATGCCTTACTTTTTGTCCCCGACTTATTTGATTGGTTTTTGACCTTAACATCTGCCACTTGCTTTGCCGCAGCACTTTTTGCAGCTGTAGGGTTATCTGTTTTCACAGATGAATTTGTCGGGTTAACATTTTGTGTTACACCATTTGTGCCGGCTCGGGTTATGACATTTCCGGTGTTAGATGACACTATGCCATTTGTTTTTGTGGAGTTCTGATCCGCAAGTAATTGCTGGTCATTTTTAGATGTGTCGTTATTTTCTTTCACCACCTTGGAATGAACCTGATTGGCGGAATGATGCTGAGATACCTCTCTTTGCAACCTCAGGTTATGTAAACCAGCCCGAGGGGTTGTTAATGCACCGCTATTTCCTTGGGTAGCTAAATGGTTAGCTATCCTGTTTCGATGCGTATTCCTGCCACCCGCTGCTATGTTATTCTCCCCTGAGGATTTAGCATTTGATATAGCGGCATTGCTTGTAGTACGTTTCACATCAGCGTTATTCACATTAGTAGCAGCGCCATTTACATTGCTATTATTGGCGGATAGGGATTTGCCTGTTTTTACAGATGAGTTAAGCACATTTTGCTTAGCATTGGGTTTACTGGCATTACTGCTTGTATTACCCCTACTAATGTAAGCAGCATTATCAGTTGGTGAGCCTGTTGTGTTTAGGGTGCTTTTATTAATAGCGCTATCTATAACTATCCGGGTATGTTTGCCGGTTGACTTATTTGTTTTTTCAGGGTGATGCGCTAATATACGGGTAGCAGCATAATACAATATCGCGGCGCCAATAATAGCAGCCAAAACATACATCAGTTTTACCCATACTGATGCTCCTGCCTTTGGCGCAATAACCGGACTGTTTACAGGCATATGCTGATCCAACAAACCCTGCATTTTTTGCCACGCATCATGCTCATCTCCCTGTAAAGGAAGTTCCTGCATTTTGCTTTGCCAGAGTTTATTATACCACGCTGAATCTTTCATTTTGCTGTATTATCAGTTGGTTGTGAACTATTATCAGGGCTTACTAATAAAGCCCTTAATTTCTTTTTGCCTTCCGCAAGATGCCATCGCGAGGTACCTTCGGTAATATTTAATTGTGTACTTATTTCTTTGTGCGAATAGCCATCAATTACTGACAGGTTAAAAATAACCCGCGTAGCATCCGGTAGTTGTTGTATGGTTTTAAGCAGATCCTCTGCATATAGCTTACTAAGAACACTGGGTTCTATAAAAAAATCATCCGTGTCCTGATCGTCATAGGCTTCTGTAAAAAACTTAAATTCCTTACGATTATAGTCGATAGCAGTGCGGATTATTATAGTACATACCCACGCGCCGAGATCGCCTTTATGAGCATCATATGTTTTAATATTCTGAAAAACCTTTAAAAACCCTTCATTAACAGCCTCCTGTGCCAGATCATTCGTTTTTAAATAGCGATAGCAGATACGCAACATTTGGGCATAAAGATGCCTGTACAGGCTTTCCTGAGCACTGCGCTCATTGCCTATACAACCATCTACCAGCTGTGTAACCTGCTTCTTAGAAAGATCCTTCACTATATAAACACGCTAAATCCTTAACATCCTTAATTGCCTTACGTGCTTTGACGGTAAAACGCGGGGTGCAACTAAAAATAAATTGCATTTGCTTATCCCCCGGCTTAATTTATAAAAATATATGCAAGCCAACCCCGCGTTTTGAATTTTAGTTGCGTAATGTAAATGTATGCATGCTACAACTAACATACATTAATCAAATAATTAAAACCTTAAACCATGAAAAATACATTATTATTTATAGCGGCTCTGTTCGTGTTACCAACACTCTTGCTTCCTGGCTGTAAAAAGGACGGACTTTTAGTGAAATCCAAATCAACGGACTCCACTGTTACTACTTTAGCTACCAGTTCTTCTTATTATTATGTAGCAACTGATAATAGCGGAAATTTATATGCGCTGAGTCTTGGTGGTACTACCATATATAAATATGATACCCATAATGGTAAAACTGCCTTTTACACATTGCCACAAGGAACGGGTAATGACACTACAGTTATTAATAGAATGGAATGCCTAACCAGTGATTCGCTGGGAAATATTTATACCGTAAGTGTAAATAATGCGGGTACGGCAAACGTTCTAAAAATCACGCAATCCGGATCAGCAAGTACTATTTTTAGCGATATAAATCCCGATAAGGAACTTCCGGTGCAGTATATAGGAACGTATAACGAAACCTTCTATTTTAGTACTCAAGCAGGTATTTATAAGATAGCATCCGGGGGTAGCCCGCAGTTTTTAATAAGTAATGTGAGCGCGAATTTTGCTATCGACAAAAATGGAGATGTGATTTATGCTACCTATGCACAACCAAATAATGCCGGTGAAAGCAGCCTCAGCCAAATCAACCCACAGGGTGTGCAATCGGTTATAGTCCCCAATTTATATAATACAGGAAATAGCGGAGGTTATGTTACCACTATTGTAACCGATAGATTTGGAAACATATACGCTTATATTACTACAAGCTCTTTTGTATTGCTTAAAGTAAATGCGGCTGCAAAAATATCCACTGTAATGACAGGGGCACTCGGGAATGTCGATGGTCCGTTTGGTGCCGCAGAAATTGGAGGGGCCTTTAATATGGTTGCAGATCCTACAGGTAATATTTATTTTTCACAGACAAACAATAACGGTTCAGAAAGCTATCTCAGAAAGATCACCTTTTAATACCCACATCCTACCTAAATCTTAAAAACCCTGCAAGCCGGTAATTCATTTGAATTGCCGGCTTTTCAGCTTGTCGGCGAATAAGTTTTATGCTTATTGATTTACCTATCAATCTCCAATAAAAAAGTTATAAATTAGGGTCTTTATATTCACGGAAAATTATTGTCGATGTTAAGATCAATCTTTATAACTGCCTTTATATGCATAACATTATCTTATGCCGATGCGCAAACGCTAACTATCCCACCCGGGATAGAGCAGGCCTATACAAAGGGCACCCGGTCATTAAGCGGTAAGCCCGGTAAAAAATACTGGGAAAATCATGCACGTTACAATATTTCAATCAGCATTACACCGCCCAATAGAATAATTAATGGTGTTGAACAAATAACATATTTTAATAACAGCCCTGATGTGCTGGATAGTTTAAATATGAAACTGATTGAAAATGTCCATCTTGCACACGGCAGGCGAGGCGGTCTGGCAGATAGTGCCGCAGGCATAATTGTTGACGACATTAAGATAAATGGCACTAAAGCCAATTGGGATAATAAAACAGCTGTAACAACCAATCAAATGGTTGTCTTGGCTTCACCATTAATGCCTCACGATTCAGTAAAACTTAACATTAGCTGGCATTACCAATTGTCAACCCGGGAAGGCCGGGAGGGGGCCATTAATCCTACTACTTTCTATTTGGCTTATTTTTATCCGCGTGTATCTGTTTATGATGATTACAAAGGATGGGATACACAACCACATAACGGCGGTTTAGAGTTTTATAATGATTTTAGTGATTATACTTTGCGTGTAACTGTTCCTAAAAATTACCTGGTATGGTCAACAGGTACATTGCAAAACGCGAACCAGGTGCTACAGCCGGAATTTGCAAAAAAGCTGCAAGAATCAATGACCAGCGATTCAACTGTACATATTGCTACGCCGCAGGATTTGGCCAATAAAAACATCACCACACAAAATGAAACCAATACCTGGGTATGGATAGCCAACAACATTACAGATGTAACCTTTGCGGTAAGCGACAATTATGATTGGGATGCTGCAAGTGTTTTGGTTGATGATAAAACACAACGCCGCACAAGTGTACAGGCTGCTTTTGCCGATAGCGCGCAGGATTTTCATCACTATGTGCAATTTGCAAGGAATGCTTTAAGCTGGTTCTCACATAATTTACCGGGTGTGCCTTATCCGTTCCCTAAAACAACATCGGTGCAGGGTTATGCCGATATGGAATACCCAATGATGGTGAACGATAGCCACGAAACAGACCTTGGTTTTGCGCAATTAGTGCAGGATCATGAAATAGCTCATACTTATTTTCCTTTTTATATGGGTACTAATGAAAGTTATTATGCTTTTATGGACGAGGGTTGGGCAACCACCTTTGAAATATTGATAGGTACTGCCGAAAAAGGTAAAGAAGTAGCGGATGATTTTTACAAGAAATTCCGGGTTAACAGTTGGACGCATGGCCCGCATGAAAAAGAAATGCCGATAATCACACCTTCGCCAGAAACAACTTTTAATGCAGGGGATAATTTTTATGGCAAACCATCATTAAGTTATTTGGCTTTGAAAGATATGTTGGGTGATGCTTTATTCAAAAAGGCATTGCAAACTTACATGAGCAACTGGAATGGTAAACATCCTATTCCATGGGATTATTTTTATTCGATGGAAGAAGGCTCTGGCAAAAAATTAGACTGGTTTTTTTATAACTGGTTTTATACGCCATATTATATTGATCTGAGTTTAGACAAAGTGGAGAAAGCATCTAATGGATATAATTTATCTATAACAAACATAGGAGGTTTCGCTGTTCCGTTTGACGCGATTTTGACTTATGCTGATGGCACAACCGAAACCATTCACCAAACGCCAATAGTTTGGGAAAAGGATCAAAAGAACATCTCGGTAAACATTAAAACAACAAAAGAAGTAAAATCCATCACGTTAGATGGCGGAATATTTGTAGATGCCGATATGAAGAATAATACCTGGACAGCTAATTGATTATTAGCTGTCTAAAAACAAAGCGTCATTGCGAGCGAAGCGTGGCAATCCCAAACTATGCAGAGCCGCTCTGTAAGTCGGGGATTGCCACGCTTCGCTCGCAATGACGATAGTTTTATCTAATCCAACGCAAAAAAGCTATCCCGCAATGCTTTTTAACGTGCTGATACTCGGCAGCAAGCAATAAGCAGTTCCCCGTGTAATAACAAAGTGTGGCAGGCTATCTATAGTTATAGAACCATCTGCTGTAGGGATATTATATGATCTATCGGCACCGGGCATATCCCTGTTGGCTATTAAACCATCCTGCCCTTGCTGCGTAGGAAAACTATTGGCGAAATTGGTAGTATTCATCCACGAATAAAGCAATTCGAACTGTGTAGCGATTGATCCGCACAGAAAAAGACCGATCAATCCACGTTCTCCGTCATAACTCTTCAAAGTAGGCGGTGCGCCATAAGGCATACCTCGCCTTATTAAGCGTGGAACGGGGCTCGGTTCTGATGGATTTAGTACCTCATCCCTTGGGTTACCTACCCGGGTATGGGCCGCAAAAGGGCATTTCATGCCGGTAGTATCACCCTTATACCCGAAATCGGTTGCATGGCTGGTAGCCACATCAGGGGCGTTGGGTGATAATTCAAGCGGAGAACCATTTCTCCACCTGCCGTTTAACTTTGCAGCAATCCATTCCTGGGCATATTCAGGGGTTTGCTGTGCTTCTTTTGGGGCTCTTGGCGCATTGTCAATCAAAAAATCATCAAAAGCCTTTACATCCTGATATAACATTCGGAATGCGTTATAACAACCATCTTTGGCGAAATCACCTGCCGGGTTATCGCCGGTTGGCCCGGGCCCTGCATCGGAAAGCGGGTACCCGATAAGAAAATTTCTTAAGTCGCCACTATCATTAGGGTCCGCCGGATCATTCCATACCAGATCAGGCTGATCAATCCCATCCAAATAACCAAAGTGAACAACATTGCGTGGCATTAGGGCATACTCTTCCAGTCTTTTAGTGCCATTATCTACCGGCAGAAATTCTGTAGGCCCATTGGCTTTAGCTGCATCTGATACTATTGATACGATTAATGCAAGCGCTTCGGAAGTCAAGGCGTAAGTGTGTACAACACAATCAACATGTTGTTCGTCAGTGTCGTTTCCAAATGCCCAACCCGATGGGTCGCTTACTCCCCAATCATTCAATGAACCCTGTGAACCTGCTGAGGTCGGGCCTTCGATAAATGAGTTAGGGAAATATTCCAGATAGGTTTCACTAAGATCGCTTGCTGTTATTATGCCATTATAAGTAAGCCCTATATTCAGCATTATATCAGGTTTTAAATCACCCCAGCTTTCAGCAGATTGTATGTAAGGGAGTATAGATTTGATAAAGCTTTTAGCCCCTTTCTTATCATTAAACTGAAAAATCAGGTGGCAGGAGTAAGGATGTGTAAACCCGCGCAATATCATCCCCTGTATGTTGGATTTATCGGGTATTGAATTGTTATTTGTTTTTGTCATGATAAGGTTTTATTAAGAGCCAACAGCCAACAAATTGGACTATTGGCCCAGAAAATGGAATGAGCTTATACGCTTTGTTTTGGAAGAACCAGCTCTTTAGCGGTGCTGGTAATTTCTTTTACCGTTTTTGTGTAAGCCTCGTAAAGGTCACCCGGTTTTCCAGGCGATGCTGATTTGCTCAGATTATTTTTATTGATAAAATTTTCAAAGCCTGTAAGGTCTTTTACCGGTGGATTTGGTGGGGTTAGCGCTATTGCGGCAATGCCTGCAAATGCTTGCTGCGTAGACGGATTTTTCCAGAAGAAGCCAAGATAAGGATTCATCGGGCCATCAAATGTGGTGATCAGTAAAATAGCATAAGTGCCCTGTCCTGAAGCATTGGGGATAAGTGCAACCCGTGCATAATGCACAATAGCCGACTCGTCAAGGCCTGTGGTTACGCTTTTTACAAAATTTTGATAGGCTAGTTGTGCTGCAGCCTGTGATACCGCGTCCTGTTTAATCGGAACGTAGAGGGTTAATGGATTTGCCATAATATTTGATTTAGGTATTAGATAATGCTTACTCTGTTAAAGGCTTTTCAGCATACGCCATTTATATTTAAAATATGATGCTTTGTGATTCGGTTTAAATACAGGCTTAGCTATTAAGTAATTGCAGTTCAAACATAAATATCTCTGTTTAATATAAAATAGTTTATTTAGCTATAATGGCAGGGTAATTAAACCCTATTTTACTATGTTGGTAACGCTTTTTGCTGGTAAAGCGATCTCTTAGAAACTGTTTGAAGATTACTCTATGTTGCTTTTATATAAACTCCAAAACAAATTGTCATTGCGAGGAACGAAGCAATCGCACGTAGAAAAGTGGTTTTGCAAAGTTCGCGATTGCTTCGTTCCTCGCAATGACAATAGTTTATCATTCTTAAATAGGATTATAGCCCATGTTGTTATAAATGTTGTGTTTATTTGTAGCTTGAAAGGAAATGCTGAAAAGCAAACACATCTATTATGCCACCAGAGATTAAACAACCGCCGGTAGAAAAAACTAATTTACATCCCCGTAATTTGCATCGGCAAGGTTATGATCTGGATTTGCTGATGAAGATCACCCCGGAACTGACCAAGTTTGTAAAGCCGAATAAATACGAAACTAAGTCTATTAACTTTAGTGATCCGGAGGCTGTGAAAACCTTAAACCGGGCACTGCTTAAGCAATACTACCGTATTAAACATTGGGATATTCCGGAAGGATATTTGTGCCCGCCAATACCTGGCCGGGCCGATTATATTCATTACATGGCCGATCTTTTGGCTGAAACTAATGGCGGTACAATTCCAAAGGGAAATCAGGTTAAAGTTTTGGATGTGGGTACAGGTGCTAATTGCGTTTACCCGATAATTGGTAACAGCGTGTATGGCTGGGAGTTTGTGGGCACGGATATTGATCCGGTCGCGATTACTTCGGCTAACGAGATCATCACAAAAAACAACAAAATAAAAGATAGCATTATATGCCGCTTGCAAACTAACGCCGCCGACGTTTTTAAACGCGTAATTAAGCAGGATGAGGTTTTTGATCTGACTATTTGCAACCCGCCATTCCATGCTTCGTGGCAGGAGGCGCAGGCTGGTACTAACCGTAAGTGGGATAATTTAAATAATGCCAAATCACAAGCGCCAGTATTAAATTTTGGCGGAAAAAATAACGAGTTATGGTGTAAAGGCGGTGAAGCCGCTTTCATTAGGCGAATGACGGATCAGAGTGCTTTGTTTGCTAAACAGGTATTATGGTTTACTACGCTGGTATCCAAAAAAGAAACGCTGGCAGGTGTTTATAAAGGATTAAGGACAGTTGCCGCCAAGGAGGTAAAAACTATTAGCATGTCGCAAGGCCAAAAGGTGAGCCGTATTGTTGCCTGGACGTTTTTGGATGAAGCAGAGCGCGTAGCCTGGAAACAAAAGCACTGGAGTGATAAATAAACCGCAATGCCTGATCCTAAAGTTAAATACAACAAAACAAGGATTGCGCCTACCCCAAGTGGATTTTTGCATATAGGTAATGTATTATCCTTTGCCATTACCGCCGCTTTAGCTAAACAAAGCAGCGCAAAAATACTATTGCGGATTGATGATATTGACCAGGCAAGGGCCAACAAACAATATGTACAGGATATTTTTGATACCCTGAATTTTTTAGAGATAGCGTGGAATGAAGGACCGCGAGATGTAAAGCATTTTGAGGATGAATATTCGCAATTCCATAGGATGGGTTTGTATAATGAAGCCTTAAAGCATTTGCAAGATAACGAGCTGGTTTATGCATGTAACTGTTCGCGGAAGCAATTGAGCGAAACCATATGTCATTGTTATGAAAAGCAACTATCATTAACAGCCGATAATGTAAGCTGGCGCTTAATAACATCCTCAACCAATGAGCTTACTATTAAAAACTATAATGGTGAATTGATACAAACAACCTTACCTGCGGAGATGAATAACTTTGTGGTAAGGAAAAAAGATGGTTTCCCGGCATATCAGCTTACTTCGGTTATTGATGATTTATATTACGGCGTTGATCTGGTATTAAGAGGGGAGGATTTGTGGCATTCTACGTTAGCGCAGCATCAATTAGCGATAGCATTAGGGGAGGATGATTTTAAAGATATTACATTTTATCATCATCCTTTGATTACGGATTCAGCAGGTAATAAGCTATCCAAATCAGCTGGTGCAACTTCTATTAAGTATTTGCGGGAGCAGGGTAAAAGCGCAGGTGATGTTTACCAATTGATCGCGACGATACTAGGTGTCAATAATCCCGTACATAATTGGGAGCAGTTAGCAGGCATCATAATAAATAAACACTAAGTTATCTCATTACTATTATTAAGAACCATGTTTACAATACACCAAATAAAAGCAGCCCATTCCGAGGTGGAAAGCGGCGAGGATTTCCCAAAATACATTCAGAATATTAAAACTTTAGGCGTTAAAAGTTTTACCACTTATGTGAGCGATGGCCGTACCGAATATCATTCTGTTGGTGGTGATTCTGTAGCGTCGCCGGGCATGTATGGTGTTTTGCCAATCGCAGATGAAACCAATATCGAGGAATTTAAGCAAGATTTAGCGCTACATCAGAATGGCGAAACGGGCTATTACCGGTTTTGCCAGGATTGCGCCAGATCAGGTATTGAAAAATGGGTAGTTGAACTGGACAACATGACCTGCATTTATTACGACCAAGCAGGCGTTGAAATATTGGTTGAACAAATACCTATGGCGTAGTACCTAAATATCCTTCACATTGTCAACTGTTATCCAGCCGGTATTACCATTAGGCAGTTCAATCTCTATCCAGTTTTGATTGGTTTGATTGACATTTACCTTGGTGCCATCATGAATTACAAAAAGAGGCTTGGCGTTTAAATCCGGCGAGCCTTTTACAATAACCGAGTTGCTGAAAACAATAGCCTGGTGATGCACGTCAAAGTAGCTTACCTGCCTGTTCGCCATAAAAATATATACGATCCCAGCGAGAATGGCAATAACCCCGACATAAAAGGTTGCTTTTTTGATAATATACGAGCGGGTAAACAAATACCAGATCAATAGCGCGAATCCACCAATAAAAAACAGCACACCTAGGCCTGCAAGTTTATTTACGGGTAAAAACAGGATAAAACTATGCCACCAACGGTTCACAAAAAACTCTGGTTGCGGCTCTATTTTATCAGCTATTTTTAGGTTAGCGAATTGTATGTTAATGCCGATGTCCTGATCATTTGGGGCAAGCTTATGCGCTTTTTCATAATAAAGGATTGCCGACGGCATATCGTCCATTTTATAATAGGCATTGCCGGTGTTAAAATAAACCACAGCCGATTGATAGCCTTCATTCAATATCTTCTGATAAGCCTGTACAGCCTCTGGATATTGCGCTTTGGCGTATAGTTGATTTGCTTTATCAAAAAGCGCGTTCACTTTATCATCACCCAAAGAAAACAGGGGTAATGTAAGCATTAACAGCAGGTACAACCCGCGGTTTAGCCGGTTATATTTTATCTTCAATTTCATTGATTGTGTTTTTTGCTTTATCAAATACCTGTTGTTCTGATATACCTGTTACAGGGGCAAATCGTGCCATCTCGCATAGGTCCATCGTGTCAACCAATTGGGTGATGATGGCGCTGTCTAATTTGCGTGCCTGTAATTGCGTTATAATATTTTCTTTATTTAAGTCCGATACCGGGATGTTCAGCTTATCACTCAAATAACCATAAAGGCCTTTGGCAACAGCGTCGTAAAATGCGGAACGATTACCTGCTGTTAATTCCTTTTGTGCAAAAGCTAAGTGTTTAGCGGCCATTCTGCTGGCCTCGCGACTGCGCACTCTTACAATATCGCTGTTATACTCAGTCATCCACCTGCGATAAAACAGGGCGCCTATGAATAAAACGGGGCCTAATAAAAGCAGTATGTAGTATAATGCCGAATTATAAAATCCCTCGCCATCCTTAAACACATCTGCTGATGTTGTTTTAATGTACCTGATGTCGCTGCCCAGTAATTTAATATCCTGTTGCTCCGAAGAGTTAAAGGCCGGTACATTGGCTTGCGCGTCTCCCTTATCAACCTTAATAGTAAATGGCTTGGTTGGTATGGTTACGTATTTTTGGGTAGATGGATTAAAGAAAGTAAAATCAACAGGGTTTAATGTAAAATTTCCCTGGTGACGAGGTATCAGCAAATAGCTAAACTGTCTGCTGCCGGAAACGCCATTTGAATCCACCACAATATGGTCGTTAGTTTTTGGATCATACTTTTCTACATCAACCGGCGGTGCTATTTTGGGCGAGTTGATCAGGTTAAGATTGCCTGTTCCCGAAATGTCAATAGTATAATTAAGCGTTTCGTTAGCTTTTAATTCCCTTTTATCTACATCGCTGTAAACGGTATAATTACCTACAGCCCCGGTAAAGTCGGCAGGTTTGCCTGCTGTTGGCAAGGCCATAGCATGAATAGTTATCGGCTGGCTTTTGGCAGAATATTTCATCTGCTTGATATTACCATACATATCATCCAAAACATTACGTGATGGCAATCTTAACTCCACCATAAAGGTAATCGCTAAAGGATCGATAGTCAGATCACCGGCATGCTGCGGGAAAAGCATTGATTGCTTTACTGTAGTAACATTATAGCGTATACCCTTGTAAACCTCGCTTTTCCAGGTGTTTTGCCCCTTGCTTTGTACATCCTGATTCCAGAAACCATTCAAATCAGGTGCTTTATCAGGTTGGCCACCTAAAATGCCAACACGGGTATATATTTTATAATATACCTTAATTTGCTCGCCTACGTAAGCACGGGTTTTATCGGTTACGGCACGTACAAATATTTGTTTTGACAGATCTTTGGTATCAATCTTAGGATTGTCATCAGGAGCAGCTGCTTGCGCTTGCTGTGCCTGTTGTGGCGGCGCCTGTCCCTTCACCCTGATTTTTATGGAACTTGTAGTTAATGTGTGTCCGTTTAAAACAATCGCGGCTTCATCAATAGTGAACGTGCCTTCTTTTGCAGCAGCCAAAATATAACTATAAGAAATAGCCATAGTTGACACACCGTTTATAGACGTGATGCTCGATGAAATATTAGGCCCCGACAGCACCTGGAAATCATGAAAATCCGGTTGGGTAAAATGCGTGCCGCCCGCATTTATGGTAAAATCAACTTCGAATTGCTCACCTACGCCAACATTTGTTTTGCTTGCGGTGGCAACAAATTTGCCTTGTGCAAAAAGCAAGCTTGTGCAAAGCAGTAATCCTATTATAAGGGTAATTCTCTTTTTCATTTATAGGGGTAAAAATAACAAGATTACCAATCTTTTAATACTCGTGTACCTGTGCCTTTTAACTTTTTATTCTTCAACTTGTCCTGTGTGCCTTGTTCCTGGTTATTCAGGGCATTAAGCATGCGTTGGGCATCATCTTTTGAGATGCCATCCTTAGGTTGCTGAGGTTGTTTTTGCTGATCCTGTTTGTTTGGATCTTGCTTACCCGGATCCTGATTTTGTTTGTTTGGATCCTGCTTATCTTTATCCTGGTTCTTTTTATCAGGATTGCCTTTATCGTTTTTATTCTTATTCTGATTATTTTGGTTGTTCTGATTCTGGTTGTTTTGGTTATTCTTGTTTTGCTGCTGTTGTTTTTTTAACATCTCCTGGGCGTAAGCCAGGTTGTAACGTGTAGCATCATCTTTAGGGTTATTCAGCAAGGCTTTTTTGTAGGCCTCAATACTTTCGTCGTATTTTTTAGTTTCGAGTAACGAGTTCCCAAGATTATGGTACGCACCAGCCTTTATCTGCGGATCATTAGTTGATGAAGCGATATTGGTAAAGTTTTTTGCCGCGTTATCAAACTGTTTTTGTTTGTACATGGCATCACCCATATTAAAATTACTTTCTAAAGGCATCTTCTTTTTTTGAATTGCCTTTTGGTAATCGGCTTCTGCCTCCTTAAAGTTCTTCTGATCATAAAGCTGGTTACCTTTATAAATATACGTTTTTGCATCCTGCGCAAAAAGTACCGAACCATTCAGGATCATTAATATAATTATGATGTACTTCTTCATGGCTTTTTCACTTCAAACAATTTTAAATTGCTTAACCTTAAACTTTTCCGGTTAGATATAAAAAACTCGGCAATAAACAGGAACAAGGCAATCGCTATGAAGAACTGAAAACGATCTTCAAAATCTTTAAATGATTTACTGTCATACGTTTTCTGTTTCATTTTGTGCACCTGGTCCATCACAATACCCAGGCCGCTGTTAGCATCAGTCGCCCTGATGTAAACGCCATTGCCTGCTACGGCTATCTCTTTACACATATCCTCATTCAGCTTACTAATAACGGTGTGCCCCGCGCTATCCAGGTGGAAGCCAACTTGCTTGCCATTATCGTAAATTGGTACTGGTGCCCCTTGCGGCGATCCAAACCCGATTACATGCACAACCACACCTTTATCGTGCGCGTTTTGCGCTGCTGTAACGGCGTCATCTTCATGGTTCTCACCATCGGTCATTAGTATGATGGCTTTGCCTGTTCCGTCTTTATAATCAAAGGATTTTACTCCCAGATCGAGAGCTGCGCCTATGGCTGTGCCTTGTACGGGCACCATACCAGTATTAATGGTATTTAAAAATATCTTGGCAGCCGAGTAATCGGTTGTGATAGGCATTTGTACATAAGCTTCGCCGGCGAAAACAATAATGCCGATGCGGTCCTCGTGTAAATTATCAATCAGTTGCGCCAAAGCCCGTTTTGCATTTTCCAAACGATTGGGTGCAAAATCCTGCGAAAGCATACTGTTTGAAACATCCAGCACGATCATAATATCAGCGCCTTTCTTTTTAACCTCATCAATATGGTTACCCACCTGCGGATCGGCAATGCCGATGATCAACAAGGTATAGGCAACAATAAAAAAGATGAATTTTAACGTAGGCCGCGAAGATGAAACCTGGGGCATAATACGCGTGATCACCCCTTTGTCGCCCAAAGAAGCAAGCGCTTTTTTCTTCCACCTGCGCACCAGCATGAAGATGATGATCAGCAGCGGCACAAGCACTAAGGCCCATAAAATATATGCATTTGCAAAACGTAGCATTAGGTTATAGCTCCTTTAAAAATTGTGTTACTCAATAAAAACTCCAGCGATAATAATATCAGCGCTATAATTGCAATTGGCAAATAACGTTCGGTTTTTTTATGATATTGTGTTACCGCTATTTTAACTTTTTCCATTTTATCAATCTGCGCATAGATTTGGGTAAGCTCAGTATTATTCCTCGCCCTAAAATATTTACCGCCGGTTATATCCGCTATTTGTGTTAATGTTTTTTCATCCACATCCACCGGTATCATCTGGTAATGCGTGTTGCCCATTTGATCTTTAAAAGGATATGGCGCCGATCCATTTGTACCGATACCAACAGTATAAACCCGGATGTTGAACTGCTTGGCAATCTCAGCCGCGGTAATAGGCGGTATAGAACCAGTATTGTTCACCCCATCAGTAAGTAAAATAACTACCTTGCTTTTTGCTTCGCTATCTTTTAAACGGTTAACGGCTGTAGCCAAACCCATGCCGATGGCTGTACCATCATCAATCATCCCGTTTTTTATATCGGCAAACAGATTGATGAGCACGTCATGATCGATAGTCAGCGGGCATTGTGTAAAGCTTTCACCACTGAAGATCACCAAACCAATACGGTCATCCGGACGGGCTTTGATAAAATCTATGGCGATATTCTTACCGGCCTCCAGGCGGTTGGGTTTAAAATCTTCGGAAAGCATACTACCCGAAATATCTGAAGCGATCATAATATCGATACCTTCAGTAGTTTCATTTTCCCAACTCATGGCAGACTGTGGCCTTGCTAATGCCACAATAATGGCGATAAAGGCCAAACACCTCAACACAATACTGTAATGCCTGAAAATGTGCATCTGACTTTTGTGTGCCAGTGCAAAGCTTTTGGTGGTCGACATGCCCAGCGTGCCTTGCAGCTTGCTGTTACGCCACCAGTAATAAGCCACCATCAATGGGATGATGAGCAATAGCCAGAAAAATCCCGGCTGGGCAAACTCTATTCCACTAAACCATTTCATTTAGGTAGTTCCTCCTTATTTTGAACGGGTTGAATAGGCTGTGGTACAAACCTGGTTTGTTGTATAAAAATGATGGCGTTCTCCATGCTTTGCTCATTTTCATAAGCGGTAGGTTGCTGCTTGGCAAATTTTACTAAATCGGCCAATTTTAGTATTTGAAACAGAATATTGCTGCTCTCTTTAGTAAGCCCTTTACTTTTTAAACCGTCAAAAATCTGATCGGTTGTTTGCTCGTGGGCTTGTACATTATATCGTTTCTCTAAATAGTCACGCAGTATTTCGGTCAGTTCGATATGATATAGTTTGATATCGCCCTGCTGCCACAGCTTTTTATCATTTAACTCATTTAGTTTAATGATAGCAATCTCATCAATGGTATACACACGTGCAGCTTCAACCTGTTCAACTGTTTTAGGTTTGTTTTTGATGTAGTAGAGGATACCTAATACGATCAGGATAATCGCCAATACAATAACTACTATAACCCAATGATCTTTTAGCCAATCCCAAAGGTTGTAGGATACGGCAAGCGGTTCTTTAATATCATAAAAGGCCTTGGTGGTATCAACAGGTACCGATTTTATTTGCAGGGTTATTGTGCCTGTTTTAATATCGCCCGTTTTGGTGTGGAAGGTAAATTGAGGTAGCACATATACGCCGGTATCAAATGATGTTACGGTGTAACTGTGGCTTATGGTTTCCAGGTTGGGGTTGTTCTTATCTATAACGGTATCCCCCTTTAAACTTTTTACAATTTTTACCTTGCCAATGCTGTCAACAATCTCAGGAAAGGTGATATCCGTTTTAAGCGGCATGTTTGCTGAAACATGCAGGATGGTTTGATCGCCGATAGGCATAGAATTCCTGTCGATGCTGGATTCTACTTTGATATATTGGGCATTGGCTTTGAATCCAAAGCCCGTTAAAAGCGAAATAAATAATAGTGTTACTTTGAAATATTGTTTCATGTTACCGCCTGCTCTCACGTTTTTTAAATAGTGTCATAAGTGGTTTAACATAGGATTCGTGGGTGCCGATGCTGGTAAAATCAACACCCGATTTGGCGAAGGTTTCTTTTAAGCGGGCATTCCGTTCAATAGCTGCCTTTTTATAAGCGGTACGAACATCCTTACTGCTGGTATTTATCCATTGCAGGTCGCCGGTTTCTTCATCAACCACAGGAATTAAACCCAAATCAGGGAATTCCTCTTCGTGCTTGTCGTATAATCTCAGGGCTATAATGTCATGTTTTTTGTTGGCAATCTTAATCTGGTCATCAAACGGGCCGCTCATAAAATCAGAGATCAGGAATGCTGTGCTCCGTTTTTTGATGGCTCCGGTAAAATACCGCAAGGCAACCGCAACGTCAGTGCCTTTGCTTTCCGGCGTAAAATCTATCAGCTCGCGGATGATCATCAAAATATGACTGCGGCCTTTTTTAGGTGGGATGAATTTCTCGATCTTATCACTAAAAAATATTACACCTACTTTATCATTATTTTGAATCGCTGAGAAAGCCAGCACCGCGCATAACTCCGTTGCTATATCCTGCTTTTGCTGAACAACGGTACCGAAATTTCCTGATCCGCTCACATCAACCAACATCATTACGGTAAGTTCACGCTCCTCGTCAAAAACCTTCACATAAGGGTGGTTAAAACGGGCGGTAACATTCCAGTCGATGGTGCGTATTTCATCGCCCGGCTGATATTCGCGTACCTCATTAAAGGCCATACCCCGCCCCTTGAAAGCCGAATGGTATTCGCCCGAGAATAAGTGGTTACTTAACCCCCTGGTTTTAATTTCGATTTTCCTTACCTTTTTTAGCAGATCCTTGGTATCCCTTGCCATTTGGCCCCCTCTAAATCTCCCCCGGTAGGGGCGACTTTTTTATTTTAATTATCTTCATTTAATCAATTTTCTTAAACCCTCCCTACCGGGGAGGGTTTGGGTGGGGCTTGTGTCTAAGGTACTTCAATAGCATTTAAAATGCCGGTAATAATTTGCTCTGAAGTGATGTTCTCGGCTTCTGCCTCGTAGGTTAAACCTACACGATGCCTTAATACGTCATGCGCGATAGCGCGAACATCCTCAGGAATAACATAACCACGGCGTTTGATGAACGCATAAGCTTTTGCAGCCAGCGCCAGATTGATACTTGCTCTTGGCGATGCACCAAAGCTGATCAGGTTTTTGTACTGCCCTAATTTATATTGCTCAGGGAAACGGGTTGCGAAAACAATGTCAATAATGTATTGCTCAATTTTCTCATCCATGTACACCTGGCGAACCACTTTACGCGCACTGATAATATCATCCGTTTTAACAATAGGGTTGATCTTAGGGAAGCCTTGTGCTGATATATTAGCACGAACAATCTTCATTTCATCTTCCTTAGTTGGGTAGCCGATAACCACCTTCAGCATAAAACGGTCAACCTGTGCCTCTGGCAGTGGGTAAGTACCTTCCTGCTCAATAGGGTTTTGGGTTGCCAGTACTAAAAAAGGTTTTGGCAGCGGGTAGGTATTATCGCCAATAGTAACCTGGCGTTCCTGCATGGCCTCAAGCAAAGCACTTTGTACTTTTGCAGGTGCACGGTTAATCTCATCCGCCAAAATAAAGTTAGAGAACAAAGGGCCTTTACGCACTATAAACTCTTCTTTCTTTTGATTATAGATCATCGTACCGAGTAAATCGGCAGGCAGTAGATCGGGGGTAAACTGGATACGGCTGAAATCAGCTTCTACAGCTTTTGACAGCGAGTTGATAGCCAACGTTTTTGCCAGCCCGGGAACACCTTCCAGCAAAATGTGTCCATCGGCCAATAATCCGATCAGTAAACGTTCAACCATGTAGCGCTGGCCAACGATCACTTTATCCATCTCAATTTTTAGCAGATCGATGAACGCGCTTTCCTTTTGGATCATCTCGTTCAAGGCGCGTATATCGGTACCATAAGAAGTACTGGCTGATGGCGTATCTGTTACAAGTGGTTGTGAGCCGTTATTTATTTCTTCCATGAGTATTCGTAATTTGAGGAGTGCAAGTTAAAAAGAGTTGCTACGTTAATCAAATCCTATGTATTAGATTGTTGTTAGAATTTGTTAAAAAATGTTAAAAGACCCCAGCTATAATTACCTTTGGCAATTAGTTGTTAAAATTGCTGCCGAAAGCTGGATTTAAGCACCATTGTAATAATAAAGATACAATTGGATTTAACCATATACTTAATGTTTCTTTTTGCGTTAAACGGAAAGCTTGAAATGATAGGTACAACACAATACACTTTTATTTAAATCAACTCTAATTATAATTATATTATGAATTTAAACTTTACAAAGATCAAAAATATTTATCACTCCGGAGCCGGAATGATATTAGCCGGAATGGTTTGCCTGTTGGTGCTATCGATATCTTCCTGCAATAAAGGGTCAGATAGTAGCTTAAATACCGCGTCATTGGCAATAGCAGCCGGTTCGCCGGATATGGTACCAACAGATCTTTATTTAAATAGCGGTTTAGCTAGTTCAAACCTAATGTATGGTAGTTATGTATCATATATATCTTTAACAGAAGGTACTGTAAAAATAGGGCTTGATTATACAGGTACCACAACACATTTAACAGGAGACACCGTTAATCTGGCAGGAAACAAAGCATATACGCTATTTTCGTCAGACCTGGTAGCTAAGCATAATTTTTTACTTGTTACCGATACCATTGTTGCGCCGGCAAGCGGTAAAGCATCTATCAGGTTAGTTAACATGAGCCCGGATGCGCCTGCCGTTGACCTGGTAGTAGGTGGCAAGACTTTAATTTCAAACAAATCATACAAACAAGTTTCATCATTTACCGCTCTGACAACATCAGTTAATGATACTTTGCGTGTGGTACAAACGGGTACTAATACGGTATTGGGCGTTGTAAACGCGGTAACTGTACAATCAGGGATGGTATATACCATTTGGCTTTCTGGCTTTGCAAGTGGCTTAGATGGATATGGCTTACAGGCTAACCTTATGCGAAATGCTGCATTGTAATTAACACACTAATTAAAACAAAAAGGCTGCCACTATTAGTGGCAGCCTTTTTGTTTTAAGATTGAAATTTATAAGTAAGGAATCGGGTTCTTAACGTAAATTAGTATGTTTACTAAAAATTATCAACCCATATTAAAATGAAAAAAGTAATTCTTGTTACGGGAGCCTCTTCAGGTTTAGGTTTAGCTACGGCAAAAGCACTGCAAGCCCAGGGCCATACAGTTTACGGAACCTCCCGCGATGCGAAAAAAATTAAAGATGTAGCTTTTAAACCACTATCAATGGATGTTACTGATGACGCATCGGTTAAAGCAGCTGTTGATACCATTATTAAAGCCGAAGGCAAAATTGATGTACTGGTTAACAATGCCGGTAACGGTATAACCGGTCCGCTTTACGCAATGCCGGTTGATGTGGCTAAAAAGCAATTCGAGGTTAACTTTTTTGGCGTAGTACGTGTAAGCAGCGAGATACTGCCGGGTATGATAGAGAAAAAACAAGGATTGGTTATTAATATAGGTTCATTGGCAGGTTTGTTTGGCTTGCCTTATCAGGGATTATACAGCGCGTCAAAATTCGCGATTGAGGGGTACTCTGAAAGCTTGCGCATGGAACTGCAAAACACAGGTATTAAAGTTGTAGTGATTAACCCTGGTGATTTTAAAACCGACTTCACCGCGAGTCGTGAAAAAGTGCCTTTCCCTTTGAAAAATGAGCAGTTAAATAAAGAATATGATGCCGCAGTTGCCGCAATGGAAAAAGATGAAAGCATTGGAGCTGATCCATCAAAATTGGCTGATAAAATTGTTAAGATCGTAGATACAAAAAGCCCTAAACATAGCTACCTGGTTGGTGCTATCGGTCAAACTATTGTGCCTACTTTGAAAGCGACCTTGCCGGGTGGCCTGTTTGTGAAATTAATGAACGACCATTACGGGATTAAATAATAGTGATTAGAGGTTAAAGATTAGAGATTAGGGGATGGTGATTTCGGTTACTATCCCTTTGTTATTTTATATCTACCATGAAATTTAGAACGATACTATTTGCAATAGCATTTGTTGGCTTGTGCAGTAATGCCATCGCGCAGCAAAAGAAAGAATTTTCGGGTAACCCTGTTATCCCCGGTTGGAATGCCGACCCGGAAGCTAAGATATTTGAGGGTCAGTATTGGATATACCCAACCTATTCGGCGCCTTATGAACAGCAGGTACATATGGATGCATGGTCGTCGAAGGATTTGGTGCATTGGACAAAGCACCCCGACATTATTGATACCACCGCTATAAAATGGGCTAAAAAGGCCATGTGGGCACCTGCTGTTACCGAAATGGGTGGCAAATATTATTTCTTTTTTGGGGCGAATGATATTCACGATGATAAAAAAGAGATTGGCGGGATAGGTGTGGGTGTTTCGGATAGCCCGGGTGGGCCGTTTAAGGATTATTTAGGTAAGCCGCTCATCGGTCAAATCCATAATGGCGCGCAGCCTATTGATCAGTTTATTTTTAAGGATCATGACGGTCAGTATTACATTATTTATGGTGGATGGCAACACTGCAACATCGCGAAGCTGAATAAGGATTTTACCGGCTTTATTCCCTTTGCGGATGGTACTACTTTTAAATCCATCACCCCTGAACATTATGTTGAGGGATCGGTAATGTTTACTCGGAAAGGCAAATATTACTTAATGTGGTCTGAAGGAGGCTGGACCGGACCGGATTATCGTGTAGCGTATGCAATTGGCTATGCACCAACAGGCCCGTTTAAACGTATTGGTGTGTATTGCAGCAGGACCCAAAAATTGCTACGGGCGCAGGGCATCATTCGGTGATACAAATACCGGGTAAGGATGAATGGTATATTGTTTATCATCGCAGGCCATTAACCGAGACGGATGGTAATCACCGGGTTACCTGCATCGATCATATGTATTTTGATAAAGATGGGTTTATAAAGCCTGTGGTTATTACTAATGAGGGTGTTGCGGCCGTGCCTTTAAAATAATTGCTTATGTATTTTGTACTATCAAAAGTGTTGTTGTTTTTGCTTTACCCGGCTTTGTGGGTATTGGTGTTGTTTGTTATAGCACTGCTGCTAAAAAACAGCAAACGTAAACAGCACCTTTTTATAGGTGCCATAATTTTATTTTACGTGTTTTCAGTGCCTTTATTTCTAAATCTTTTTGGACATGCCTGGAGCGTTAAACCGAACACCCTTCGCAAAAATCAGGTTTATAGCTGTGCTATTATTTTGGGTGGCTTTTCATCGGTAGACAAATATGGGAATGGTTATTTTAATAGCGCATCGGACAGGTTTATTGAGGGGGTTAAATTATTTAATACAGGCGCAGCTAAAAACGTGCTAATAAGCGGGGGCAATGGCAATTTAATACCGGGCTATTTTAAAGAAGCCAGCTGGGTTAAAACACAATTGCTGCTGTTTAATGTGCCGGATAGCAATATAGTGGTTGAAAGTAATTCGAGGAATACGATTGAGAATGCGATTTATTCGAAAGCTTTATTGCAAAAGTTGGGTTTAAAACCACCTTATTTGCTGGTTACTTCAGATTTTCACATGCGGCGCGCGAAGATGATATTTGAGAAGGAAGGTGTACCTGTTGTGCCTTATCCCTGCGATTACACTGTTACCCAAAACAGAAATACCTGGGGCGACCTGATACCCGATGGAGGCTCTTTTGGTGGCTGGAATATTTATTTAAAGGAATTGGTGGGTTATGTGGTGGACAAGTGGAAATAACTAAAATAAAAAATCCCTCTCTAAAAAGAGAGGGATCGAGGTTGCAGGCCTGACCTGCTTATTTAGACAGGGGTATTATTAAAAAATGGGTTCCATTGTTACCGGATCAATCCTTTTTAGGTTGATGTTGCTTACCGGTTTTACTACTAATGGAATTTTTTCAACATAAGTTTCGCTGGTATCTAAACCAAAGGCTTTGGCTTCGGATAGTGCCAGCTTTTTGATGCTGAAATAACTGTTCAGGATAAATGATTCGGATACGCTGAACAGGTTATTATATGACAGGAATTTCTCCAATATCACAAAACGGAAATCAGATACTACTTTGAATTTTTTAAGTGATTCATAACTGCTGGTGATATCAAGTTCCTTACGGGCAACCATATCTTCAACTACTTTGCGAAACAATACGTTAACACGCGGTTGTATACGGAAACCTAAACGGAAATCAACACGGATGATCTTGTCTTGTTCAACCTGATCCACACTATATTCCATAGTATATGGCTCATCGGTAGTATCAATGTGAACAAACCAATAGGTATCAGCACGCTTAGGGCTTCGGCTCATGATAGAGTAGATGACCTTCTCTTCTATTTGCCTGCTGTTATTTGCCTTGGTAAGGTAGATCAGCTGGCTTGAATATTTTGGAATAGTTGTATCGGCACTTAATGCATTTAACATTGGGATCTGATCCTCCAGATCGATAAAATGAAGGAAACGATTGTTGATTTTACGTGCTCTGAACCATATATACATGGTGAATATCAATCCAACCTCAAACACCAGGAAGAAGATCCTTTTCAGTAATTTGGCAGCATTCTCAACAAAGAAAGCCGACTCTACACATAAAAATACACAAAGTATGATGGTTACCAACCATATAGGCCAATGTTTAACATAACGCATAAAGTAATACATCAATACGGTAGTCATAAGCATGGCGATAGTGATAGAAAAGCCATAGGCTGCCGTCATGTGCTCGGATGTTTGGAAGTATAATGTTACCGCTACACAGCCAAGGCACAATAACCAGTTGATGCTGGGTATATAAATTTGTCCGCGGATGTTTGAAGGATATTTAATGGTGATACGGGGCCAAAAGTTCATACTTACGGCTTCGCTGATAAGGGTAAATGACCCACTGATTAATGCCTGGCTGGCAATAATGGTAGCCAGTGTTGCCAGGGCAACACAAGGGATCATTAACAAATGCGGGTTAGGCACTATCTGGTAAAACGGATTTAAACCTGCGAAATTGGTGTTTGCTGGTTGGGTTAAAACCCATGCCCCCTGCCCTAAATAGCTTAGTACTAAAGTGGTTTTAACAAAGATCCAGCTGCCCTGGATGTTTTTGCGACCGCAGTGACCAAGGTCAGAATATAAGGCTTCGGCACCTGTTGTACAAAGAAATACAGCTCCTAAAAGGGCTAATCCACCCGGATGGGTAAATAATAGTTTAGCGCCATAGTAAGGGCTTAACGCTTTAAATATTGAAGGATAGTGCAGGATTTGTAAGAAACCTAAAACACCAATCATCAAAAACCACATTAACATAACCGGGCCAAATGCCGAGCCTACCACCTTGGTGCCAAATTGTTGAAAGAAGAACAGCAGCAATATAATGCCGATAACAATGCCGATAATAAGCTTACTGCCCGGAACAAATGAAGCTGCCAATGATGGTACGTTACTTAATCCCTCGATTGCTGAGGTAACTGATATTGGCGGGGTGATGATACCATCGGCCAATAAAGTACCTGCACCTATAATAGCCGGGATAGCCAGCCATTTGCCGTAACGGCGAACCAGAGCATATAACGAGAATATACCACCTTCGCCCTTGTTGTCAGCCTGTAGGGTGATGATGATATATTTAAAGGTGGTTTGCAGGGTTAAAGTCCAGAATATACAGGAGATTGAGCCTAATACCAGTAACTCGTTTGCTTTTCCACCTTCGGTTAATAAGGTTTGGAATACATAGAGTGGTGAAGTACCAATATCGCCGAAGATGATGCCGAGTGTTAACAGCATGCCACCGGCGGTAAGTTTTCTTAAGTGCGGATTCATTTGTTTGTATGTTGTTTAAAAATTATAGGGCATTGTTGTTAATGTTAAGGTTGAAATGAAAACGGCTGCCTTCGCCAATTTCACTTTCAACACCTATGTTGCCTCCCTGGGCTTCAATAAAGTCTTTGGCTATTGCAAGGCCTAAACCGGTTCCATTCTTATCAGCCTCGGCTCCCGGGATACGGAAATAGCGTTCAAAAATGCGGGCCAGGTACTTTTCGTCAATCCCGCGCCCCTGGTCTTTCACTGCAAACTCTATGAAATGATTTTTTTTCTTCACATCCAGGTTAATAGTAGCCTTTTCGGGGCTATACTTAATGGCGTTTGATAGCAGGTTGATTAATACCCACGTTGTTTTATCCAAATCGGCCATTACATTTGGCAGGGTATCGGCACAATTTGTATTGATGGTGATCTGCTTTTGTTCGGCTAATGATCGGATAGCTTTTACCGCATATTCTACAATGTTTTTAGGGTGTGTGCTGCCGAAGTGCAGGTTTATCTTCCCGGTTTCTACCTGCGCGGCGTCAAGCAATTCAGCGGTGATCTGTAGCAGGCGGTGGGTATCGGCATCAATATTCTGGATGAGCTGTTTTTGCTCATTATTTACTTCACCTACACGCGCGTCTTCCAGTAATTTAACGCTCATGCGGATAGATGCGAGCGGTGTTTTTAACTCGTGCGATATGGTCGCGATGAACGCTGTTTTATCATCATTAAGCTGCTGAAAATCGGTGATATTTTTCAGGATGAAAACCTTGCCTATTACTTTGTCGTCATTAGTTACTTCTAAAACATCTTTGGTGAAAAAGCTATCGCGGTTATCAGCAAAAAGCTTCATTTTAGGTTGGTTAACAAATAGCATGTTGCGTAACAGGTCATTTTCCAGCGCTACGTTTGGGGCGTATTGGCCTGTTAACCTATCCTCGGAAATGCCGATTAGCGCGCAGGCAACCTTGTTGGCGAAAATGATAAACTGTTTGTCATCAATACCAATAATGGCATCACCCATGGAATTGATGATGGTTTCAATCCTTCTTTTTTCGAACATGATGCTGGCAATATTGCTGCTCTCATACTCATTAAGCTTGCCAGCCATTTGGTTAAAAGCTACAGCCAGATCGCCAAACTCATCTTTTGCCGGAAAAACGAGGCGTTTATTATAATTTTTGTTAGCAACCTCTTTTATGCCCGATATTAATTCTCTTACTGGGTTAGCAATGTAGCCGGGGAAATTTACCATAAAGCTAAAAGCGATGAGGAAGCATAATGAGCCAACAAGCGATACAAGGATTATAGCGCGGTCGGCAGTAGTTGTGGCTTTGGTATTGCGATGCTCAATGGCAGTCATGTTAAGCTGCATAATATTGTAAAGTATGCCGCGAATTTTTGAGCTGAGTTGGGTTGTTGCCTGGGGGTTATTTACTGAAAGTTTATAAACCTCGAAACTTGAGCGTAATGAATCGGCTAACTGCTCTTCGCCGGGTTCGGTTATGTTTTGCTCTTCTTTGCTGATGTTGGCCTCGATGGTTTGTAACCTGGTAGCGGTATTTACGGTTTGAGGGTAATCAAGCGCCTGCTCAATTGCTTTTACATATACCAGTGAGCGATAGTTATCTTTTAATATAGCTTTTGAATCATTGGAAAGGCGGGTTAAATAATAATCTGCCATTCCTGAGCTGATCAGCGCCATCAGAAAGATGAAGCCAATACCCGCGCGAAGTTTGTTTTTTATGTTCATGATAACGAAACCTTGATAAGGCATTAATAATTATAATGCCAAGGCAATAAGAATATTTTTATTTTGTTGAAATACAGGTTTTTATATATGAATCGGTTGCATTTGTTAACTCATACTATATGGGGAACCATATCATTTTGATAGGGTATTATCAAAATGGTGTGTATAGATAACACTATTGATTTAATTGGGATGCTTTCAAATGTCGGCAGCCCCCTCTAAATCTCCCCCGGTAGGGGAGACTTTATAAAGTCCCCCCTACCGGGAGGATTTAGGTGGGGCTTTGAAATACACCCAAATTCATCTAACCAAACAAAAAAATACTTAGTTTTATGCCCATGATCAGATGCCTTGTTGTTGATGATGAGCCATTGGCCCTGCACATTGTTGAGGATTACATATCAAAGGTGCCTTTTTTGGAATTGGTTAAGGCTACAACCAATCCTATAGAGGCGTTAACTTTGGTACAGGAAGGCAATGTCGACCTGGTTTTTCTGGATGTGCAAATGCCTGAACTTACGGGGATTCAATTCTTAAAAATAGCTAACGGTAAAGCTAAAGTAATATTAACCACCGCTTACCCCGAGTACGCGTTAGAAGGTTATGAGCTCGATGTGGTTGATTACCTGCTTAAACCAATAGCCTTCGACCGGTTTTTTAAGGCCGTGCAAAAGGCGCAGGGAATTTTGCAGCCATCTGCCAAACCTGTTGCAAGTGTAGAATCCGCACCCCAAAGTGATTTTTTGAGCGACTTTATTTTTGTGAAGAGTGAGCATAAAATACAAAAGGTGTATCTGCGTGATATTTCATTTATTGAGGGATTAAAAGATTATATCTCCATTTTTACTTCGGGCGAGCGGATCATCACGCTACAGAATATGAAAAAGATGGAAGATGCTTTGCCTGAGCGGCATTTTGTGCGGGTGCATAAATCGTACATCGTATCGCTAAACAAAATTGATAGTATTGAGCGCAGCCGCATCTGGATTGGTGAAAAAATAATACCCGTTGGCGATACTTACCGCGACCAGTTTTTTAAGATCATCGACGGAAAAAATATCTAAGAAACTGTTTAAAAATGGTTCCATGTTGCTTTTTACATAAACACAAAAATAAATTGTCATTGCGAGGTACGAAGCAATCGCGAACCATGCATATTTGCTTGGACTATGTGCGATTGCTTCGTACCTCGCAATGACAATAGTTTTATCATTTTTAAATAGCTTATATGAAAGAAAGATTCAAAACGCTGGATATTTTCAGAGGAATATTTTCCAGCTTTGTTATCTTTTTTCACATGACGGCGTTTTCTGCCACGCCAATTATCAACAATAGTTTTTTTTATAACGCCTATCTGTTTGTTGATTTCTTTTTTGTATTGAGTGGCTTTGTTATAGCCTACACCTATCAAAATATAGATAGCTGGTCGGCATTTGGCAAGTTTTATAAAAAGCGTTTTTTTAGGCTATATCCATTACATATTATTGTTTTGCTCTTATTTTTAGCTATCAACTTAGCTAAACACCATGCCTCGGGTTATGTACATGTAAACCAATTAGGATATTATACTGATAACTGGCGTAGCTTTTTAACCAACTTGTTTTTACTCAACTCGGTAAAAATGCCGGGGATACATGATGTCAGCTGGAATATTGCCAGTTGGTCAATAAGTGCCGAGATGATTGCTTACCTGGTATTTGGTGTGGTGATAACGATTATCAATACAAAAAAACTGCAGGCATTTAAATCATACATCTACCTGGTTATTGCTGTTGGCGCATTCCTGGCAATGGCGGCATTAACCCATAGCTTTAATATTGATAATACTTTTGACTACGGTTTTCTGCGCGGGATAATGGGCTTTTTTACAGGTGTGTTGTGCTTTAACGTGTATAAACTTATTAAAGATAAATACACCGCGTTTAAGTCATTTGCTTTTAATTTACTTGAACCGGTTTGTTTGGTTGTTATAGTGGTTTTAATATGTTTTGGAGAGGTACTAAAACCCATCAACTTTATTTTTGATATTTTCTTTTTCATCACTATCCTGGTTTTCGCTTTTGAAAAAGGATGGATGTCGGCAATGTTTAATAAATCAGGGTTGTTACATAATACGGGCAAGTATTCGTATTCCATCTACATGATACATACGCTTTTGCTCAGTTTGTTTAACGTGGTTTTTATCAGGCTGTTAAAACTGCCACCTTCGGCGTACTGGTATTTGTTTATTGTTAATTATCTGATTATATACATGGCATCGGCCTGGACGTATAAGCACATAGAAATGCGATTTAGCTTAAAACCCAATCCAAAGGAAAAAAGGGCGTGGTGGTTATGGTAAATGGTTTAAAAAGGCACTGCTTTAAGTAACAAGATTGATACTAGATTTTAATAAATAGATATTTTAAATATTGTCGATTGATTTTTATTATATCTTTATATTCTCCCCCCCTATTGTTTTATTGTAAATTAACCTGTATCTATTTTGACTAATTAATTATAAATCGCTTATTTACATTTTAAAACATTCCTTAAATGTTAAGAATATTACCTAAATACTTATTGGTTTTGCTGATTGCCTGCTGTGTAAAAAATGTTACCCTGGCGCAAGCTGTCGGCGATAGTTTGAATGAGAAACAAACAACTGTATATGCCAATGTTGAGCGCGATTTTTATAAAAAAATTGGCCCGCAATCAAGGTTGTATAACGGTATGCAATATGATCTTTACAATCCGCATATAAAAGGCAATGCTTATTATGACGATGTGGACAGTTGGAATAAGGGATCGGTATTTTATGACGGATATTTGTACACCAACGTAAAAATGATGTACGATATATATAAGGATGAAGTAGTTATTTTGATTTATAACAGCTTTATGCGCATAAGCCTCATTAGCGAAAAAGTAAAGGATTTTGATTTACTCAACCAGCACTTTATTTATCTTAAAAATGATCCTGCTAACAGCAGTTCATTAAAAACCGGATTTTATGACGAACTGTATGGTGGCAAAATTCAGGTTTTGTCGAAAAAAACAAAAAGCATCCAAAATTCTACAGATTATACAGGGGATATAATACCATACTTTTCGCCGGCAAAAGATTACTATTTATTAAAAAACGGCAAATATTATACAGTAAATAGCCAGGGTGCTTTTTTAGATGCTTTGAGTGATCATAAAAAAGAAATCAAGCAATTTATCAGAACTAACAATATCAAATTTAAAAAAGCACCTGAACAAGCCATGACCGCAATAGCAGCTTATTACGACCATTTAACTGATTAATATGAAGAGAATCTACTTCACCATTATTTTTCTATTTGTTACAAAGCTACTGCTGGCACAAAATACCACAGGCAAAACAGTTAGCGTAAATTATAACCAAGCCGGGATTGATGCTGTAGTAAAGGACCTGGAAGCGCAAAGTGGATATCATTTTTACTATGACCATGCACAGTTTGACAGCCTGAAAATAACCCTGCAAATAAGCGATGTTTTATTGGAGAATGTATTGAACATGGTGTTTAATAATACAGCCTATCATTATGCCATTGTACCATCAAGCATGGAGGTTTTTTTAACTAAAGGCAAAATAATACGCACACAATTAGCCGCAGGGTATTTTAATAATTCAAAAACCAATATTATTAGTCAGGCTGTGCCGGAAGCTAATTTTAGCATGAATAAAGAAACTCCTGCAACGGAAGCTACTACAGAAAATAAGTTGTATTCGATTGGTATCAAAACCAATAATATTGAACCGGGGAAGGCTATAATATCAGGTTACGTTAGGGACATTAAATCAGGAGAAGCTATTGTTGGGGCGAGCGTGTTTACAACTGATGCAAAAACAGGAGTGGTATCAGATCAATACGGTTATTTTACCATTACCCTGCCAAAGGGGAGGCAAACACTGGTTATACATGGCATTGGCATGAGGGATACGCATAGGCAGTTGATTTTGTACAGTGATGGCAAGTTGAATATTGAGATGCAGGAACAGGTGTACTCTTTAAAAGAGGTTAAAATTTCTGCCGATAAAGTTGCCAATGTGCGTAGTAACGAGATGGGCGTTAACCACCTGGACATAAAAAGCATTAAACAAATACCCGCCATATTTGGCGAGGCCGATATTTTAAGAGCTGTTTTAACTTTGCCTGGAGTTCAGTCGGTTGGTGAGTCAACAACAGGATTTAATGTTCGGGGTGGTGCTGCAGATCAAAACCTGATATTGCTTAATGATGCCACAATATATAACCCTTCGCACTTTTTTGGTTTCTTTTCGGCATTTGACCCCGATATGGTGAAGGACGTTGAGCTATATAAAAGCAGTATCCCCGAAAAATACGGAGGCCGTTTAGCATCAGTGCTTGAAGTAACAGATCGCGAAGGAAATAAAAAGAAATTTACAGGTTCGGCAGGTATTGGGTTGCTTACCAGTCGTATAAATATTGAGGGACCTATTATCGAAAATAAAACATCGTTTATATTAGGTGCACGTACTTCATATTCGGATTGGTTGCTTAGCGCCTTGCCACAGGAATATAAAAACAGCGAAGCCAATTTTTACGATATTAACCTGGGGATAAGTCACCAGATTGATGATAAGAATAACATCTATTTAACCGGCTATTTAAGCCACGATGGGTTTAAACTTAACAGCGATACCACATACAAATACGGCAATAAAAACGCGAACATAAAGTGGAAGCATAACTTTAATAATAAGCTGTTTAGTGTATTTTTAGTTGGATATGACCGTTACCAGTACTCCATTTCGAGTGATGCAAACCCGGTAAATGGATATAATCTTAACTATAATATTAATCAGTCTAATTTTAAAGCGGATTTTACATATTATCTAAATCAAAAAAACACCCTGGATTTTGGGTTAAGCTCTATTTATTATAAACTGAATCCTGGGAATTTTGAGCCTTATAACAATCAATCGCTGATAGTGCCCGATATTGTTCCTGCAGAGCAGGCACTTGAAAGTGCATTATACCTTGGTGATAAATATGATATAACCCCCGATTTTACAGTCGATTTGGGCATAAGGTATTCTATTTACAATGACCTGGGCCCGCAAACAGTTGATTATTATGCACCTAACCTGCCAAAAACAAGCGGTAACGTAGTTGATAGTGTTACTTACGGTAAAAACAAAATAATTAAAACCTATACTAAGCCGGAGATAAGAGCATCTGCCCGATATAATTTAAATGATAATACATCGCTTAAGGCTAGTTATAATACACTTACCCAGTATATCCATTTGCTATCAAATACCACTGCTATATCTCCTACGGATATATATAAGTTAAGCGATCCTAATATTAAACCGCAGACTGGCGATCAGGTATCATTAGGAATATATAAAAATGCACAGTCAAATACGATAGAAATGTCGGTGGAGGTGTATTATAAGCGTATCTGGGATTATCTTGATTACCGGGATGGAGCTACGCTGCTATTGAATGATCATATTGAACAAGATGTGATTAATACCAATGGCAAAGCTTATGGCGTTGAAATGTTACTGAAAAAAACGGAGGGTAAATTAAACGGTTGGGTAAGCTATACTTACTCCCGTACTTTTTTGAAACAGAACGATCCTAATGCAGGCGAACTAATAAATAATGGTAATTATTACCCTGCAAACTATGATAAACCTAATGATTTTAATTTTACGGGTAATTATCGTTTTACTCACCGGTACAGCGTGTCGTTAAATGTAGTTTACAGTACCGGGCGCCCTATAACATTGCCGGTGGCCAAATATAATTATGACGGATCTGATCGCGTTTATTATTCTGACAGGAACGCATACCGGATACCAGATTACTTCCGAACCGATTTTTCAATAAATATTGAGGGTAATCATAAAGTACATCAGCTTACACATAATTCATGGTCGATAGGGGTTTATAATTTAACCGGAAGGGCAAATGCATATTCTACTTATTTTACCGAACAGGGTGGGGCTATAAATGGTTACCAGCTATCAATATTTGCTAAGCCAATACCTTTTATTAACTATAATATTCGCTTCTAAGAGATGATCATAAATAGAGGATATATAATATTGTGTACTTTGGCAGCCTTTTTTATAATGAGTTGCACAAAGCCTTATAACCCCAAAGTTATCGCGAGTGCAAATAACTATTTGGTTGTTGAAGGAACAATAAATACCGGCAGCGATTCAACCATAATTAAATTAAGCCGTACCGTTAATTTGAATGCAGCAACAACAACCAATCCTGTAACGGATGCTACGGTTGCTATACAGGATGATCAGAACGGGTCGTATAGCTTACAAAGCCTTAATAACGGTTATTATACAAGCCCAATTCTTAACCTTGGTAGCACACATAAATACAGGCTTAGTGTCACTACCAGTGATGGGAAAATTTACCTGTCAGATTATGTTCCCCCAATAGCAAGCCCGCCTATTGACAGCATTGGATTTAATGCAGGAAGCAATAAACAACAGGGAGCAGGTGTGCAAATCTATCTTAATACGCATGATCCTAACAATAACACCCATTACTACCGTTGGGATTATGTTGAAACCTGGCAGTTTAATGCCAAATATGAATCGCAATACATATCAAATGGCACTGCGATTGTTTACCGTACCCCGGCTCAAAATATATACTCGTGCTACGGTAACAGTATTTCAAACAATATTTTACTGGGCTCATCGGCTAAGTTAGCGCAGGATGTTATTTCCCAGGCACCTATAACCTTCATCCCGTCCACGTCCGAAAAAATTGAACAACGTTACAGTATCAACATTAAACAATACGCGCTGAGCGCGGATGCTTATAATTATTTTGCACTATTAAAGCAAAATACCGAAGACCTGGGGAGTATTTTTGACGCGCAACCTGCCCAGCTTACGGGTAATATTCATTGTACTACAGACGCTACACTGCCTGTTATTGGCTATATATCAGCTGGTTCGGTACAACAAAAAAGGATCTATATAAATGAAACACAGCTCCCGGCTGCCTGGACACCAACGTATCCTTACGATTGTGAACTTGATTCGGCTTATTTTTCGGCCCCGAAAACAGGCGCAAACCAAGTACAACAATATTTAATACCATTACCTAATAGTAGCATTCCTGCAGTACAATTCTTTAAAGGGGGGCCGGCTCCTGCCGGCTACTTATATTCAGATGTGGATTGCGTTGATTGTACTATACGAGGCACTGTAACAAAACCCAGTTTTTGGCAATAGATTATTAGACATATAATGAAATTAACTTTTTTACTTATTAACTATAATATCGGCTTTTGGAAATGAAGATGATTGATAAGTATAAAATATTATTGATTGTAGCCGTTTGTTTTGCAATTGGGTGTACCAAACCGTATAGTCCCAAAGTTATTGCGAGTGCGAATAACTATTTGGTTGTTGAAGGAACGATAAATACCGGTGGTGATTCAACCATGATTAAATTAAGCCGTACCGTTAATTTGAATTCTGGTACCACAATCAATCCTGTAACTAATGCTACGGTTGCTATTCAGGACGATCAGAACCAGTCGTACAGCTTACAAAGCCTTAATAATGGTTATTATACAAGTCCAATTCTTAATCTTGTTAACACGCGCAAATACAGGCTTAGCGTCACTACCAGCGATGGCAAAATTTACCTGTCAGATTATGTTACATCAATAGCAAACCCGCCTATTGACAGCATAGGATTTACTGTAGTAAATAATAAACAAGACGGGGCAGGTTTGCAAATTTATCTTAACACGCACGACCCCAATAATAATACCCATTACTACCGTTGGGATTATGTTGAAACCTGGCGGTTTGATGCCAAATATGATTCACAATATGTATCAGATGGCACTCAAATTGTTTACCGTAGCACAGCACAGGATATATACGCATGCTATGGTAACAGTATTTCAAATAATATTTTACTGGGCTCATCAGCTAAGTTAGCGCAGGATGTTATTTCCCAGGCACCTATAACCTTCATCCCGTCCACATCCGAAAAAATTGAACAGCGGTATAGCATCAACATTAAACAATACGCGCTTAGCGCGGGTGCGTATAATTATTTTGCGCTGTTAAAGCAAAATACCGAAGACCTGGGGAGTATTTTTGACGCGCAGCCTGCGCAGCTTACCGGTAATATTCATTGTACCACAGATACAACGTTGCCGGTTATTGGCTATATATCAGCGGGTTCGGTACAACAAAAAAGGATTTATGTAAATGCAGTACAGCTTCCGGCTGCCTGGATACCAACGTATCCTTACGATTGCCAACTTGATACGGCTTACTTTATGAATCCGCATCTACCGCATGATAACCAGGTGCAAGAATATTTAGTGCCAGTACCTAATAGTAGTATTCCTGTAAGCCAGTTGTTTATAGGTGGGCCTGCTGCTGTTGGCTACCTCTATACAGATGTAGATTGCGCCGATTGCACTGTACGAGGGACTGTAACCCCGCCAAGTTTTTGGCAAAATTAAAATAGCGTTCGAGATGATTTTATACATTGATTTAAAACATAAAATGAATACCTATAAAAAAAACATCTTTTGCTTATTTGTATTAACAGCCATAGCTATTAATACATTACAAGCACAGGTATTGCCTGATGTACAAAGCGGGTTTAATCAATACAATGCCAATACGGTACAGGAAAAACTTTTTGTACACACAGATAAAAACGCTTATACCGCCGGCGAGTTAATGTGGTTTAAGGTTTACAATGTTGATGGGGCTAACCATAAACCAATTGATTTAAGCAAGGTTGTGTATATTGAGGTACTGGACAAAAACCAAAACCCTGTTTTGCAGGCTAAGGTGGCTATGAAAGATGGTGCAGGCAGTGGATCATTGTTTTTACCTGTATCACTCACAACAGGCAATTTTGTATTGCGGGCTTATACCAGTTGGATGAAAAACTTTAACACTGATTTTTATTTCTATAAAAAGCTAACCATCATAAATCCTTTAAAGTCTCCGGACGCGACATCAAAACAGGCCGCTTCAAGTTATGATATCCAGTTTTTTCCTGAAGGCGGGAATCTGGTGAATGGTGTACCAGGCATAGTTGGTTTTAAAGCTACCGATGAGTATGGTAAAGGGGTGAACTTTAAAGGCGTAATTATTGATAAAAATAATGATACTGTTGCAAGGTTTGAGCCGTATAAATTCGGGATGGGGCATTTCTCTTTTACCCCCGATAATCATAATAGCTACAAAGCTGTTATAAAATTGAATGATAAAACTTTAATTGAGGCCCTGCCCAATATTAACGATAACGGCTATACATTAAATGTAAAAGATGGCGGTAGTAACCAATTAGAGGTAACTGTAAATACCAATTTGCCCGATGGGAATGTTTTCTTGTTCGCTCACACAAGGGGCGTTATAAAAGATGTTGAAACCGCGGTTATTAGTAGCGGAAAGGCTGTTTTTTCGATTGATAAAAGCAAGTTAGGGGATGGCATATCGCACATAACTATTTTTAACAGCCAGCGCCAGCCAGTATGTGAAAGGCTGTATTTTAAGCGTCCGGTTAATCAGTTATTTATTAGTGCCGGTACTGATGCCCCGCGATACACTACACGTAAAAAGGTAAGCATCAGCATAAATACAAAAAATAGTGCCAATGCTGTTATGGCAGATATGTCGCTTTCGGTTTACAGGCTTGATTCATTGCAACATGCCAGCCAGCAGGATATACAAAACTATTTGTGGCTAAGCTCTGATTTGAAAGGTAACATTGAGTCGCCTGATTATTACTTTAAAAATACAGATGCTACTGCCAATGAAGCACTTGATAATTTAATGCTTACACAAGGCTGGAGCCGGTTTGCATGGGCTGATGTTTTACAAAATAAAAAGCTTGATTTTAAGTTTTTACCCGAATACAATGGGCCGATTGTAATTGCTAAAATCACCAATACAATCACCAATACCCCCCAAAACAATATGATAGCGTATTTGGGTATACCGGGGAAAAGAGTGCAATTATACGCGGCGCAAAGTGATACTACGGGTAACCTGATATTTAATATGAAGGATTTTTATGGGCCGGGTGAAATTGTCATACAAACCAATACGCTGCGTGACACATCAGTTCGTATTGATGTGATGAATCCGTTTTCAGATCAATATTCTAAAATTAAGCTTCCGGAGTTTAGCCTGACTCCTGCCATGCAGTCAACAATTGAGGATGATAATTTGGGTATGCAGGTTCAGAATATTTATAATGGAGAAAAACTAAGACAGTTTTATGATCCGAACATAGATAGCAGTGCTTTTTATGGTACTCCGTTTAAAACTTACCTGCTGGATAATTACACCCGCTTTTCAACTGTTGAGGAGGTAATGCGCGAATATGTAAGTGAGGTAAATATAACCCACACGCATAATCAGTTTCATATTAAGGTGTTGAATAATAACCAGTATCTGAACGATGGTGACCCAATGGTATTGATTGACGGTGTACCGTTTTTTAATATAGATAAAGTATTTGCAGCCGATCCGTTAAAACTTAAAAAATTAGAGGATATGCCGTTTGTGTACCTGTTGGGGCCATCATACGAGGCTGGGATATTTAGTTTCAGTACTTATAAAGGCGACATGGGAGGTAATGAAATTGACCCTCACGCGGTAATAATGGATTATGAAGGACTGGAAATGCAACGCGAATTTTATTCGCCTGCATACGATACAGAGGCAGCAATGGCCAGCAGGATACCCGATTTTAGGAATGTTTTATACTGGGCTCCAAATGTATCTACCAATAAAAATGGAAACGGCGGACTGAGTTTTTATACCTCAGACGAAACCGGTAAATATATTGGCGTTATACAAGGCCTAACCGCTGATGGGGAGGCCGGGAGCCAGTATTTTACCTTCGACGTAACAAAATGATAAAATAAAAGGCAGCCACTATTATAGTGGCTGCCTTTTATTTTAATTATGAGCGGTATTAACTAAAATAGCGCATTTTGCATTAGGTTGGCGTTAAGGCCCTGGCCGTTTGTGCCATTGACAAAACCATAAAGCCAAATGGTATATACCCCCTCAGATTGTACAGTTACGGCATTAACAACCCCTAATAAGTTACTTGTGCCTGTTTGCATTATTTTTAAAGTATCATTCCCTGAAGTTGGTATTGTTACAAAAGAAGACACTTGCTTATACGATTTATTTGAAACTATTACTTTTCCACCTATTACAAGGTCAACATTTGGCGCATTGGGGCTCATATTAGCCAATCGAATAGAAGCGTTACCATTTGGAGGGGAAACAAGGGTGTCGGTAGTCAATAAAAAATCGTGTTTAGCCACTAAATTGGCAAAGAAAAGTGTGTATACCTGATTAACTTTGATGTTAATGGTATCAATAGCTATAGTAGTTAAACCGCCTGTATCAAAAAAGCCAGCTTTAATTGCACCTGTTGTCGATTTAAAATAAGGGATATAATTGCCATATATTAATGGTGAGGCGTTAACCAGGTCGCTATTGATATAAAATTCGGCAGCTGGCGCATCAGGAGCGGCAGCAACAACTGATAGCAAACCGTAAGGCACATTCGTGTTAGAAGTGTTGCTTGATTTTGTACAAGATGATATTGATACCGCCAGTAAGCAAACTATTCCGATTAGTAAAGGGACTTTTCCGAGCTGGTGAATTCTCTTGATTTTGGTAAAATTTAAATTCATAACGATATTATAATTGGAGTTTAGTTTGACGTGTTTTTATCAAAAAGACACTCTGGATTTTGGTTTAACGTAAAAAAAGCGATAATGGTATTTAGTAGTGTAATAATTGTAACTATAAGCGCTTAAAACCTTGCAGATTACGGGTTTTATTGATTTTTGCAGCCTGGTTTAATTATTGGCTATAGATCGCTATCTATCTCATCCAATAAATATTCTTTTTTATCATTCGCGTACTCCCAGAACATCACACCGGCCATATCGTTTTCACGAACATATTTACACTTGTTTTTTACCGACCACCCGTCATCAAAGGAGATAAATTGTTTGGTATCGGCATTATATAAATAAGGTGCCATGGCATTTTTATCTTTATAATATTTGAAGCCCTTTTGATTTACAAGGCTATCTTTTATAAAAGTGTAGCCACCGCCAATTTGAATACGACCACCCACAACTTTTACACCTAATCCATACTGATCATTATCAATAACTTTAAATGAATGGCCGTAAAATGCAATGCCCATTACAAGCTTGCTTGCCGGAACACCCGCTGCTTCAAAATCAGTTACCGCGCTAGCTGCATACTCATCTGAACTATATTGTTTTGAAGCAAATAAATTAGTGTGGTGTATAGCAACGCTATCTCCGTGAGAATAGTCGTAGGTCATGAGGTTAACATAGTTGAGGTATTGGGCAACTTTGTCCATCTCGGTATGCAGCAAAAATGTTTTAAAGCCACCTACTGCTGCTGATAGCAGCATTTTTTTACCTGTTTCATGTTCTACGCTATCCAACCCATGACGAAGATCACGGAACATTAAAGTATAATTTTGTTTGTCTGAATCGCGATAGATGTTTCCGGCGCCTGCCATGCCCGGATATTCCCAGTCGATGTCAATGCCATCTAAGTGGTACTTGCGCACTAATACAACAGCGCTAGCTACAAAAGCTTGTCGTGAAGTATCAGATAGTACAGCGTCTGAAAAGTTTCTGCTCCATATCCAGCCACCAATAGAGATCACAACCTTTAAATCGGGATTTGCTTTTTTAAGACCGAGCAGATACCTGAAATTGATAGTATCGGTTTTTAAATTGGTTAAAAAGGCCCGGTTGTTTTTAACATTAACAAAAGCATAGTTAATTACATTAAGCTTTGAGGCATGAACCATAGCGGTATCAACCAAACCATGATAACCGCCAACGTATCCTATAACAACATATTTATGCTGCTTTGCTGTTTGCGCATTTACTGTTAGGTTAAAAACAATAGTAGCAACCACTATTAAACCTATCTGTAGCAATTTGTTAAGGCCTTTAATTTTTTGCATGGTGATTATATTTTTAGGCGTAATCTTCGTTTTTCCATTAAACCTACCAACCATATGATAATAAGTGCGGTAGCCAGTGATCGCAGCAGGCCTATTATGCCACTGTTAAAAACTGACGGGTAGGTAACATTAAACAATTCGAGCAATGCGATCTGGAAATAAGGGATGAGGTAACAGGTTAATGTGCTGGTACCTGCGGGGCGTATCGCTTTAAACCAATTGATTTTTCCCTTGATGTCGACCAGGTAAATAAACAGCTCGAACATTAATATGGTTAGTCCGCTGCTGATGAATATCCATGCCGGTGTAGAGCGTATTTTGGAAATGCCTTCGGTATATGGCCTGATGATTAAACCGCCTGCAATAAGCGCTATACCTATTACACCGAAAAGGAGCCATAGCTTTTGTGTTTTCTCGATTTTTACCAGATGAGCATATAATCCAATAATAACTACGCCACCCATGGTTAAAACCACTGCCGAGCAATCGCCAATTATGGGCAGAAAATCGTGGTCAAGGAATGTATGCGAAGCAATGTTCATGGCTGCAAATAATATCCAGATAATAATCAAGGTAGTTAGTTTGCCTTTTGAAAAGTAATATACCAACGCGCATATTAAATATGACCAGCCTATAATACCCAGGATACCCCACCATGAAGTATACATCCAATGTGGATGAGCCAGATCGCCGCCTTTATATATTACAGCTAAAGCAATTAATAAAGCTAAACCTGAGCCCATTATGGCATACTTTTTAGCTTTGGCCATAGTTTCAGGATAATCAAGCCATATCATAAAGAAACTTAGCGTAATCAGTATTTCCCATACTGCCCTTGGTAATATGGATGCCGGGCTGTAGCTCTCCAGGTTTACATGGTAAAAACCCATAATAAGCAGCGCTGCGCTACGGCTAACAATATAAAATAATACCTGCCATGTTGAATCGCCTTTGCTGATACGGCTTTTTATAGCTAGCGGAATTGATAAACCAGCGATAAGCAAAAAAGCGGGAAATATTGTATCGGCAAAGCCAAGCGCATCCTCGGTTTCCTTGGCATGATCCAGCCAGGTAGGGATGCCGCTTACACTGCTTGCATCATTAACAAATATCATTAACAGCATAGTAAGCGCGCGAAGCACATCAATCGATAAAAGGCGCTTTGGAAGTTGTGTCATACTGGCTAATTATCATTTAAGTATATACCTCGGCGGTATTTACAAAGTTGAAAGATACCAATTACAGATAGAAATTAAATCGATGGTTATAACATCTTTACGAAAACGGTCACTATATAACCCTGCAAGTGATTGATAATAGGCTAAATAGTGTGTTTCTTTTAAAATGACATCAATTTATCATCTTCTAACAAAAAATCAAAGCTCTAATTCCATCTGGATGTTACAGCGTTCATAAGGTGAGGGTGCTCCGCTAACCTTTTTAAAACCGAGTTTATGATATAGGTTGATTGCAGGCTTAAGGATGGTATTGCTCTCGAGGTAAAGCTTTTTAGCTCCTTTTTTGCGTGCTTTCTTGATTGCTGCATGCCCCAGTAAAAATCCGATTCCTTTACCCTTGGCAAGCGGACTAACCGCCATTTTAGCCAGCTCGAAAACTTTGCCGCTTGTTTTTAGTAATGCGCAAGCGCCAACAGGTTCGCCTTTATATAGGGCGATGAATATGTAGCCGCCTTTATCCAAAATGTATTCCTGCGCATGGTCCAGCGATTTATGATCGGCTTCCTCCATTTTAAAATATTGGGTTATCCACTCTTCGTTCAGGCGTTTAAATGCGTGGTGGTATTGTGGTTCGTAGGGTACTATTTTAACATCTTTGCTTTCGCGGATTTTCTTTTCATCCTGCACCCGTTTCAACAGATCCTTTTGTTCCAGCAGAAATTCCCACTCTTCAATTGCTTTCCAAAGGTTGTATTGGGTTTCGTGCAGTGCATTTTCAATAGCTGCATTTACATCGCTGTATTGATCCTGTATTTTTTCGGTAATGGCCAGGCCCTGCACTGTTAGTTTTACGTAGTTTTTGCGGGCGTCAGTTTGATTAGGGCTCTCTTTCACTAAGCCTTTTTTAGTCATCTCCTTAACAATAGTACTTACAGAGGGATGAGAGTGGCCAATCTCCACGGCTATTTGGGTAATAGATTTTTCAACGCCCGTTGATAAGGCATAGAACACCGGGAACCATTTAGGTTGCATATCAATATCATACAAACCATAAACTTTACCTGCCTGCTCGGTAAGTAGCTCGCTTAGGTGGCGTAGCCTGCTACCCAGGGCCATTTTGCCGGTTTTATTGTAAATGTTCATAGTAATTACGTAATTGATTACGTAAATGTATTCAGATAATTTTATAAATGCAAATTATATATTAATGTCGTTTTAAGACCCCTCTAAATCTTCCCCCAATTGGGGAGACTTTAGCTTCGATTTTCTTAAAGTCCTCTCTTCAGGGGAGGATTTAGGTGGGGCTCATCTCATCAGCGTGATTGTGGTTAGGGTATAATTATCTTAAAATATAAAACCTTTTAAAAAGAACTGCGCCTGGTCTCCCCAGTTTTTGGTTAG
This sequence comes from Bacteroidota bacterium, assembly GCA_026224775.1. Lineage (GTDB taxonomy): Bacteria > Bacteroidota > Bacteroidia > Sphingobacteriales > Sphingobacteriaceae > Mucilaginibacter. The sequence goes on from JAMFRP010000017.1 coordinate 68,701, forward strand.
ATCATGCAAGGTTGTAATCAGCTGAGTATTGGTTACCGGCTTGCCTTTCTTGGGGACTTTTATGGTATTATCGGCAATGGGAACATCGGTAACTTTTGTGGCAACCCATATAATGTTTTCATGTGGTACGGCAACTTCTAGTATCATCCCCGGCAGGCCATTAAATGATTCCGGGCCGCCTGAGGTATGTATTTTTTCGGTATAAAAAGCAACCACGTAAATAGAATCCATCATAATACCATTGGCACGTCGGCATGGGTAACCTGCCACATCGCGTGTTTCACTTGTTATTTTCCACTTAATTTTCCTGGTAGTATCTTTTACCAAAAACGTGGCGTCGAATACTACTTTCTGATTGGTAGTTGTTCTCGTTCCCAAATCGTTATAAATTGTATTGTTTTGATCGGCTAATGGCAGTGTAAAAAAATTACTGCCGCCATTGTCCGGCTCAATAGGTGTAAATAAGGTTTTATCGCCCGAAAAAGTAAGCGTGCTTTTCAACGTTCTGAATTGCGGATTAGCTTTTTTGTAGGCATCAAAGAAAGTACGGTAAAAGCCTTCGTTTTCAGAGTTTATCTGCTTTTCAATCATGGCATAAGTATTACTGGTTTTATTATACTCAATAGTGCCCGATGTTGTAAAATGTACATTTTGTGCAAAAACAATAAACGCGGATATTAAAAATATTAGGGTTAAAAATGCTCTTTTCATAACTAGTTTGCTGATTTAACTGTACCGAATTTTGTAAAGTCCCAGGTAACTGAAAGCATAAAAAATCTCCGTATGCCTGTAGTGTTAGTTTGTGTGGTTGTATTACCCGATATACCTCTGGTGAAGTTTAAGTTTTGGTTCAGGAGGTCATTTGCCGATAGGGATATTTTAAGTTTATCATCCTTAAGGAATGTTTTAAAGATGTAGGAATTTAGTTTAGTCAAATGCTGCGCGCTGAAGGCCTGCGTAGCAGCGTTGTAGGTATAGTTAACGCTTGATCCGACACCAAATTTTAGTGGCAGGTATAAATTAAATTGACCATCCCCATTAAAGCCGGCAGCGTTATTATTAGTAAGCGGCTGTAAAGACATGGTGCTAAACGTGTAAGACGGGCCGCCGGAAAAGTAAAAATCATATTTCTTTTGCACGTATTTATACAAATAAAGCCCGGCGGAGTAGGTATGACTGCGGCCCATATCAAGCTGGCTGTTAATATAACTGTACGATATGCTGCCAGAGGTATTTGCGTTTAACCCAATCTGTACATCTATTGGGCTGATCTTTCTGCCATATGAGGCGTATACATTGTAATTGTAAGGTGTTTCATTACCCAAATTGCTGTATGAGGTAGTATTAACGCCGGTTGTTTCGTTATAAGAAGTATTGTTTACGATGGCGCCATAAGTATTGGAAAATGAACCTCCCACGTATATCTGCTGGCCGCCTAAAACCTGGTACGAGTTATAAAATATGTTAATGTTGTTTGTAAACGATGGCTTTAATGTTGGGTTACCTATGGTAATGTTCAGCGGATCATTATTTACGGTAACCGGTTGTATCTGGTCGATACTGGGCTCGGTATTATTGCCATTATAAGTAAACCTGAAAGCTTGAAACTGTGAGAATTTATATAAAAACATAGCCTGCGGTGCCCAGTTCAGGAAAGATCGATTTAAAACATCGCCAGTAAACTCATCAATCTGTTTAAATGCGACATCCGATACTTTGGTGCCAAAGTTGAACGTAGCCTTTTTAAATTGATAGTTATATATGGCGCCAACCTGGTTAGTGAGTTGGTTAAACTTATAATCGTTGGTATTGGCGCTATCAATAATGTTGTATTTACCCGGTGAGGACTCATTAAATGACTGCCGGTTGCTGGTGCTGTTGTTTACAGCAAAGCCATAGTTAAACAGTAAAGATGTTTTACTGGTAAGGGGCTCTGAATAGGTGATATTACTATTTAATACCGAGCTCATCGTATTGGTAGTTTTGTATTGATTGGTGATGTTGGTGCTATCCACTGTTTTGGTGGTTGGGTTAAAATAATCAATCTCGGAGTTTAAATAACCTTCAGTAGTGCTTTTGTTGTACGACTCACTGAGGCTCCAGGATAGTGTACGCCTTGGCTTTTTAAACTTTTTGGTGTAAAAGGCACTAGCATCAAATATTTGCTGGTTGCCGTTATTAGTAACATCCCTTTTGTCGGTGTTTATTTTGTTACTGGCAGAATCCGCAGTAGTTGTGAAGTAATTGTTATTCACATGGAAATTTTTAAAGGTTCCATCCACGCTAATTTTCAGGTCGGAAGTTGTATCCAGCTTTATCTTATAGGTAGCATCCAGTTTCTGGCGAAAAGCATAATCGTTAAAGTTTTCGGTGCTTTTGGTGTTTACAATTCCCGTTGGCAAGGTTTGCTGGCTGATGGTGTTGGTTGCTCCACTTACATCAATCGACCCTATTTTATAATTTGTATTGATGGATTGGTTATCATTATCAAATTTATCATCATAGTGCACACCGCCGGCGCGTGCAACGGGTATGCCTTTACCATCATAATAACCGCTAAAAGAATCCAGTGCATCGTTGCTGGTGTTGTTAATTGTTATTCCGCCATCAACAAACTGAATATCATTATTGCTTACACCCAGGTTATTGCTATCCTGAAAACCAAGCCCTGTTTTCCCATCGTTAGCCAATGTGCCGTATAGCGAAAATTTTTGCTTCTCTTTAAACTTATTATATTGCAATTGTCCTTCGTAGTAACCATCGGTACCCTGGTTGGCATCAACCTTACCAAATTCACCGTTCTTTTTATCAGCTTTGAGTTTAATATTAATGGTTTTTGTGGTTTTGCCATCATCAATACCGGTAAAGGTAGCCTGGTCACTTTTTTTGTCGTAAAGCTGCACCTTATCAACCATATCTGCACGGATATTTTTGGTTACGAGTGTAGGGTCATCTCCAAAAAACTCTTCACCATCAACCAATACCTTGGTTACGGTTTCGCCCTGCGCAGTGATTTTGCCATCCTTGTCAACCTGTATGCCGGGGAGTTGCTTTAGTAAGTCCTCCACCTTATCATTAGGCTGTATCACATACGATTTGGCATTGTATTCCGTGGTGTCGCCCTTTATTTTTATAGCGGCCGCCTTTGCTTTTACAATAACATCGGCTAATAAGCGCGATCTTAAAATCATATCAATTTTTCCAAAATCGTGAGTAGTATGGGCTGAATCAAGACTGAAATTGTCCACATAATCCGCATAGCCGGGGTAGGTTATCAGTAATAAAAATTTTCCTTTTGGTAAGTTGTTTATGGCGAAGTTGCCATTGGTTTCGGCCCAGGTGAATGCTTTGAGGATAGAGTCCCTGGCGTTTAGAACCGTTATTGTGCTGCTAGCTAATTTGGAGTTTGCAGCTGAATCAGCAATTGAGCCTTTTATGGAATATGAATTTTGTGCTTGCGATGAGAAGCCCCATATGCAAAGAATGACTGCAATTACTGTGAGTTTCATTTTAGGTTTAATAATGAAACCTAAAGTATAACTAAATTTTTAGGTATCAAAACATTTAACTTTTATTAACAATTAAATGCTTGTTAATGTTGTAGTTGAAATTGAGCTGGGGATGATGTGCGGTTTCTTAAAAGGAAATAATTGATGTATGCTTTTTGTGTGATAATTTTTGCCAATAATTTACTAAAACCATTTAATATTGAGTGATTTTTTTATTTTGATTGAATTATTTTATAAAAATTAAAAAATAATTAGCTTTTTTTCAAAAACACTTCATAAATTACAGTTTTAAAAATAACTGGTTAATATATTTTTATACACTAAGTAATTTTGCATGCAGGAATCAGCTTATTTTAACGAATATTCCCCAATTAATGGTGTTTGGGATGAAATGTATGGCCAAAATGCAGAGGTAAGGGAGCATTATCGCAAGGTAATTGAATATATTTCTAAAGAATCTGCCGATGATCTTAATAAAAAAGAAGAATTAGCCAAGCGCCTGTTCATGAGCCAGGGTATAACCTTTACCGTATATAATAGCGGCGAGGGAATTGAGAAGATATTCCCGTTTGATATTATCCCCCGCATCATTACTGCCAGCGAGTGGGCATTTGTTGAGAAAGGTATTAAGCAACGTTTAACCGCGCTTAACCTGTTTTTGAAAGATGTTTACAATAATCAGTTTATAGTCAAGGACGGTATAGTGCCCATTGATATTATATATTCTTGTCCGCATTTTTTGCGTGAGATGTATAAGCTGCAGGTGCCTTATGATATTTATATCCACATCTCAGGTATCGATTTGATACGAGATCATGATGGTACTTTTTATGTTTTGGAAGATAATCTGCGCACGCCATCGGGTGTAAGTTATATGCTGGAAAATCGTGAGATAACCAAGCGTTTATTTCCTGATCTGTTACCGCAGTGTGGCGTTCGAAGCGTTACGGAGTATCCTACTATATTGTATAAGAACTTGCTGGCCATATCGCCAAGGCAGATCAGCAACCCGACAATAGTATTATTAAGTCCGGGGATATATAACTCGGCATATTTTGAGCATACCACCCTCGCCCGTTTAATGGGGGTTGAGCTGGTTGAAGGGCGCGATTTAGTGGTGAACAACCACAAAGTATACATGAAAACTACCACAGGATTACAGCAGGTGGATGTTATTTACCGCAGGGTGGATGATGATTATCTTGACCCGTTGGTGTTTAACCCCGGGAGTATGCTGGGTGTGGCTGGCATTATGGGCGCTTACCGTAAAGGCAACGTGGCTATTGTAAATGCGATAGGCAATGGGGTAGCCGATGATAAAGCGGTTTATACCTATGTGCCTGACATGATAAGATATTATCTGAACGAAGAACCGATCCTGAAAAATGTACCCACCTATCAGTTGGGAAATATTGACGAGCGCGAGCATGTTTTTAAAAGCATGGATACAATGGTGGTTAAAAAAACCAATGGCAGCGGGGGATACGGTATGTTAATGGGCCATGCGGCAACAGAACAGGAAATTGACGAATATAAATTAGAGATATTAAAAGACCCGCGCAATTTCATCGCGCAGCCAACCATTAGCTTATCGGCAGCGCCTTGTTATATGCAAGGCTCTTTACAGCCAAGGCGCATTGATTTAAGGCCTTATGCTTTATACGGCCCCGATGGTATTGAGATTGTTCCGGGTGGATTAACGCGGGTGGCTTTGAAGGAAGGGTCGCTGGTAGTGAACAGCTCGCAGGGCGGTGGTAGCAAGGATACGTGGGTACTGGCGTAGCCCCCCAGCCCCCTGAAGGGGGAGTAAATATGCATGAGTAGAAGAAATATAAATAAACAGTCACGAATTAATTCCCCCTTCAGGGGGTTAGGGGGTATATGTTAAGCAGGGTAGCAGCAAGTTTTTATTGGTTAAGTCGGTACATTGAGCGTAGCGACGGTATGTTACGTATGCTCAAAATAAATTACGCTTCGTCGCAGGATGCTGTACAGGAATTTACCTGGGAGCCAGTGATCAGGATTTACGCGGGATTGGATGAGGAGGATGAAGATCACGCCCCTTTAGATACCGATAGCCGAGCTGTACTTAAATTTATGGTTACTGGTAAGGCCAATGCCAATTCGGTATTAAACATAATTACACTCGCCCGTGAAAACGCGCGCGGTGTTCAGGAGCATATCACCAAGGACCTTTGGCAATGCCTGAATGAGTATTATCATACCATCAAGGATCCAAAAATTGAGAGAGCCCTTCAGCGTGAAGACCCTATAGGTGTGCTGGATATTCTCATTAAACAGGTAATGCTTTATTACGGTACGGTAGAGATCACTATGGAGCGTGGCGAAGGCCGCAGCTTTATGAATATAGGCAAGTATTTAGAACGAGCCATCCAATCCGTGGATTTGCTGGATACCAAATTTGGTTCTATAGATGATAACCCCGATCTGCTAACCGATACTACTTATTGGAAGCATCTGTTGTTATCATTAGGCGGTTATGAACTCTATCTAAAAACTTACCGCGAGGGTTTTGAGGCCGAGAATGTATTGGAACAGGTAGCATTGAATAACGATTTCCCGCGCTCTGTGATTTATTCAGTAAATAACATTCAGCGGTATTTTGAGCGCTTGAAGAATGAAAGTAATATCAATGATTTCCGTGAATTGTCGTTCCGGATCGGCAGGTTGCAGAGCCGGATAAAATACAGCTCTGTAAAGAGTATACGCGAGGAAGGGCTGCATACCTTTTTAACGCAAATCCGCAGCGAATTATATGGCATAGCCAACAGGTTGAACGAGTATTATTTTGCTCATTCCTGATTAATTAAAACATTCGGTTAACATCCATCTTAGTATATAACGATGCCTGAAATAGAAATTAAACATATAACCCGGTACATATACGATAGCCCTGTTCGCGATAGCGCCAACCAGATCATCCTATACCCTATAAATGATGATTACCAGGATGTGGTAAAGCAGGAGATCACCATTACCGGCAACCCGCTTGTTGATACGCATATTGATTATTACGGCAACGAGGTAGGCAGCTTTACTTATGTAGAGCCGCATATGGAGATGACCATCAGCTCAAAAATTACGGTAAATACCAAACACAGGCTATTGCCGGTTAACGATATTTTCCCCGGCGAACAGTGGGAAGACCTGAAACGCCTGCAAAGCATCGTACCCTACATCGATTTCTTAAAGCAGGAATACTTTGAAGGATTATCAGAACTAAAAGCCATTGTTGAAGCCGAGAAAGCAAAAGATGACACCCCCTACCAGGTGGTATTGCGCTTTTGCCAGTATGTATATGATAACTTCGACTACATAAAAGGTGTTACCACGGTTGATACCACGTTGGATGAAATCTGGAAAATAAAATCAGGTGTTTGCCAGGATTTTGCCCATATTTTAATGGAGATGCTGCGTATAATCAACGTTCCCGCACGTTATGTAAGTGGCTACATTTGCACAGGCCAAAACGGTATGCGCGGCGAAGGCGCCACCCACGCCTGGGCCGAAGCTTATATCCCCGACTACGGCTGGCTCGGCCTCGACCCCACCAACAACTGCATAGCCAATGAATCGCATGTGCGCTTAGCCGTTGGTCGTAACTTTTCGGATTGCTCCCCGGTAAAAGGTGTGTACAAAGGTGCTGCCAAGCATAAACTGCAGGTTGCCGTAACAGTTGACGAAGACGACAACTACTACAACCATGAAAAACAGGTAATTGAAGTACCCACCGACAGTCAGGTTACCCAGGTATCCAAAAATAGCTACCAGCGGTATATGGAGATGGTTCAGCAGCAACAACAGCAGTAGAATAGTAGCTAGTAATTAGTATCAAGTATCAAGATCTTTTTTGGGGTTGCAGTGTACCACGACACAAGTGAATCACATGGTACAATTGGTACACTTTTAGGTCAAAAAATGCCCAAAAAAGCATCAAAAACACGGTTTTTAGATAATAATTTGGTCGCTTTTTAACTCAAAAAGCACCATTTTTAGCCAAAAACTATCAAAAAACGAGTCTTTTTTAACGTTTTTTTACGAGTTTTAATCAGAAAAATACTGTTTTCAAACTTATTTGATCACCTTATTACGCTGAATTTGTTTCAGCATGAAACAAAAAACAAATTATGAAACTCCTTCTCACTTCCGCCGGTATCAGCAATACGAGCATTCGCAATGCGCTGGTTGAACTCCTGGGCAAACCGATTGCTGAAGCAAGCGCCCTTTTTATCCCTACTGCGATCTACGGCATACTCAACGGCGGCGAAATAGTACGAAAGGTAATTTGCGGATCGTTAGGCGACCCTTTCTGTGAATTGGGCTGGAAGTCGTTAGGGTTGCTTGAACTCACCGCATTGCCAAGCATCAAACAAGAACTTTGGGTTCCCATGCTACAGGAAACTAAGATGGAGAATGGTACGATCGAAGTAGTCTCCGAGGGCCATTGGAAGCTGTTTACCCCATAAAATCGGATCTATCTCCCGCCTTGTCATGCTGAGGAACGAAGCATCTATCCGCTAATTTGCAAGCGGTGAGTCTGTCGATAGATTCTTCACTCCGTTCAGAATGACAAAAATGAGAAAACTCTACCCCCCTGTCATGCTGAGGAACGAAGCATATATCCGCTAATCTGTAAAGTAGTGAGCCTGTCGATAGATTCTTCGCTCCGCTCAGAATGACAAAAATGAGAAAAC
>JAMFRP010000018.1 GCA_026224775.1 Bacteroidota bacterium
CTGGCGCCCAAGGGATACAAGGCATTATCGGTGTTACTGGTAACACCGGTAATACTGGAGCGCAAGGCGTTCAGGGGATTCAAGGCATAACGGGTAATACTGGCGCCCAAGGCATACAGGGTATAACTGGTGCGATTGGAGCTGCTGGCGCTCAAGGTGTTACTGGTAACACTGGCGCTACTGGAGCGCAAGGTATTCAGGGTATAACCGGCGTCACCGGAGTTGAAGGCGTAACTGGCGCGATTGGTGCTCAAGGTGTTACTGGTAACACTGGCGCTACTGGAACGCAGGGTATTCAGGGCGTAACCGGTGTCACCGGAGCTGAAGGCGCGATTGGAGCTACTGGTGCTCAAGGCATACAGGGGATAACTGGCGTCACCGGAGCTGAAGGCGTAACTGGTGCGATTGGAGCTACTGGTAACACTGGCGCTACTGGAACACAGGGTATTCAGGGCGTAACTGGCGTCACCGGAGCTGAGGGCGTAACTGGTGCCATTGGAGCTACTGGTGCTCAAGGTATTCAGGGTATAACGGGGGCAACTGGCCTAACGGGGGCTGTCGGAGTTACTGGTGTAACTGGAAATGTAGGAGCTACTGGTTCTACTGGAGCTACTGGTGTTATCGGAGCAACTGGGGCTCAGGGTGTAACGGGAGATGTAGGAGCTACTGGCGCAACTGGCGTTATCGGAGCTACCGGCAATACCGGGGCACAAGGTATCCAAGGCATAACGGGAGATGTAGGAGCAACTGGCGTAACGGGCGCTCAAGGTGTTACTGGTTTTGTCGGTGCAACCGGCGTAACGGGCTCTACTGGTGCTACTGGCCAACAAGGTGTAGCTGGAAATGCAGGATCGGCAGGAGCTGCTGGTGCAACGGGTGCTACAGGCTCTACTGGTGCAACGGGTGCTGCTGCTTCATCGCAACTTGGAAACGTACTTACTGGTATACCATATACAGTAACGGCACACTCACAAGGTTCTACAACAGGCTTGTATGCTAATCCAATGGCAAGTGGTACAAATACAACAGCAGGCGGGCTAACAACGGCGGGATTCACTATTACACCTACAATTTGCCATGCGTATCTCACTATTTATTCAAACAAGAATACAATTACATGGTCACTGCAATCGGCTACTTATACCGGTGGCGTGGGACCTTCATCCGCTTCGTATACGACTGTTAATGGTAGTTCAGGTTCTTGTATAACAAATGCTGCCGACTCCTATAAATGTACCATTGATGGAGGATCTATAGCAGCAGGAACGCTACTAACTATTTACAATGGTGGTAATGTTACCAGCGGTATAGCTACTATAATGGCTTTCTCCTGCCAATAACGCGTTATAACCATCTCGGACTTTAACCAATAAAGCAGCTATTCTTGAACAATACCCAAGAATAGCTGCTTTAATACCTTAAGGTATTAAGCGTTAGGGTTCATCCACTCCAATTGCTCTACCGCGAAACCAACATTCATTGCTTTTAATAAAAATTGGTGTTTAATTTTCTCGGGGATAGTTGTCTCGCGTGATAATATCCATAGATAATCCAATCCACCGCCCGAAACTAATGCGTATTTATACCGAGGATCGATCTCAAGTACATTATAAGAAGCATAAAACGGGCCCAGGTAGGACAGCTTAAACATACCAACGCCGTTTTTATTGGCGAACTTTATCTTTCCTGTCATCTCTATCCACTCGTCTTTTTTAGTGTTATAGCCTTTGGTGATCACTTTAAAGGTATCATCATTAACACGGGAGTAATCTTCAGTAAGGTTTGTAATATTTTTTTCGATACGGCTTGGCAGGCGCGCTATCTCATACCATTTACCTAAATACCGGTTCATATCGAATGGCTGCACCGCTGCTGCACCATCAGGAATATCTTTTGAAACTAATTTGTAAATAACAGCCGCAAGTCCTACCCCGGCGGCCAGGGCGATTAACCATTTTTCCTTTTTCATATCAGAATAATAATCCCGGATGAATTTTTGTTTGAATTAAATGCAAATTGAGGGTTGATTCCTCAACTCCATCTAATTTTAACAGAGGAGCATTACCGCCGAATAAACATCCCACTGAATTTGAAGAAAAGCATGGCATCGTTAAGCAAGCGTGCATCTACCTTAATTCCATCATCTGTAGTTTTTATGGATAGCTCCATTTGGATAGATGCGTGTTCTATAGGATCGATAAAAGAAAGAAATTTAAGCTCCCTTGCCTTCTGCAATCTGATTTTTTTATCCATATAAACTTCAGTTACCTCTTTTACCATCTGCATCATACAAACGCCTGGTAAAACCGGCTGCCCCGGGAAGTGGCCATTAAATATGGAATGCCCCGCATTAAGCTTGATAGTGGTTTTAAGCTTATCGCCCTCTGCCTGCAAATCAGTAAAGGTAAAAAGGTCGGGGTGCAGCATCTCTTATTCTTTAATGTATATTTTCATTTCACAAAATGCCAGCAACTTGCCGTTACACTTAACGCGCCCGGATATGATGGTCACCTCAAAAACATGATCTGTAATAGCAACATTGGTTTCAATTATCTCTCCAACTTTAGGGAGTGCAAAAATTTCAAGGTTTTTAATAGCTGCAATGTAACCCGCTGCAATTGGCTTTTTGTTTTGTTGTGTGATATACCCAAATCCCGCCGCTGCTGTTTGCGCTATGTTTTCAGGAATACCGGCTTCGCTTAATTCACCATCTTCAACAAGTACATTATCCGCTTTGATGAGAAACGTTGTGTTTGAATAAACTTCATCACAAGTAACTAATTGATCTATCATTACAAAGGGATGCCTTTGCGGTATTACAGATATAATATTATCCTGAGATATAATCATTGGAGGATTTTAAGAATACAAGCCACCATTGATTGATAATACCTGACCTGTAATGTAAGCCGCTTCCGGCTCTGCTAAAAAACCTACCGCATGTGCAACTTCCTCAGGGGTACCAAAGCGTTTAACAGGGATTATTGATTTTAATTCTTTTTCATCAAGCCCTTCGGTCATATCTGTTTTAATAAACCCGGGAGCCACTGCATTAACGGTTATACCTTTGCGGCCAACCTCCTGAGCCAATGCCTTGGTAGCACCAATTACCCCCGCTTTTGCTGCCGAATAATTGATTTGACCCGGCAAGCCTTTTAAGCCGGACAATGACACAACGTTAATTATACGCCCATATTTACGGGCAAGCATATCATTTAAAACCAATCGTGTAACATAAAAGAACCCATCCAGGCTGGTTTTTATAACACTATCCCATTGCTCGTCCTGCATCCAAACCATTAGCACATCATCCTTAATACCGGCATTATTTATTAATACTTCGATGTATTTATCGCTGTTCGCTTCAATCCAGTTACCTAACAGTTGGTTTATTTCATTTTTATCGGCGACATCAAATTGCAACAACTCGCCATCACCACCATCCTGTTTAATTTTGGCCAGTGTTTTGTCGGCTTCGGCTACATTGCTTTTATAATTAACCAAAACATAGTAACCCATTTTGGCCAGTTTATAGCAAACGGCTCTTCCGATACCTCTTGAACCACCTGTAACTAATGCACACTTCATATAATATATTTGTAACAGCGTTTTTGGCCTGATAAATGCGGGCAATTTGCTCCGAACAGTAAACAAAGTAACATAAATATTTCGAATTTTACAGGCTAGCATATTGGAGCAGATAGGGCATACAGACTTAAAAATCCTACATTCAAGAGCAGATACTAACTATGAATAATAACATTTGGGACCATGCATTGCAACAGATGCACCTTCCTTTAACTAACCCCGTACTTATTTTCACCCTTGTACTATTTATAATTCTGCTTGCGCCAATTTTAATGGCGAAGATCAAAATACCTGATATTGTAGGATTTATTATTGCCGGCACCGTTATAGGGCCTTACGGACTAAATTTGCTCACCAAAAATCTGGCCGTTGAACTTTTTGCAACCATTGGGCTTTTATATATTATGTTTATTGCCGGGATTGAGCTTAACCTTGCTGAATTTAAAAATCAAAAACACAAAAGTCTGGTATTTGGAGCCTTAACTTTTTCGATACCTATTATTATTGGATTCCCGGTTTGTTATTATTTGCTTGGTTACCCTTTGATCACCTCGTTACTTACCGCAAGCATGTTTGCCACCCATACGCTGGTGGCTTATCCCATTGTTAGTAAATACAAAATAGCTAAAAACGAAGCCGTATCCATAACCGTTGGTGGTACTATACTGACAGATACGGCGGTGCTTATTATCCTGGCGGTAATTATCGGTGCTAAAAATGGCGGATTAACCTCAGCGTTCTGGCTACAATTGATCACCTCATTCACAGCGTTTGTATTAATTGTTTTTTTGGTTATCCCGATTGTGGCAAAATGGTTTTTCAGCAAACCCGAAAGCAGTAACACCTCACATTTTGTTTTTATCCTTACGGGGATGTTCTTTTCAGCTTTTTTAGCGCAGATGGCCGGGCTTGAGCCTATTATCGGTGCATTTATTGCCGCACTGGCACTAAACAAATTAATACCACGGCCATCAAAACTATTCAGCAATATTGAGTTTATTGGCAACGCCATATTTATCCCTTTCTTTTTAATCAGTGTGGGCATGGTGGTTAACCTACATGTGTTTTTCCGTGGGCCGGGTGCTTTAATTGTGGCCATTAGCCTTACTATTGTAGCCGTGGTGGGTAAATGGGTATCTGCTTTTTTCACACAGAAAATATTTAAGTATTCAGGTACACAGCGTAATCTTATTTTTGGATTGAGCAGTTCGCACGCCGCGGCAACACTGGCCATTATTTTAATAGGTTATAAAAGCAAAATTATTGATGGCGATATACTGAACGGCACCGTTGTATTGATATTGGTTACCTGCATAATTGCATCACTTAGTACCGAACGTGCAGCGAAAAAGCTAAGTTTGATTAAAACAGATTAACCATGATAGCTGGTTTAGGTATTGACATTGTTGAAGTGGAGCGCATTGCTGAAAAGATAGCGAAGAATAATGGCTTCCGTGAGTTGGTATTTTCGGCAAACGAAATAGCCTATTGCGAAAAGAAAACCCACAAATATGAGCATTATGCCGCCCGCTTTGCTGCTAAGGAAGCTTTTTTTAAAGCGCTTGGAACAGGCTGGCCCGAGGGTACTGCCTTTAACGAAGTGGAAATAGTAACCAATGAACTTGGCAAGCCTGAAATAATGTTATTAGGTTTAACCCATACAACCATTAGCGCTTTGGGCAATTTTAATATAATGGTTTCATTAACCCATATTAAATCTGCGGCATCAGCGGTGGTGATACTGGAAAAATAATCAGTTTGAATCAACAGCTTCGGTGCGGCGTTCTTCTACCAGTTTTTTACGATGTTGTTTACCCCAATCGCCTAAAGCTTTGATAATTGGCATTACAGTTTCGGTATATGATGTTAGTTCATAGGTGATGGATACCGGTACTGTATTAAATACTTTGCGTTGAACCAGCGCATTCAATTCTAGCTCCCTTAACTCTTTCGACAGCATTTTGGGCGTAATGCCATCAAGCGAACGCTGAATATCTTTAAATCTTTCCGGCCCATTCATCAAAGCAATAAGCAGCGGCAGTTTCCATTTTCCGCTGAGCACATACAGCGCGTCTTTTACTGAACTGACATGCGCGTTACAAGCTTCGATAGTGGGTTTTTCGTTATCCATTTTGAATGATTGTCGCTATACAAAAGGATACCGGTATCCTTTTGTATAGTAGTATATTTTATATACCAAAGGTACATATTTTTGGAACAGATATAAAAAATCGTACAAAATGAAAATATTACACATTATTTCGAGCGCGAAAGGCGAAGCTTCTTTCAGCATAAAATTAGGAAACGCTATAATTGAAAAATTGAAAGCAAAATACCCCGACAGTATTGTAAAAGAACATGATTTAACCAACACACCATTCCCGCATTTGGAAGAGGTGCATTTAAACGCTTTTTACACCCCGGCAGAAACCCACACGCCTGAACTGATTGAGGCTATAAAACATTCTGATACATCGATAGCTGAGCTTAAGGATGCTGATATTATTGTAATAGGCGTGCCGTTTTACAACTTTAGCATACCTTCTACCTTAAAAGCATGGATAGATCATATTTCACGTGCCGGTGTAACATTCACACATGACGAAAACGGACTACATGGATTGATCACAGACAAAAAAGTATACCTGGCGTTTGCCTCAGGTGGTGTTTATTCTGACGGACCGACTGCCAGTTACGATTTTGCCACCCCATACTTAAAGTCATTTCTAGGCGCTTTAGGCATGACTGACTTAACTGTTTATAGAGTTGAGGGTGTTGCTGTACCTGATTTGAAAGATACGGCTTTGGAAAAAGCTATTGAAAGTATCGAGGTTTAGTTATCATAAAAATAAAGGCAGTGAATATTCACTGCCTTTATTTTAGCCTTTGTTTAAAACGCAGAAGATGTATAATATTCCGGTTTAATGGCAATCTTCATTAACAGCTCCATATGTTTGTGCAATACATTTTTCCACCAAAAATAGTACTGCCGTGGGAATGTAACTTGTTTCACATAATCCTTTCGACACAAACCTTCCAGCGCTAACAATTTATACATCACTTTGCGCGAATGATCAACCCCCGCATGCGAGCGTTGTGAATAACCCATTGTCTGGTTTATTTCCTTTGTTGATTTCCCCATCAATATCATCTCAAAAATCTCAATATGATGTGTTGATAAGCCCCTCGATTTTAATAGTGGCCTGTTTAATGATACTATTTCCTGCTCCATAACACTTCTTTTTTAATGGTCAATTGTTCAATTCACCCAGTATCTTTATTCAACTTTTAGTACTGTAAACTCTGTACGCCTGTTTAACTGCCTGCCTTCCGGGTTATCCTTGCCATTAGGTAAAGAATTTGGCGCTATCGGCCTTGATTTTCCATAACCTTTAGCAAATAGGCGGCTTTCCGGAATACCTTTAGTTTGGAGATAATCAACACATGATTGTGCCCTGTCTTGCGAAAGTTTCATGTTATAAGCATCGCTGCCCACAGAGTCGGTATGCGAACTCAGTTCTATTTTCATCTTTGGATTATCTACCAAAATTTTCACTAACGAATCCAACACTTTTTCTGATTCGGGCCTTAAAGTTGATTTTCCAAAGTCATACAATATGTTTTTTATAACGATGGGTTTGTTTATTACAAATGCCTGTAAGCATATATCAGGATTAATCAGGGTATCCGCATTCATTCTGCCACTAGTTGGGGCGGATACCACTTTGGTAAAGTAGCCTTTCTTTTCGAGCACCATGTTATATGGGCGCCTGGTAGTTACGCTAAACGCATATACGCCATCGGCACCTGAAATTTGCTCATACAGGGTTTGTTTACTCAGCGAATCAACAAAACTCACTTTAACGCCCGCTAAAGCGGTATGCGCGTCACAATCAGTTACTATGCCTTTCAGTATATATTTTTTGTCATATACAGTGAACAGGTTAAGGCAGCAGTCCGACTCGCGGTCTGAACTTACATAGGCTTTTTTACGATTATTATTATCAGGTAAGTAATATAGGTCATCTTTTGCCGAGTTCATCGGGTAACCCATATTTTTTGGTGCCGACCATTGGCCTACGGTTTCATAGGTTACAAAAAAATCAAATCCACCCAAACCGGTAAAACCCTTTGAGCTGTATATCAATTTCTTTTCAACGATGTCGTAATAGGGTGCCTGTTCATCCAACGGCGAGTTAACTGTCGCGCCCAGGTTGTGTGAATTTACCGGTAAACCATCTGTACCAATATCGCTTACCCAAATATCCTCCCCACCCTGGCCGCCGGGTTTGTCAGATACAAAAAACAAGCGTTTCCCGTCGGCCGTAATAAAGGGTTGTATCGAGCTAAAACCCTCATTATTTACATTGGTATTTAGTTTTACCGGTTCGCCCCAACCATTATCGCCAAGTGTGCTCATATAAATGGCATGTATAGTTTTATCGCCTGTTTTATACCAGCGTGTCATATACATGTGTTTACCTGTTGGGTCAATTGATGGGGTACCGTATTCAATTTCCTTTTTATCGTTGGTATTATTAAAACTGACCAATTGTGGGTTGGAATTAGCATCTTCTGATAATATATATATGCGGTTCAGGTGTTTCTTATCACTCTTCAACATCCTTGACGAGGTGAAATAACGCTTGCCATTATTTATATCGGCTGCATAGTCCGATCCATCATTATTAACTTTACCATTCATCATCTTTACATCCAAAAGGGCAGGATATAAATACTGCTCTTTTGCGAACTGGCAATTGCGCAATTCCTCATAGGCCATGTCTTTGTACCTTCCAGCACCATTATATTGGGCTATAAACAATTGCAATTGCTTAACGGCTTCGTCAAAGTGCTGATCGGCACGCAGGCATATACCATACCAAAGCCTTGCCAGCGGATACTTGGCGGAGTTGCCACCGGTAACCACTTTATAGTACCAACCTTCAGCCTCCAGGTAGTTTTCATAAAGGCGATAGGATTCCGCCAGCTGGTAGCTTATATAATCACTGTTTTCGGCTTTTACCTTTTTGCCCGCTTTGGTATCTCCCCTAAAAGGGATAACTGTTTGTGGTTGGATGTTAAAGCCAGTTGCTGCTTCTTTATAATAAAATGCAGCCGCGTAATAATTTTTATTAGCGAATGCTTGATCGCCCAACACCTTTACATCATCAGGTTTTTGCCCAAATGTATTTAAGGCGGCAAGGACTATGAGGTTTATTAATATAATCTTTTTCATCGTGTTACATTTTTGACTGCTAAACGCAGGCTAATTCATAAATAGGGTTACAAGCGTGGGCAAACGGGTTCAGGTTCATCTGCGTGTTTGTGAAACACATAGCTTATGGATAACTCTAAACCACCCTGCCCGGCAGTTGCTGAACGAAGTTGTGATGTATTAAAGTCATAACTCGCGCCTACGATGTAATTATCAAAGTGATACCCTACATTGGCAATCGCAGCATCCTGAAAGCGGTACATAGCCCCTAATATTAGCCCGTTATCATCGGGTAACTTAAATTCAGAATATGCTCCTATGGCTTTTTCGGTTGCTTTTTGTTGCTGTATGTAGATAAAGTGCGGTGTAAGATCAATCGCATCATCAACTTTTAACCGGACACCGCCATGCACAATATACCGCTTGGGTAGTTTGGCATTTTCACCGGCAACGGCAAAGGGATCAGTTGGTCCGTTAAGATGCGCCACGCTAACACCAAGGAACGGATTTGCATGATGTGCCGGGTCGCCATCGTAATAAAAAGCACCCGCGCCTGCATCAAATTCGGTAGAATTTGTGGTTGCAAAGGTTTCATAAGTTGGCAAATTACCATCGAAGCCCAACGCAGGGTTGTATTGATCGCCCAATTGCAGCTTGCTTGGATCAAAGCTGCGGTTTATTAAACCTGCCTGTACGCCAAAGTTTATTTTTTGGGTACCGTTGCTTGATATGGCTATGTTATAGCTGAATGAGCCATAGGCGGTAAAATAATTATACCCGGCAGTACCTGCTGATTCATCTAATACGGTTAACCCTACGCCCATCCTGTCGTTAGGTCTTATATCTGCCGATAAGGCGCCGGTTTCATAGGCGTTATTTATGGTCGCGTACTGATCTTTGAAATTCGCGTTTACGCGGGCATCGCCATTCATAACACCGGTTAATGCCGGGTTTAGGAACAATGGGTATGCATAATATTGTGAAAAGTGCGGGTCTATCTGCGCTTTTACCTGGCTAACTATTACAATTTGTAACAGTATGGTTATAGTGATTATAATCTTTTTCATGTTGAGAATCTTTTTGGTGATGAATGAATTATTAAAGGTTAAATACCCCGTTAGGGGCTGCGATGAATTGATCACCGCAGCAGTGTTATTGTCCCCTTCTTCATTATTTGTTTTCCATCGTTCATGTTAGCCTGGACGTAGTAGACATACACGCCTACCGGCTGATTGGTACCCTTATAAGTGCCATCCCATCCGCTTGCCTGACTTTCGGATTTAAAGATCATCTCTCCCCATTGATTATAGACATAAAAGGTTAGGCTCTTTATGCTTGTTCCATACACATATTCAATATCATTCTTGCCATCTCCGTTAGGCGTAAACGCATTCGGTACAAAAATTCCGTCGCCGAATGGGTTTTGCGCTGTGCCGGTAACCGCAGCGGAATTTGCACTGAGTTCGCAACCCGAAGCCCCCAGCGCCCGGACGATCAGTGTGGCGCTTTGCCCTGGGTTGAGCCCCGCCACCGTATAGGTTAACGATCCGGAGCCGGGATCAATAAATGTGGTGCCATTATCCAAACTTACCTGGTAGCCTGTTGCTCCTGTTATTGAACTCCACGCAAAGGTTACTGTAGAGATAGTAGTTGCAGATACAGCGACAACCGGTGCGGCTAATGGTTGCAATATGGCTACCGTTACAGGTGTACGTGAGGTTGAAATACAACCGCTGGCTGTATTTGTCGCGCCGACATAATATGTAGTGTTAGCGGTTAGTACCGGTGTGGTAAAGTTACCTCCGGTTGCTAAGGCTGTGCCACCTGTTGCACCGCTATACCATGATATCATAGCACCCGGATCACTACTGGTTGCTGTAAGCGTAGTGGCAGTATTCGGACAAACAGATGTACCGGTGTTGCTAACGGTAGGTGCGCCAGGTGCATTGGTCACACTTATATTAACCGCTGTGCGTGTGGTTGATGTACAACCTGTGCTATTAGTTGCATCTACATAATAAGTAGTACCTGATGCTAGCGCAGGGGTTGCAAAATCAGTACCTGTATAAACCGATGATCCGCCTGTTGCATCAGTATACCAGTTGTAGGTATATCCCGCTTGCGGATTAGCAATACTTAACGTTACCGATGTGCCTGCGCAGGTTTGTATCGTACCCGCGTTAGCTACTGCCGGCGCGGCAGGAGCAGCTTGTATGGTTACCTGTGCCTGCGCCCTGTCCATACTGGTACAGCCTGTACCGTTTACCGCCGATACAAAGTAAACAGTCGGGCTACTTATAGGCCCGGTTACATATGTAGCACCGGTGAATAATATGGTGGTTGATGTTGCAGAATCATACCAATTATAGGTTGTACCCGCCACCGGCGCGCTCACCATTAATGTAGCATTGGCCCCTGAACAAACAACAGCGTTAGCGCTAGCCAATGTCGGATCGGCAGGTAATGCGTTTATGGTTACTGTTATCGCCGTACGTGCTGCCGAAGTGCAACCGGTGCTGTTAGTTACCTGTGCATAATAAGTGGTATTACTATTTAAAACAGGGGTAGTAAAACTATTACCTGTTGCTAAAACTGTACCACCTGTGGCAGCGGCATACCAGGTTATGGTAGCGGTAGCATCGGTGCTGGTAGCGGTTATGGTTGTGGCATTATTAATACAAATTGATGTGCCACCTGTACCTGCAATTGCTGCATCCGGGGTTGGTGATACCGTTACCGTTACTGGTGCGCGGCTAGTAGATGGGCAACTGTTGCTGTTATCTGTTTCGGCATAATAGGTAGTGGTAGCTGTTAATACAGGCGTGGTGAAGCTATTGCCTGTCGCTAACGCTGTACCTCCCGCTGCATCAGCAAACCAGCTTATGGTTGCGCTTGGGTCAGAACTTGTAGCGGTTATGGCAGTCACGTTACCTGTACATATAGCTGTACCTGTTCCCCCAGCTGTTGGCGCTGCTGGTGGTGTAGATATGGTAATGGTTACCGCTGTACGGCTAGCCGAAATACAACCACCGCTGTTTGTAGCATCTACATAATAGGTTGTATTTGATGCTAATACAGGTGTGGTAAAGCTGGTACCTGTAGCCACTGATGCTCCGCCGGTTGCTGTTGTATAAAAATTATACGTGTAACCTGCTTGCGGGTTAGCTATACTTAGGGTAACCTGCGAACCTGTACAGGTTGTTACTGTACCCGTATTGGTTAAGGCCGGTGCCGCAGGTGCAGGTGCTACCGTTACCTGTGCAATAGCCATGTTGTTACTGGTACAACCAGATCCATTTACTGCCGATACATAGAAATTAGTTGTATTAGTGATAGGCCCGGTTATGTAAGTGGTGCCGGTGAACAATAGGTTTGTTGCTGCCGGAGAATCGTACCAGTTATAGCTAACCCCTGCCTGTGGCGAACTTATTGCCAATGTAGCAGTGCTACCCAAACATACCGATACCGCGTTATTAACCAAAACAGGGTCGGTTGGTAAGGCATTAATGGTGATGGTTACCGCCGTAGGGGTAGATGGATTACAATTACCAGCTGTAGCCGCTTCAACGTAATAGGTTGTAGTGCTTGTTAAGGCCGGAGTAACATACTCAGTACCTGTGAATAGTAGTGTTCCGCCGGATGCTGCATCGTACCAATTGTAAACGTTGCCGACCACCGGACTAACAATAACTAATGTGGCTGACGTGCCTGAACAAACCGATGTACCCCCTGCTGAGGTTTGAACCTGCGGCGGAGTTGGTATCGGTGTTACATTAATATCTGTTTCGGTACGGGTTTGGCTTAAACAGCCTGTGCTATTTACGGCTTCTACATAGTACTTAGCATCGACAGTAACATTATTCGCGGTGAATGTAGTACCGGTGAATACCAGGTTTCCGCCTGTTACAGCATCGTACCAATTATAGGTTAAGCCTGCAACCGGGTTGGTTACACTTATTGATACACTACCCCCACTACAAACCTGGGTTTGCGTAGCGCTTAGCGTTGGCGCGGCAACCGGACTGGTTACGTTAATATTCACCACCGTTCTGCCACCGTTATTGATACAGCCTGTTGTGGTATTTACAGCATCAACATAATAAGTTGTATTCGCGGTGATGGCCGGTGTAGCATAAGTAACACCACTGCCTAAAATGGTACCGCCTGTTGCTGCCGCGTAATAGTTATACGTTACGCCAGTTTGCGGACTGGTTATGGTAATAGTTGCCGGGCTGCCCGAACATACTGTTATGTTGTTTGACTGTACACCCGGTTGCAATGGTAATGGGTTAACAGTAACCGTAGCCACTGCACGTGATGGGCTGATACAAGTACCGTTGGTAAGCTCGGCATAATAACTGGTGGTTGTTACCGGGGCTACCTGGTAGTTTGCACCGGTGAACAATAAGTTGCCAGCAGTTGCAGCATCGTACCAGTTGATGGTGAAACCTGTGCCATTTGTTACTGATAGCGTAACATTACTGCCTGAGCATATTTGTACAGCGCTTTGGGCCAGTACCGGAGTAACCGGTGATGGTGTTACATTTGCGGTAGCTGCAACTTTATTAGGGTTTGCGCAACCTGTTGCAGTACGGCTGCTTTGCACATAATATGTTGTAGTTATTGATAACGGACCAGTGGTATAACTTGTGCCGGTATGCACTACCGCACCCCCGCTATCGTACCATGTATACGTTAAACCCGTACGGGCATTACTTACGGTGAAGGTAGCCGTAGTGCCGGAGCAGATATTTACGGTAGATGCGGCAAGCTGTGGTTTTTCAACCTGCTTAGTAGCATAAAATACATCTAAAGTATTAAGCGCGCCAAGCACGTTATCAACCAACGTTATTTGCACCGCATTGTAAACTGCGCTGGGAACAAATTTCACCAATACATCCTGGCTACCTGATAGCAACTGAATTTTTATCGCAGCGCTATTTAATGTTACCGCGTCGTTATTAGCAGTAGCACCATTATATGATTGTATCTGGATATTACCTAATACCGAAGCAGAAAGCAGAGCGGCAGGTATTCTTAACCTGAGAGCAACAGTATCGCCTACTATACCCGGATCACTAAATATTAAAGTTTGTGATACAGAGGCATTCAGTAAAGCCACTGTTAAATCTAACTGGGAATAAGTTGTGGTGTCGGCATCAACGGCGTTATTGGGGTTAATAACACCACATCCTACGCAAAGCACGCCGCTGGTAGTATTAGTTTGTGATGATGCAAAATCGCACGTAGTGTTAAAAATAGTATTAACTGTTATGGTAACCGCAGTACGTTGCGGGCTCACGCAACCTGTTGTAGCATTTGCAGCCTCAACATAATAGGTTGTGTTTGAGAATAAAGCAGGTGTAACAAAGGTTGCCCCTGTAAAAACTGGCGTACCACCTGTGGCTGTGGTGTACCAATTAAACGTTACACCTGCAGTAGCGGATGTTGCGGCAAGTGTAGCAGTTTGTCCGGATGTTACTTGCCCATTTGCAGGGGTCGTGGTGACAACCGGGTTTGCAGGGGTAGGGTTTACAATAACATCGGCTTTGGCCCTTGTAGCGCTAACGCAAGTGCCTGATGCTGCCTCAACATAATAACTTGTATTCGCGGTAAGCACCGGTGTGGTGTATTGCGCGCCGGTAAAAATTGGCGTACCGCCGGTTGCTGTTGTGTACCAGTTAAAGGTTACACCTGATTGTGCCGATGTAGCCGTTAAAACAGCTGTTGAGCCTGAACAGGTTTGCACCGGAGTTGATGATACTGTTGGCACTGATGGTGTAGTGGTAACATTGGCCGTAACCAATGTACGGGTTGGACTGGCGCATGATCCTGCGTTATCAGCCTCAACATAATAAGATGTTGACGCGGTTAAAGCCGGAGTGGTAAATGTATTGCCTGTAAATAGCAGTGTACCACCTGTTGCAGCGCTATACCAGTTAAAAGTAACACCCGCTACCGGCTGGGCTGCAAAGGTAGCTGTAGAGCCGGAACATATATTTTGTGTTGGTGCATTTACTACCGGAGCAACTGGCGAAGTCACCACATTAACCGTTGCCGGGGTACGTACCGCTTGGGTACATCCATCAGCTGTACGGCTGGCTTCGGCGTAATAGGTTGTAGTGGTTGTTAGTACAGGTGTATTAAATACGTTACCTGTATATAATGGTGTACCACCAGTTGGAGTGCTATACCAGCGCACTGTTGCGTCTGCAGTTGCAGTAGCGGTAAGCGTGGCTTGCGTTCCCTGGCAGGCAGTAACTGATGATGTACTGACAACAGGGGCGGCAACTTCTTCATAAGCATCATAAATATTCAGCGCGTTTAAAACACTCACTACTGAGTTCAATCTGATCTCTACCCTATCGAAAGGAGCAGTAGCAACAAAGGCATATTTGAAACGGGTACTTCCGTTAAGTACTGTAACACTTAGCAACGATGCATTGATAGCGAACCTATCATTATTATAAGTAGTGCCGTTATAAGTAGCAAGGGATATACCGGAGAGTACCCCTACGCTGGCCAGCGTTCCTGGTACGCCCAATTCCACAACTACAGTATCGCCCGCGATACCTGTGTTCGCGAAACGAAGTGTTTGCTCCGCGTAAGCATTAAGTAAACCTACCGGTACATCTAACTGAGAGAAGGTATTACGGTCGGCATCTACCGCGGCGGCTTCATTATTTACTGCGCAGCCCAAGCAAAGTAATCCGCTGGTGGCGGTTGTTTCGGCAATGGCGGCATCGCATGGTGTTGGGTTTACTGTTGATGATGTTAAAGTAATAACACCGGCTGCACGTGTGGCAGATACCGCTCCGCTAGCAGTTACGGTAGATTGCGCATAATATGTTGTGCCAGCAAATAATGGCGGACTGGTAAATGTTGCTCCGGTATAAATGCTGGTACCACCTGTTGGGGTAGTAAACCAGTTAAATACTGTACCCGGCGTAGTTGATGATGCCGTTAATGTAGCCGTAGTACCCGGATTTATCGTTTGAGTTGGTGGAGTTACCGTTACATCAGGCACTACAATAGGTTGTACTGTTACTGTAGCTGGCGTACGTGTTGTTGATACGCAGCTACCTGATGAAGCTTCGGCGTAATAAATAGTATTGGCGGTTAAAGCAGGTGTTGTAAAGGTTGTACCTGTATAAACAGAGGTACCACCGCTTGCTGCTGTATACCACTTAACGGTTACATTATTTGGAACAGTAGCTGTAAAGGTTGCTGTTTGCCCGCTGTAAATACTCGTAGTTGATGGATTAACAACCGGGGCAGCAGGCGGATTATCAATCAAAATTTGTACCGGGTAGCGATTAGGGCTTGTACATGTACCGCGGGTATAGGCTATATAATAAGTAGTGTTGGCGGTTAAAGCAGGTGTTGTAAAACTAGTACCGGTGCCTGCCAATGTTCCGCCAGTTGGGGCGGTATAGAATTGGAAAGTACCATTTGTTGGTGAAGTGATATTGATTGTAGCTGTACTGCCCATGCAAATTTCAGGGCTGGCAGGGGTGAACACCGGTTTTGGATATTCCTGCACAGCGTAGTAAACATTTAAAGAGTTTATTAAACCCGCAATGCCGGAATTTAACGTTACCTGTACCCTATCATAAGCACCAGTTGCCGGTACATAAACCGCATACCGAGTGCTGCCAGATAAGAGGCTTACTGTAAGCAAGGCATTGTTTAAAGCATAGCTTGCAACCAGCGTAGTGCCATTATATAGCGCCACTTGTATGTTAGCTGCTACCCCCGCGCTTAGTAAATTTGCAGGTGAGCCAAGCTCTAGCTTCACGGTATCACCGGCGTAGCCCGGTTGTTGGAATATGAGTTGTTGCGATGCTGAACCGCCAAGCAACCCCACCAAAACACTTATGGTTGAAGCAGTAGTGGTATCGGCATCTACAGCGAGCGCGTTATTGGTAGTGCCACATCCAATACAAATATTATTAACGCTGCTTGCCTGGTTATTGGCAAATGCGCAGGGTGTATTTGTGTTGATGGTGACTGTTATGGTAATAGCCACTCTATCAGCCGACTGGCAACCTGTGGCATTTACCGCTGCTACGTAATAAGTAGTATTACTGTAAAGCGCCGGAGTAGTGAATGATGTGCCGGTAAAAATAGATGATGCCGCTGTAGACGAAGTATACCAATTATAGGTAATGCCTGTTTGAGCATTGGTTACATTTATAGTAGCTGTTTGTCCGGCGCTGATAGTTTGATTATTGGCAGCTAAAATTGGGTCGGCAGGGGCCGGACTAACAGTTGCTGTAGCCTGGGTACGGGTTGCACTTGGGCAGCCGGTTATATTTTCGGCTTCGGCATAATAACTTGTGGTGGCTGTTAATGCCGGGGTAGTAAAGTTTGTACCTGTATATAATGATGTACCACCGGTGGCGGTGCTGTACCAATTATAGGTAACACCTGTTACAGGTGAGGCGATTGAAAATACCGCGACATTATTTGGGCAGATGGTTACATCGGGTGTGGTTATTCCCGGTGCGGCAGGTAGCGTGCTAACTGTTGCGGTAACCAAGGTACGGCCAGGGCTAACGCAAGTGCCTCCGGATTGCGCCTCGGCATAATAACTTGTAGTTGCTGTTAACGCAGGGGTTGTGAAACTGTTGCCGGTAGCAATTGGTGTACCGCCGGTAGCGGCAGCATACCAGTTTACGGTTACTCCCGTAACTGCCTGCGCGGTAAAAGTTGCCGGTTGGCCGGGGCAAACGGTTACCGCCGCATTGGTCACAGTAACATTTCCCGGTACAGCATTTACACTTACTACAACAGTTGTTCGTTCGGATTGATCGGTACAGCCGGAGCGCATGGCCGCAACATAATAGGTTGTATTAGCGGTTAATGCCGGGGTTGTGAAACTACTGCCGGTATAAACAGGTGAGCCGCCTGTGGCCGCTGTATACCATAAAAATGTAGTATTAGGCTGCGCAACGGCAGTTAGAATAGCCGAAGTGCCGCTACATATGGCTGCGTTATTTGTAATTACGTTATTAAATTTTATAACCGGGCGAGGTATCAGTTTTTGCGCCTCGTACAGGTTTAAGGTTGACAGCACGTTGGCTATACCTCCACCCAAAGTCACCTGCACACGATCGAATATATTTTTAGGAGCATAGGTGACCGTGAAATTTTGAGTACCGCCTATTAACCCGAGTAATTGAAGGTTTAATAAGGATGAGTTTATGGTATAGGTTTCGGCAGTACCGTTGGCGCCGTTATAGTCGTTATAGGTCGAGACTGAAATATTTGATAATACACCGGCAGAAAGCAGCGATTGCGGTACAGACATTGTCAATCTGATGGAATCACCAACTACGGATGGGGCTTCGTAGATGATGGTTTGTTGTGCGTAGGCACCAACCAAGCCAACACCCGCATTAAGGGTTGAATACGTGGTTAAATTACCATCATATGCATTTTGCGGGTTTTGTACCCCCCCAACCGCCAGGCCCAGGTTAAGTAAGCCCGATGAAATGCCGTACAGCTCATCGACTGGCGAGTTACATGCGCCAGCGGCATTCCCGTTATAAAAACCTTCGTATAAATATAAATTGCTTAACGCGC
Organism: Bacteroidota bacterium; assembly: GCA_026224775.1. Taxonomy (GTDB): domain Bacteria; phylum Bacteroidota; class Bacteroidia; order Sphingobacteriales; family Sphingobacteriaceae; genus Mucilaginibacter. The sequence continues at coordinate 18,395 of JAMFRP010000018.1, forward strand.
CTAGTAAGCCGCCGTTGAGTGTTACCCTTATACGATCATAAGCTGCAGTTGGGGTTATGCTTGCTTCTATCTGATTGTTATTAGCTAATACACTTACCAGGGTTGATACAGAAACTGGTTGGCCAATTGCCGTTGTGCCATTATATGCTTGTAACGAAATCCCTCCAAGTACCGTAGCACTCAGTAGGTTATTACCAGTGCCCAACTTAACCGTTACCGGTGTATTGGCCGCAACTTTGGTACCGCCAAATATAAGTTCCTGGTATGTTGTTGCCGCTAAGCCAACCGTAACATTGAGGGTTGAATACGTTTCCACATTACCATCGGCAGCATTTGCCTGGTTGGATACATTACAACCAAGGCATAACAGGCCGGTTGAGCCAACATCCTGACTGGAGGCGTAGATACGCTGAGCGCTGGAAGTTAGAGAGAAAAATAGTAGCAGGCACAATATCAGAACGTACCTGGCCACACAGGTAAAGGTTTTCATGATTGAGTTGTTTAAGTTTAGATGAACTATTTCAGTCACATAAAATTAAACAGCCCTTTCAGCATATCACCAAAACACTTTGTTCAGTTATTATTGATTCCGGTCGGTTTGTTCAGTCCGTTCAGGACATAGCATGTTGTTCACAAAATTTATACTTTGTTCACTTTATTCATTGGCTTTAAAAAGAATTTGATATAAATTAGTACCGAGGTATAAAACCTAAAACGTTATTAACCCCGTTTTAGCATATATAATAAAATAAATTAACCTTCATCACAATTTAACATGAGCACAAACAATCTAAATGAAGATCCAGAAGGAACTATCCCTGTTAACCAAGCTGTACAATTAGCGGCAAACTGGCGTGTTTATCTTGCCACATCTGGGCAGGCTTTTGTAGCGCAATCTTTTTTAATCCCAATCGTCAATTTTCAAAACATCCTGCAATATAACCCCGACGCCGATAGCGTAAGGGCATATATAGGGCTTGAAGATCCAACTGATCCAACTACCGCGCAGTTATTACTGGTTCCGGTAAGCGGCGGGCAGGATATAGTTTCTTTACCACAAGGTAATGGCGGCGGAGGTGGTGTTGGCAACCCGCCAAGTAATATATATGATTACACAACGGTTTGCCCGCCAACGTGCGCAGCCCCGGGAAGCCCATTATCTGAATAATAATTATTGGGATTTATTATGTTTATTCTGCTTTAATAGCAATATTTAGGCAGAATAAACATATTTGATGGCTTTTCTACGATACTACACTCTTTACCTAACCCCGGCTTCTATTGCAATACCTATTATTATAGCGTTATTTAGATACAAGTTACTTAGCCCTCCGTTTAAAGTTCTTTTTGGGTTCCTGGTTTTCTCGGGTATTGCAAATGCAATAAATATTATCCTTTTACTGCATCATATACCTACCACAATAATGTTTCACATTTACACCCCTATTGAATTCACCCTTATATCCTTGTTTTATAACTATTTGTTTAAGGGAACGTGGCAGAAAATTATGGTTATGCTGGTGATCGTTCTCTGCATATTTTGCCTGGTAGATTTCTTTTTTATTCAGCCTGGTATTCAGGTAGATACTTATCCCGATACTATTGAGGCTATTATAATTATAGCATACAGTGTTTTATATCTTAACCAACAAAGCAATATTGAAACTAATGATAGTTGGGGGCAGAGCGGATTAAATTGGGTTAATATAGCATTTTTAATATACTACGGATGCGGATTATTCATGTTTATCTCCATTAATTACCTTCTACACGCCAGTGTAAATGTAAACGCTATCGTTTGGTCGGTTTTTGATACTATTTTAGTGGTCGAATCTATTTTATTAGCAACCGGATTTTACAAATGCAAAACGTAGATAACATATATATACTGATAATACTAGCCATGGTGGGCTCATTTTTAATGGTGGGCTCGTTCATATTGCTATATATCAGAAATCAGAACAAAATTTTAAGGCAGCGCCAGCAGCTTCAGTTTAAAGAGATTGAACACCAGAAGGAATTGCTGCAGGCTATCATCGAGTCGCAGGAAACAGAACGCAAACGTATAGGCCAGGATTTGCATGATGATGTTGGTACGGCGCTATCGAGCCTGAGGTTAACCATTGAAATGTTTAAACCCGCGACCGAAGAGGACAATAACAACAAGCATGTAAAGCTAAGTAAGGAAATTATTGATAAAGTAATACGGGATGTACGTTACATATCGCACAATTTATCACCTCCGGCCTTGAGCTATTACGGCTTGGCTGCAGCTATCGAAGAAAAAGCGTCGTTCATCAATAATTCGGGCCAGTTAACCATATCCTTAATTAATGATGCCGAAGAAGCGCTTAAAGCTATATCCCTACCGGCATCGGTTGCTTTGTACCGGGTTTTAGAGGAATTAATTAATAATACTATAAAACATGCAGGTGCTACACAATCCATTATAAAAATAGCGATTGCCGACCATGCTATATTAATTACTTATAATGATAACGGAAAGGGGATGGATGCATCATCAATAATTGTTGGGATGGGCATGCAAAACATTGAGAGCCGGTTAACCGTAATAAACGCTGACTATGTAATTGACACCGCCGCCGGGCAGGGTTTCAAGGTGAATATCAATTACCCGCTACCGGCTAACAAAATATGAACGAAATAAAAATCGCTATCGTTGATGATCAAAACCTGTTTAGGCAAAGCCTTGGTTTGCTGATTGATTCGGTAGAACAATTTAAGCTGATTTCAGAATCGGAGGATGGGAATTCATTTTTAGAAAAGCTGAATACCACAGGAGCGGAACTACCCGATATAGCCATTATAGATATGGATATGCCCGGCATGAACGGCATTGAACTGAATACTATTTTACACCAGCAATATACCCGAATTAAAGTAATAGTGCTATCCGTACATGTACAACCACTGCTTATTACGCAAATGATAAATGCCGGGGCCGCTGCCTATCTGGCAAAAAATTGCGATAAAAATGAATTAATAACCGCTATTGAAACGGTTTATAAAACCGGTTTTTATTTTAACGCGGGTGTATTAATGGCACTGAGAGAAAGCGCTAATTATCGTACGCAAACACAAAAAAACATCAGTAATATACCGGTAAAATTAACAGCGCGCGAAAAGCAGGTGTTAGAATTAATTTGTAAAGAATATAATAATGCTGAAATTGGTGAGCAACTATTTTTAAGCACGCGCACCATTGAAGGGCACAGAAATAACCTTATAAATAAAGCAGGCTGCCGAAATACCGCAGGATTGGTATTGTTTGCTATAAAGTATTCGCTGTTTCAACTGCCGGTTTAAGCCTTTTTACGCATACGTATTTATACGTGAATTATAAATAACGTATAAATACCTGACTATGCTTAAAGTTTGTATTAGTTATTGATATTATTAACTATTGGGTAATTTCTTCTATTCGACTTCCAATATATTTCATCACAGGAAACAGAAACCTTTCTTAATACTAAATATTTTATAAATTTTTGCGACATTATAAAACATAGGTTTAATATTTGCGTATAATGTACTTAATTTACCTAAACTATTAAATATGCATATTGTGATGGATAAGATATTTATCAGTAATCAGATTAAACTGGAGATATTAAGAATATGTGGCCAACCTACGCACAAAGCCTATAATTTGCCGGGAAATATAACCCTCGACCTTTTTAGTTACGCCCAAAACGAGGAGCTTTGCCGTGTATTAGAACAAAAACTACAGGAAATAGCCTCTCAATACCAAACAGGGAAAATCATACTATCCGGTGATGTATCTAAACATCACACCGTTAGCGAGTGTATTAAAATGGTTTTCGCATAATTTCATTTTTTTAAACTTTTTAAATATATTTAATAACTGGCTTACCTAAATGTTCGCGAAGTAACCAACGCGCTAAAATTTGTTCATTTTGTTCATTGCTGCATCTAAGACAACCTATAGCCCCGGAATTTCGGTATATATGGTAATATAAAAAAACAACACAACAGCACTATGTGATAGCACTAATTATTTAACGCCCTGAGCCCAACCTAATCTTAACCGTCATGACATCATTTTTAATTCAGCACTTCGAAAAGCTAAAGAAGCTAGTACTTTCTATCGCGGAATTCAAAAATATTTCACCATCCGATTGTAAAACCCTTTCCATATTAATTTTCCGAAAAACCAATCAGCAGGTAAGTGAAACCACTTTAAAACGTGTATACGGCTTTGCCTACAGCAAATTTAAGCCATCGTTATTTACAATGGATGCTATGGCCAGGTATTGCGGCTACGAAGGCTGGGCTCAATATTGCGATAGCAACAGCACTAAAGCCAGCAATGCTGCGGGCACCGATATCGGTTGGAATACGATTAAACAAAGTGCCGATAAAATAACCAACTTTACCTTACAAGCATTAAAAAACCGATCAGGTATTCCCTTCCATCAAACCATAAAAAGAAAATTTATTGACGATCACTTCGATGCTTTCTTAAAAGATGATTATGCTGCCACCATTATTACCGCACCAGCCGGGTACGGTAAAACCATTGCGCTTTGCCACTGGGTTGAGGAAAAGATGGCCATAAATACCGCAGGAAAGAGCAATGATATTATTCTGTTTTTTAGCAGCAACGCGCTTATAAATGTTTTTATAAGCGGTAAAGATATTAACGATTGGTTATTATCATTACTGGGCTATGGTAGCTGGAATGATTTGTCGGCCCTGCTTGACGTTCGGCAAAACCATAATGGTAATTTTTACCTGATAATAGACGGGCTTGATGAACACATGTTTAAAAGCGACCAGTTTCAGTTTCTATTGAACCAGATAATGGATATTTTTTCATTTTATGAGCAGCACGATAGCTTTAAAATGATATTAACAATGCGGGCAGCCACCTGGCTAAATAACAGGGGTGAACTTGAAGACTTTAATAGAAAATGTTTTTTAGGTTTCCCAAGCCGCGAAGACCTGCTGACTAATGTGCCTTTGTTTAGCAACCAGGAAATAAATGAGCTTAGTTACAATATAAACCCTGAGTCAAAAACTAATTCTGATTTTGAGATATTGAAAAACTTTAGCTATCCACTGTATTTTCAATATTATTATAAACAACACAAGCTTGATTTTTCGCTTCAAAAGGCCGACCAGCTAAGTATATATGACCTTGTTTCAACATTTATATTAAACAAAATTTACCTGGGGACATACGCTGTTGAAAAATCCCTTTTTGTGAAAATGTTATTGGAAAACATGGATTTTGCAAATGAGAAGTTTGTGGTTGACAAATTCAAGATAAACGATTTTATTAAACAATATCACCACGCGTATATTGAGCTTTTAGGTATAGGATTTATATATGAGCTTAATAGAAGCGGCGACATGCAATACAATACCGTTATTGAGTTTGGGAACCATAATTTTCTTAATTACAGTATTGCCCGCCACTTGCTGTACAAAAACAATAATACCGTTAACTCAAACCTGGTATCAAGCCTGAACAGCCTGTTTAAAAGCGACCGTAAGGTATCTATATTAAAATGGCTTATCATTTACGCTGCTAAAAATGGCCAAACCAACGTTTGTGAGTATTTGGTGGAGATGGGCTTATCCTCTAAAGAAAAAGCAGACATTATTATTTTTTTGGGTGAGGTTATAGCCAAGGAGTACGCCTCATTAACCAGGGCAGAGGCGATAACTGAATACTTTCAGGGGGATTGTACTGATAGTTTATTCAATTACTTTTTTGGGCTTGAGTTTATAAATACCGATTATAAAAAAGCGCTGCAAGCATTGCTATCCTTTAATTTATCTACCAAAAAGAGGATAATGGTTTATAGTGCCCTGGCCATAATAGCAGTTATGCAGCTTGATATAAATAAGCTTGAAGAATATTTATTAGGATTAAAAAGCCTTCCGCAGGAAGAATTACAGCAATTAGCGATTAACCCGCTAAGCTGCCTTGAAACCATATACTACTATTTTAAATATGGGATAATTAAGAAAGAAGCTTTTGCCGAATTAACTACATTTTATTTTAACCCGCCAAAAACAGGCGATAAAGTGGCAGCAAATACCGAAAATGATGTTTTATACCTGTTGGCTGTATATACACTTTCCATTTGCAAAAGCCCGGTTAAGCTGTTGCGGTTTACCAACATGCTTAACAAAGTATATAAAAGAGAGGGTGGTGATGCTGATGCTTATAACTTTATTTTAAAAATGATGATAGCAGGAGCTAACATGCAATCGGGTAATGTTGAGCTTGCAACAACCATTTATAACGATGTTGTGAAATTATATGATAAAGAAAGCCATACTTATACACCGTTTATGCTGGCATCCTTTTATTTACTTAAGGTTAACATGAATTTATATGCCAATAATAAGGCATGTGTTCATGAATTGATAAAACCCCTGGTCCGTTTAACTGATGAGGCGGATTTTAAATTAATTAAAACAGAGGCATTAGTTTCTATCTTAAAAAGCAAATTTTTATATACCAACGATGCGGATTTTTACAAACGCTCCTACTTTGATTTTGTAAAAATTGTGCGTGAGAGTGGTTTTAGGGAAGAAAGCTTTATTAATAACGAGCTGATAATGGCTATTAAATAGCCTGTTTTAGAGGCTGTTTAAACTATCGTCATTGCCACGCTTCGCTCGCAATGACGATTTGTTTTTAGACAGATCCTAGGTTTGGCACCGGTGCTTTTATGCTGATACTGATTGCTTTTTGTAATCTTTTCGCCAATCAATGTATCCTAACAGGGCAATGGGCACATATATGGCATACATGAAAGCTGTAGCATCAAGGCCTTTAAAAATGTAAACGCCTACATAAATAATATCCACAAAAATCCAGATCAGCCAGTTCTCTAAAATTTTCCGGGTTAAAAAAACCTGTGCTACCAGGCTGCAAGCCGTACAAAAGCTATCCAGATATGGGTACGATGCCGGTTGATAGTGAAGTATAGGAGATAATCTTATCAGCAAAAACCCCAGCGAAGGTGTTGCAACCGCGATAATTAGTACAGAAACTATGGTTTGCCTGGCTGTGATAAGTTTTACGGGTATTTTTATTTCAGTATCGGTATTCCTGCTCCAAAAGTACCAGCCGTAAATATTTGTGACCAGGAAATAGATCTGTAGGCCCATATCGGCATACAGGCGAGATTGCATAAATATAAAAATATAGATACCTACACTGATTATGGCTATAGGCCAGTTCCATATATTATTCAGAGCCGCTAAAATAACACATAACAGGCCTGTGATTACACCTACAATTTCTAACAAGCTTTGATTTGCCCACCACTGCTGCAGGGCATGAATAATTTGCATTGCTAAAGGTAATAATTAGGCAATACAGATGGCGAGAATATAGGATGCATCAAATAAAAATTACTATATCCTTAAACACACTTGTATAAAATTTAATACATCGCCTGTATGGAAAAACAGAATTGATGTTTTTTGGGGACAGAAATCATGCTCAATAAGCCATCGTGTGAATGTAATGAATAAGTTATTCTTAAGGCTAATCATCTATAATTCACACAACTTAGAGTTGTTAAACTTTAATTTATTAATTATTGGGTTAGTTTTTTTATTACCATTAAAATAATGGCAACATGTTTGTACATACCAATCGATCCTACACTTACCTGTAGAATGAAAACAACATCTACCTATTAAAAATGAATTCTCAGACACCCAAGCTGAAAATTTTTGTTCTTTGTTTTGGGTTTAATCAATAGTTTAAATTAATTAGGGGAAAGGGAGCTTCAAAAGAGCTCTCTTTTTTTTATATATAATTTTTTACTATGCATGCATAACATTATTTTTACAACAAGCTAATTAACCAAACATGAATTTTGAATTTACCGAAGAACAACTGATGGTGCGCCAGGCCGCGCGGGATTTTGCTCAAAATGAACTAAAGCCAGGTGTTATTGATCGGGATGAACACCAAAAATTTCCGGCTGAGCAAATAAAAAAACTGGGCGAACTGGGTTTTATGGGCCTGATGACATCGGAACAATATGGCGGCAGCGGTATGGATGCAATATCCTATGTATTGGTAATGGAAGAATTATCAAAGGTTGATGCTTCAGCTTCGGTGGTTATATCGGTAAATAATTCATTGGTATGTTATGGGCTGGAGAAATTCGGCACCGAGGAACAAAAACAAAAATATTTAATCCCATTAGCCAGGGGCGAAAAGATAGGCGCTTTTTGCTTATCAGAACCGGAAGCGGGATCGGATGCTACATCACAGCAAACCACTGCCATTGATATGGGCGACCATTATTTGCTGAACGGCACCAAAAACTGGATCACTAACGGTAATTCGGCTTCGACATATCTTGTTATCGCCCAAACGGACGCAAGCAAAAAGCATCATGGCATTAACGCCTTGATTGTAGAACGTGGCATGGAAGGCTTTACCATCGGCCCCAAAGAAAACAAAATGGGTATACGCGGGTCAGATACGCACTCGCTGATGTTTACTGATGTTAAAGTACCTAAAGAAAACCGCATAGGCGAAGAAGGCTTCGGCTTTAAATTCGCTATGACAACCTTGGAAGGTGGGCGTATTGGCATTGCGTCGCAGGCACTGGGCATTGCGTCAGGAGCGCATGAACTGGCTGTACAATATGCCAAGGAACGCAAGGCTTTTGGCAAAACCATAGCCAACCTGCAATCCATACAGTTTAAGCTGGCCGATATGGCCACTGAAATTGAGGCAGCACGCTTAATGTGTTTAAAAGCGGCCTGGTTAAAAGATCATCACCTGCCTTACGGACAGGCGAGCGCTATGGCCAAGCTATTCGCATCAAAAGTAGCGATGGATACCACCATTGAAGCCGTGCAAATACACGGCGGCTATGGCTTTGTAAAGGAGTTCCATGTGGAGCGTTTGATGCGCGATGCCAAGATCACGCAGATATATGAGGGCACATCAGAAATTCAGAAGATTGTCATATCGCGCGAGGTGCTAAAATAATCCACTAAGTTTATATACATTTGAGCTTGTATCGGCGGGCATGGCGTTTCGACTCACCCCTACGTCGCTGCGCTGCTCGACTCTCTCTTCCGCTGCGCGGGAAAGAGGCTAAGCACAATAAATATATAACTGACCTATAAAATGAAAAACAAAGCGCTGCTAATAGCTCTATTCTCTTTAATAATTAATGCGGCCTTCGCGCAAAGTAAACTTCCAACCGGCACGTGGCGCGGGGTGATCACTAATACATCCGGGCATGATCTTCCTTTTAATTTTGAAGTGAGCGATACTGCAGGGCATCAGCAAATAGCTATTATGAATGGCGCTGAACGCTTAAAGGTAACTGATGTGAAGCTTATTGGCGACTCGGTATTTATACACATGCCTTTATTTGATTCAGAGTTTAAGTTGAAACTGGTTGGCGACAATTTGCAGGGAAACTGGATAAAACACTCGGCCGATAAGCAATATCTTTTACCTTTTAAAGCTACCGCTAATACTACCTACCGCTTTTTTGCGCCAGGACAAGCATCAAACCTTAATGTAGCAGGCAGATGGACCGCTATTTTTGGTGATGGCGCAAGCAGGGATACTACAGTAGGCGAGTTTAAACAAAACGGTGAAGATGTTACCGGTACTTTTTTAACTACCACTGGTGATTACCGTTATTTAGAAGGAACGATAAAAGACGACAGCCTATATTTATCATGCTTTGATGGTGGGCATGCTTTTATATTTATCGCCAAAGTAAATGCTGATAATACATTGACCGATGGTAAGATGTATGCCGGATACTCTGGTTTAGACCATTGGACCGCTTACAGGAATGAAAACGCCAAACTACCCGATGCTTACTCCTTAACAGTTTTAAAACCAGGATATAAAACCATCGCTTTTAGCTTTAAGGATACTGAAGGCAATACGGTATCATTAAGTGACGCGCGTTATAAAAACAAAGTGGTTATTGTACAAATATTAGGTTCGTGGTGCCCTAATTGTATGGATGAAACGGCCTTTATCAACGGTGGTTACTATCAAAAATATCATCCTAAAGGGGTTGAGGTTATTGGTTTGGCATATGAGCGCACACCTGATTTCGCGCAATCAAAAAAGGCTTTGCAGCAGTTAAAAACACATTTTAATATTCAGTACCCGATATTGATAACCGGTTATACCCCCGGCCGTGGCGACCCGCAGAAAAGCTTGCCCATGCTGGCGGATTTTAAGGGCTTCCCAACTACCATCATTATCGACAAGCAGGGTAACGTGCGTAAGATACATACCGGTTTTAGCGGCCCCGGCACAGGCGATTATTACACCCAGTTTGTTGATGAGTTTGACAGTTTAACGGATAAGCTGCTGGCGGAATAAGCCTGATTACATTTTATAATTATTACAATCCCTTCTGTATCGCCTGGTAAATTGCATCCTGTATCCTCGGCCTGATATTCAGACTGGATAATTTGCTGCCAACGGTTGGGTTTACTCGATTTGATAGAAATACATATACCAGGTTATATTTTGGATCAACCCAAACACAGGTACCTGTATAGCCGGTATGCCCATAAGTTTGTGGTGAGGCGAGTTTTGACGGATAATGATGATCTTCTAATGGATCCCAACGGTCAAAACCTAAGCCACGGCGACTAACTGCCGACTGCTTAGCCGTAAACAGATCAACAGTTTGTGGTTTGATATATTGAACGCCGCCGTAAGTGCCTCTGTTTAAAAGCATCTGGTATAATATACCCAAATCATTCGCGCTGGCAAATATGCCCGCATTGCCGGATACATTGCCCATTAATGCCGCGGTTTGGTCTTCGGTGTAGCCATCCAACAAAGTATGGCGAAAAACCGCATCCTGTTCAGTAGGCACTATCTGCGATGCCGGGAAACGGTAAAGCGGCAAAAAACCAGCTGTTTTCATGCCCAGTGGCAGGTAAAACTGCTGCAATACATAATCATTTAATGGGATTGAGGTAATGGTTTCGACAATCTCCTTCATCAGTACCATACTTACATCGCTATAAACATATTGCCCGCGTGTACGCAATGACGATTTTAAAATATCCTGCCACATTACATCTTTGAAATAATTCTTCCGCAAAAAATAATTGTCGGAAACCTTAGTCGGGTATGCAGCAGATGAATCAATACTGTGATCGCTTGGCTTTAACTTTTCGTAAGTTGGAATATCAGGCACTAAGCCTGCCTGGTGTTCCATCAATTCGCGAACGGTGATATCGCTTTTATTCGAGTTACGCACACCCGGTATATAATCGCCGATAGTTGAATCCAGACCGATCCTTCCTTCATCATAAAGCTTCATTACCTCCATTGTGGTAGCAGTAACTTTGGTTAAGGAGGCAATATCGAATATGTCGGTTATTTTGTCAGGCAGTTGATTGTCATAGGTATGGTAGCCGTATGATTTATTAAATATTACTTTACCATCCTTGGCAACCAATACTACACAACCGGGAGTAGCGTGTGCTGCAACAGCCTCTCGAGCAATATCGTCAATAGCAATCAGGTTGATGGAATTTACCCCCGCATCTTCCGGAACAGTATATTGCAGGCGTGTTTTTGCCGTAAGGAAACCCATATTAGCCGCATAGCGAGGCGTAAATGTACCGGTAAGCTTTTGGGCGATAGCCACGCCGCCAAATATGGCTTGCGCGCTAAAATAGGCTGATACCGGTGTTACCCGTTGCGACCAAATGATAGGCGCGGTAACCACATTCAGTTTATTAAACGAATCGCCGCTGCCGAACAGGGCAATAATAACCGTTTTTAGTTTTTGTGTTTGAGTGATAAAATCGATAATTTGGGGGTTGTTTACATCGGTACCGTTTAGTTGCACGATGATAGTATTGTACCATTTAAGATCGGCAGAAAGGTCATTAATGTTTTTGGGGCCATTATATAAGTTGCCGTTTACAGCGTCAACTTTAGCGTATTTGTTTAGTAAACTATCAAACCCGGTGGCATATTGGTTGGAGAAGTGTACGCTGGCAATTTTAGCGGTATTCAGGTTTTGCAGCGGGATGGTAAAATCAGCATTGTTTAATAAAACTGTGGCGTTTTGTACTAAGGCCTCTTCCTGTACATATGCCACGCCCGTCGGTGGGTTTTGCGCACAGGCAGAGTTAAACAATACAAACGCCGACAAAAACACTATAACACCATTAACCCTATTTTTTTTCATATACCTTTTCACCATTAACATACGTTTTTAACACTTTAACCTTTGGCAGGTCGGCGCCTTTTATTTTCATAATATCATTATCCAGTATCACAAAGTCGGCATACTTGCCAACCTCTATGCTACCTTTTTCTTTTTCCTCGAAATTTGCTTTGGCAGCCCATACGGTTATTCCACGTAAAGCTTCCATCCGGCTTAAAGCATTCTCAGGCTGAAAGCCATTTGCCGGGAACCCTTTCAAGTCCTTACGCACAACAGCAGCATAAAAAGTGTAAATGGGGTTAATATTTTCAACCGGAAAATCGGTACCTAATGGCAACCATCCATTTTGATCCAGCAATTGTTTATAGGCATAAGCTGTTTTTAAACGCGTAGTACCTAAACGGCTAGCAGCCCAATACATATCAGATGTTGCATGGGTAGGTTGTACCGATGGGATAATATTGTATTGCCCGAACATGTCAATATCCGATGGCGCCAATACCTGCGCATGCTCTATCCGCCAGCGGCGATCATTCTTGCCTTTTAGCACACTCGCATATATCTTCAGCATCATTCTGTTTGCCGAGTCGCCAATGGCGTGGGTAGCTAATTGAAAATTACTTTTGATGATCTTTTCCGCTATCTGCTGAAAATGTTTGGGATCGCTCAACAAAAAGCCTCTCCAGTTTTTCTGGTCGGAATAAGGTTGTAATAAACAAGCCCCACGAGAACCTAAAGCCCCATCGGCAAACATTTTAAATCCGCGAACATCCAAACGCGGTGTTTTAATAATTCCGCGTTTAAATAAAAAGTCGTAATTCTCTGGCCTGTCCAGTAGCAAAACATACATGCGTATTTTTAAGTCGCCTTTATGCTGCATGTCTGCTATGGTATTTACCATGGTATACGGCAGGCCGCAATCGTCAAGAGTGGTTAATCCATCGGCAAAACAATTACGCTGAGCGGCTAATAAGCCATTTTGCACTACGCTATCATCGGGTGGCGGTATTTTTCGCCTGATGATGCCTATCGCGTTATCCAGTAACATGCCGGTGAGCTTCCCTTTTATGGTTTCAATTTGGCCGCCGGTAATGGTTTGCCCGGGTTTAATTCCGGCAATATTCAATGCTGCCTGGTTGGCAATAGCGGCATGTTCATCAACACGGGTTAGCAACACCGGCCTAACCGGGAATAAGGAGTCGAGTTTTGCTTTTGTTGGAAAGGTTTTGTTTTTCCAAAGATTTTGATCCCATCCATTTCCAATTATCCAGCCATCAGGATTATGGCGGGCATAGGTGTTTATGGTGTCGACAATTTCTTCCCAACTGTGAGTATTGGTTAAATCGGCTTGTTGCAGGCCGAGTCCATATTCGTAAAAATGAGTGTGTGCATCAATAAAGCCGGGATAAACAGGATGCCCGCCTGCATCAATCACTTCACGGGCCGAATATTTTTTATCAAGCGTAGCACTATCGCCAACGGCAATAATTTTGCCTGCGCTCACTACAAAAGCCTGCGCAGTACTAAAACTGCTATCTACAGTATAAATTAGCGCGTTTTTAACTAAAAGATCTGCATTATATTCCTTTTTTTGTTGGCATGATAGAACAAGAAGGAAGAGGGCGGGCCATAATTTTTTCATAAATGTAGAGCGGTACAAGTTTAAATAAAACTATAAACTATATACAACTGACAAATGATAAAAAAGTTATATTTAATTTAGCATCCAAATACAATTCGTGCATCCATGTATCGTTTTCATGAGAGCCGGATAAGGGAGAACTAATTTTAAATGTCAGATATAATACAACTTTTACCGGATGCCGTTGCCAACCAGATTGCCGCGGGCGAAGTAGTGCAGCGACCTGCATCGGCAGTAAAAGAATTGGTGGAGAACGCGATAGACGCGGGTGCGGATAAGATACAGCTTATATTAAAAGATGCAGGCAAAGCACTGATACAGGTGATCGACAATGGTTGCGGGATGAGCCTTACTGATGCGCGCATGAGTTTTGAGCGCCACGCCACATCCAAAATAAAAAAAGCTGAAGATCTATTTGCCATTCGTACCATGGGTTTCCGTGGCGAAGCTATGGCTTCGATTGCCGCTATTGCGCAGGTTGAACTAAAAACCCGCCGGCATGAGGATGAATTAGGCACTTGTATTTTAATTGAAGGATCGGAGGTAATAAGCCAGGAAGCATGTTCGGCTAATACGGGCACATCTATCTCGGTAAAAAACTTGTTTTACAATACCCCCGCCCGGCGTAACTTTTTAAAGAGCAACCCGGTAGAGATGCGTCATATTATTGATGAATTTCAACGGGTATCGCTGGCAAATCCGCAAATATTTTTCTCGATGCACCATGATGGGCAGGAGGTTTACCATTTGCCGGCATCACTATTAAAACAGCGTATTGTTCATCTGTTTGGCAATAATTACAACCAGCGTTTAGTTCCGGTTGAAGAGGATACCAGCATCATTAAACTGCATGGCTTTGTTGGCAAACCAGAGTTTGCCCGTAAAACCCGTGGCGAGCAGTTCTTCTTTGTAAACAATCGCTTTATAAAGGATGCATACCTTAACCATGCGGTATTTACTGCTTATCAGGAGTTACTGCCCGATGAATGTTACCCTATGTATGTTTTATTTATTGAGATAGATCCATCGAAAATTGACATCAATGTTCATCCAACCAAAACAGAGATCAAATACCAGGATGAAAAATCGATCTATGCCATTATCCGGTCAGCGGTAAAACGTTCTTTGGGTAGATATAACATCACCCCAAGTCTGGATTTTGACCAGGAGAACAGCATCGAGCATCTGATAACGCCAAAGCCGTTTGAAGAGATTGTTGCGCCAACCATCGCCTTCAACCCGGATTTCAATCCTTTTGCAGCCGAGAAAAAAGTTAACCGTGAACTACCGCCTGCCTTCAGAACCAGCGGCGAATATCGTAACACACCCATCCCCCAAAATTGGGATACGCTTTATGAGATTAGCAAACGGGAATCGCCGGTTCAGCAAACACTGCATGAAGAGACCAATATTGAAGTGGACGAGCAGGAGATAACCAAATCGAGCGAGCGCCAACTTTTCCAGATCCATAACCGTTTTATCCTATCGCAAATAAAATCGGGTTTTATGCTGATAAGCCAGCAGGCGGCGCATGAGCGGGTGTTGTACGAGCGTTTTTTACAGCAACTGCAAAGTCATTCGGGTGTTAGTCAGCAAAGCCTGTTTCCGCAATCGGTCACACTAAACAGCAGCGATTTTGAGTTATTAAAGGAACTGTTGCCTGATGTGCGTGCTTTAGGCTTCGATATACGCGAGTTTGGTAAAAATACGGTAGTAGTTGAAGGTATACCGGCTGATTTGAATAATGTTGGCGAAGAACAGTTGTTAGAGCAATTGCTGGAAGGCTTTAAAAACAACCTTGCAATATTAAAATTAGATAAGCGCGATAACCTGGCAAGGTCGCTGGCACGCAATGCGGCAATTAAGTCTGGTACCAAAATGTCATTAGAAGAAATGAACTTACTAATAGACCAACTTTTTGCTTGCCAAATGCCTAATCTTGCATTAAATGGAAAGCCTGTAATTAGTACCTTTACATTAACTGAATTAATTGAACGATTTGAAAAGTAACCCTGTGGTTATACATAATATTTAAACTGACATGCAATCCCCTTTTGGTAATCTATCTCCGGTTGTAAAAAACCTATTAATCATTACTATACTTTGTTTTTTGCCATCTGTTTTGTTCAATGAGAATATCAACAATATGATCATTACTCATTTCGCGGCTTTTTACATTTACTCGCCGTTTTTTAGGCCCTGGCAAATTATAACCTACATGTTTTTGCATGGGGGCTGGGGGCACATCTTCTTCAACATGTTTGCCCTATTCTCCTTTGGCCCTATAGTGGAATACAGTATTGGCTCAAAACGCTTTTTTACGCTTTATTTTGTTTGCGGTATCGGTGCTATCCTGTTACAGTTGTTGGTACAAGGTATAGAAGTATATCACCTTGTTGGGCATTTTTCCGTGCCGGATACGCTACAAACCGATGATATGGCGCTGATTAGTCAATTACGGGAGATTTATTCATCACCTACATTAGGTGCTTCAGGTGCTATATTTGGTGTGTTGATTGCTTTTGGCATGCTTTATCCAAATATGGAATTGATGATTATGTTTATCCCCGTGCCAATAAAAGCAAAATATATTATTCCCGTTTATATATTAATTGAACTAACTTTAGGCATAGGGCATTTTGGTGGCGATAATGTGGCTCACTTCGCGCACTTAGGCGGGGCATTGATAGCCTTTATTTTAATAAAAATTTGGGGGCTCAAAAGGCCAAACAGTTTTACCTAGATTAACGTTTAGTATTAATATAATATGAGTAATAGCTGGCAAAATATACAATCAAAAGTGCTTAAGTCGGATAGTAAGCTTAATCTGCTTATTGCCATTAATGTTGCTGTTTTTTTGCTGATAAACATTCCCGCTGTTTTTGAATGGCTGTTTACCGGCAGCTCGCAAATCATAACATTTTATTCTAACGAATACCTGGCCATTCCGGCCTATCTGCCCAAGCTTATCGTTCGCTTTTGGACGCCGCTTACCTACATGTTTATGCATGATGGTATCTTCCATATCCTGTTTAACATGCTGTGGCTGTACTGGCTGGGGCAGATATTTGAGGAGTACCTGGGTAAACAACGGATTGTTGGCGTATACCTTTTGGGTGGCTTAGCCGGTGCGCTATTCTACATTCTCAGTTATAATTTATTCCCGGTTTTTGCTGCGGTATTGCCAATTAGTACGGCAGTGGGGGCATCAGCAAGTGTAATGGCTGTTATTGTAGCAACGGCAACCTTATTGCCCGATTATACTATACCACTGATGATCATCGGCCCGGTTAAATTAAAATGGCTGGCTATTTTTTATGTGATACTTGACTTTCTGAGTGTTGCAGGGCCAAATGCAGGAGGCGAGATTGCCCATATTGGTGGGGCATTACTTGGCTTTATCTACATCAAACGCTTGCAAAAAGGCAGCGATTGGGTAGGCAACATTGCCAATCTTTTCAAATCAGGCCCTAAGCTTTCCAAACTAAAAGTGGTTGCCCGCAGCAATAACAAAAAAACAAACTCCCGCCCAAGGCAGGATGAGGTTGATGTTATCCTCGATAAAATATCCAAGGTAGGTTATGAACATCTAAGCAGCGAAGAAAAAGAAATATTATTCCGCGCCAGTAAAGATGACAATTAAAAAAAACGGGCTTGGTTTTTTTGATAAGCTTGTTCTGTGGCTAAACTTCCTGCTTTGCGGTGCTTTGCTGCTGAGTTACCTTGCCCCCATAACAAGCCCTTCCAATTACTGGATTATTGCTTTCTTTGGTCTGGCTTATCCAGTTTTATTGGTGGCCACCGTCGTGTTCGCTTTTTACTGGCTGCTGCGCAAAAGCATTTGGGTTTTATTACCGTTGATAGTTATAGGCATAGGCTGGGGCATGCTCAATAAAAACTTTGGCCTGCGCGCAGCAACCAAACCGGGGATAACCAAAGATTCCAATGCTATACGCATCATGACTTACAACGTGCATGATTTTAAACGCTATGGCGCGAATAATGACACCTCAACCCGAAACGATATATTGGCTATCATAAAACAGGAAAATCCTGATTTGATTGGATTTCAAGAGTTTTATACCCGTAACTATGGGCCATATCACATGGTTAATGCTTTAAAAAAACTTTTAAAAACAAACAGTTATTATCT
This sequence comes from Bacteroidota bacterium, assembly GCA_026224775.1. Taxonomy (GTDB): domain Bacteria; phylum Bacteroidota; class Bacteroidia; order Sphingobacteriales; family Sphingobacteriaceae; genus Mucilaginibacter. The sequence goes on from JAMFRP010000018.1 coordinate 36,402, forward strand.
TGTAGGTTTTGAATCAAACTCGACCGATTCAATAGGCATGGCCATCTTTTCCAAATACCCAATTGTTGCACGGGGTTTAATTATGGTATCTGCTGATAGGACGGATGAAAACCAGTGCCTTTACATCGATGTTAAAAGATCAAACAAGATTATCCGGTTTTACAGCGTTCACCTGGAATCCGTGCACTTCCAATCGGAGGATTACAGCTATCTAAAAGGTGTATCGCAAGGGAAACCTAATGTACACGCCACTAAAAGGCTAGCGGTTAAATTAAAAGCAGCTTTTATTAAACGTGCTAATCAGGTTTTTAAAATTAAGGAGAGTGCCGCAGCCTGCCCTTACCCCTATATCATATCCGGCGATTTTAACGATACGCCTTGCTCTTTTGCCGTAAACCAAATGAGCAAGGGTATGACAAACGCTTTCTGCGAAAAAGGCTCGGGTTTTGGTAAAACTTATAACGGTGATTTTCCCAATTTTCAGATAGATTATATTATGGCGGGGCCTGGTTTCAACGTGCTGAATTACGATATTGTAGAAAAGCGCTTATCCGACCACTATCCGGTAATCAGTGATCTGCAACTAAAATAGAATCAAGAGTTAAGAATCAAGATTCAAGACAATGAAAAATTTACGCTGTTATTACTTTTGTCCTGAATCTTGATTCTTAACTCTTGATTCTAAACAACAACCAAAGCCGAAAAAATTGTAAGTTTGCCACCATGAAGCAGGATTTGTTTGTTTACAATACTTTAACACGCAAAAAAGAGAAATTTAAAGCAATAAATGCGCCGCATGTAGGCATGTACGTTTGCGGCCCCACCGTATACAGTGATGCACACTTGGGCAATTGCCGTACCTATATTTCGTTTGATATTATTTTCAGGTATCTAAACCATTTGGGTTATAAGGTAAGGTATGTACGCAATATTACTGATGCCGGTCACCTGGAAGGCGATGCGGACGAGGGCGAGGATAAAATATCCAAGAAAGCGAAATTGGCTAAATTGGAGCCAATGGAGATCGCACAAAAGTATACCGTAGGATTTCATGATGTGATGCAGATACTGAATATCCTGCCGCCAAGTATTGAACCATTAGCTACCGGCCACGTTATTGAGCAGATAGAACTGGTTAAAACCATATTGGAAAAAGGCTACGCCTATGAGGTAGATGGCTCTGTTTATTTTGATGTAGAAAAATACAACAGCACCAATGATTATGGCGTTTTAAGCGGCCGTAACCTGGATGACCTGTTAACGAATACCCGCAGCCTGGGCGGACAACAGGAAAAGCGAGGCAAACTAGACTTCGCGCTTTGGATAAAAGCCAAACCAGAAACTTTAATGAAATGGCCTTCGCCGTGGAGTGTTGGCTTGCCGGGCTGGCATCTCGAATGCTCTGCCATGAGCGAGAAATATCTTGGCGAACATTTTGATATACATGGCGGTGGTATCGATCTGATCCCGACGCATCATACTAACGAGATCGCTCAAAACATGGCAGCTTGCGGTAAAACACCTGCCAATTACTGGGTGCATACCAATATGCTTACAGTTAACGGGCAAAAAATGTCGAAATCATTAGGCAATAGCTTTTTACCGCATGAATTATTCAGCGGAGAAAACTCTATCCTGAATAAAGGCTACAGCCCAATGACGGTGCGCTTCTTTATGCTACAGGCACATTACCGCAGCACCCTTGATTTTAGCAATGATGCGATGGAAGCATCAGAAAAAGGATTTAAACGCCTGATGAATTCATTCGGCTTACTAAAAGATTTAAAAGCCTCTTCTACTACTGAGGTTGAAATAAAATCACTTTCCGATCGTTGTTATGAGGCTATGAATGATGATTTTAACAGCCCAGTATTGATTGCCGAGTTGTTCGAAGCATCCCGGATTATCAACTCGGTTTATGATGGTAAACTAAAAATTGATGCTGAAAATCTGGAATTGTTAAAACAATTAATGAATAGTTTTGTACTTGATGTCTTGGGTTTGAAAGATGAACAGGCGGCAGGCGATGATTTGCCACAGGTATTAAACTTTATTGTTAACCTGCGCAATGAGGCAAAAAGCAGCCAGGACTATGCAACGTCGGACAAGATAAGGAATGGCTTGCAACAGATAGGCATTCAGCTAAAGGACACCAAAGAAGGAACAAACTGGACTAAAATTTAAAAATAAAAATTATAAATCTGCACGGGATTAATTCCGATGTTATCACTAAATTTCCCCCTTACAATTCATTATCATATGAGAAAAATATTTTCAGCCGCTGTTATATTAACTTGCTTTGCAAATTTAGCCATGGCCCAAAAACCTGATCTGGCACATGTGGATAAAGTTATCAAAGCAGAGGATAACTTTAACAAGTTAGTTGCCCATAAAGGAATTAAAGACGCTTTTTTAGAAGTTGCAGATATAGAAGGAATAGTTTTTAAACCGAACCCGGTTAAAATAACCGATTTTTATACCAACATTGATAAACAACCGGGTACTTTAACCTGGACACCTAAGTTTGCGCGCATATCTGCCAATGGCGATCTGGCATTTTCAGCAGGCCCATATGTTTACCAAAATGGCAAAACGGATGACGACAAAGTATACGGCGACTATGTATCTATATGGCGTATAGACGAGAATAATAAGCTCAAACTATTGATGGACCTGGGTATCCAACATCCGGAACCTGAGCAGGATGCTATCACCGATTTTCAGGAGCCTGATTCATCAAAACTGGTTGCTCCAAGTAAAGATCCCTTTAACGGTAAAAGCGTAATACTGGCTACCGATAAAATATTTAATCATTCATTATCCATATCAACCTTAGCAAGCTATAAAGAGTTTTTAAGTCCCGAAGGCCGTTACTATTTCCCAGGCTTTGAGCCAATGGTTGGCCAGGACAGGATTATGAAATTTATTGATAACGAAGCCATCTCTATCACAGCTGAAACTACAGATGCAGGCCGCTCAACCAGTAATGACCTTGCTTATAGCTACGGAACAGCTCGTATAACCAAAGGGCAGGTTGTTAGCAATTACAATTATGTTCGTATTTGGGAAATTGACAAGAATCACAAATGGGATATTTTGCTGGAAGTATTTTCAGCAGTTGAAAACGATTAAAACCGTAGAGGTTAAAAAAGAAGAGGGATGATTCTTGTGAATCATCCCTCTTCTTTTTAAGACAAAATTTTGCTTTTTTAAAACAGCCCTTCTATAATATCATCAGTTGATAAGCCATCAGCTTCGGCATGATAACTACGTACGATGCGGTGGCGAAGGATGGGTTTGGCAATCGCCCGCACATCTTCAATGTCCGGTGAGTATTTGCCGTTAAGCACAGCATGGCATTTAGCGCCCAGGATTAAATATTGCGATGCGCGCGGGCCTGCGCCCCAGTTTAGTAAACGTTTTACCTGAGGGGCTGCAAATTCGCCGTTAGGGCGGGTTTTGGCTACCAGCTTCACAGCATACTCCAGTACGTTATCAGTAACCGGGATATTACGCACCAACTGCTGAAAATAAACGATCTGTTCGGCGTTTAAGATATGGTTAACCTTTGTTTGGGTTGAACTGGTTGTATTTTTAACTACTTGTAGTTCCTCTGCAAATGACGGGTAATCTAACGACACGTTAAACATAAACCTGTCTAACTGTGCTTCCGGCAAAGGATACGTGCCTTCCTGCTCTATTGGATTTTGGGTAGCCAGTACAAAAAAAGGTTTTGAAAGCTGGTGTGTTATACCTGCCGCGGTAACGGCCTTTTCCTGCATTGCTTCTAATAAAGCGGCTTGTGTTTTTGGCGGTGTACGATTTATTTCATCAGCCAGTATAATATTGGAAAAAACCGGGCCGGGTATAAATTTGAAATTCCTGTCCTCACCCAAAATCTCGGATCCAATAATATCTGATGGCATCAGATCCGGGGTGAACTGTATCCTTTTAAAATCCAGATCGAGTACCTGGGCAACGGTTTGCACCAGCAGGGTTTTAGCCAAACCAGGTACACCAACCAATAAGCAATGTCCATTGCTGAAGATGGAAATCAGGACGAATTTAACCACTTCGTCCTGACCGATAATAACTTTACCTATCTCGGCACGCAATTGCTTGTAGGCCTTGTTTAAAGCGTCGGCGGCTTCAACATCCGATGGGTATTGCATAGGTATTATTTAGTGGCGTTAGCTTGTACTGGTGCTGGTGGGGTAGCCCAACCTTTTAAATCAGAGCAAGTATCAAATTCCGGATCGATCTTGATATAGGTTTCTTTCCTTCTTTTCTCAAACCACTGGCTTACCGTACGATTAGTTTTATCATTTAACGCGGCATCTTTTAGCTTAGGAAAATCCTGGGCCAAATTAGCTTTATGCGCATCGGTAACTGATTTTAGATATAAAATTTTGTAGGTTTTTTTACCTGCGTTATCTGTAAACAATTGTGGTTTTGAATAACCACCAACTTTCATAGTATCAATAACCAATGCAATTTGCGGGTCGAGCTTATCACTTGGAATAATGGTACTTCTGTTTTGTACATCCTCAGCATTCAGCAACATACCACCATTAAATTTGGATTCCTTGTCATCTGAATAAAAAGCGGCTGCGCTTGAAAAGTTTATTTTATTGTTGGTCATTAAATCATGGTAAACACTATCAGCTTTGCCCTTGGCCCGATTGAGGCTGGCTTGTGTAATTGCCGGAATAATTAAGATATGCCTTACATGCACTTGCTCTCCGCGTCGTTCAATCACCTGTAAAAAGTGGAAGCCAAAGTCCGTTTCAAACACCGGCGAAATCTCACCCGCTTTTAGCTTAAATGCCCATCCGGCAAAGTCCTTAACGTACGAGTTACGATCAGCAAAGCCTAAATCACCTCCATCTGGCGCTGAGCCTGGATCTTGCGAATACAAACGCGCCAGTGTGCCAAAATCTTCACCAGCTTTCACACGTGTGCGTAAATCCTCTGCCTTTTGGCGATAAAAAGACTTTTCATCTTTATTCAGTTTTGGCTGAAAAACAATTACACCAACTTCAACTTCTTTGTTGAATGTGGGCAAACTATCTTTTGGCATTTTGTTGTAATAGTTTTCAACATCCTGAGGAGTAACATTTAACTTTTCAGTTATTTTGGCCCTCATTTTATCGGCAACCAAAGCTTCTTTAATATCCGGGCGAATCTCATCCTTATATTGGATAACTGAACGGCCCAGGAATTGCTCAAGCCTGTCCTGTCCACCAGCTCTTTGGGTCATGGTACGCATACGGCGGTCAACCTCATTATCAACCTCGTCATCCTTAACCTCAATACTATCAATTATGGCTTGTTGCGCTAATATTTTTTGTGCTAATAGGCCGTGTAATATCTGGCATTTGACATCCTGATTAGGCGCACCACCCTGCGCCAGGTAATTGGCGTATGATAACTCAATATCAGATTGTAAAATAATATTATTGCCTACAACCGCGGCTATTTTATCAAGTGTATGCTTTGGAGCACTTGCCACTGCCAGGCTGTCTTTCTTTTGTGCACTGGCTATTGATACTGATAAACATATCCCCAGGATGGCTAACCCAATTTTTCTCATGTATATTTCTGATGCTAAATAGTATGCGGACAGTATCCGCTTAAAAAATCAAATTTCGGTAAAATTTATTAAAAATAGTGGGTTTAAATTTTAGCCACCTATAATTATGCGAATATGCCGATAAAGCTTGAAACTGTTTAACTACTTTTGGTTAAAATTTGTTAAAGTGAAAACCGAAAATCCAGCAGCGCTGCATTTTATATTGCAGGATGATATATTTTTATTAAATCAGGACAAGGAAGCATATAGCCATACGGCTTTACCCATGGAACAACCTGTACTACAGGCAGAACCACTAGTTGTTGTAGAAACGAAACAAGTTGAGTTTAATTATTTAGGCGGCAACAAAAAAAACTTCCTGATAACGGTTCACTATCCCGGTATTGATTTTATGGCTGACGCACATTTAACGGCCCTGCAAAATACTTTAAAGCGCCTGGGTTTTGAACTGGATGATGTAGCGATCTTAAATATAGCAAATCACATCGAAGTGGATCATGAAACTATATCAAGCTTTTTCAATCCTAAAAAAATGCTGTTGATGGGTAAAAGCGCATGTCCGAAAAATATTTCTGCCCTTAAATTAAACGAACAGCAAACACAAGGCAACTGCGCAATGTTATTCAGTTTTAGTTTTGATGAGATGATGGACAGCAACGATTATAAAAAAGCTTTCTGGGAGCAAATGAAATTGCTATAATCAGCGTTTATCTTTATTCTTGAATCTTATATCTTGAATCTATCATGCAACAGTTAGTTTTTGCTACCAATAATGCCCACAAGCTGGAAGAAGTAGCCGCCAAAATTGAAGGCAAAATAAAATTATTAAACCTGACCGATATTGGCTGTATTGAAGAGATTGACGAAACAGGCAACACCTTTCGCGAGAACGCCTCACTAAAGAGCAGATTCATTTACGATAAATACCACATAAATTGCTTTGGCGATGACAGCGGCCTGGAAATTGAAGCACTGAATGGCGAACCGGGGGTATTCTCGGCCCGTTATGCTGGCGAGCACGGCAATCATGCTGCAAATATTGATAAGACACTTGCCGCTCTAAAAAGCATTACTAACCGTAAGGCAAACTTCCGCACGGTTATATCGCTGATATGGAATGGCGACGAGTATTTTTTTGAAGGCGTGATAAACGGCACTATCCGAAATGAACGTAGTGGAACGGCAGGGTTTGGTTATGACCCCATTTTCCAACCGGATGGATATACCAAGACTTTTGCCGAAATGAGCTTAGCGGAGAAAAATAAAATCAGCCACCGCGCTATCGCCATGGCTGATTTACTTGATTTTCTAAAGAAGGTTTAAAACTCTATGTGTACGCGCATCGAAAATACATTTACCGGCCCCCTACTGGCGTTATAAGCCGGGTTTAGGATAAACTGGTAATCGGGAGTAAGCCAAAATTTCTTTTGATAGGCGTTGATCTTGTAATATAACTCCGCAACTAACTCGGGGCTGTAATTTAGGCGACCATCGCCAATAATGAAACCGTAACCGCCATCGGCCAGGTAAGCCCGGTGCTCAGCAGATAAGCCGCTGCCGATAAATGCTAAGCCCAGCTCATCATCATCACGTTTCCATGAGGTACCTTTTAATACGCCACCAAAACTTAATGAGCGGTCTATCTCGGTAAAAAACCAGGTTTCGGTTTGCCCATCGTTATAGCCCAATCTTGCGAAAACCCCAAAGTCCTTGCTCAGGTATTGGTCGGCACTGATACCGAAGCCATATTTGTGCCTGCCGTAAGCCTGGGTGCTGTCAACAACAGGTGCTTTTGAGTTTTGGGCAATCGCCAAATCGTAATTACCGAATTTACCATTGTTAGAAAATCCTAAAATACGTACTGTTCCTTTTTGGCCGTTCAACTCATAATCTCTTTCATACTCAATGGTTTGCGTATTAGCATGCAAAACTTTAGCATCCCATACCGAACCATTGGCCGTAGTGGTTACCATGGTAAGCGCGAAGCGCAGTTTCCAACCCGGCTGACCTAGCTCGGTATATAAGCCAAGTACATAACCACGGGTATTGGCCGGGTAATCCCAGGCGCCATTATCCATCAGCGCCCAGTTCATAAACTGCATGCGCGGATCATGGCTAAATTCATTATTATCAAAAAAATCGGCCATGCCATATTTACCTGCTGCAATAGTGAAATAGCGCTTGCTTTTTAAACCGGCTAACTGGTTTTGATCGTCGGTAATGGTGTCCTTTTCTTTACCCCACTCAAAAGTTTGTCTCAAATATAAACGGGCAATATAAATTGCCGGGGCTGTGGTGCCCACTCTAAAAGTTTCACCGTTTGGAAAAGCCGCAACGCCGGTAGTCCTGCTCAATCCGCTACCACCGGATAATTCCGGGTTAAATACCACATCCGCGCCTTTCCATAACGCTGCATCACCAAATAAGGTGCTGGTAATGGAGGATTGCGTTTCGCCTTGGGTTGAAAGGCTGTTTTGCCCTGTATATGGAGCACTAAATGAAGGTTTGCTTTGTGTTATTGTTGTTTCCTGAAAATGGAAGTTATAGCGCTCTTGTTTCACCGTATCCTGTGCAAGCACATATTGTGCGGATAATAATGAGATTATTATAAAGGTTGAATATTTTTTCATAATGAGTGTTTAAAAGAGTAATTAATTTAAGCAAATCTAATATTTTTTTTAGACTCGTCTAAATTTATTATTTTTCATTAGAATTCTGTGTAAATAAATTTCACATTTTGAATAGCTTGTGTTTATTCATAATGCAGTCTTACAAAAAAACAAGCTAAATATTAGGGTTAAAAATTACTGTATATGATTTTAGCTTATAGCCATTGACTGAATTTATTAATGAACCAGTTTTTTATCAATTGTGTTAGCAGGCAATAGCAAAACAAAATACCTATTAACCATGGGAAAAAGCTTAACGGCAACGCCACCAGCTTAAATGCCGACGCGATAGGTGAAAATGGTAATGCAATGCCTATCAACATAATCAACGATGTAAGCGCCACTACCGGGGTAGCTGCCCAGCTTTGTATAAATGGTATCTTACGGGTACGTATCATGTGCACAATCAGTGTTTGTGATAGTAAGCTCTCCACAAACCAACCGGTTTGAAAGAAATCTGCATGTGCTGTAGAGTTAGCCTTAAATACATACCACAATACCGCGAAGGTGGCATAATCAAATATGGAACTGATAGGGCCGATATAGATCATGAACTTACTGATACCGCTGGCATCCCATTTACGAGGCTTAATAATATAGTCATCGTCCATTTTATCCCATGGGATAGAGATCTGTGAAATATCATACAGTAAATTATTGATCAAAATCTGAATAGGCAGCATCGGTAAAAATGGCAACAGCGCGCTGGCGCCCAGCATACTGAACATGTTGCCAAAGTTGCTGCTGGCCGTCATTTTGATGTATTTAATGATGTTACCAAACGTACGGCGACCATAAATAACACCTTTGCGCAATACCATAAGGTCTTTCTCCAACAAAATAATATCGGCACTCTCTTTGGCAATATCTACCGCGGTGTCAACAGAGATACCTACGTCAGCATCGCGTAGGGCTGCGGCATCATTAATACCATCGCCCATAAAACCAACGGTGTGGCCTTTAGCCTGCAATACTTTTACGACTCTTGACTTTTGTAGCGGACTTAACTTAGCCAATATGCTGATATCGTCGATACGGGCGGTAAGCTCCTCATCGCTCATGTTTTCCAGATCTTTACCCAGCAAAATATTAACAACCGGGATACCTACATCTTTACAGATTTTTTTGGTAACCACCTCGTTATCGCCGGTTAACACCTTTATGGTGATGCCTAACTTGTGTAATGCCTCGATAGATGGTTTGGCAGATGGTTTGGCCGGGTCAAGGAAACCCACAAAGCCAGTTAATATCATGTTGCTTTCGTCGGCAACAGTATAGGTAAGCGGCCTTTCATCGTATTGCTTAATGGCAACCAACAATACCCTTAAACCTTCCTCATTTAATTTACGGGATGTTTTAAGGATAGCTTCCCTGGTTTTTTCATCCATAGGGATGATCGCATCGCTTTTTATTTGCAGCTGATTATCTTCACCCGGATCAAAAGCATGGGTGCACAAATCAAGCACTTCTTCAACCGCGCCTTTACAGATCAGCAGGTGTTTATGGTTTTTTTCTTCGAGGATTACCGACATCCGCCTGCGCTGAAAATCAAACGGGATCTCATCTACTTTCTCAAAAGCTTCGCCTTCTTTAAGGCAATCATGCAGTTCTACGTGCTCCAGTACCGCCAAATCAAGCAGGTTTTTAAGCCCTGTTTGGTGATAGCTGTTCAGGTAGGCCCATTTCATTACCTCATTATCCTCGTGGCCGAAAACATTTAAATGGCGCTCCAGAACAATCTTGTCCATGGTTAATGTACCGGTTTTATCGGTACATAAAATATCCATAGCGCCAATGTTTTGTATGGCGTTTAAGCGTTTTACCACCACCTTGCGTTTCGACATGTTTACCGCGCCCTTAGCCAGGTTGGCGGTAACAATCATCGGTAACATTTCAGGGGTTAAACCTACCGCTATGGATATGCCGAAAAGTAAGGCTTGTAACCAATCGTGTTTGGTAAAGCCGTTAATTAAAAACACCAACGGCACCATCACCAGCATAAACCTGATCAGTAACCAGCTTACACTGTTTACACCTTTGTCAAAACTGGTTTCGGCACGTTTACCTACCAATGATTTTGATAGTGAGCCGAAATAAGTTTCGCTGCCGGTATTTACCACGATGGCATGCGCGGTACCGCTTACTACGTTGGTACCCATAAAGCAAACATTATCCAGGTCAAGCGGCGACATTTTATCGGCCTTTTTATTAGCCGCGTCTGTTTTTTCAACCGGTAAGGCCTCGCCTGTTAATATGGCCTGGCTCACAAATAAATCCTTTGACTGCATAATACGCACATCCGCAGGGATCATATCCCCCGCTGAAAGCAAAATAATATCGCCGGGAACCAATTGTTTAATGTCAATTTCTTCTCTACCTGTTTGCTCACGCAAAACGGTAGCGGTGGTTTTAACCATCGACTTTAACTTTTCAGCTGCCTGGTTACTGCGGAACTCCTGCACAAAGCGCAGCATGGCGCTTAGTATCACCATAATGGATATTACAGCAACCGTAGTATAATCCCTATCGGCGGGGGCCTGGATAATTACGTCGGTAATTAAGGAGATGATAGACAACACCACCAACACACCAATAAAGGGGTTTAAAAAGGCTTCAAAAAATTGCACATACCATTTGGGTGCTTTTTCATGCGCAACCTCGTTTAAGCCATAAGTGTGCAAACGATCTTTTACCTCCGCTGGTGAAAGGCCAAGCTCATGACTTTGCAGGTTGAAAAGGTAATTCTCTTTACCTTGCCCTGAAACTTGTTTAATTTTTAATGCTGATGCGGTGCTGAACTCTGTAGATTGATGACCGTTGTTTTTACCTAAAGCGGTTTTTAATTTTTCTCTCTTAAGCATAGTAATAATAATTACCCGTGGCCGGGCAGCTTAAAAGAGCAGACCTGGTTAGCGGGAGTTTTGTAATAAATGATATGAGCTTCGACTCGGACCAGTATCCATTTTGTTTGTTTTTTAATATTTCTGCGAAGATACGCTTTTTAACTTTGCAATGGGATTGCATTATTTTTTACATTGTTTGCAAACGCCTTTTACCACTAAATTCATTTCTATTGATGTAAAATCATCGGGTAATAATACTTCCGGGATTTTACTGTTTGAGAGGCAAAAAGTTTCTTTACAAACGATGCAATTAAAATGCACATGCAGGTCATGATGTTGCCCTTCGTCACAGCCAGCGGCGCATATGGCATATTTAGGCGAACCTGTGCCATCATCTATTACGTGTATTAGGCCCTTTTCAACAAAAGTTTTTAATGTGCGGTATATGGTTATTCTGTCGGCGGGTTGCAGGCTTTTTTCAATATCAGTTAAGCTGGCGGCAGATTTTTGTTTCAATAGCGATTCCAGTACCAAAATGCGCATTGCAGTTGGATTGATTTTTTTGTCTGTCAGCTTTAGTTCGGTGCTTACATTCATAATTAAAATCAATTAGAGGCTATCAATCCGCAAATTTAAGTTTTACAATTTAAATACAGTGTAAAGTTTTGTTTAACTCATACTACCGCATTCCATAAAAAACTGTTGCAAATAAGCTTCCATAAACGCATGGCGTTGTTCGGCAAGTTTTTTACCGGTCGTGGTGTTCATCTTATTTTTTAGCAAAAGCAATTTTTCATAAAAATGATTGATGCTGGGTGCTGTAGTGTTTTTATATTCCTCCTTACTCATATTAAGGTTGGGTTCTATTTCGGGGTTATATATTTCACGACCTTTAAAACCACCGTAACTAAACGCACGGGCAACGCCAATTGCTCCGATAGCATCAAGCCGGTCGGCATCCTGTACAATACTTAATTCGGGTGATTGAAAGCTTAAGTTATCAAAACCTGATTTGAAGGATATGTGCCTGATGATTTGTTGAACATGAACAATGACATGCTCATCTACATTAATACTGTGAAGGAAGTTTCCGGCAGTTGCAGGGCCAATTTCCTCATCGCCATTGTGAAATTTGCTGTCGGCAATATCATGCAAAAGGGCAGCGAGTTCAACCGTTAACAGGTCGCAATTTTCGGTAGCGGCAATTAGTTTCGCGTTGGTATGTACGCGGTGTATGTGCCACCAATCATGGCCGCCTTCGGCATTTTGGAGTGTGGTACGTACAAACTGAATTGTTTTATTAGTTATTTCAGAGTTATTCATTTTTCAACAATATCTGCAAAGATATTATTGTTAGCTTACTTTAGCCATATGAGGTGCCCCTTGAGGCTTGATATCGATCAAATCAACCACCTCGAAACCTAAAACTTCCGCTATCTGAAAAAGCCGTTCAACGGTTATTTTAGTATAACCAAGTTCAATTTTACTGTATGCATTTTGCGAGATAGTCAGCTTTGCGGCCAAATACTCTTGTGTGTAATTACGGTATTCTCTTTTGTTCCGGATATTAGCCGCAATAGCTTTTATCTTGAGATTTAATCCCTCGTTCATAAATACTACAATTGTTATTGCAGGTATTTACGAAAGTATTGTTTAAACGGTTTTTTGAATTAAGATAATAATACTTAAGGGCGGTTGCTCATTTCAGCCAGTATGGCTCTTAAAAACTCAGTAGGATGTTGTGAACCAATAATATACACCAGGCCATCCCGGTCTGTTAAGTGTATAGCTTCTTTGCCGCCAGTATAAAAACGGATGGTTCCTTTACTATGCAGGTTATAAACAGGGTTATTAAACAGGTAGCGGCTATATTCGCCTTTTTCCGCTTTAACGATGCTGTTTAAGTCAATTTTTACCAGGCGGGTAGTCCACAAACCATCAAGCAAAATGCTTTTATTAATAACACGTGTGCGGAAGTGCAGCAGGAAACCCATAATGATAGAAATAACCAGAATGGCAAAACCAACCACCACCAATAAGGCATTAGACCGCTGATCGGTAAAAAAGTAGGCAGCAAAACAAAACATCGACATTACCAGGCGTATGGTAATAGGAATAAACTCCCTGCCCAGGTATTGTTTTTCAATAAAATCGGGTTTATCGCTCATGTTTTAATTAATTCGAATATAGTAACTTTTTTAGTGTTTTTGCTCACTTTGTAATGTTCGCTGCTGCGATAACCGGCAAGCCAAATGATGTCGCCATTTCCGTTTATCAATAGCGGTATTTGTATTTTTTGATGCACCGGTATTTTTTGGTCGATGAAATAATCACTCAGTTTTTTCCTGGTTTTCATCCCCAGCGGGTAAAAATAATCACTTTGCTGCCAGGCACGGATGGTTAGCGGATAAACCAACAGATCAGCATCAATACTTACGGCTAAGGGGTTGTCTTTTACAATAAGCGGACTGTCATCGTGCAGCAGGGTTATTTTGTAGTTGTTATAATTAACCACATAGTTATTTGGATTGATAGTTATTTCAGCCTGATGATTCGTTTTCTTGGTAAGGATGATATTTTCCCTGTCGAGGATTAGCCTGTAACTTAAACTTTCAAAAAACCTACCCGAATGTTTATCCAGCGAAGCGATCAAATCATCAACCGTTGTTCCATTAAAACCATAGGGTTGTAGCAGATTAAATAACAACAATCGTTTTGGTTCCAGGTTTCTTACCGCTTCCAATGGCAGATGAATTTCATTCTCTTTTTGAATAAGCAAGTCTTTCTTTAATTCTGATAACTTTAATTCCAGTAGGGTTTCCATGTCCCTGAAATGCTGCAAATTGTTTTCGAAGGTTTTTTCCAGCCCAGGGTTTAGTTCCTTAAGCCTGGGGATAACTTCGTGGCGTATTTTGTTGCGGGCGTATTTTACAGATGAATTGGAGCTGTCTTCCACATAAGAGAACTCATTTTTTTGGATCAATTGCTGAATATCCTCACGGTTCAGGAATAACAATGGCCTCACCAGGTCACTGTTTTTGGGTAAAATGCCATGCAAACCAGCTATTCCTGTGCCTCGGGTAAGGTTTAACAATATTGTTTCAATCGTGTCGTTTTGATGATGCGCGAGTGCAATAGCATCATAACCATGCTGTTGCTTAACTTGTTGAAACCACTGATAGCGTAAATCGCGGGCTGCCATCTGGATAGAGATCTTGTGATTGGCGGCATAGTCGGTGGTATCAAAGTTGATGGTGTAAAATGGCACGCCGAATTGTTGAGCAAGTTTTTTGCAAAATTCCTGGTCGGCAAAGGCATCATCGCCGCGCAACTGAAAGTTACAATGAGCAATGCTAAAATTATACCCGGCCGCCTTTAACAGGTGCGCCATTAAAACAGAATCCATGCCACCGCTAATCGCGGCAAGCACTTTGCCGGCAGGTTTGAACAATTTATTTTGTTCAATAAAATCAGTAAATTGTTTAACTGGCAGCATTCATCAAAATTATTAATTTAATAACCCCAACAAAAAACTAATTTTGCCATTGTGAGTAAATACGTTATAATTTTTTTATTACTGCTGACGGCGGGTAATGTTATCGCCCAAAAAAAAGCGTCAAAAGTAAATTTAATTTCATCAAGTAAAAGCCAGGGTGTTAAGATCAATGGCCTGGATGTGATTAAAGTATATAATGGCATCTGGAGCCAGGACCGCACCCGCATGAGTTCGGATAGCGCATACTTTTATCAAAGCGCCAATGCTTTTGATGCCTTTGGCCATGTAGCCATCAATCAGGGTGATACATTAAATATTTACTCAGACAAGCTGAATTATAATGGCAATACCAAAGTTGCCATATTAACCGACAACGTGAAAATGGTTGATAAGGAAGCAACCTTAACCACCAACTTTTTCAATTATAACACGGCTACCCGCATTGGCACTTATACTAATGGTGGTAAGCTGGTGAGTAAAACTAATACGCTGGTAAGCCAGAACGGTTATTATTTCGCGGGTACTCATGATGCTTATTTCAGGTATAATGTGGTTTGTACTACCAATGACGCGATGATTTATACCGATACCATGCGCTATAACTCGCAAACACGTATAAATTATTTTTATGGCCCAACCCGCATTTATGGCACAAAGGATAAGGATACCCTTTTAACCGATAATGGTACTTATAACACCATAGTTGAGCAGGCGCTGTTCACCAAGAATAACTTATATAAACAAGGTACTAAATCACTAACCGGCGATACATTGTTTTATGACAGGCTGAAAGGTTACGGGCGATCTGTTAAACATGTTACTTTTAATGATGATGAGCAGAAAATTACGATTAAAGGTGGCTTGGGTACTTATTTTAAGAAGAATGACCTGACGATAGTTACCCGCGATCCTTACGTGGTTTTGGTTACTGAAAACGCAGATTCGACTAAAAAGGATACTTCAAAAGTTTTGCCGCCTCCGCCTCAAACTAAAAAAGATCTTAAAAAGCAGTTAGCCGATAATAAGACTAAAGCTGAGGCTGGTAAACTGCCGGGGCAGCAACAATTAATTAACCAGGTAAATAGCAAATTGACCATGCCGGTCATCGATTCATTCCGGAAAAAGATGCCGAACAAAATGAGTGTGGATTCGGCCGGGAAAACACTATCGGCACAAAGCAAAAAAATAAGTATGCCCGATCTCGGTAAAATAAAATCGGGCATAAAGAATTTGCAAAAAGGCAAGTTGGACACTAACGAAATTGTAACGAGCAAGCAACCGATTATTCCCAAGGATACAAGCAAGGTTAAAAAGGATTCGGTTTATATGTCGGCTGATACGATAGAGACGCGGATACTGACATATAAAGAACTTCTTGTGCTACAGGAGCAGGAACGGTTATCGCATATTAGAGATACTACGATTAAAAAAACACCATCTATCATTTATAAGGTTGCACCTAAGTTTTTGAGTATAGATGCTCCAAAAATTGCAAGGGATACCAGCTATCATCACCGGGATTATTTTGGGCGCCCGAAACCTAAGCCAGTAGTGCAGGTGAAGCCGAAGAAGGACCAGATTATAGCTAAGAGCAAAAAGGTTGTTAAAGTCGATTCCACATTTTTAGACCGGAAAACAGTATTGAAAGATACTGCCAGGATAAGAATTTTGTATGCCTTCCATGGTGCAAAAATATTTAAGTCGGACTTGCAGGCAAAGGCGGATTCGATGTTTTACAGTAACAGCGACTCCACCATACGATGTTATACCAAGCCTATGATATGGACACAGGGTTCGCAATTGTCCGGTGATACTGTCAAACTCATCATGAAAAACAAAAAGCTGGATAAGATGGATATGTACCCCAATGCTTTTATTGTAAATATTGAGAAAAATGATTCCACGCATTTTAACCAGGTTGGCGGCAAGAAGATGCGGGGCTTTTTTAAGGATAATAAATTAGGCCGTGTGTTTTTTGACGGTAATGTGGAGTGTATATATTTTGTGCACGACAGCACAACCCATTTAGTTACGGATATGCAGCGGTCATTCGCGAGCAGGATGCGCTTAAACTTAAAGAATAATGAGGTAACCGATCTTGCCTTTTTAACCAAACCCGATCACCGTTATATACCTATCGAAAAGGTTAAGGATGATGAAAAGATATTAAAAGGCTTTATATGGAAACCGAAGGATAGGCCAATATCCAAAGAGTCGGTGCTGCCATCATACAATAAGGCGCGTGATACCACTACCAAACATGTTGCCGGGGTGCCTCGCCCTAAAAAGATGTATTCGGGCAAAGATAAGGCTATCGACAAGGCTTTGCCAGGTGTAAAAGCGGCGGCAGATAGTGTATTGAATAAACAAAACGGAGGTTTACCAAATGGCTTACCCGGAACTAATAGTAAAGCTGATAGCACTACTAAACAAACACCTGTTATTAAGCCCGCTGTGATAAATGCGAAGAAGGATTCAACTGCTGCTAAACCAATTAGTTTGGGGCCGCCAATTAATGCGAAAAAGGATACTGTAAAGTAAATTTCGGCCTCAAAACATACCGTGTAAATGTGTTTTGTATTGATGAAAAATCTTTCACAAAACACTTGGAAATTAGCGACTTTGTGTTTAACTTAGTGTAACCAATTTGCAAACCTAAATTGCAATAAAAAAGATAAACCAGGAGAAATCGCTATGAAAAAGAAATCTACTGTAGTTAATCAGCCGGATAAGACTGAAGCTATCAAGCCAGAAGTGTTAATGCCACAAAATCACATTCAAATTAACCATTCAGCGCACTCGCTATGCGATCATTCGCATGGCCGGTCTAAATTTGCGTTTGGCAGCGACCGAGGGCCCGCATTTTTTTAAACGGGTGTTTACTGCGTGATCAACCTGTCTTCAAAAAATAAGAAAGGCAGTTGGTTTTGTATGCCCTTTATTTTCCAGATGGGGCCTTGCTGGCAATAAAGGATAATATTGATCTGCTGATTCTGCTTTTTTTCGTATTCGGCTAAAACTTGCAGGCATGAGCCGCATGAGGTAATTGGCTTAGTGATCGTAAACTCATCAGAATGTGCTGTAATAGCCATCGTAACGATAGGGTCATCGGGATGATTAGCTCCCCAGTAAAATAGCGCTACACGCTCCGCACATAGGCCTGATGGATATGCTACGTTTTCCTGGTTACTGGCATGTATTATTTTACCGCTTTGTAATTCCATAGCCACACCCACCCTGAATTTTGAATATGGTGAATGTGAGTTTTTTAGCGATTTAACGCTTTCAAGGCAGAGGTGTTTGTCGGATGTATTAAGTTCGTGTAAGTTATCGTACTCCTGAAAAGCTATTTTTATTTCGTGATTTACCATTATGTATCCCCGTAAAATTGTGGGGGATACAAGATAGGTAAAAATTTAATTAAGATGCAATAGGATAATTTAAAAGGATGTTATCGCTATGTCGCATAGAGTTTTGGCTAAAGCCGCAAAAATGCGCTAATCATTACCGTCAGCTAAAGCAGACGGCAATGATTAATCAAAAACTATAACAAATTCATTGCCGTTGGCTTTAGCCAACGGATGTTAATCAGACTAATTGGCTTTAGCCAAACAGCACCCACTGATTTTTGGAAACTACACCGCTACATCCAACGTTACGCTTTCCAAATCCTCCGCCACCAATGGGTTGATGCTTTCATCATCCTTCTCAACGCGTAGGTTGTTTACAATGTGCTGTTGGCGGGTTGGTGTGTTTTTGCCCATGAAGTATTCCAGTAAACCTTTGATGTTAGCATCCTTCAGGATAACCGGGTCAAGGCGGATGTCTTTACCAATGAATAAGCCAAACTCTTCCGGCGAGATCTCTCCCAAGCCTTTAAATCGGGTTATTTCGGGCTTGGTGCCTAACTTGGCTATGGCATTACGGCGTTCTTCATCGCTGTAGCAATAAATGGTTTCTTTTTTATTACGCACGCGGAATAATGGTGTCTGCAAGATAAACACATGCCCAGCCTTTACCAGATCCGGGAAGAATTGCAAGAAGAAGGTCATTAACAGCAATCGGATGTGCATACCGTCAACATCAGCATCGGTAGCTATTACAATGTTGTTGTAACGCAGGCCATCTAAACCATCCTCAATATTTAAAGCGTGTTGCAGCAGGTTAAACTCTTCGTTTTCGTAAACCACTTTTTTGGTTAGTCCGTAGCAGTTTAGTGGTTTTCCCTTTAAACTGAATACCGCCTGTGTTTGTACATCGCGCGATTTGGTGATAGAACCGCTTGCTGAGTCACCTTCGGTGATGAATAGGGTGGTATCCTGCTTACGTTCGTGGGTGTCTTCAAAATGCAATTTGCAGTCGCGGAGTTTACGGTTGTGCAATGATGCTTTTTTGGCGCGCTCGTTAGCCAGTTTTTTAATACCGGCAATATCCTTACGCTCCCGCTCTGATTGCATAATGCGTTTAAGCAAAGCATCGGCGACGGCTGGATTTTTATGCAGATAGTTGTCAAGATCTTTCTTAACAAAATCATTAATAAAGCCACGAACAGATGGCCCGTCTGGCCCAACGTTTTGCGAGCCCAGTTTGGTTTTGGTTTGCGACTCAAATACCGGTTCCTGAACTTTTATGGCGATGGCCGCGACGATAGATGCACGTACATCCGAAGCGTCAAATTCTTTTTTATAAAACTCGCGGATGGTTTTTACCACTGCTTCGCGGAAAGCCGCCTGATGAGTACCGCCCTGTGTAGTATGCTGCCCGTTAACGAATGAATAATACTCTTCGCCGTATTGCTGACCGTGGGTCATGGCTATCTCAATATCTTCACCTTTAAGGTGAATGATTGGGTAGCGAATATTTTCCACATCGGTGTTTTTATTCAGCAGATCATAAAGACCACGTTCTGATAAATACTTCTGACCATTAAAGTTGATGGTCAATCCCGCGTTCAGGAACACATAGTTCCAGATCATGTTCTCAACAAATTCCGGTATAAAGCGGTAATGCCTGAAAATGGTATCATCAGGCAAAAAGTTAATGGCGGCGCCATTGCGCTGCGATGTTTCCTTTTCGGCTTCATCGCGAATTAGCTCGCCTTTAGCAAATTCAGCAATTTTGGTACGGCCGTCACGATAAGATTGTACGGTAAAACTATTCGACAAAGCATTTACCGCTTTGGTACCCACACCATTTAATCCTACCGATTTTTGGAAAGCCTTACTATCGTATTTACCACCGGTATTTATTTTAGATACGCAATCAATCACTTTTCCCAGGGGGATGCCGCGGCCATAATCGCGCACGGCCACCTTATGGTCGCTCATGCTGATTTCGATAGATCGGCCTGCGCCCATCACAAACTCATCAATAGAGTTATCTACAATCTCCTTCAGCAAAACATAAACACCATCATCATAAGCTGATCCATCGCCTAGCTTGCCAATATACATGCCGGGGCGTAAACGGATATGCTCTTTCCAGTCTAACGACCGTATACTATCATCATCGTAATTTACTTCTGCCATTTTTTAGTATCAAGTATTTAGTATCAAGTAATTAGATTACTTGCGTGTAGGTGTACCTTTCGAGTTGACTCACCCCGACTGCGCTGCGCTGGTCGATCCTCTCTTCGCCTGCGGCGGAAAGAGGGTAAGCTTCACAAGACGGAGCTTTTACCTCTTCCTACAAAAATAAAATATTGGGGCTGAAATGCGAATGCAATTATGTTAACTTATTAACAAAATCGGGGGTTTCAGGGAGTGAATTTAAAAGAATGACTAACACTGTTTACATCACGGTAAAAATCAGGGTCTTTATAATTGGTAAAAAAGATGGCGACCAGCGTTCCGGTGTGATTTTTTTGCAGGGAAACGATCAGTGCATATTTGTAATGATGAATTACCTGCATATCGCGCAGGTTTAACAAATATGATTTGCCCGCATCGGCATTATACTCATCGAGTACATCCGCGGGGATATTGCGCACCATGTAGTTGTTGTTGCCTGTTAGTCCTATCGCATAGGCTTTGCCAATATCTACATACATAGAGTCAGGATTGGCAAGTTCCGTTTTTTTGTTGTTCTGGGCGTTTTGATAGCTCACCCAATTCTGCTTTTGTGATCGAACCATTAACCAGATTTCGCAATTATGTTGAGGTTCTTCCAGTGCGAAATCAAAAGAGAAGTAGTCGTTGTTTATTGCCTTAACTTCCTTAAATCCTGGTGGGAATGTAAATTTAAGATCAGCTTCTTTTAATAAAAGATAAAAATCTTTGCGTTGATTATTTGTCTGTAGACGTTTGTTTTGGGCAAAAGCATATGAGCTGCAATAAAAAAATATTGCAAAGAA
Source organism: Bacteroidota bacterium (assembly GCA_026224775.1). Lineage (GTDB taxonomy): Bacteria > Bacteroidota > Bacteroidia > Sphingobacteriales > Sphingobacteriaceae > Mucilaginibacter. The sequence goes on from JAMFRP010000018.1 coordinate 57,355, forward strand.
TACTATAAATAATAGAGGTTTAGACTGCTTCACAATAGTTTTTAATCCTTAGGGAAAACAAAAAACTCAATAATCTAAGTTAAGCGAAATTTTTTTAACTATAGAATATTTATTAATAAATATTAAACAATATGATTTCAATAAATTACTTATTGTAAAATAATAAATAGAGCATATTACTAAGTTAAGATGAACAACCACATTTTAACGATATTAGCAGTATATGAACAAAATGGTTAGTTGGTTTTTTGCTGTTTCACTGCTTTTAGTTGCCGCCTGTAATACTAATAGTAGCGATGATCATAAAACTATTTTCAATATTAACCTTGATGATGGCCTTACATCACTCGACCCCGCTTTTGCGCGTAACCAAAATGCCATTTGGATGGATAACCAGCTTTATAACGGGCTGATACAGTTGGATGATAACCTAAAGGTGAAACCATGTATTGCCAAAAGCTGGGAAATAAGCGCAGATGGACTACAATATATTTTTCATTTAAGGAATGATGTGTTTTTTCAGGATGATGATCAATTTAAAAATAGAATTGGGCGAAAGGTTATGGCAGCCGACTTTGTTTACAGTTTTGGGCGATTAATAGATGCTAAAGTAGGTTCATCGGGCTCGTGGATATTTAGCGATAAGGTTGCTGGGGTGCAAAGCTTTGTGGCGTTGAACGATAGTACTTTCAGTATGCAATTAAAACAACCATTCCCACCTATGCTGAGTTTGCTGAGTTCGGCATATTGCTCGGTAGTGCCGCATGAGGTTGTTGATTTTTATGGGAAAGATTTCAGGAGCCATCCTGTTGGTACCGGACCGTTTAAATTTAAGTACTGGAAAGAGGGTGAGGTTTTGGTATTATTGAAAAATGAGAAATATTGGGAAAGGGATAGCACCAAAAACCGTTTGCCCTATTTGGATGCGGTGCGGGCCAGCTTTATACCCGATAAGCAAACCGCCTTTATGGCTTTCATCAAAAAGGATCTCGATTTTTTTAACGGGATTAATGGTAGCTACCGCGATGATATTCTGACAAAAAGCGGCCACATCACCCAGAAATACAAAGGCAAGTTTATTATGGTTACCCACCCATATTTAAACACGGAATATTTAGGGATGATGGTAGATACAAATCTGGCTATATTAAAGCATTCGCCGTTAAGGTTTTTGAAGATACGGCAGGCCATTAATTATGCTATCGACAGGCAGAGCATGATAAAATATTTGCGCAATAGCATGTGTACGCCGGGCAATGCCGGGTTTATACCTAAAGGCATGCCTGGTTTTGATGATAAAAAGGTTACAGGCTATAATTATAATCCTGAAAAAGCACGGGCTTTACTTGCCGAAGCAGGTTTCCACGATGGTAGGGGCTTACCCGAAATTACGCTAACCACAGTAAGCAGCTACCGCGACCTGATAGAGTATATACAAGGTGAGCTTAATCAGATAGGAATTAAAACCCGAGTGGAAGTAATGGAAGGCGCCAGCCTGCGGGAGTTGATCGCTAAAAATGGTGTTAACTTTTTCCGTGCATCATGGAATGCTGATTATCCGGATGGTGAAAATTATTTATCGGTTTTTTATTCGAAGAATAGAGCGCCTATCGGCCCTAATTATACCGTATTTAGCAATAAACAATTTGATGTGTTATATAACCGAAGTTATCTCGAAAAAAATGATAGCGCCCGTTATGCGCTTTACCAGCAAATGGATAATTTAATGATGCAGCAATCGCCGGTGGTGGTTTTGTATTATGATAATTTGGTAAACCTTTATCAGAATAATATCAGCGGCTACCGTGTTAACGGTATGAATCTGCTGACGTTGAAATATATTAGAAAAAAATGATTAGACTGGTTGTTGACCAGATCACATCTGTAATAAAATTGATAGCTTCGGTTTAGTGATTTTATATTAATTTCAGCTTTCTTTTAACTGAACATGAAAAAGCTGATTTTAATACTCCTCGCAACTGTATTTGCCGCCGGTAGTTTTGCTCAAACTGCCATAAAACCGATATTTTACTCTATATCATTCCCCAATGCAGCCCACCACGAGGCTGAAATTGTGATGACCCTGCCACAAACTACTGATGGCCCTATAAAGTTCAGGATGAGCCGTTCGTCAGCCGGGCGGTATGCAACCTCTGAGTTCGGGAAAAATATCTATAATGTTAAGGCTACGGATGTTGATGGGAATGCGCTTGACCTACTACAAGTTGAAGGCGATTTATATGAATTAAAAGTTCACCCGGAAATAGTAAAAGTAAGCTATACCCTTTTTGCCGATTGGACAGACGGCACTTATGCCTGTATCGACCCGAGCCATGCGCACTTAAATTTCCCCGCTGTTTTTCTGTGGACAGTAGGCCAGGATGCCCGCCCGATAAAAGTTGAATTTAATGATTTGGATACTTATGGCTGGAAAGTGGCTACGCAATTGCCGCATGTTGGCGATAATATTTACTCGGCACCAAACCTGCAATATTTGTTTGACAGCCCTACCGAGCTTTCCAACTTTAAAGAAACCAGCTGGCCCGTTGTAAATACTGACGGCAAAACAGAAAAAATAAACTTGGTAGCACACTCCGATGATAGCCAGGAAACGATAGACAACTTTGGTAAGATGGTACAAAAGGTTGTGCTGGAAGAAAAAGCCGTTTATGGCGAGCTGCCTTCATATGACTATGGCGAGTACACTTTTTTAGATGATGTATACCCGTCAAATTCCGGCGATGGCATGGAGCACCGTAACTCCACCTGTATTGTGGAAACAGACAAGCAAATAGCGGGCAACGAAGTTGAGGAACTAAGCACATTCGCGCACGAATATTTTCATAGCTGGAATGTGAAGCGCATCCGCCCAAAATCATTAGAACCATTTGATTTTTCACATGCCAACATGAGCAGCGAACTTTGGTTTGCCGAAGGTTTTACCCAATACTATGGTGAAATGCTATTGGTGCGTTCAGGCTTTCATAGTGTTGATGATTATACACAAACCTTATCGGGCTTAATTAACTCTGTATTAAACTCACCGGCAGCTGCCAAATATCCGCAGACACAAATGAGCCGTTACGCGGTATATGCTGATAACGGGGTATCGATAGATCCGGTTAATAGTAACAATACTTTTTTTTCGTATTACTATTATGGCGGTGCTACAGCAGTAGCGCTCGACCTACGTTTACGCAGCGAGTTTAACCTGACGCTCGACGATTATATGAAAGCTGTTTGGCTTGCTGTGGGCAAGGTGCAAAGGCCTTATACCATTCCCGATCTGCAAAAAATATTGGGCAAACTTACCAACCCTAAGTTTGCCGATGACTTTTTTACCCGTTACATCTACGGAGTAGAAAAAAACAACTATGAAGCATTACTAGCTAAAGCGGGTTTAATATTACGAAAAGCGGATCCGGGTAAAGCATGGGCTGGTCCGCTGGGTTATGGATATGGCCGAAGAAGGGCAGGTGCAGCAAATGTAACAGCTACTGAAGGACTTGCATTGCAGTCGACAACTTTGGCTGGCTCACCTATTTATAAAGCAGGTTTAGATGCAGGTGATATTATTTTGAAAGCAGATGGTAAAGTGATTACCGATGCAAAATCATTTAATGATATTGTCGCCTCCAAAAACATTGGTGATAAAATAGTGGTTGATTATAAAAACCGTACCGGTGCGCATACCGCTATGGTAACTTTAGAAGAAAACCCATATTTTGAAGTGGTTACTTTTGAAAAAGCGGGCAAAACATTAACCAAAGAACAACAGGACTTCCGCAATAGCTGGTTATCCTCAAAAGTTAAATAATGGCTATACCAAAAATTGCTATTGTCGGGCCGGAGTCGACGGGAAAATCAACCATGTCGGCTTATTTGGCGAAGTATTATAATACTATCTGGGTGCCTGAGTACGCCCGTGATTATTGCGCCAAGCTAACCCAGCCTTGCACCTGGCAGGATGAACGCAACATGTTTTATGGTCAGCTGGATTTGGAAGCCGCTATGCTGCCGCTGGCCAATGGGTTGCTTATTTGCGATACCACGTTTATTACCGTAAAAATCTGGAGCGATTATACTTTTGGCCGTACTCCACAGGAAGTTTTAGACGAATTACCAAAACATCCATATGATCTTTACCTGCTATTAGATATTGACTTGCCCTGGGAAGAAGACCCATTGCGCGATTTCCCGCATATGCGTGAGCACTTTATGGGCGTTTGGTTGAAAGAACTGCATGCTTTGAATGCCCGCTATGTGTTGATCTCCGGAACGGGCGATGACCGGTATGAAAATGCGGTTAAGGCTATTGATGGGTTTTTAGGGTAGCGCGGGCTACTCACCCCGACAGCGCTTCGCTGGTAGATCCTCTCTTTGGCTGCGGCGGAAAGAGGGTAAAAAAAGTATTAATTTGGTTTTTCTAATACTGTATTTTCTTTCCCTCTTTCCGCGCAGCGAAGAGGGGAAGATCAAGCGGCTTAGCGATGATCGGGTGACTGCCCCCGCTTACTAATTCACCGACGACCCAACCCTCATGAGGGTGAATTACCTACACAACTCCCAAATCTTAACCACCTCAACAGCCTCTTTAACATCATGCACTCTTAAAATATCAGCGCCTTTTGTCAGCGCTATGGCATTCAGCGCCGTTGTACCATTCAATGCTTCCTCCGCCGTTACGCCCAGTTCATTATAGATCATCCGCTTGCGCGATACACCCACCAAAACCGGCAACTGTAGCACATTAAAATCCTGTAAACGCTTCATCAGCGTATAGCTATGTTCTGCTTTCTTGGCGAAACCAAAACCGGGGTCTATGATCACATCCTTCACCCCCAGTTGTTTCAGCTGATGATACTTCTTCACAAAATAATCAAACACCTCATCAAACACATCCGCATACTCCGCCTGCTGAACCATGTTTTGCGGTGTACCTTTCATGTGCATTAAAATATATGGAACCTGCAACTTGGCAATGGTCGCAAACATGCCGCTATCCAATTCCCCGCCCGAAATATCATTAATAATATGCGCCCCGGCGCTAACAGCCGCCTCCGCAACCGAAGCCCGAAAGGTATCTATCGATAAAACCGCATCCGGGTAAACGGTCAAAATAGTCTCAACAGCAGGCAAAAGCCTATCCATTTCTTCCTGTGCCGATATATCCGCAGCGCCCGGGCGCGAGGAGTATGCACCCAGGTCTAAAAAAGTGGCGCCATCCGCCAGCATCTTGCCCGCCTGCTCCAATACGGCATCAACATTCTGTTTGCGGCTGCCCGCGAAAAAAGAATCTGGCGTCAGGTTAATTATCCCCATTACTTTGGGGCGGCTTAAATCTATCAATTTACCGCCCGCGTTTAGGGTAACCTTTTTATGAAAAAACGTATCTTTAGCCACAGATTTTTTTGTTGTAAAGGTAAAACATCTTTATAAATTAACAGCGGCAACAAACCCACATATTACAATACTTTGAGCAATACATCTATAGAGTACGACGCGGTAATAAATACCTGTAAGGGGCTTTTCATTAAAAAAACCCACGACTACGGCACGGCATGGCGCATCCTTCGCCCTGAATCCATAACCGACCAGATTTTTATCAAAGCGCAGCGTATCCGCACCCTCGAAGAAAAAAAAGTATCCAAGGTTGATGAAGACATCACCAGCGAATACATTGGCATCGTAAACTATTGTGTTATCGCCATGATGCAGCTGGAATCAACTGCCGAGACGCCTTTAGAAATACCGGCAGAACAGGCAGGTGCCCTGTTTGATGCGAAAGTGAAGGAAACCAAGGAACTTATGTCGGCCAAAAACCATGATTACGGCGAGGCCTGGCGCGATATGCGCATCAGCTCCTTAACCGATCTGATTTTGATGAAACTGCTGCGTGTAAAGCAAATTGAAGATAATAAAGGCCAAACCCTCGCATCCGAAGGCATAAAAGCCAATTATCAGGACATGCTAAACTATGCTGTTTTTGCGTTAATAAAACTTACACCGGCTCCTTAATAATATAGGCACAATATCATGGCAAAAACTAAATCGGGCAGTAATTCTTCAATCATCTGGGTATCGCGCATATTTGTAGGGCTACTGTTTATTTTTTCGGGGTTGATAAAGGCTAACGACCCGCTTGGTTTTTCCTATAAACTGGAAGAGTACTTCGAGGTTTTCCATATCACTTTTTTAAATGACCTTGCCCTTAGCCTTGCCATTGTTCTATGTGCATTGGAAATGATATTGGGTTTTGCCTTATTAATCGGCGTCCGCGCCAAACAAGTAGCCTGGGGATTGCTATTGCTGATTATTTTCTTTGCCTTTTTAACGTTCTATTCTGCTGCATTTAAAGTGGTAACTACTTGCGGCTGTTTTGGCGATGCGATTGTGCTAACCCCGTGGCAGTCGTTCAGCAAGGATCTGGTTTTATTACTGCTGATCATTGTCCTATTCCGCAACCGCGACAGTATCAACCCGCTATTCAAACCCAAGACAGGCGATTCTGCGTTAATGATAGCCACCGTTGTTGCTTTAGGCGTTGGATTTTACACCTACAATTATTTGCCGGTACTGGATTTTCTGCCCTATAAAGTTGGCGTTAACATCCCCGATGAGATGAGGATCCCACCCGGTGCCCCAACAGATGAATACGAAGAGATTTACCAGCTTAAAAATAAAACTACCGGTGCCACCAAATCGATGAACGATAAGGAGTATATCAAAAGCAACATCTGGAAAGATGCCAACTGGCAGATCATTGGCACACCGGAATCTCGCCTGGTTAAAAAGGGGTTCACCCCAAAAATTCAGGATCTTTCCATCCAGGATGCTCAGCGAAACGATTATACCAAGGAACTGTTATCAAATCCATTCTATAGCTTAGTCATCGTAACCGACGATCTGCATAAAGCAAACCTGACCGCCCTAAGCAGCCTCAACGCGCTTTGCATCAACCTGATTCAGAATTACAATATGCGCACCATCCTGCTTACTTCAAATTCCGCTGCCGATGCCGAAGCTTTTGCCAAAGCGCATCATTTGGTTAGCGAAATTTATTATGTAGATGGTGTGCCGCTAAAATCAATGGTACGGGCAAATCCGGGTGTAATATTGCTGAAGAACGGTACTATCGTGAACAAATGGCATTATCATACTGTACCAACTTACGATGAATTGGTAAAACAATATCTGCAACAACAATGATATGATTACCTACCTGCTGCGTAAACTGGTATATGGGCTCGCGGTAATGCTGGGTATTGTGGTGGTGGTATTTTTTCTGTTCAACATCCTGCCCGTTGATCCCGCCCGCATGACGCAGGGCCAGCGTGCCGATGTGCAATCCCTGCAAGCCGTACGCAAAGAATTTGGTTTGGATAAACCCATCCCCGTGCAGTTCGCTTATTATTTGAACGATCTCTCGCCTATCGGCATCCACGCTAATACGCCGGAAGAGCAGCAGCGCTATCATTATATACGATTATTCCCGGTTTCATCCACTAAGGTTATCGCCCTAAAATGGCCTTACCTCCGGCGTTCCTACCAAACCCGCAAGGATGTAACCTCACTTTTGATAGAAGTTGTACCTAACACACTTGTACTGGCAACCACCGCCATGCTATTTGCCATCATCATCGGCGGCTTTTTAGGCATCATCAGCGCGGTACATCAAAATACATGGATCGACAGGCTGGCGGTTGGCTTTTCAACCCTGGGCATATCCGCACCATCCTTCTTCGCAGGTATCATCATCGCCTGGATCTTCGGTTTTGTGCTGAGTAAATATACGGGGCTCAATATGTCGGGTAGTTTATATAGTTATGATCCCTTTCGGGGAGAAGTGCTCACATTAAAGAATCTGGTTCTGCCTATGATCACCCTTGGCCTGCGCCCGCTTGCTATCATCGTACAATTAACCCGCAGCGCCATGCTGGATGTTTTGGGTCAGGATTACATCCGCACCGCCAAAGCAAAGGGGTTAAGCGATAACGCCATCATTTATCGCCATGCGTTAAAAAACGCGCTTAACCCGGTAGTGACCGCAGTGGCTAACTGGTTCGCTGGTTTAATGGCGGGTTCCTTTTTTGTGGAATATGTGTTTGGTTACAACGGCTTAGGCAAAACTACGGTGGATGCGCTCGAGATGTCGGACTTCCCCGTAGTAATGGGTTCCATACTTTTTATCGCATTTATTTTTGTGGTGATCAATATTTTGGTAGATGTTGCTTATGTTTGGATCGACCCAAGAGTGAAGCTTGGTTAGATGTAAATTTAAAACGAACACATATATAACAAAGCGTCATTGCGAGGAGCGTAGCGACGTGGCAATCCCCGATTTACAGAGCGGTATTGCAAGTGGGATCTGCACAGTCGGGGATTGCCACGCTTCGCTCGCAATGACGATAAAAATAGATATAGAAGTGAATAACGGTTCAAACAAACCCAATTTGGTGTTTTTTATAGGATTTATGGGCTGCGGCAAAACCACCTGGAGCCGCAAACTGGCTACCCATCTGGGCTATGAGTTTGTCGATCTTGACCACCTGCTGGAAGAACAATTAGGCATGACCATCGCTGAATATTTCTCCAGCTTTGGCGAAGACTCCTTCCGCAAATTAGAATCCGACATCCTGAAACAAACCACATTCGCACATAATACCATCATCTCCACCGGCGGCGGCCTGCCTTGTTTTTTCGACCACATGGAGTGGATGAATACTAATGGCAAAACGGTCTACATTAAATTATCACCCAAAACACTGGTCGACCGGCTAGAAAAAGGTAAAGCAAAACGCCCCTTGCTGCGCGATAAGCATGGCGACGAACTATTGAACTTTATTACAGATAAATTAGCTGAACGCGAAGGGTTTTACCTGCAAGCCAGCCATATTATCGACGGTATAAGCCTGAGTGTAGAAGCTTTGGAAACACTTATACAGGACAAATAATTGCGCCGGGAGATAATATAATCCCTCTACTTTAAAATAACTTAGCTGAAACTATCTGTATTAAACGTTGTTGAGCTTTTATGGACCATAATGTATATTTACTAGCCACCGATCCTAAAAATTCTTGCCGGGACGTGATACATTCAAGGGATACCGCTTTAAAAATCAGGGTGTTTTGCCTTGACAATGAAAAGTTCACCGTAAACGAGAACGAAATACAGCTATTCGGCTACGCCGACCATAAATTATACGCTTTTGAAACCATTAACATTGTAGCCGAAGACGCGCTCGATGTAGTAGGAGCCATCCAATGGTATGCCGACTACATTGGTGTTCCGGAAATGGAAATATTGCCTGATGATCCCAGGCATGGGCAGGATATTGCGATGTAACCTTATCACACACATACTAGTTTCAGTCTTTGACTGAAACTCCGGATGAAGACAGTTTGCAACTGTCTACCCCACCAGCTCCATCATCTTCAAAATACTATCAATATACTCCCGGTTGTTGGCAAGGCGAGGCACCTTATTTTGGCCGCCCAGTTTGCCTTTTTCCTTCAGCCAATTAAAGAAAGTTCCCTCAGGAGCCCTACGCACCAGCGGACGGCGCAGCGCCATATCTTTAAACCGCTTGGCATCGTAATCCGAGTTGATGCGGCGCAGGGTTTCATCCAGCAGGTCAACAAAACGGTCAAACTCTGCGGGTTTTTGCTCAAATTCTATGATCCATTCATGCGCGCCGCATTCATCGCCATTAAAATAAACCGGCGCGGCGGTATAATCACGAATAATAGCGCCTGTCTGACTACAAGCTTCAGCCAAAGCACGTTCCGCATTGTCGATGATCAGTTCCTCGCCAAAGGCATTAATAAAATGCTTGGTGCGCCCGGTAATTTGTATGCGGAAAGGTGAAAGTGAGGTAAATCGTATTGTATCACCAATCATATAGCGCCATAAACCTGCGTTGGTACTAATGATAAGCGCATAGTTCTTATCCAGCTGAACTTCATCAAGTGTAAGTGTTTTGGGGTTATCTTCGCCAATGTTTTCCAGCGGCAAAAACTCGTAGAAAATGCCATAATCCAGCATCAATAACATATCCCCCGAATCAAAGCTATCCTGTATACCAAAGAAGCCTTCGGAGGCATTATAAGTCTCCAGGTAATACATATCATCGTTCGGTATCAGTTTTTTAAACTGGTCGCGGTATGGGGTGAAATTAACTGCGCCATGAAAGTACAGTTCCAAATTTGGCCATACTTCCAATAAATTTTTCTTCCCGGTAATCTCCAATATTCGCTTAAACAGCAAAAGATTCCAGGTTGGCACACCGCTGATGCTGGTTACATTTACATCCTTGGTGGCGTAGGCCATTTTCTCTATCTTTTCCTCAAAGTTTTCTATCAGGGCGATGTCGAGGTGGGGGGTGCGATAAAATTCTGCCCACAATGGCAGATTTTTCATAATTACCGCCGATAGGTCACCGAACGATGCATCAGGGTGCAGTTGATTAACCTGGTTGCTGCCGCCCAGTGTCAAACTTTTACCGGTAAAAATGCGGGCATCGGGCCTTTCGTTAAAATAAAGGGTTAACATATCCTTACCACCTTTAAAATGGCATTCCTCTAATGATTCATCACTTACCGGGATAAATTTACTGCGATCACTGGTTGTGCCAGACGATTTGGCAAACCAACGTATACCCGAATGCCAAAGCACATTCTGCTCGCCTTTAAGCATACGCTCAATATAAGGCTTCAGGGTATCGTAGTTTTGGATCGGCACCCGCTCCTTAAATTGCTCAAGCCTGCCAATACTTTTATATTGATAGAGCTTGCCCCATTCGGTTTGCTCCGCGCCCGAAATCAATTGTTCAAACCATTCCTCCTGTACCTCGTTAGGGTATTTCATAAAAAGCTCTATCTGGTGGATACGCTTTTTCATGAACCAGGTAAAAACGGAGTTAAAAATTGTCATAGGTTTTTATTGGGCGAAGGTTTTTCTTTTCAGCACGAAGTTGGCACCCAGGTAAACCTTACGCACCATTTCATTAGCTGCAAGCACCTCTGGTTCACCCGATTCCAATATCTTTCCCTCAAACAGCAAATAAGCCCTGTCGGTAATCGACAAAGTTTCCTGCACATTGTGGTCGGTAATTAATATACCAATGTTGCGGTGTTTTAGTTTGGCAACCATAGCCTGTATTTCTTCTACCGCTATCGGGTCAACCCCGGCGAAAGGCTCATCCAGCAAAATAAAATTAGGCTCGGCGGCGAGGGCACGGGCAATCTCTGTACGGCGGCGCTCACCACCCGATAGCAAGTCGCCACGGTTTTTCCGTACCTTATGTAAACTGAACTCATCTATCAGCTCCTCCAGTTTCTCTCTCTGGCGTTCGCGGCTCATATCGCCCATCTCCAAAACCGCTTTTATATTATCTTCAACAGTAAGCTTTCTGAATACCGAAGCTTCCTGCGCCAAATAACCAATGCCTTTTTTTGCACGACGATACATCGGGTCTGTAGTAATGTCCTGGTCATCCAAAAATATCTTGCCTTCGTTAGGTTTTATCAAACCCACAATCATGTAAAACGATGTTGTTTTACCCGCGCCATTCGGCCCTAATAACCCAACAATTTCGCCTTGCGACACATTAAAGGATACATCATTTACAACCGTACGCTGCTTATATTTTTTAAGTAGATTATCTGCTCTTAGGTTCATAAACCCCCTCTAAATCTCCCCCGGTAGGGGAGACTTTATAATTATGTTATTAAAGCCCTCCCTACCGGGGAGGGTTTGGGTGGGGTTAAACCCTAATCCCTTTTACATTTAATTGTATAGAACGCTTATCGCGCCAAATATTTTCTTCGATTGTGTAACAAATATCAAAAGGTTTATCTTTTTTTATTTTATCCAAATATTCGCCATGGCTAAAAGCAATACAGTCAAACAGTTGCGATCCATCTTGCACCACAGTCATTTTCAAATGCTTTTCGCCAACCAGTGTCGGATAGCCGCTAACATACACATTTTTACTTATGAAAACCGGCGACATGTTCTCCGGCCCAAACGGCGCGAACTGGTTGAGTATCCTGAAAAACTTGGCTTGTATTTGCTTTAGTTCGATTTCGGCATCAATGGCTATTTGTTGGATCAGTTGCTCTTCGGTTATGCTGGCGCTCACCACTTCCTCAAATTTATCAATAAAAGCAGCTACGTTTTCGGGCGGCATGGTTAAGCCCGCGGCATATTTATGCCCGCCGAACTGGGTAAGCAACTCACTGCAACCACATAAAGCTTCATATAAATCATAACCTAAAACAGACCGGGCTGAGCCTGCCACATGTCCGTTCGAACGGGTAAGAACCACGGTAGGGCGGTAATATTTTTCTGTTAAGCGCGAAGCCACAATGCCTATCACACCTTTATGCCAGTTCTCATTAAACACCACGGTTGATTTTCTGCCGATAAGTATCTCATCACCATCAATCATCGCTAATGCCTCGTCGGTAATCGACAAATCATGTCCCTTACGTTCAGTGTTTTTTATGTTGATCAGATCACTTTTTTCCTTGGCATGTTCCTCGTTACAGGCGCTCAGCAACTCAACCGAATGTTTGGCATCATCTATTCTTCCTGCCGCATTAATACGTGGGCCTAATAAAAATACAATATCCGATATAGTGTAATTGGTTGTTCTGCCTGCAACTTCCATCAATGTTTTTACACCAATGCAGGGGTTATTATTTATTTTATGCAGACCATAATAAGCCAGCACACGGTTTTCTCCGGTTATATGCACAATATCGCAGGCAATGCTTATCGCCACCAAATCAAAAAATTGGGTAACTTCTTCAAAAGGGATATTATTCTTTTCGGCGAATGCCTGTATCAGCTTAAATCCAATACCACAGCCGGATAATTCTTTGTAAGGATATTCACAATCCAACCGTTTAGGGTCGAGCACGGCAACAGCATCAGGTATAGTATCTCCGGGCGTATGGTGATCGCAAATAATAAAATCGATGCCCTTTTCATTAGCATAAGCAATCTTATCAACCGATTTAATACCGCAATCCAGCGCGATGATCAGCGTATAGCCATGCTCAGCCGCGTAATCAATTCCCTGGGCGGATATGCCATAACCCTCTTTATATCTATCTGGGATATAATACTCTAAAAAGCGATGGTATTTCTTAAAAAAACCATAAACAACAGCTACCGAAGTGGTCCCATCTACGTCATAATCGCCATAGATCATTACCTTTTCGTTCGCTTTTAATGCCTCTTCAATACGGTCGATGGCTTTCTCCATATCCTTCATCAGGAATGGGTCGTGCAGGTGCCTGTGATCGGGTCTGAAAAAATAGCGGGCATCATCAAAATTATCTATACCCCGCTGTACCAGCAATTTGCTTAAAACCGGGTCGATAGTTAATGCGGCGGCCAACTGGTTTATGGTTTCCTCATCTGCATTCTCCTTTATCGACCACCGTTTTTGCATATCTTTGTTGCTTAGACCAGTAAATATAACGGATTTTTAGATGTGTAGATAAGCAAATGTGGGGATGTTTTGATATGCAGATATGTGGATGTGCAAATGTGCCGATTAATAAAGAATGTATTAATTTGAAAATCACCCTAATATCAAATCATTATGTGCACATCCGCATATTTGCACATCCGCACATAAAAACATATATAACATGCAAATTTTTCCATTAGGCGAGGGCTCATATTCAGTTGATGCATCAAAAAAATTTATTCCCTTTGATCCTCAAACGGATAACCCTAAGGACCGCCCTGCCTCTTTATTCATCCACGTAAACCCTTTTTTAATTAAAACCGATACCGACCTGCTATTACTGGATACCGGCTTAGGTTTTAAAGATACCCGCGATGAGCTATTTCTACATCAACATATCCGAAATGCAGGCTTTGACCCCGAAGATGTGACCCAGGTATTAATGTCGCACCTGCACTATGACCATTCCGGTGGATTAGTTGTTGAACGTAATGGTAAACTGGAGCCAAGCTTCCCGCATGCAAGGCATGTAATTCAAAAAAACGAATGGGAAACTGCCATTAATGGTAAAACTTCATCTTACCACAAGGAAATCTTCGAGGCTTTGGAGGGTAAGATTGATATTAAATTTGTGGATGGTTCCGGCGAATTGCAACCCGGTATCAGGTACGAGCATTCGGGTGGACACTGTCCTTTTCATCAGGTTTTTTGGATAGAGGAAAACGGACAAAAATGTTTTTTTGGTGGCGATGAGTTACCCGAACCGGAACAATTGATCAGAAAATTTATTGCCAAGTATGATTATGACGGCCGCAAAGCAATGCAGTTACGTGAAGATTATGGAAAGATTGCTGCTGCTGAAGGCTGGACTTGCCTATTCTATCATGCTAAATCAATAACCGAGGGGAAGGTTACTTATATCGATGAGCATTTTACAGTAGCGCAGGCTTAAACAGCTTTATCTGCTTCAAACATTTCTTTTATCTTTTCAACGCTCAATGGTTTCGAGATAAAGCTATGTACAAGCGGGTATGACCTTGCCTTGTTAATATCGTTACTAAATACCGATGAAGAAATAATAAATATTTTGCTCTTACCTAAAGGATCAATGTTAAGGCGTTTATACTCATCTAAAAACTCCCAGCCATTCATAATTGGCATGTTAATATCCAATAGAATATAATCGGGTAGTTTGCTCGGATCTTTACGCTGTATCTCAACCAACTGGTCTATAGCGAATTTCCCATTAAGGCAAGCCATAATTTCAGTGGTTAGTAGCGCTTTTTTTATCAGTTTAATTGATATGAAGTTGTTAATCTCATCATCATCAACCAACAAAATACTTACGGCCTGATTATTAGTGTTCATGAGTTTTTATATTCGTATTCCTTATACGGATCGGCAAAATAAAAAGTTATATTCCTATAAGTTGTAATTATAGGTTATTGTTTTTTAATTGGCAAAATAAATTTAACTATAATAGTTTATATACCAATTAACGCTACAGTTAAAATTCGTAGTCACGTTCAACCTTGCAAATTCTTACCTTATAATTTTTATACCATGCGTCTCTGCCTTGCTTCTGAGCAATTAAGTGGTGTGTATTTGCCTTCCAGTTTTTAATGGCTTCTATTGATTTCCAATAGGACACCGTTATCCCTATTTCGTTGCGTGCAGATTCAACGCCTAAAAAGCCATCTTGTTGTTTAGCCAGTTTATCCATTTCTTCTGCCATGTCTTCATAACCATTATCACCTTCTGTTCGGGTTGATGTAAAAATCACGGCGTAATATGGCGCTGCTGGTGTTTGAGCTATCATAATTTTTGATATGTTGATATGCAAATATGCGGCTGTGTAGATGATTTTTAAAGTTTCATCTGCATATCCGCATATCAGGCATTGATTATAGGAAATCTGTAAACGGTTAAATCAATCATCTGCACATCCGCATATCTACGCATCTGCACATCAGAAAAATCACGTTCCGTATTCCGGAGTAGTTACTTCACTTTCTTCAAACTCATAATCACTTAATGGTGGGCATGAGCAAATTAGAGTCCTATCGCCATAAGTATCATTCACACGGCCAACCGATGGCCAGAATTTGTATTCCACCACATAAGGTAGCGGGAAGGCAGCTTTTTGGCGGGTGTAAGGATGCTCCCATTCATTGGCAGTAATTACAGCTGCAGTGTGAGGCGAATTTTTAAGCGGGTTATTTACTTTGTCTGATAAACCTTTCTCCACATCATCAATTTCATGACGGATGGCGATCATCGCGTCACAAAAGCGGTCAAGCTCGTGTTTAGGTTCTGATTCCGTTGGCTCAACCATTACCGTACCCGCAACCGGGAACGAAACAGTTGGCGCATGGAAACCATAATCCATTAAACGTTTGGCTATATCCGTAACCTCAATACCGAAGTTTTTAAACGCACGGCAATCCAATATCATTTCATGCGCGCAACGGCCATGTGCGCCAGTATACAATACCGGGTAGTGGTGATGTAAGCGCGCTTTAATATAGTTAGCATTTAATATTGCGTAACGGGTTGCATTGGTCAAGCCGTCGCCGCCCATCATGGCAATATAAGCATGGGATATAATTAATATTGATGCCGAACCCCAAGGCGCGGATGATACCGCGTGGATAGATTTTCCTTTATCAATATCAACTACCGCATGTCCCGGTAAAAACGGCACCAGGTGTTTAGCCACACCGATTGGGCCCATACCCGGGCCACCGCCACCGTGAGGTATGCAGAAGGTTTTATGCAAGTTCAGGTGACAAACGTCAGCGCCAATATTAGCCGGACTCGTTAATCCAACCTGCGCGTTCATGTTAGCGCCATCCATATAAACCTGTCCGCCATTTTGGTGGATGATCTCACATATCTCAACAATGGATTCCTCAAACACACCATGTGTTGATGGGTAAGTAACCATTAAGCATGATAGGTCATTTTTGTGCTGCTCGGCTTTAGCTTTCAGGTCGGCAACATCAATGTTTCCGTTGTCATCGCATTTAACAACTACGATCTTCATCCCTGCCATAGCGCCCGAGGCCGGGTTAGTGCCATGTGCCGATGATGGGATCAAAGCGATATTACGGTGATGATCGCCTCGGTCCTCATGATAAGCGCGGATAACCATTAAGCCAGCGTATTCACCTTGCGCGCCTGAGTTTGGTTGTAAGCTCATGGAAGCAAAGCCGGTAATTTCGCTTAGCCATTTATTTAATTCATCAAATAACTGCATGTAACCACCGGTTTGATCAGCAGGAGCAAATGGATGCATTTTGCTGAATTCGGCCCAGGTAACTGGAACCATTTCAGTAGTCGCATTCAATTTCATGGTACATGAGCCCAGCGCGATCATGGAATGACAAAGCGAAAGGTCCCTTGCCTCTAATGATTTGATGTAACGCAACATCTCATGTTCTGAATGATGCGAATTGAACAATTTATGTGTTAAATAAGCTGATGTACGCTGTAATTCAATAGGAACAACAGTTTTGATGTTCCCTTTCAGTTCATCAATATTTACATCGTTCAGCGTTTTGCCTTTTACCTTAGCAAAAAAGCGAACAATGGTTTTAACATCTTCAACCGATGTGGTTTCATCAAGTGATATGGTAACTACAGAACCTTTGTAATGCAGGTTCATTTCGTTATTAACAGCTTCGCCATGTAATGGCCCAGCCAACTCACCTAAATCAAATTTAACAGTATCGAAGAATGATTTATTAAGCTGTTCGTAACCCAATTCTTTTAATGAATCAGCCAATAAAACAGTTAAACCATGTATTCTTTCAGCTATCAGTTTCAAGCCTTGCGGGCCATGATATACCGCGTACATACCAGCCATAATAGCCAGCAATGCCTGCGCGGTACAAATGTTTGATGTTGCTTTATCCCTGCGGATGTGCTGCTCGCGGGTTTGCAATGCCATACGCAAAGCATAATCGCCAGCGCTGTCAATCGTAACACCAATTATACGGCCCGGTAACGAGCGTTTGTATTCTTCCTTAGTCGCGAAAAATGCCGCATGCGGACCACCGAAACCCATCGGTACACCAAAACGCTGCGTATTACCAACTACAATATCAGCACCCCACTCACCCGGAGGGGTTAATAATACCAGACTCATTAAATCTGCAACAACGGTTAGTTTAATGCCTTTTTCGTGCGCTTTGGTGGCGTATTCTTTGTAGTCGTAAACCTCGCCTTCGCCGGCAGGATATTGTACTATGGCGCCAAACATATTTTCGGTTAATTCAACCGTATTGTGGTCTCCTATTTGCAGTTCGATGCCATAAGGCTGTGAACGTGTTTTTAAAATATCAATGGTTTGCGGGAACAGCTCCTGCGATACGAAGAACACATTAGCCTGCTGATTTTTACGCAAACTGTATTGCATAAACATCGCTTCGGCAGCGGCAGTACCTTCGTCTAACAACGATGCGTTGGCAATTTCCATCCCGGTTAAATCCACAACCATCGTTTGGAAGTTCAACAAAGCCTGTAAACGGCCTTGGGCAATTTCTGCCTGGTATGGGGTGTATTGGGTATACCATCCCGGGTTTTCCAATATGTTACGTTGTATTACACCGGGTACGATCACATCATAATAACCCTGGCCGATATATGATTTGAAAACCTTGTTTTTTGACGCGGTTTGTTTCAGCGTGTTCAGGTAATCGAACTCGCTTTTTGCCGCCGGTAAATTCAACGGATTTTTCAACCTGATTCCCGCGGGAACGGTTTGTTCTATCAATTCATCAAGCGAACTAACGCCGATGGTTTTTAGCATTTTGGCGATGTCAGCCTCATTGGGGGCTATGTGGCGCGACTGGAATTTCTCCTGGTAATCGATGTTCAGCTTCATGTGAAATTAGCGGGCAATTAAAATTGACGCAAAGGTACAATTTTCCGCATGAGTAACAATTAGCTAACCATATATTGACAATGGATTTACAACCTGCTGCTGCCAATTAAAAATTTATAAATCAGCAATTAAATTGTATTTTTCCACTCCCTAACACTTTATGCTGAAAAAACCTTTACTCCTATTATTATTTCTCTGTTTTGGGGTGAATGCCTTTTCGGCGGTATTTGTGGTTACCAGTAATGCAGATTCAGGGCCGGGGACTTTGCGTGATGCGTTGACGCAGGCAGCGGCGAATGGCATTACAGAAAAGGATTATATTAATTTTAATATCGCAGATACGAGTCAAGCTGGCAGGACCATTACGCTGGAAAGTGAGTTGCCTTTTGTAACTGCAAACATGGTAATTGATGGCTCTACTCAGCCCGGCAGCATTCTCGATCCCGCAGGGAGCAAAATAATCATAACCCCAGACAGATCCAGTTACACAGCCGAACGCGAATGGACGGCTGCATTTATGCTGCAAAATACTGATAGCGTAGAAATCTATGGTTTTGATATTAATGATTTTGCCGGCCTAAAAAATATATACGAGGATGCTTTCGTACAAAACTGCGCTATATATGCAGCAAATTCAACAAATCTTACTATTGGTGCACCCGGCAAGGGTAATTATATGTACAGTGATGATTTTATAATAAATGAGAACAGTCAAAATGCAATAGCTGCTGATTCTGTTGTAAATATTAAAATACAATCAAATTATTTTGACTATAGTTCTGTAGGACCAAATGATCAAAGTATTTTTAAGGGCAGTTACATCCTGGACCATGATATATTATTTGGCGGAGATACCCCTGCTGAAGGAAACCATGTAAATGGTGAATTACAACTGTCCGGTAAAAACATTTGGATGGAGAATAATTCATTAGCCTTAGATCAATATGGCTCACCATTACCGGATAATAAATTTATTACTGGAATAATAATGGGTGGTACAAATATATTTTTCTATAACAATACGGCTAATATATTCCAGCTCCAAATAGACGGAGCCAATAATTTTGAGGTATATAATAATAAAGATTTTAATACCAGTGCGGGTGCGGGCTCAGTAGGAGGGCTTACATTGTATCAATCTAACAATGGAATCATTGGTTCAGACGACATTACAAAAGAAAATGTATTATATTGTGTGAATTCTAATTTAGGTATTGGCAACCAGGATTGTAATAATATCCAAATATTAAAAAATAGCATTGTATGCAGTGAAAAAGCTTACAATTTGCTTATTGAATCCAATTTTCCTAACATCCACATCCCTGCAATTAAAGTATTGGTAAACAGCGATACAGAGTTTTCAGGCAAGGCTTCGCCGAATTCGAAAATATATGTTTATGAGGATAATACTGATTGTGATATATGCAACCCGGTAGCTTATATCACAACACTCACAGCGGCTGCAGATAGCACGTGGAAGCTAACTGGCAGCTTTTCCGGGAAAAAAATGTTGGCAAATGCCTTGCTTAACCAAAATTCATCTGAATATACTGCTCCTGAAATACCCGTTGATTACCGTAATTCTATCATCAGGCAACCATCATGTGGATTAAAAAATGGAGTAATTGCGATTAGCTATCCATTAAAAACTTTAAAAGTTAAATGGTATGACAGTAATACTAACCAGGAAGTAGGCGAAGGCGATACTATAAAAAATCTTGGTCCCGGCAACTATTACGCAAAAGCATATAATGGAAATTGCGCAAGTGCACCTATGGGATTTCAACTCTACGATGTGGAGCCACAAATAATCTCTACATACGTTTCTATACTAAATCCCTCATGTGGTAAAGGAGGATCAATAACTGGATTGATACCTACAACTGATTCACAAGATCTTGCTACGTATAAATGGACTGATTCAAATAACAATGTTGTAGGTAATCAAGCAGAAATCTCTAATCTTAGCGCAGGTACTTATACATTAACAATGACGGATACCGTGACGAAATGTTCTACCACCTACGGCCCCATCACCCTAAAAAATACCACCGGCCCAAACATTGATCAAAGCCATATCAAAGTACAATCCACCAACTGCGGGCAATCAATGGGTTCAATAACTAACATCCCCGCAACAGGATCAGGTACTTTAACTTATAGCTGGACAAACAGTACCCAACAAACCGTTAGTACCGATAGTATACTGGTAAATCAACCGGCAGGTACCTATAAATTACAGGTAACTGATGATACCCAATGCGGGCCGGTTTATAGTTCAGCCATTAATATCCCCGAAACCAACGGCATCACGGTTGACACATCAAAACTGCTAATCACCCCATCCAGTTGTGGTATAGCCAATGGCTCTGTAACTAATTTACAGGCAACAGGTGCTACAAGTTATCAATGGGTTAACGCTAGTGGTAATTTGGTGAGCACATTAGCTAATTTAACAAATGCTATTGCGGGTAAATATACTTTTACGGCATTCAATAGTTTTGGCTGTAGCCAAACGCTTACATATACCATTCCCCCACAGGTAGCCGTAAAACTACCGGATTACGCCGCTAAAATAACAACCGCCTGTAACACGGCAAATACCGGCGGTATTTCTGTCACTACTGACGGGTTGGTGAAATCGGCCAGGTGGGTGGATAGTACGGGAACAACAATAGGCACGTCTTCAACCCTAATTCAGGTATTTGCAGGAACTTACCAACTTTACTTAACCGACCAAAATGGCTGCGAAAATTTTTATAAAAGCTATACAGTACCTTCATATCCTAAATTTTCAATAACCAATTATGGTACAATATCGGCAGATGAGTGCAACTTAAATAATGGCGCTGTAAGCGCAACAACCATGGTCGGTGGCATGTTGCCTTATATTTATAAATGGACAGATTTAAATGGTAATCAAATAGGCACCAATAATGCCATAAACAATCTCGCCGCGGGCGACTATTACCTTTATATAAGCGATTCTGGTGGATGTGGAACCATGAGGCAAACCTACACCATACCAAGTTCAACTGAAACATTCCCCGCGCCATCGGTATCTGATGTGCAATTATGCAGCAGCGGAAGCGGTTTAATTACAGTAAACAATGCATCGGCTAGCAACAACTATCGTTTATATAACAGCCAGACAGCCGCTCAACCCATAGATGAGCAAAAAGGTGGCAGATTTACAGTTAACGTTACAGCAAACAGTACTTACTATGTGAGCGAGGTAGATGGGACTTGCGAAAGCAATCGTACACAAGTGAATGTTATGGTAGGTATTTCATCGGTCAATATCGCAAATACTTTTACGCCCAACGGCGATGGGATCAATGATTACTGGCAAATTGCCGGAATTGATAATTATCCGACAGCATTGGTGCAGATATTTAACCGTTATGGGCAAAAACTATTTGAATCCAAAGGCTACAGCATACCATTTGATGGTACGTATAAAGGTCAGAAATTAGCATCAGGCGTTTACTACTACATCATCAATCTGAATACTAAATGTAATCTGTTGAGTGGTAGCTTAACTATTTTGCGGTAGCGCAAGCTCTCAGATACATTTGTATCGTATTTTCCAGCCCGTAGTACAAAGCATCGCTTATTAAAGCATGGCCAATGCTTACTTCCTGCAAACCGGGTATATGCTCCACAAAATATTTAAGGTTATGCAAATCCAGATCGTGCCCGGCGTTGATTCCTAAGCCGTATTGTTGGGCAACCTTCGCTGCTTCAACATAAGGGGTTATCGCTTTTTCTTTATCGTTGTGATAGTGAGTTGCATAAGCTTCGGTATACAATTCAATGCGGTCGGTACCTGTGGTAGCAGCCGCGGCAACCATTTCGGGCACCGGGTCAACAAAAATAGATACCCTTATACCTGCTGTTTTAAACGTTGCTATGATGTATTTCAAATAATCCTGGTTGGCAATGGTATCCCAGCCATGGTTCGAGGTGATCTGGCCTAAAGTATCGGGCACCAATGTAACCTGCTCGGGCTTGTTGGCTAATACCAAATCGATAAATTTTTGTTCCTGACAATTACCTTCAATATTAAATTCAGTGGTTACGATCTTTTTCAGGTCGAAAACATCCTGGTAGCGGATATGCCTTTCGTCGGGACGGGGGTGTATCGTTATACCTTGAGCACCAAAACGTTCGCAGTCTTTAGCCACCTGCACTAAATTTGGGTTATCGCCGCCGCGCGCGTTACGCAGGGTCGCGATTTTATTTATATTGACGGATAATCGGGTCATAGCTTATGTATACTTTTACCGGGGTAAATATCATTAATACTTTACTAACATCTAAAACAATTTTATGATTGATTTTATTTACAAATCGTTATGAAAAAACTATTATTCCTTTTATCACTCTTATTATTAATAAACTCCTATAACCGCGCTAATGCACAGGCTAATTATACCAAGATAGAAAATTACGAAATATTCTACGGCTATGCCCGGCACTTCCCCCAGGAGTGGATGATATTGCGCAAGTTTGATAATTATGGCAAGCATTACCTGTTGCTGGTAAACCCGCAAACTTTGGACACTAAAGTTGACGAGAGTAACTTTTACCAGATCAAACAAATGACTATCACGCAGGCAAGAGCTTTTTTCGGTAACTCACCCTACCAGGATGCGCTCAAAAAAGCTGAAAAAGCCTCTGTTATGATACAGGATGCCGGTATTGAAACAGGCATGCCTAAAGAAACAGGTATCAGCCTTACGGCAGATCTTTGCCCATCGCACAAACCGCTCGACCGCAGGATATTTACCGACATCATTGCCGAATTTAAAAAGGTGGAAACACCCGTACCCATAGCGCTATCTATCACCGGCATCTGGATGCGCGACCATCAGGAAGATCTGGAGTGGTTGAAGTCGCTGCAAACCAAACACGAGATCTATATTACCTGGATTAACCACTCCTTTAATCATCGCGTAAGCTTAAAAGCACCACTGAAAGAGAACTTTTTACTGGAACCCGGCACCGATATTAATTACGAGGTGCTGGAAACAGAAAAAGCCATGCTGAAAAACGGATTGCTGCCATCAGTGTTTTTCCGGTTTCCGGGATTGGTGTCTGATCAGCAACTGGTTTACCGCATAACTGATTTTGGCCTGATACCAATAGGTACGGATGCATGGCTGGCTAAAGGGCAAGCCCCGCAGGCTGGCAGCATCGTGCTCATCCACGGTAATGGCAACGAGCCGGTTGGTGTAAATGATTTCATCGCCCTGCTCAAACAAAAAGCACCGGAAGTTGCCAAAAAACAATGGCTGCTATACGACCTGCGTCAAAGTGTGGATGATGAGTTTGAAACACCGGATACCATAGCTGATCCGAAGAAAAAATAAGCAAATTTGTATATTAGCCTATGAGCTGGATATGCCCCAAATGTGAACGTGAGCTTAGGAATGTTAACCAGTTTCATAATTGCGTTAAGGTAAGCCTGGATAGTTTGTTTGAGGGCCGCCCCGCTGAACTGGAATTGGTTTTTGATAAAATATTGGCCGAGATTGCTGATTGGGATGATGTGCTGATAAGTACCAGTAAAAATTGCATTGTATTTGTACACAAGCGCACCTTTTTTGTGATAAGGCCAATGCAAAAACAGCTCGACCTTAAATTTTATTCTAAGATGAAGCCCGAATCTCCAATTATCATGAAAAGTAGCTTTCATGCAGGCAAATATGAAAACAGCGCCCGGATTTCGCAGTTAACCGACCTGACTATGGAACTTTTTGGGATGATAAAAGGTTCATATATTTTGTTGTGATTGCGGCTGGTGAAGAATCAAAAAAAGCATTGGCCCTGTGCGATTCCCGCCCCGGGGCGGGGAAGGGTGGGGTTATGACAAATTGCTTGGCTTATAAACCCCTCCCTGCCACTGCATACCCAATCGCACCCCTCCCGTGGGATGGAATTGAAGTACAAAGTATTAACTTTGCTTCTTGAATCCTGGTTCTTAGCTCTTGATTCTAGTGTTAACGAATGTTAAATTTTTGCTAATGAACTTTATAATCGGGTCCTTTGTTTACTCAACAAATAGCGTTGTGATAAAAAACTTACTCCTTACTATTTCACTTCTAGTGTTTGTTTCAACTGTGGCATTCGCGCAGCAATTAAACGGTGTGGTTTTGGATAAGCTGTCACGCAAGCCTGTTGAGTTTGCTACTATTCGCACAGGTCAATTTGTAACTTCCACCTCTATCGAGGGTAAATTTAGCTTGTATAATATTCCTTTTGGCGATACCATTAGGGTAACGTGCGTAGGTTATGTGCCTAATACTTATACTGTTTATAATGTTCATGCCGATACCATTTATGTTGAACCTGTTTTAATACAGTTACAGGATGTAAACGTTCGCACCCGAAATTATAAAACCGACTCCTTAAACCTGCGTAAGGAATTCGCGGGAACATTCAACTATCAAAAGCCTGCCTTAAAGGATTTTTTGAAAACAAATTTACCCCGATATACTACCGATGATCATGGCAGCGCCTACAATGATAATTCAAGCATTGGCGGGCTGAACCTTTTAGCGATCGCAAACCTTTTCGGCAAAAACAAAACGCCTTCTGCCAAACTTCAAAAACAATTGCAGGATGATGAAGAAGCCAACTACGTCGACCATAAATTCTCCAAATCAAAAGTTGAGGTAATCACCCATATGCAGGGCGACTCACTCCAGGATTTTATGGATACTTACCGCCCAACCATCACCCGCCTAAAACAAATGACCGACTATGAGCTGCTCATCTACATAAAAGACAGTTATACGGAATTTATCAAAACGTATAAGCCGGGTGAGCGTGAGATGTTTAAGAAGCCGTGAAAAGACTGTAAGTGTTCAGAGGATTAAAAAGGGTGTCATGCTGAGGCACTCGAAGCATGTGGGCAAAGGCCCTACGCTCATGCTTCGAGTGCCTCAGCATGACACCCCTCTTTTTAGTTCCCGCAGGGTCTTTCACAGAAGCCCCCGCGGATATTAAGCGTGTTTCCGCATGAAGCGCTTTTGCAGCCAGTTACGAACCGGTTCGTCATATAACTTAAGGCAGGCATAAGCAATGGATACGGCGGTTATCAAAAGCCCTAAACCTACCAGCATGCCTTTAGCCATCGGTATCTTGTCTTGGACAACCCAGGCGGTATACCAATAGATTAGCGGGTAATGGGTGATGTAAATGGGGTAGGAAATATCACCCATAAATTTGCAGAGCTTAATAGCGCTCTTGTTTTTTATAGTACTGCCCGCACCCATGGCAACAATTAAAGGGAAAAGGATAATGATAGTAATGGATTCATACAAACCATTCATCCATAAATGTGATTCACCGCCAAACCTTGGCAGGCAAAGTATAACTACTAAAAGCAAGCTGCATACGCCGAATGCCCATTTAACGTTGATCAGCTTGCCTACGCGGCATAACAGCACCCCGGCAAAAAAGGGATAAAGCAAACGGGTAAAACCAATGTTAAGCTGCGTTTTATCAATCGACCAGCCGCCTATCACATCGCCTTGCGGCCCCCAAACGGTATAGTGTACCAACAAACAAGCCGACAAAAACACAAATATGGCAAGCACTGTATTGGAGAACCTGCGGATAAAAAGGGCATACAATATATTGGCGATATATTCAAAAAACAACGACCATGCCGGGCCGTTAAGCGGATGCATTTCCTGCCATCCGCGGATATCCATGGATATTGGCAGCGGGATCAACGTAAAACCTACCACCATCACCAATAACATTTTCCATACCGGCGTAGCGTTAATCAGCGGGAACATAGCGCCACCCTGAAAATAGAACAATGCCGCACCGATGATCGACCCCATGATAACCATTGGCTGCAAGCGAATGAGGCGGCGTTTGTAAAAATCCCATTGTGTCATTTTACTCCAGCGGTCGTCATAAGCATAGGCTACCACGAAGCCTGATAACAGGAAAAAGAAATCAACCGCCAAATAACCATGATTCAGGATCTGGTTAAAGCGCACCCCACCGGCATAGGCCTCCAGTATATGAAAAGAAACCACAACAATAGCAGCCACACCACGCAGGCCATCCAGAATTTCGTAATGATTTTTTGAGGGGAGGATTGCAGTTTTAGTCATAATAGGTTGCCGCTTGGCTGGGTTTAATAATTGTATTAGCCAATGTCTGCTTATTTTTATAGATGTGCAAATTTGTTTGAAATTAATGTTTCAATATGAAGCAATATATTGGAGGTGGTGCGGTGAAAATACCGACCACAAGCTGAATGGCTACTTTTCTTCACCGCACGTCATTGCGAGCGATAGCGTGGCAATCCCCGATTAGCAGATCCGCTCTGCACAGTTTGGGATTGCCGCCTCGTTACACTCCTGGCAATGACGCTTGGAAAAGTTTTATCCGATTTTTATTTATCGCTCAACATAATCGGCGTAGCCTTACCACTGCCCATGATGATAATTTTGGTATTTGGCGAGGTGGCTATTGCCTGTTGCGCTAAGATGGATTGGTATTGCAACTGTTTGTCGGTTAGGCCGGTTGAGATGATCTTTTGGTAATCCGCTATACCCTGGGCCTCTACGCGTTTACGGTCGGCTTCCTGGCGTTCTTTTTGGAGAACGAATTGCATTTTCTGGGCATCCTGTTCGGCTTGAATTTTTGATTCGATACTTGCACGAACGGTGGCAGGTAAAGTTATATTACGCACCAATATTTGCTGCACTTCTAAACCATTTTTGGCGAAGTTATCGCTGATGGTTTTATTGATCTTGAACTGGAATTCTTCGCGTTTGGTGGAGTACAGGTCAACCGCCTGGTAATTTACCGCGTTATCACGGATGGCTGTACGGGTTACCGGGCGAACAATCTTATTTACATAGTCTTCACCAATATTTTGGTAGATGAAGGGCGCTTTTGACGGGATAACCCTGTAAAGTACCGAAAGATCAATGGTAACTTCCAATCCATCGCTGGATAATACACGGATGGCATCATCTCCCTGAACCTCACCTTCGCTGCTTTTGGCGCTCATGGTATAGTTTTCGGTTTGTACGCTGAAGGTGGTAACATCAACCAAAGGGTCGATAATGTGTAAACCACTTTCCAGTACATCGCCCTGCACCTGGCCAAATAGGGTTTGCACACCTACTTTACCCGGATCGATTATTTTAAAGGCAGCGGATGAGATTCCTAAAAAGATAACTACGCCGCCTACAATGGTAGCGATACCACTAAAATTGCTGGCTGGTTCGGGCGAGCGTTTCATTACTATTCCTACAATAAGAATAATAACACCTAAAATTGCGATAAGCATGGTTGAGTTGGGTTATTGTTTGGGTTTGGGCATGTTTTTAATCTGTTTCATGAGCTTTATTTTTTGCATCACGAAAAAGACAAGGGCAAAAATGGCAGGAAAAACCAGTATAAAGCTTTTCCTGTCGAATGCCATATAGCCAACAGCAAGGCTTCCGAAGATGCCGATGTTGTACATAAAATTTAGCATTGCTTTTTTAAACATCATAGCTTAGTATACGCTAAGTTCTGGGTCAATTTCAGCTGCCCAGGCTAATATACCACCTTGCAGGTTTGCAAGGTTAGTGTAACCCAATTGCTCCAGTTGCATAATAGCTGCCGCGCTGCGTTTGCCACTGCGGCACATGATCACAACAGGTTTATCTTTTGATATTTTATCAGCCTCAATTAAAACACCACCTAAGGGGATAGATACGCCACCCAGGTTTGATACTTCGTACTCAAAATCTTCCCTTACATCAATAAGTTGAAAATCCGCATTAGCATCCTGCATTTCTTTTAGTTCCTGTACACTTATTTCTTTCATGATATTGTATTAATAAAAATCAAAGTTAGCTTTTCTGTATTAAATATTTAACCGATTATTTTGTAACATTCGCTAGTTAAGAGCGTTTCATATATGTTTGCAGTTATAACACATAATATATAATGAGAAAAGTTACACGCTTTTTCTGGTTTTGTTCAGGAGCGCATATAGATACATTAAAAAAGTACCCCATCGAGCATAATAAATATGTGGGTATTGGGGCTACTATCTTTTTTACCGCGTTGTTTGCTTCGCTATCGGGCGGATATGCCATGTACTTTGTTTTCAACGGAGGTAGTTTCGCCGTAGGCTTTGCTATTTTGTTTGGGTTGATATGGGGAACAGCCATTTTTAACATGGATAGGTACATCGTATCCAGCATCAACAAAGAAGGCAGCACCAATCAGCAGATATTACAGGCATCGCCCCGTATTTTACTGGCGATAATGATTGGGGTGGTAATATCGCGCCCTATCGAACTTAAAATATTTGATAAGGAGATCCGCAATAAGCTAAAAAACGCCTATATCAAAGGGCAGCACCGTAAGATTGATACGCTGGAAAAAACCTACAATCAAAAATACGCGACGGAGATGGGTAAGGATATCGACTATAAAAAGGAAAGTGATTCCCTTACCAAGGATATTAACCGCACCCGTTACCAGTTGAACCAAGAGGTTTTTGGTGATAAATCGGATCAAACATCGGGCATTAAGGGTTACGGCACTTATGCCAAGCAAAAAGAGGGCGTTTTACAGGAGAAGGAGGACCGCCTGAAACTGGTGACGCAAAATCAGGATAAAATGGACCAATACCTTGCCCAACGAAAGGATTACGAGGGCTTAAACACGCTGCGTTTATTCTCGGACCATCAGTTAGACAGCCTTGCCACGGTTGCCGGTTTTGCCGACCGTAACTGGGCCTTGGGACAGTTGGGGTATAACGATGATGGAACGCGAAATTTGGATACTTATCTGGCCGAAACGTTTATCAGCTGGCTGTTTATTTTGTTTGAGTGTTTACCGGTGTTTGTTAAGCTGATGTCGCCTAAAGGGCCGTACGATGTCGCGTTAGCAAAAACAGCTGAAGCTAATATGTACTTTGCCGAGAAGGATAAGGAGCGGGATGTTGCCGTTACCGATGAGGTTTATGATCATCATTTAGATGAAGACGTGGCGAAGCGAAAGAAACTCATCTCCGGGCAATCGGAGTATGATTTGGGTAATCATCGGTATGATTAACCCCCCTGCCCCCTGAAGGGGGAGCTGATTTGCAAGGGGCGCTATGCCGATAAAACGCCCCCTTCAGGGGGCTGGGGGGTTAATCGCTATACTTCTTATAAACATTATACAACACATTCAGATCTAGCTGGGTGAGTTGCGGGCTGTTGTCTATTTGCACAAAGTGGCGTTTAAAGGCTATTATGGCGGCGTTGATGTCGTGGGTATCATAACCCATAAGGCGCAGGGCAATGGCGGGGTCGAAACTATCGGGTGGTACTTCCAGCACATCATCGCTCCAATAACCAAAACCATGCTGGGCTAACACTTGCCATGGGAAGTATGGGCCAGGGTCGGGTTTACGACCGGGGGCTATGTCCTGGTGACCAATGAAATTGGTTGTTGGTATGTTATATAGTTTCTTTAATCGCGCCAGCAAAATAAGCAGGCTATTGATCTGTTCCTTGGCGAAAGGCTCGCTGCCATTATTATCCAGTTCGATGCCGATGGAGCAGCTGTTCATATCCGAAATGCTGCCCCACTTGCTTACCCCCGCATGCCAGGCACGCAGGTAATCGTTCAGCATGTGGTATACCTTGCCATCGCGACTGATCACATAATGGGCGCTGACCTGTGTTTTAGCACGTACAAAAGTTTTGAGGGTTTGCACCACGCTATCCTGCGCGGTAAAGTGTATAATAACGTAATTGGGCTTGCGGATGTTAAAGTTAACCGTCCCAACAAATTCCGAAGTGATGTCGATCCCGGCAGAATCTTTTAGTGCAAGAGGGTCGCGCACGGCAATGATTTTTTTTATGGAATCAACCTGCCTATGATATACCTTGTTGCTCAATACGTATGGCCCCTTTGGGGAACATGCCGCAAAAAGCATTACAAATGGTAAAAGCCGGAGAAGAATGCGCATTTTCATTATTGGATTAGTTTTTACGGTTAAAGTGGCTTAATGTTGCTGTAAATGGGGCTGTTTTACACTATTGTTACAGTTTAATATAAGTTTGTATCACATTGTTTTAGTGGTAGTTAAATTTGTCATTTGGGTTAATCATTTCTTTCATTTCAGTTGAGTAATTGGGCGCATATTGTTGGTGTTTTAATATCCTATAATTGAGAAACGGATTAACTTTACAAAAAACAGCAGCATGATCACAAAATTGAACCACGTTAGCATCTTTGTTTTAAACCAACAAAGCGCTTATGAGTTTTATGTAAATAAATTGGGCTTTAAAGTACATACCCATGAGGAGGTAGCGCCGGGGATGCAATGGATAACGGTTTGTCCACCCGAACAACCCGAGCTGGAAATTTCGCTGATGTCGGTTGAGGCGGGGATGATGTTTAATGAGGAATCGGGCAAGCTAATGCGCACGCTGGTAGAGAACGGCACTTTCGGTTTCGGCGTTTTTGAATGTGATGACTTGCTGGCTACCTGCGAAGAGCTAAAAGCCAAAGGCGTTGAGTTTGAAAAAGAGCCAACCCAGGAGTTTTATGGTTTCGAAGCGATATTTAAAGATGATTCGGGGAATTGGTTTTCGTTATCTGAGAGGGTGAAGGGGTAGATGGTTTTTCCTCACGTCATTGCGAGCGAAGCGTGGCAATCCCCGACTTACAGAGCGATTTGCTGCGCGCTGGGCTGTCACACTGAGGCACTCGAAGCGCGGTGCGGTGGGGCTTGGACGATGTCTTCGTTTTAATGAAGTATTCTGTCCCGCTCATTGCCGCGGGGGCTACTACTTTTGGCTTGATCCAAAAGTAGCAAAAGATCAAGACGGAAAAAACCTTCTGCCCGCAAGGCAAACACCCGGCCCGGTTTTCCGTCAGGCGTTTGCGCGCTTTCTTTTCTTCAATTGTCATTTCGAACGAGGTACGAGGAGAAATCTTCTGCGATATGCAAAGTTCGATAGTTTTGGTGTAGAAGATCTCTCCCTGCGGCCGAGATGACAGGACGGATAGTGTTTTTGTTAAGCGTTTACGTGCTTCTTCTTTTGCGCTTTATTACTTCTTTGATCCTTTTGAAGCTTTTTTATCATCACTTTCTAAACGGCGCTCCAACTTTTTACGTCTTCGGCGGGAGGCAGTGCTTCGGGCTTTACACCTCTTTGTAATAGAATGTCTCTTACGGCTTTGTTATTGTCGACATGCTCTCTTGAAATTTGGTTATTATTATTCAGGTCTTTTTCAATAACATTATGGCTTGTTAATTCATTAGCAAAGTCTTTTGCCTTAATGGTTAAAGTAGGTAAAAAATCAGCTAATGGTTTTGTAGCTGGTATGCCCAGCTTTTTCTTCATATCATTAGTGCTAAACCCACCAAATAATGCCTGATCGCCTTTAGAACGAATAAGCGCAAAGCCTTGAGCATCTACACCGCGTTCATATAAAATACCCGACAGCTTCTTTTCTGATTTTGTTAGCTTTTCACGTGCAGAAACACGCTCAACATCAATCAGGCGTTGCTCAATAATTTCCTGTTTACGGGTTTGTACAGCAAAATAGGTTTGGGCGAAAGCAATGGCGGGTTTGGATGGATCGCCATTTTGCGCGATAAGATAACAGGCATAACGTGTTAATGCAATATCTCCAACCTCTCGCTGTGCGCCTTTTGCTATTGCGATCATTTTCGTGACATCACGAAAATGATCGTCCACGCCCGATCCAGCATTTTCACACGCTTTTTTGGCTTTGGTTATTGCGTTTAAAAAGTTTTCCCAACGTTGATACCCCAGTATATCCTGCAATTCACGTGCACTCCAACATTCAATGCCGTTATACGTGTAGCAGGCTTGTTCAAACTTGCTGAATAATTCTAATATGATTTCTTTTTTCACTTTAATAACCGGTTTAGTTATAGGCTAAATTATGA
Organism: Bacteroidota bacterium; assembly: GCA_026224775.1. Classification (GTDB taxonomy): domain Bacteria; phylum Bacteroidota; class Bacteroidia; order Sphingobacteriales; family Sphingobacteriaceae; genus Mucilaginibacter. The sequence continues at coordinate 89,681 of JAMFRP010000018.1, forward strand.
AATTGTTAGTGAATGCGGGTGTGTTATGAAATAACTCTTTTACACGCCTCTGCTTTTTATTGTCATTTCGAACGAGGTACGAGGAGAAATCTTCTTCGATCTGCAAAGTTCGATTTCCTATTGTAGAAGGTCTCTCCCTGCGGTCGAGATGACAGGGTGGTTAGTGTTTTTGCATAAGATCAATGAATTCTGCTAATGTTATCGTTGCGTTTGGTGCTTCACTAGTGTATTCGATGTTTTCAAACTCATGCCAGGTATGGTCAGGTCCATTGTTCCATTTAGCGAAGTGTAGATCGGGTAAATTCCATTGGTGTACATAGAACCAAGTTTCATCAATTAGCTTTGGTTTGATAAGTTTTAACAACACATCGAGGCTGATGCTGTCTGGATTCTCAAATATTACAGAACTGAAATTTTTATAGTTGGCGCCGTCGCGGTATAGGTAATTGAAAGCGATATTCATATTAGAATTGTTTTTTCAAATATAAAAATTAAATGACACTTATAGTCCGTTGACTCATAGTCGACAAAAGGTCAACTTGGCTGGATGAGTATTAAAGCTAAAGTTGGCTTAAGGATTAAAGAATTGAGGAATAAAATAGGTATATCTCAAGAGGCTTTAGGAAACATTGCTGAAATAGATAGAACCTATGTGACTGACGTGGAAAACGGCAGGCGCAACATTTCAATCGAGAATTTAGAGAAGCTTGTTAATGCCTTACAAATTCCATTGAAAGATTTTTTTGACTCCCCAAACTTCGATAAGTAATGGGGGCATTTTATTCTAACACATTAGTAGGATTCATTGATGATAATAATGATTTAATTATTGGCTCACTTACTAAGCAAGCAGGAATCGCCGGTTTTCATCAGCAACTACATACCCAAACTCTTTCATGGAATGAAGGAATTGATGTTTTAAAATCATCTTTTAACAAACTGATAGACGAAAATCCCAAAGCATCAACTTTCGGAATATTATTAGAATATCCCATTGCAAGAAGAGATAAAAGAATTGACGTAGTAATAATTGCCGATAACATCATTATAGTAGTTGAATTTAAAGTTGGTAAATCAGAATACTTAGCAACAGATAAGGAACAATTATTAGATTATTGTTTAGATATAAGAGATTTTCATTTCGAATCCAGGGGTAAATATATTATTCCAATTTTAGTTGCTACAAATGGCAAACAATCGAATGATTCGAATATCAAGACGGAAGATTTGGTTCAAAACATTGTATTTGCAAATGCATCTAATTTAACGACTAAACTCAATGATACAATTGACACCTTTAAGAGTGATGAAATTTCGATAAATTATTTGATTTGGGATAAAAGCGATTATTCACCTACACCAACTATAATCGAAGCAGCACAGACACTGTATTCAGGAAAGTCAGTTATAGAAATTTCACGATCATATGCCGGAACTAAAAACCTTACAAAAACATCTGATGCAGTAGTAAGCGCTATTAAGCTGGCAAAAACGAACAATCAAAAAATCATTTGCTTTATTACGGGGGTACCTGGAGCTGGAAAAACATTAGCCGGTTTAAATATTGCACATGATAAGGAGTTTCAAGATTCTGAAAAGTCTTTAGCAACATTCTTATCCGGCAATGGGCCACTAATCAAAGTTTTAAGAGAAGCCTTATCAAGAGATGCGTATAAGAAAATTAAAAGGAACGACACAAACGCTAAAAAGAAAGAGACGGATAGAATTATCTCTTTTATAGAAAATGTGCATCGGTTTTTAGATCATTATTTTTTTGAGAAAGAAAGAATACCAAATAACAAGATTGTAATTTTTGATGAGGCTCAACGGGCATGGAATGCTGAACATTCCATGCGAAAATTTCAAAGACCGTTTTCTGAACCAGAAATGATGCTTGAAATTATGAATAGACACACTGATTGGTCGGTAATTGTAGCATTGGTTGGAGGCGGTCAAGAAATAAACACGGGCGAAGCGGGTTTACCTGAATGGGGTAAAATCGTCCAAGAGAAATTTCCAAACTGGAAGGTATATATATCACCTCAATTAAAAATAGGAAATCATAGTACTGGCAATCTTACTCTATTTGAAAAGGAGCCTGATAATTTAGACATTATTGAGAATAATGACTTGCATTTAGATGTATCTATTAGATCATACAAAGCAGAAGATTTATCAAACTGGGTTAGCTTAATTCTAACCAATGAATTGAGCGTAGCAAAACAAGTGTTTGAGGAAAAGCTATCAAATTATAAAATAGTATTAACTCGCGATTTAGACGACGCTAAGCAATGGTTAAAATCAAAATGTAAAGGAACAAGACGAATGGGCTTAGTGGCAAGCTCTGGTGCTCGACGTTTACGACCTTATGGGCTTGATGTTAAAGTGCCGTTAGAAGAAGCAGAATGGTTTTTGAATGGACGTAATGACGTAAGATCATCCTATTATTTGGAAATTCCTGCAACGGAATTTGGCATCCAAGGATTAGAATTAGATTGGGTTGGCGTGTGTTGGGATTTAGACTTATTTAGAACCAACAATGAATGGGATTTTAAGACATTTTCAGGGACAACTTGGAAAAATGTGAATTCCACTGAAAAGAAAAGACATGTTATAAATAAATATAGAGTTTTATTGACTCGAGCAAGAGAAGGCATGGTAATATTTGTTCCGCCTGGCAGTAAAGATGATCCAACAAGGAGCCCTGAACTTTATAACTCGATTGCTAAATATTTAATCGACTGTGGTGTTGTTGAATTATAGCCGATTTTTCCCATCCAAAACCCTCATTTTTCCGTCCAAAACCACTCATTTTCTCTCAAAAAAGCATCAAAAACAGTCCATTTTAACCCATTTTAGTCCTTATTTTGGCACTTTTTGCCTTAATTTCACATCTAAAAACCGTCTTTTCATGTGCTTTTCGGGGCTTTTTAACCCTAAAAGTGTACCAAATGTACCACTTGTACCGTGGTACAGTACGGCGGAGATCCGGGTATTTACTCCCCCTGCCTAAAGGCTTAATTTTGTACTTTTGTGCATGCTTAAAGTATTCCCCAACAACCCATACCAGGAAAACACCATCGTTTTGTATGATGACAGCTTCGAATGCGCTATCATCGACCCGGGCATGTACACCGCGGCAGAGCAGAACGCGGTGGTTAACTTCATTTGCGATAATAAGCTTAAACCGGTGCTGCTGCTCAACACGCATTGCCATATTGACCATGTACTGGGCAACAAATTCGTGTTCGACCAGTATGGGCTAAAGCCGCAGTTCAACATCGGCGAACAGGATATACTGGATGTTGTACCAGCTTATGCACCGAGCATGGGTTTTCACTATGAGCTATCACCACAACCGGAAGTTTATTTGCCTGAGACTGGCACCGTTAGCTTCGGCAATACCGAGCTGGAACTGATCTTCGCGCCGGGGCATTCACCGGCTTCGCTGTGTTTTTATAACCGTAAGGACAATGTTTTGATAGGCGGCGATGTACTATTCCGCGGCAGCGTTGGTCGCAGTGACCTGCCGGGCGGCAACCACGCCCAACTGTTGAAGAATATAGAGGAAAAGCTATTCACCCTGCCGGATGATTGCACGGTATACCCTGGTCACGGTCCGGAAACTACTATCGGTTACGAGAAAGATACCAATCCCTTTTTTTAACTTAGGCCATTAATCACCTGGTTTGAACACATCGGTCTACATAGCTAAGCGGTACCTGTTTTCGCGCAAGAAAATGCATGCCATCAATATTATTTCGGGTATCAGCATGCTTGGGGTGTTTGTGGGCAGCGCCGCACTAGTGATTATATTGTCGGTTTTCAATGGCTTCGAGAAGGTGATACTGGGCCTCTACAGCAATTTCACCCCTGAGCTGAAGATAGAACCCCGCTTCGGCAAAACATTCGACCCAAACACCACCTACTTTATGCAATTGCATAAGGACCCAAGGGTATTCTCGTACACAGATGTGCTGCAGGAAAAGGCGCTGATCATGTATAATAACAAGTCGTTCATTGGCAACATCAAAGGTGTATCGGCTGATTTCCTGAAGAACAAGCAATTAGACAGTACTATACAGGATGGCTCATTCACCCTGCGAAGCGATAGCATTAATTATGCGGTTATTGGCGGCACAGTTGCGGGCAGCCTATCGGTTAATTTAAACGACCCTACCCCGCTCCGTATTTACGCGTCTAACCGTTCTGCGGTGAGCAGTGCCGACCCGCTGAATGAGTTTATAGTTCGTAATATATCGCCATCGGGCGTGTTCAGTATACAACAGGATTTTGATGATATAGCGGTAACACCTATCGACTTCGCACGCGAGCTGCTCAATGAGCCGGTGAATGTATCATCGCTAGAGATTAACTGCATAAGGGGGACAAATGTCGAGGCCTTTCAACGGGAGATCATCGACCGGGCAGGTGGTAAATACACGGTAAAAAACCGTATCCAGCAAAATACCGAATTATATAAAACTTTAAACTACGAACGGTGGTTTATATTTATGATATTGGTTTTTGTACTCATCATCGCTATATTTAACATCATCGGCTCGTTAACCATGCTGGTGATTGATAAGCGTAAGGACATAGCCATACTAAGCAGCCTGGGGGCAGGTAAAAAGCTCGTACAGGGTATTTTCTTTTTCGAGGGGATGATGATATCGGGTATTGGTTGTATAGCCGGGATGGTAGTAGGCTTAATATTTTGCTTGTTACAGCAGAAATATGGTTTTATAAAAATGGGGGCCAGCATGTCGGTTATTGATGCTTACCCGATAGAGCTAAGGGTGAAGGACTTTGGCTTGGTGTTGTTAACAGTAGGCTTTATAGCAGTGATGGCATCATGGATAAGCTCAAGACTGAGCATTAAGAATTTGGATGATATTAAGGGAGATTTGTAAACCCCCTAAAGGGGGAATAAATAGAATAATATTAATTAATTTTAATTACGATTTAGGTAACTTTTTGGGAGTTTATAACCTTTAACCCTTTACCTTTATCCTTTAACCTGAATAAACATGGAATCAAAACGTCAGCAAAAATTCGCCGGAGTTATACAAGAAGACCTTGCCGCTATTTTACAGCGCGAAAGCAGTAGCTACCTCCCTAATACCATGGTTACCATTACCAAAGTACGTGTAACCCCCGATTTGGCTATTGCCCGTGTTTTCCTGAGCTTTTTTAGCAATAACAACAATCAACTGGCGCTGCAAACCATTAAGCAGCATGCTTCGGAGATCCGCTATAAGTTAGGTTCGAGAATAAAGGACCAGGTGCGCGTTATTCCGCAATTGGAGTTTTTTATTGATGATACCAGCGAGTATGTTGACCGCATGGATAAGATCTTCGACAAAATAAGCAAAGAGGAACGTCAAAAAGAGGAAGAATAGTTCCTGTTTATGGATGCATCCGCTCATTTAGCAGCAGCGTTAAAATCACACCCGCAAAGTATTATCAAGGCAGTTGATTTTGATGAGGTTAATGATCGCCTGTATCATTTCGACCTAACAAAAAACAATATCGAACTTAGTTTTGAGGTGGTTAATGATGTAGCTAAGTTCAGCCATTGGGTTAATCAAAAGCTTGGTGACAATAATTGCCGCTATGGTATTGGCGGTTACATGGAGCTGCGCACTATTTACGATAACCGTGAGCAATTTGAAATCAGTGGCGAACAACGCCAGCTACATTTAGGTGTAGATATTTGGGCCGATGCCGGTACGCCTGTTTATGCGCCTTTAGATGGCATAGTCCACAGCTTTAAGGATAATGCACATTTTGGGGATTATGGGCCAACCATTATCCTCAAACATCAACTTGGTGAGTTGACTTTCTATAGTCTTTATGGCCATTTAAATAGGGAATGTCTTACAGATTTAAGCGTAGGCAAGCCAATACAAAGTGGTCAACATATAGCCAATTTCGGCACAGCCGATATTAACGGCGGCTGGCCGCCGCACTTGCATTTTCAATTAATGCTGGATATGGAGGGCATGGCGGGTGATTACCCAGGTGCTTGCCGAAACGCTGACAAATCAAAATACCTGCAAAATATACCTGATCCGGCTTTATTGCTGCAATTTCCACCTGCTATAAATATGTAACACAAATTATGTTTAATCAATGTTATACTGGCATGCGCAAGATGCTGATTATATTGATGTTGATGGCAGTCGCCTTCGCGGGCTATACTCAACAACCTGCTTTTAAGGGTGGGCAACAAGCATTAGATAATTTCCTATCGCAAAAAATAATTTATCCTGAATACGCTAAGCAAAATTGTATCTCCGGCACTATAAAAGTCGGTTTTGTGTTAGATAAGAATGGTAAAGTTATCAACCCAGGAGTAATACAAGGCTTAGGCATCGATCTGGATGATGAAGCATTGCGGGTTGTTAAATTGACTTCGGGCAAATGGGATATTCCAACTAATTACCGGCCCCTGAATATTGTGTTGCCGGTTCGATTTGAGGCTGATCGAACCGTTTGCGGTATCAGCAATAATGATATGAATCTGGCCATCGCCAATTATAAAAGCCAGCAGAACCTGGAGGATGCCGTAACCAATTACTATAAAGCTAAATACCTGGGTAAGGCAGATACTACGCATGAAGCTGCCATTATCAGTCTAAAAAAGCAATTGGGTTATGATGACAAATTCATCGATGATGTATTAGAACAAGCCCATGAAAAGTTAAACCAGGGTGATAACGAAGGAGCCTGCCACGACTGGACATTCATCCGCAACATAGGCAGTAATAGAGCTGATGATATGCTTGCTAAATACTGTAAATAACAGTCCTATAAATAGCTTAACCACCACTGTTTATGGGTTTGTTTATACTTCATAAACCAGCGGCACGGGAAATACAGGACAAACACTACCAATAGCCAAACAATGTACACCGTACCAAGCGGGAAGCTGTAACCCTGTTTTCACCCATCACAACAAAGGTTAAAAAGCTTAATAAACGCGCCAGGTAAAGATGCAGGATGTAATAAAATAAAGGCACGCGGCCATATACTAAAAAGAAGGAGGTAACGCGATTATGTACATTTTCCAACGCGGCAAGCATCAGCATAACCGGGCCGAGCGTTATTAACAGATAATCGAGCGAAGGTGGGTATTTGCTTACATCAATAAAGGAAAAAACATCGCGATACCAGCTATATTGGTTTGTCCAGCTGCTCGGGTCGCCATAAAAATTAAATGACCTGATGGCTATAAATATAGCTATAGCACCAATGCCAAATGTGATCAACAGCTTTCTGCGTTTGGGTTCATCCATTTTAAACAGCGTGCCGAAGCAATAACCAAGCGCCATTACACCGATCCAGGGGATCAGCGGATAAAAGAAAAACACATTGACCTTACCGAAGCTAACTATACCACATACGTGCAGCACATCCCAAATATCTTTTCCGGCTACACTAAAAGCTGTAGTTGAAAGATTATCAAACAAATCGTGCCCAAAAACCAGTATAAATCCAATAGCCGCTATTACCGGCAATGGCAAATATATCAAAGCGGCTAATACAATCATGCTGATACCTATTGCCCAGATTACCTGCAGGAATATAAAATGATAATCCAGATTCATTATCCATCCAAAGCGTATAATGGTCAACTCTAAAAACACCAACCATAAACCACGACTCAACAAAAATTTAGCTGCTTCATTTTTAGTTTTACCTCGGCTGATAGATAAATATGCACTTGTGCCTGCTAAAAAAACGAAAGTTGCGGCGCAGTAATGAGTAACAAAACGGGTTAAAAATAAAAAGCTTGATGCCTTTGAAAGGTCAGTAGGATCGTAATTAAGATGGGTTAAAAAATCCCGGCAATGGTCGAGCGCCATTACCACCATCACTATACCGCGCATTATATCAATAGATTCAATACGCTTTTTGGCTGGAACAGCTGCTGGGGTCATCTTTAAAATTGTGATTTGTGCTATTAAGATACATCTAATCTGTCAATTACAAAAAATTAATGTATAACCCTAAACACCCTACTCCACCTGATCTTGTTTAGAAAATTGGCGCCGCTATCCACACTCATCCAGGTAAAAACGGCTTTTCCTACAATATGATCTTCGGGTACAAAACCCCAAAAGCGGGAATCTTCGGAGTTATGGCGGTTATCGCCCATCATCCAATAATAATTCATTTTAAAAGTATAGGTATCGGTTTTTTTGCCATTGATTAAAATATCGTTACCTAATACCAATAATTTATTGTTTTCATAAACCTGTATCGCCCTGCGGTAAATAGGCAGGTTTAGGCTATTAAGCTTTACCGTCCAGCCTATTTTGGGGATGATGATAGGCCCATAATTATCAACGTTCCAACGTAAACGGGGATCATGCGGAAATATATCCCGGTCATAAACACCATTAAGCTGGTTGTACTCCCGTACCGAAGTTATATGCGCTGTTCCTTTTAACTTGGCGGCAGCCTGTCGGGTCATCAACAACTCAAAATCGTGCGTGGTAAGTTGTTGTCTAAGTGTGATGTTTAACTGATTTATCAATTGCTCACTGATCCCGGTGCTATCGGTATGCACTAAAAATGATGGCTGGCTGTACTGCGGAATGGCCTCGGGTTTGCCGTTAATATAAACCTGTGCATCTCTGATAATTAGCGTATCTCCCGCAGTGGCCTGGCAGCGTTTAATATAATTCTCTTGTTTATCAATGGGCCGGTAAAATGGCGAATCAATATCCATCGGATAATTAAAAACCACTACATCGCCTTTTTTAACTTCGCTAAAGCCCGGTAAACGGAAGTATGGCAATTGTATACCATCCCAATAAGACCTAGTGCCTAAAAGCGGCATTGTATGCTGCGAGAATGGAAAAGATATGGGTGTGATTGGCATGCGGGCACCATAATTCACCTTGCTTACAAAAAGAAAATCACCAACCAAAAGCGTCCCTTCCATTGAGCCGCTGGGAATAACGAAGGCTTCAATAAAAAGGCCACGGATAATGATAGCCGCTATCACCGCGAAAAGGATAGCATTAGTCCATTCGTGCAGGGCGCTTTTCTTCTTTTTAAGTTTTGATCTTTTCTTTTTCCAGAATCTCCAGTTCATGCAATACTGCAGGCAGGTATTAGTGTATAATATTGAACAACCTGCTCCATCTTATTTTATGCAGGAAACTTGCGTTATCATCCCAGCTCATCCAAATAAATACGGCTTTGCCAACAATGTGGTCCTCCGGTACAAAACCCCAGTAGCGCGAATCTTCTGAATCATGACGGTTATCGCCCATCATCCAGTAATAATTCATTTTAAAGGTGTAGCTGTTAGTTTTTTGCCCGTTGATGTATATATCATCGCCTTTCACTTCAACTTTATTGTGCTCATAAACCCCGATACAACGCTCATATAATGGGAAATTCATGCTATCCAACTTAACTGTCCATCCTTTTTTAGGAATGATGACAGGGCCAAAATTATCCACGTTCCAACCATATCTTGGCAACCTGTTATGCAGCTTAACATCTATTGGATACTTTAATGGAAACACCGGGTTGTATATATCTGCATCATCCTTAGCGCTAATTACCGGCATCAGGTTTTTCACATTGGAGTAAGTACTTAATTCATGTGCAGATTCGACGGTCATAGTAGGCACAGTTGGCCTTCCCGGGTCATAATACGATATATGCAGTTCATCCATAATTTCAGGATTAACCTCTTCGCCTGTTGTAGTATAGCTGTATTCGGTTTGTTCGCCGGGTGGGTTTGCCGCTTTTTTACCATTAACAACAACCTGGCCATTAACAACACTTAGGGTATCGCCTGCGACACCCTGGCATCGTTTTATATAATTTTCTTGTTTATCAACCGGTCTGTATAGTGGCGAATCGGCATCCATCGGGTAATTAAATACTACCACATCGCCTTTTTTAACCTCGCTAAAGCCAGGTAAGCGATGGTAATTCAATTCCCATCCATCCCAATAAGCTTTAGTGCCTAACAGCGGCATAGTATGCTGCGCGAACGGAAACGCTATTGGCGTCATCGGTGTGCGTGCACCGTAATTAAGTTTGCTTACGAATAAAAAATCGCCAACCAGTAACGACCGCTCCATTGACGGAGTGGGTATGGTATAGGCCTCGATAAAAAAGGAACGGATAAGTGTGGCTGCAATAACCGCGAATATGATGGCTTCGGTCCACTCACGTGTGCCGCTTTTTTTCTTCTTTCCGGGTGTTCTATTTCTCTTGCTCCAAAATTTCCAGTTCATCTTTTCTTTATCAGTTATCGCGGCGACAAATTAATTATTAAATACTAAAGTCAAACATGTCCTGTACCGAATGGAAGCCTTTTTTATCCTGCAACCATTCTGCGGCCAATACCGCGCCTAATGCAAAACCGTTACGGTTATGCGCGGTATGTTTAAACTCTATTGAATCCACTTCCGAATCATAAATTACGGTATGGGTTCCCGGTACGCTATCAATACGTAACGATTCGATCAGTAATTCGTTTTGATTAATATTGTCTTCGGTATTATTATCATCGGTAGTTAAAACATTTAACCAACTTTTTTTAGCATCAATATTTTCAATTATGCCTTCGGCGATAGTTATAGCAGTTCCGCTTGGCGAATCCAGCTTTTGGGTATGATGGATCTCTTCTACCTGTACATCATAATACGGATAGTTGTTCATCAATTTGGCCAGCATTTTGTTTATTTTGAAAAAGATATTTACCCCTACGCTAAAGTTGGTGGCATATAACAGCGTATTGTTATTCTCTTCGCATTGCTGTTTTATATTTTCTAACTCATCATACCAACCTGTTGTACCCACAACCACGGGCGTACCTGCTTCAAAGCATTTAGCGATGTTACCTAATACAGAACCGGGCATGGTGAACTCAATAGCAACATCCGCCTTTTTTAAATTTTCGGCAGTTAGCTCATCCAGGTTATCATGATCAATTTTTAATACAATTTCGTGTTTACGGTCGGTAGCTATCTTTTCAATGATTTTACCCATTTTACCATAGCCTAACAATGCGATCTTCATCGGTATAATTGTTTTTGAGATTGATGAATTAATTTATTTGAGGATAAAGGTAAGTTTTATCCCGGGATAGCTAAGGAATATTTGAAGTGAAATTTCTTTTTGTCATTGCGGGGAACGAAGCAATCGCCCATAGAAAAGCAGTATTACAAAGTTTCCTCGCAATGACATGATTAAAACAGCTCCTTAGCCGAATTTATTTATCAGAAGGATAAAGTAAGTTTTAAACCCGGAATCATTTGGCTACCTAAACTTTGCGCAAACATAGGCTGTTGGTTCATAATTGTGGGTTCAATTTTATAACTAAAATCAGTATCCATGGTATAGGAGTGCTGAAACTTAGCATCAATATAAGCATCAACCATCTGGATGCCCCAAAAACCTATAAAACCCATTATGCTCAAATCCCGGTCTCTACGATAGGCATCATTGGCATCGTATATGGTTTGATCCTGCTGGCCCTGGTATAAAATATAGTCGTTGTAATATTTATCTCCTGGGTTGGGTGCCGTGCCATGTTCCCTATATTTAGATAGGGCTAAAAATTCCCGGTAATAGCCTTCATTAAATACATAAGCATCGCCCAATAAACCTAATGCTGTATAAATTAAAGGCACTTTCCACCAACGGTGATTATAAACCTGTCCCCATCCCGGTAATATTAAGGAGCGTATTACCGCTTTTTGGGGGCTGTGCAAACTATCCGGATGATATTTTTTTTCATCGTGCTTTATTTTGGGCGCAAAAGGTTTAGACGTAATAGAGTCACGATGTAAATTAATACTATCCCTTTTGGTTTCTTTATTGCTTAAATTAGGGTTTTGTGCCCTGGCTGTTAAAGCAAAACCACCAACCAATAAAATTACAAGCAGGAATTTATACATTTTTTACCAATCCAACATTTCAAGGATACGGCCAAGGTCATCCTCTGATAAAAATGGTATTTCAATGCTACCATTTCCTTTGCCGTTAACTTTTAGTTTAACCCTTGTACTAAATTTCGAAGCCAGGTCATCCTCTATCTTTTGCATGTGATAAGGAATGGGCTCGGGCTGTTTGCCTTCTTTTTTTACAGGCACCCGTTGCATCTCGCGCACCAGCTCTTCAACCTTACGAACGGATAAACCTTCCTTTATAATATGCTGATGAATAAATAATTGTTTAGCAGGGTCATCAACGGTTATCAATGCGCGCGCATGGCCCATAGTTAATTGTCCATCACGAATAGACGCCTGTATAGTCGGAGGTAACTTAAGCAAGCGCAAATAGTTGGTAACTGTTGAACGGTTTTTGCTTACACGGTCACCCAATTCCTCCTGTTTCAGGCTGCATTCGTCAATCATTCGCTGAAAGCTGAGGGCAACTTCAATAGCATTAAGGTTTTCGCGCTGTATGTTTTCTATAAGCGCCATTTCCAGCATTTGCTGGTCGTTAGCGGTACGCACATAAGCCGGTATTTGTGTTAAGCCCGCCAGTTTTGAGGCACGCAAACGGCGTTCGCCTGATATAAGCTGGTAGCTATGCGCATTAACACGCCTTACGGTAATGGGCTGTATAAGCCCTTGTAGTTTTATGGAGTCGGATAGTTCCTGTAATGCCTGTTCATCAAAATCAGTACGTGGCTGAAAAGGATTGACCTCAATTTCGGCTATCTTAATTTCGTTAACAGAACCCATGCTGTTAACCTCGGGTGACAAAGCAACCCCGGATGAACTGTTTTTATCAGGATTTACACTTGCAGAATCATTAAGCAACGCGCTTAACCCTTTACCAAGGGCATTTCTTTTTTCTGTGCTCATTTATTAAGCTGTTACTGTGGTTTCCGCGGCCTGGTTTGGAATTAAACCATTCTTCTGTACAATTTCGCGGGCCAAATTCAAATAATTTATAGCGCCCTTACAGGTAGCATCGTGCATAATTACCGATACACCAAAACTTGGCGCCTCACTTAAACGTGTATTACGTTGTATAATAGTATCAAACACCATATCCTCAAAATGATTACGTACCTCTTCAACCACCTGGTTACTTAGGCGAAGGCGCACATCATACATGGTTAGTAAAATACCTTCAATCTTAAGCTCAGTATTTAAACGGGTTTGAACAATTTTTATAGTGTTTAATAATTTACCCAAACCTTCCAACGCGAAGTATTCGCACTGTACCGGTATAATTACCGAATCGGCAGCACTTAACGCGTTTATGGTGATTAAACCTAATGATGGCGAGCAATCAATAATAATAAAATCATACTCATCGCGCAGGCTGTTAAGCACATGCTTCATTTTAAACTCGCGGTTCTCCAGGTTTATCATCTCTATCTCGGCACCTACCAGGTCAATATGAGCAGGTAGCAAGTCAAGATTTGGGGTATCTGTTTTTTGGATAGCATCATGCGGGTTAATATCATTAATGATACACTCGTAAATGCTGTTTTTTATATTGCGCGGATCAAAGCCAATACCGGATGTGGAGTTGGCTTGCGGATCAGCATCAACAAGTAATGTTCTGTATTCTAATACGGCTAAACTTGCGGCCAGGTTTATGGATGATGTAGTTTTTCCTACGCCGCCCTTTTGGTTGGCTAAAGCAATAATTTTACACATTGTATATTAAAATTTATTTTGGGGTCTATTCATAACGAAAAACAGAAACTTAAATTTCTACCTTCGTGAAGTTAAACGGTGCTAATATACAAAGTTAATAATTGCCTGCATTTGTATGATGCTGGTTAAAGCGTTTAAGCTATAATTTTACTCACATTTTTGGCCCACTTACACACAATTTCAAGTATAAAAAGTTTAAAACCCGCTTAATAGCATCGCAAATAAAAAGATGATCACCATAATTTCATCAACCAACAGGCCTGGTAGCAACACCTTTAAAGTAGCTAAGTATTACCAGCAAATATTGCTGCAAAAAGGCCAGGAGGCTAATATATTATCGTTAACCGAATTACCGGACACATTTATAGCCACCGATTTGTACGGAAAAAGAAGTAAAGCCTTTAAATTGATACTAGATGCGATCAATCCGTCGGATAAATTCCTGTTTGTTATCCCTGAATATAATGGCAGCTATCCGGGTGTATTGAAAGTGTTTGTTGATGCCTGCGATTTCCCTGAAACCTTCTATGAGAAAAAGGCAGCTCTGGTTGGTATCTCATCAGGCAAATACGGCAACATACGAGGTGTTGACCACTTTACAGGCGTTTGCCACTATTTTAGCCTGCATGTATTGCCGCTGAAACTTCATATAGCCAATATAAAAACAGAATTTGATGAAAACGACAACCTGTTTAAAGAGGACACTGTTAAATTTGTAAACGAGCAGCTTGATAAGCTTATAGCCTTTTAATCAAAACCCGCCATTAATTAATTTAGCCATAATAAATGCCGCTGCTGCTGCAAGCGCGCCAATAAACAACACTTTTACAGCACCGCTAAAAGCAGGCTGCCCTGTAACTTTACTTTTAAAATATCCAAAAATAAACAGGCATATCATCGTTACCCCGCATGAGTAGTACAGGGCCATTTGCGAACTCGGGGTAAAAAAATAGGGCGAAAGCGGAATAATACCCCCAACAACATAGGATGCGCCAATTGTTATCGCGCTTTGCGTAGCGCGGTTGGCGAGCGGCTCTTCAAGGCCTAATTCGTAGCGCATCATAAAATCAACCCACTTGTGTTTGTCTTTTGCCATTTCATCAGCTACTTGCTGTTGCAGGGCAACCGATAACCCGAAATCAGCAAAAACTTCCATCACTTCCCTTTTTTCTTCCTCGGGCACACGCTCAACCTCATCATATTCGCGTTTTAATTCAGCCGCATAGTGGTCGGCTTCGGTACGGCCTGCCAAAAAACCGCCAAGCCCCATCGCGATTGAACCGGCAACAATTTCAGCTATACCTGCTGTTACTACAATGTGCGACGAATTTACCGCGCCGCTTAAACCTGCGGCCAGGGCGAATGGCACAGTTAACCCGTCAGACATGCCGATAACAATATCGCGAATAGTATCGGAGCTTTTTAAATGATGTTCATGATGCATCTTTAAAATTAGTTCCAATTAACGGATCATATCATATTTATATGCAGTTTATTATTAGTCTGAATTAATTGGTTTTATATAATCGCTACCTTACAACCAGCACCCAGCCGGATATTTTAGGTGTATTATTTTTCAGATCCAACACGTAGTAGTATGTACCAACTGGTACCGGCTGGCCATTATACTTTCCATCCCATGGGTTGGCATAGCCAACGCTGCGAAATACTTGCTGGCCATATCTGTCAAATACCAGCATCAGGCTTTCCGGATAGGTGATCAGCGCGTCAATGTCCCAATAGTCATTCCGCCCATCGCCATTAGGCGAAAATGTATTGGGAATGGTAATCTTTTTATAAACTCTAACAAAAACATTACTACTGTCTATGCCGCAGCTAGTTGTTGAGGTAACATGTAGTGTGTAGGTTATATCATTTACCGGACTAGCAAAAGGATTGAGCACATTTGGATCACTTAACCCGGTGGTTGGTGTCCAGTAAAACAAATTGCCATATTTTTCACTCGCGATGAGCTTTACCGTTTGGCCTTCAAAAATAACCTTGTTGGTGCCCGCATTGGCAATTGCTTTTTTTAATGTATTAACCATTACTGTTTTGGTGGCAAAGCAACCGCTGGCATTACTTACTTTAACTGTATAGATTGTAGTATCTGTAGGAAAAGCGAGCGGGTTCGATATAGTTGAATCGGACAATGTTTTCCCCGGCGACCATAAATAAAACGCGCCGCCCGATGCGGTTAGTCTGGTGCTATCACCGGTACAAATGGTGGTCGCGCCTGCTGCTGTTGCTACAGGTACAGGGTTAACTGCAATTTGTGTTGATGCGGTTGAAGAACAATCATATTGATTATAGGCAATCACGGTATATTGCCCGGCGTCAGCCGCGCTTATACCGTTTATAATTACGGGGTTATTAGTAGTAGCAGGTAAATTTGGCCCCGACCATTGGTAGCTTGATCCGCCGGTAGCATTAAGCGTTACAGTATCGCCTACACATTGCTGCATAACCGGCTGCACACCCTTTATTATCGGGTTTGGTGATACATTAATTATTAATGGCTGTGAATACACCCGGCAGCTTGCTAACGTACTGCTGCCATTAGTCACACCCAGGCGGTATTGGTAAGTGCCCGGTATCGCATTTACAAACTGAACATTCAGCGTATTGCTTGTTTGCCCGGCAGTATCAGTCCACCCTCCATTGGTATGGTAAGACTGCCATTGGTACGAGGGTGCTGTATTACTACTATTATCAACCTGGGCCTGAAGCGTATAATTGGCGCTTTGCCCCTGGCATAGTGATTGTGCCGGCGATCCCATAGTTGATCCAAAACCCGCTTCAATAACCGGCCCGCACGCCCTAAAGGTAATATCATCCAAAATAAGGTCGTTACCATTACCACCAGGTGCATTATTAGTCATTTTAACAACTACCGATGTTGTGTTATTGGGCGTGGTAAAAAACAGGCTTCTTTGTACCCACGTAGGATCTGTTGTTGGGGGAATAGTTCCGCTTGAATCTATAGCCAATACTTGTCCATCAGTTGTTTCAACAGAAAACGTAATATTAGGTTCGCTAACACCAAATCCACTAGCTTGCAGTGTTATCAGATTTAATATATAGGCCGAGAACTGATAGGTAGTACCGGGACAAAGAGTTGGCGCACTTTCAGTAAAAAACACATTGGGGGTAACCGATGCGTTGACGATCATCATATATCCATTAGGATTACCGGTATGATCTGACGTTACGTTATGCCACGAATCCGCGTGGCAATTGCCACTACCCGTTAAGCTATTGGCAATAGTATATTGACCATCATCGGGGCAATTGCTGCTGGTATATGTTAAATTGGTAATCCCTGCCGCAAGTGGGGGACCAGGGTTTGACCCTGAACCAAAATTCTGATTGATTACCGGGTCGCCCAAACTACCACTACATGTAGCTTGCGACCCTGTTTGTGTTTGAGCATTACACGTTAGGGATACTGTTATAATTATGGGTAAAATGAAAATAAAAACAGCTATTCTAATCAAAGCTTTATTGGGGTTAAACAATTGGCTTTCAAAAGTAAAATTTTTAACGGATGCCGCGCATATTAAGTTGATAATAACGTGTTTATTACATTTGGTGCAAAATACATAACCCATTATCCTTGTCATCCTGAGGAACGAAGGATTTGTACGATTAATGTGTCGCTGGAAAGATTCTTCGTTCCGCAGAATGACAGGATTTCTACAAAAACAAATCGTAATTTTATAGCATCAATATCCGCCTGTGATAAAAATCTACTTTACCCTGTTTTTGCTTTTCACTTGTACATTGTGCTTATCAGCGCAGCAAAAAAATGATTCTTTGAAAAGAGATTCCTCGCGACGTTTAAACGATGTAATAATCAGGGGCTATCTTTCCGACCAACCCATTTTAAATGTACCTGCATCAGTAAATGTGTTAGGCAGCGGGCAATTAGCCGTACAACCTGACAATTCATTGGTATCGGCATTAAATACAGTCCCCGGTGTGCGGATGGAAGAGCGTTCGCCGGGGAGTTATCGACTGTCAATCCGGGGCAGTTTATTACGTTCACCATTTGGTATACGTGATGTGAAGATCTACTATGATGAGATCCCATTAACCGATGCCGGGGGCAATACCTATCTGAATGCGATTGATATGAACAGCATTCAACACATAGAAGTGCTGAAAGGCCCTGATGGCAGTTTATTCGGTGCCAATTCGGGCGGAGTGGTTTTGGTAAGCCCTGTTGCCCAATATGCGGACAGTAATTTTGTTTCTGCCGAGGTTAACGGTGGTTCGTACTCACTTTTTCACGAAAACATAGCTTATCAGGATCATGAGGCAAATAATCAACTGAACATTAATCAAGCATATGAAACTTATGGCGGCTATCGCCAGCAAAGCAGTATGTACCGCAATTACTTCCAGGCGGTTGATAAATGGACTTACGCCAAACACGATGACCTCAAAATACTAGGTTTTTATTCCGACCTGAATTATCAAACCCCGGGAGGCTTAACTTTAAGTCAGTTTGAGACTGATCCGCAATCGGCAAGGCCACCAACGGCTACCGTGCCCGGCGCTATTGAACAGCATAGTGGCATAATCCAAAAAATGCTTTTCGGCGGCTTGGTAAACGAAGTAAATATTACCGATAACCTTCAGAATGTATTATCCATTTTTGGCACTTATGTAAACTTTGCCAATCCTTTCTTAACTGATTACGAGCAAAGATATGAGGGCACTTTAGGTTTCCGTACCTATTTTGAGTACACCGGTTCGGAACGAAAAAGCTATAGCTGGAAAGTTAACGCCGGGGTGGAATGGCAGCAAACCAACTCCGACATTAACAACTATGGCAATCATTTAGGTGTGCGGGATACCGCCCAAACGCTCGATAAAATTAATACCAACCAGCATTTTATGTTTGCTCGTTATGTGGCTGATGTTAACAGGAAACTGCACATAGAAACAGCCCTAAGCCTGAATTTTTATGATTACAAATTCAGGAATGTGTACCCGAATGATGAAACGAATTTTACCAACCGGCCATTTACGCCCGAGTTAATGCCAAGGATAGCCTTATCCTATCAACTCACCAATGATTTTGCATGGCGGGCATCTGTTAGTCGGGGGTATTCAACACCTACAACTGCCGAGATCCGCCCAACCGACCATGCCATTAATACCGGCTTAGATGCCGAATATGGCTGGAACTACGAAACAGGCTTCCGCTTGCGCAATAGTGATGAAACCATGTACCTGGATGCTTCGGTATTTTATTATAAGTTGAATGATGCGATCATCAGCCATGAAGATGCCAATGGAAACGAGTATTATACTAATTCCGGTGGCACTAACCAACCAGGGTTCGAGCTGTCTTTTACTGATTGGATCATCCGCCAAAATACAACCTCATTTGTTAGGGGTTTGCAGTTTAACGAGTCGGCTACTATTGATAAATTTACCTTTAGCACTACGAACAACCAGCTTACCGGGGTGCCGGAGCAGGTTTATATCACCAGCTTACAGTTGAAATTACCACAGCAGGTTTTTGTTTATGTAGAGCATAACTACACCGCCAGAATCCCGCTGAATGATGCCAATACCGCATTTGCACCACATTATAATTTGCTGGCGGCAAAAGTGGGCTGGGCGCACCAATTATCCCACAAATCAAATTTTGAAATTTATGCTGGTGCTGAGAATATCCTAAATGAAAAATATAGCTTGGGCGATGACCTGAACGCGGTAGGTAACCGATATTATAACGCGGCTGCTTTGCGAAATTATTATGTGGGATTGAAGGTGGGTATATGATTCCTTTTGTCTTGTCATTTCGACCGGCGGGAGAAATCTTCTACAATATGCATAGCGACTAAGCACGTCGAAGAGGATTTCTCCCTCCGGTCGAAATGATAATGGTAAAAAACTGTTGTAAAAAAGGGGATGGGGTGCTTTTTCGCGAGAATGGACAAGCAATAAGCATAGCTCACGAAAAAGCTATGCTTATTGCTTTATTCTAGTTTGATAGAAGTACCTCTGAAACGTTGCTTCCCCGACCTTTAGTATCAAACGCGCGGAATTTAACCCCAGTTAATGGCAAGGTAACAGCATCGTTATATGGTTTGCTTTTGGCATCAGGATCTTTCCCATTTGTTGTATACCTGATCACAAAACCAGGAAACTGCATGTTAACCAAATACTTACCACCCTGCAAAATAACACCTGGTTTTGGTATGCGATAGCCATAACCACCGTTCAAATAAGTTAAACGCGGTAGTTCGCTTTTACCTAATATATTTACAAAATCCGACCATGCTTGTTGATACATGGCCTCGCTTTTGGTGGTATCAGGCTCTGTTGCCCACTGCGGGTTTTGCGCCCAGGCACGTTCTGCTAAACCTAGTATCGATGGGAATATCATGTATTCCATACGCTCAGGTGTTTTGATATTTTCGCCCCATAAACAACCTTGCAAGCCCGCAATGTTGGTTTTGCCATAATCAGTTAGGCGTTGTTTACCGATGAAGATATTCTTGTTTATCGGTAGACCATCCCTATCAACTTTAGTGTTCTTAAAGTAATCATAAGGGATAAAAGAGAACGGCTTATCGATATCCACAAAAGCGCCCCAGTAATAACCCGGCTCATCAAATGATTTGTAATGTGCCATATCAAAATAAAGATTGGTTACTGATGATAGCACCACCTTGTAACCAGCATTAGCCAGTTTAAAAGCCAGATCTTCCTGCCCGCCACCTATAGCGTTATTCCAAACCTCGGTTTGTAAATGGTATGGGGTAAAATCAGGATTTGGTACATAATCAGGTTTGCCATCAGTAATGGTTTTGCGCAAGCCCATTTCTTCCCAACCTGCAAGTGTTAAGCCTCGTGCTTTAAGCAGCTGGTTAATGTTGCCGTAAAAGTAATACCACAGATCGCCTGTATTTGTAATTTCGGGATGAGTTGATTTTAGCGCTAAATACGCCGGTGATTTTTCCCAAACATGAGGAGGCACTTCATCACCGCCGAAATGTATGGTGGTTAATGGTGCACCGGCCTCTTTATAAATGCCTACCAGATCATCAATCACCGTAGCGAAAAATGTATATGTTGATGGCAACGATACATCAATCACGTTATCATTCCAATACTGTACCGAGCTATAAACCGACTTATCATTTAAATCGCGCAGCAAATATTTTGAAGCTTCGGCTTGTTTACCTTCTGCCATTAAACGGTTATAACGGGCATCCATCGCTTTAATTGCCGAGCGGGCATGACCGGGAGTTTCAATCTCAGGCATCACTACAATGTGCCTTGCGGTGGCGTATTTTAATATCTCAATATAATCAGCACGGGAATAATGGCCGCTGCCTGCAAGTTTGCCTGTATCAGGTCCTGAACCATGCGAAGGCTGTAAAAAATGTTTGTTATCTAATGTATGTCCCCGCTCGGAGCTTACTTCAGTTAGTTCAGGTAATGATGGTAATGCGATGCGCCAGCCTTCATCATCAGTAAGGTGAAAATGCAACACATTCAGCTTATATAAAGCCATCGCATCTAAAAATTTTAAAACTTGTTGCTTGGTTTGAAAATCACGCCCCACATCCAGCAAAAATGCACGGTATGGGAAACGCGGTTCATCTTTTACCTCAACACAAGGTATTTGTATTGTTTTTTGAGGATGTGCATAAGCCGCTGCCGGAATTAATATTTTTAAAGATTGAATCCCATAGAATATACCTGCTGAAGTTGAAGCACTAATGGTGATACGATCAGGCGTTACACTTAAAGCATAAGCCTCGGCACCCATGCCATCAACATGTTTAAGCGCGATAGTTTCGCTTAAGGCGGAGGTTTGCAAGGCTTTGCCAAACAGTTTTTCCAGATCATTTTTCATGTCCATAACCTCGGTGCTAAAACCGGGGTCGGTCATGATAGTTACTTTATTGGTTAACGTAAAAAAGCCTTTAGTTTCGGTATAGCTTACCGGTGTCGGGAATATTTTTGTTAACTGATTTTCAGGAACATCCTTTATAACTTTATTTTGATTGTAGATAACAGCCGGGGTAACTAAACCCGCGTATGATGGATTAAAAGGATTAATTTTAAAATCGCCCAAAGCATATCCTTTAGTTGGTTGCGCATCCCAAACTAAATAAAAACCATCGGGTGAATCTGTAAAATTAACTACTATATCGCCAGTAAATTCTACACGAACAGAAGCGCCGGGTTTTAATTCGGGAAACGTCGCTGTTGGCGTTAAGGTAAACAAATCACCATTTAACTGGGCGAAAGTCGCATTGCCGCTTACGGTGTTAGGCGCAATATCACGTGCTGAGTTAAAATAGAATTTCCAACCTGATGCAGGCAATGTTTGCTTACCATTATTGGTTATTATTAGCGCGCTTAACGATTGTTTTTTGTTGAGATAATTGTTCTGTACCACATCCCATGTAATGGAGATGGCATGGGCATCAAACTTCGTATTGTCCGTTTGGGCAAATGCCTGCAGGGTAAATATCGTGGCAAAAAATATGGTAAGTAAACGGCGCATTTTAATTGGGATTAGTTTATTAAAAAACTAAAATACAATTTTTAAGATCAATACAATACTTTCTAAAATATTTTAAAAAGAAAATTTAATCCATCCATTACCCTCATAGCCAAAATTAAATAATTTAGGATGGATAATTTCCGCAATAATCTCAATGGAATCAACAATTCTGGGCCCCGGCCGGTTAAAATATTGGTTACCATCTGCGATATAAAGTCGATTGTTTTTTACGGCAGATAAATCTGCAAAACCGGGTAAATCCAACAATATATTCATCTCCTTCATGGTACGCTCTATGGAGAAACCGCATGGCATTACCACAATCACATCAGGGTTAGCTTGCTGAATATCCTCCCATTTTACGAAAGGCGAATGTTTGCCTGCTTCGGCCAAAATGCTGCTGCCGCCTGCTGTGCTTACTACCTCCGGTATCCAATTGCCTGATACCATTAAAGGTTCCAGCCATTCAATACAGGCAACAGTCGGCCTGCTTTCTACATATTTTAATTTATGGCGGATAATATCAACGCGCTCTTGCAAATCCTCCACCAAAACATTACCTGTATCGGTTACTCCTAAAGCCAGGGCAACGGTTTTTATATCCTCAAAAATATCATCCAGGTTATTGGGTTGCAGCGATACGATATGCGATTCTTTATCCAGATAATTATCCAATGCTTCTTCCACATCTTTTAATGATACCGCACAAACCTCGCACTGTGCCTGGGTAATTACCACATCGGGGGCAAGCTCTTTTATCACTTCGCGCCTAACGGTATAAATCGACAAAGCTTCGGTAAGGATCTCTTTAACTTTAATATCTATCTCCAAACTGCTCAAATCATCCGCGAAATTTGCTTCAGAGCATACCGGCAGGCTTTTTACTGATTCCGGGAAATCACATTCGTGCGAGCGGCCAACTAAATTTTGTTCGAGGCCAAGGGCGCAAACTATTTCGGTAGCGGCAGGCAGCAGGGATATTATTCTTTTATTATTCATGAGTAATGTACAAATGTGCGGATTTTTAGTGTTAATGATGAAACAGCTTTAAAATGATACTCGTTTAAACTTAATTATTTTGTTAATTTCATCTGCACATTTGAAACTTGCATATCTACGCATCCAAAACCTATCTTTGCACGAATGATAATTTTAACGTTTTTTATAGGCCTTATCGCGAATTTTGTTGGTTATATCCCGCCAGGAAATATCAATCTTACGTTGGTACAGATAACCATAAACCGCGGATTGAAACAAGCAGTACACTTTATTATAGCTTTTTCCTGCGTTGAATTTTTCTTTACCTATTTTATCATGAATGCCGCCGAATGGCTTTCAGCCCAGGTAAACCTGGATGTTGCTATTGATTGGGTGATGGTTGTTTTATTTACAGTAATGGGCGCTATTACCTGGTTACACCGCAATAAACCACCTGAAACTACATATTCTGATCGTGATAGCATCAGATATGGCATCCTGTTAGGTTTTTTAAACCCAATGCAGATACCATTTTGGATGATAACCGGCACCTATTTAATAACCCACGAATGGATAGTTATTAGCCGGATTGACCTGGTGATATTTAGTATAGGATCGGCAGCTGGCGCTTTTTTGTGCTTGTTTTTATATGCCCGGTTTGCCCGGTACATACAAAGTAAATTTGCCCTTAGCACCAGATTTATTAATACGGCAATTGCCGTATTATTTTTTGCTTTCGCGGCATACCATGTAGTAAAGCAGGTTTACCTGATATTCTTCAAACACCACCCAGCCATTTAATTATTGATCTCTTAACAGCGCCAAAACATCATCCCTGTCTTTAGCTAATTGTATTTTCAGGCCTTCTAAACCATCAAATTTCACGTCGCCGCGCACATAGTTAAAAAACTGCATGCTGATCTCTTCGCCGTAAATTTCGGTATCGAAATCAAAAATATTAACCTCTATGTTGCGGGTAATCCCATTTATAGTCGGGCGCGAACCAATATAGGCCATGCCTTTATGACTTACACCACCAACAATTACTTTAGCCGAAAAGATCCCATCATCAGGTATTAGTTTATAGCTTTCCTCTATCATGATATTGGCTGTAGGGTAACCAATGGTACGGCCAATCTGATCGCCACGGCCAACCTTGCCTGTTATAAAAAAGGGATAACCTAAAAAGTTATTGGCCAGCTCAATAGCGCCATTTAGCAATGCCTCCCTTATTAGAGTAGAGCTCACGGCAACATCATTAATATCCTGTTCGGGAATTTCTATCACATCGTATCCGTATGTTGTCGATAGCTTTAGCAGGTCATCAAAGTTACCAGCCCGGTCTTTACCAAAACGGTGGTCGTAACCAATCACTATTTTTTTTGTGCCGATGGTGTTAACCAGCACATCACGGATGTAAGCTTCCGGACTTTGGTTCGAAAAATCCCTTGAAAAAGGTGTAATAATCAAATGGTCTATACCTAATTGCTCCAACAAAGCAGCCTTTTCATGTATCGTGTTGATGAGTTTAAGACTCTCATCTTCGGGATGCAATATCATCCGCGGATGCGGGAAAAAAGTTAGGATAACGGTTTCACCACCGCATTCATCGGCTAATTCCTTTAAGCGCTCTATAATTTTACGGTGCCCCAAATGCACACCATCAAAAGTGCCGATAGTAACTACCGCGTTTTTCACGGCCTTAAATTCGTTAATGTTATGATAGATCTTCATATTTAGGAATCCGGACTTTCGATTTTTAACTATTGTTTATTTTCAAAGGTATTAAAGAGGGCTACGCCGTTTCGGATTTAGGTGCTTTTTGTTCTCTAATCAAGCTTACCAACTCCATCACTTCCCAGGCATCGGCAACTTTATAATTACCGCTACGTGTACGCCTTAATTTTGACAGGTAAGCGCCATTATTTAACGCTTTACCAAAGTCATGCACTAACGAACGGATATAAGTACCCTTGCTACAAACCACCCTGAAATCAATTTCGGGTAATTCAATGCGGGTTATTTCAAATTCGGATATGGTAACGCTGCGTAAGCGCAATTCAACTTCTTCGCCGCGACGAGCTTTTTCGTACAAACGCTCACCATCAATTTTTATGGCAGAATGCGCAGGTGGATATTGCTGTATATCGCCTGTAAATTGCTCACAAGCGGCTTTAATTTGTTCCTCAGTAACATGACTTATGTCGAATTGGGTATCCGGTTCGGTCTCCATGTCGTATGATGGGGTGGTTGCCCCTAAAATCATGGTGCCGGTATATTCTTTTTCTTCAGCCTGAAAGGTATCTATCTGCTTGGTCATTTTCCCAGTGCAGATGATAAGCAAACCGGTAGCTAACGGATCAAGCGTACCGGCATGGCCAACTTTAAGCTTTAACGGCTTAAATGAATTGCGCAGCTTGCCTACTACATCAAAGCTCGTCCAACCAACCGGTTTATCAACCAATAACAGTTCGCCGGAGGCAAAATCGAAGTCCTTATTTTTGATGTGCTGAGCGTCCAAAATTTGTTATTTAATAATAAAACGGCAAAGGTACACTTTTAGTTGCCTTTGCCGTTCACACGTTAATTATAATTACGTAAGCCTTATTCTACTGTTACCGATTTTGCCAAATTACGCGGCTGATCCACATTACAACCACGCATCACCGCAATATGGTAAGCCAATAACTGTAATGGTATAGTTGCCAGTAATGGTACAAAAGCTTCACTGGTTTGTGGTATCTCAATTACATATTCGGCCATATCGCGTACCTGCACATCACCTTCCGATACGATAGCGATTACGTGTCCGCCACGGGCTTTAACCTCCTGTATGTTGCTAACCACTTTTTCGTATGATGAATTTTGAGTGGCGATAAATATCACCGGCATAGCATCATCAATTAAAGCGATAGGACCGTGTTTCATTTCGGCAGCAGGATAACCTTCGGCGTGTATGTATGATATTTCTTTAAGTTTTAAAGCGCCTTCTAATGCCACAGGGAACGAACTTCCGCGACCAAGGAACAAACAATTGGTAGAATCTTTAAACCGCGCAGCGATCTCCTTAACATGCTCATTTGAAGCCAGCGCTCTTTCAACCAATTCAGGCACCTGGTCAAGCTCTGTTAAATACTCAACCAGTTTGCTTTGGGTGATGGTGCCTCGTTGCTGCGCAATGTAAAACGCCATCAATGTTAACACGGTAACCTGCGCAGTAAATGCTTTGGTTGATGCCACACCTATTTCCGGACCTGCGTGGGTATAAACACCTGCATCAGTAGTACGTGGTATTGATGCGCCAACCACATTACAAATACCAAATATGGTGGCGCCTTTTTCTTTAGCCAACTCAAGGGCTGCCATGGTATCGGCAGTTTCACCTGATTGTGAAATAGCTATAACCAGATCCTTTTCAGTAATGATTGGATTACGATACCTGAATTCAGAAGCATATTCAACCTCAACAGGTACACGTGCATACTCCTCGATCAAATATTCGCCAACCAAACCAGCATGCCAGGAAGTTCCGCAGGCTACAATAATGATGCGATCAACATTTTTAAGCTTTTCAGCGTATTCCTTTATCCCACCTAACTGAACTTTACCCTGTTGCGGGTAAATCCTTCCACGCATACAATCACGTATAGAACGTGGCTGCTCGTAAATTTCTTTCAGCATGAAATGGTCATAGCCGCCTTTTTCAAGCATTTCTAATTTCAAATCAAGCTCCTGTATATATGGGGTTTGTACGGTATTATCAATGTTTTTCACCAATAAATTTTCACGACGAACGTAAGCGATCTCGTTATCATTCAGGTAAATTACGTTTTTAGTATACTCTACTATCGGGGTAGCATCTGATGCGATAAAATATTCACCCTGACCAACGCCAATAACCATCGGGCTGCCTTTACGTGCCGCGATTAACAGATCCGGTTCATCCGAGCTCATAATTACAATCGCATAAGCGCCAATAACCCTGTTTAAAGCAATACGAACTGCCTCCTGTAAATCTAGGCCGGTTTCATGAATAATATCCTCAACCAGGTGGATTAACACCTCGGTATCAGTATCACTTTTAAAAACATGCCCTTTTGCTACTAAGGCTTCTTTTATAATTCCATAATTTTCTATAATACCGTTATGTATGATAGTTAATTTACGGTCGCCCGAAGAATGAGGGTGTGAATTACGGTCGCTTGGTGCGCCGTGAGTTGCCCAGCGGGTATGGCCCATGCCAATTGTTCCGCTTAAATTAAGATCCTTTACAAAGTTTTGCAAATCACTTACTTTACCGGCTTTTTTGTAAACTTTAAGTTCTGTATCCAACAAAGCAATACCTGCGCTATCATAGCCGCGGTACTCTAAACGTTGTAAGCCCTTAATTATAATTGGGTAAGCATCTCTAAAGCCTATATAGCCGACAATTCCGCACATAATATTAAATTTTGATTGGGTAAAAGTAAAGAGACGTTATATAATAACCAATACAAATTATACAATTAGCCCCTTAAACATGTTATATATTTAAGGGGCTAACGTGGTTATTGTTTTATTTTGGTATAGATAACGTTAAGCCTCATGCTGTAAGGCGAATTTTTAGCGCCCAATGCATTTACATAACCACCTCTTGCAACAGTTCTCGCTGCTACTTGCGCTGAAGGAGTAATATCAACACTGGTTGTATTTGTAGTATCAATTGGCGCTAAATAGGTGCCGTAATCTATCAACTTGTTGGTGATTCGGTTTTGTATGTATGAAGTAACCAGGAAATGGTAGGTATTAGCGGGTTTGACAGATGTTAAAAAGAACCCACCGAAAGCCCCCACAGCATCCGCAGTTGACAAGCCTGTAGCATCGGGCAGTTCGACACGCTGGTGTGCAATATCCAGCTCGTACAAGCTAAGGCGCGGTAACGGTACTAAATATGGCGGAATATTACTATTCGGGTTCATTGTAACTACTAGTTCCGCACGGTTAATAATTACATTATTAACGCCGCCCACATTTTTATTGCTAAATAGTGAATCAAGATACGGGAAGCTTACTTTAACCCTGCTGCCTGCAAGGCCTTGTAAATAAACCAGGCTATCAGTAAGTGTTGTTTTATTAGTTATTGCATTTTGGAAAACCGTGGACCTGGTGTTGTGAATATAAGAAGCATGCGATATTGTAGGAAGATAAACAGTTGCAGTATCAATAACAGTACCGCTAGCTGATCGGATATAAACGGCGATCGAATCCGCTCCGCTTACCATCATTATACCACCAGTGCCAGTTGATTGCCCCCTATTAATAGTGATATACAATCCTTTAACATTGTTTTTGAATATCAAATTTGAGTTAAGCTGTGCAGCGCTTGCACTAAACAATGCAGTGCGAAGAAAGCTTTGGCTGATCGGTATCCTGATTTGAGGAGCAATAGTATCCGGAACGGGTGCTTTACCCGTTGCCGCACTATCAATTATAACATGAGTGCCGGGGCGTGCTATAAAACTTTTTGTGCCTAGCAATACGCTCGGAGTACCCCAGGTAGTGAAATTATAATAGGTTGCTCCATCAGTCTGGCGTTGTGGCAATTGGTAAACATTTAAGGTATATTGTGACGCAGATGTGCTATCGCCATAAAAACCAGGGCTGTATTTTAAAATTAATACGGCAGAGTCAATAGTTATAGTACCGGCAGGCAATGTGTACGGCACGTTACCTGACGATGAGGTCATGCCGGGCAAATTCAAATCAGTAATAAGATCTGCTTGCGTTACGCCAAATATTGGATCATTGATATATCCCAGCGGGCATTTAGCTATACCACTGGTTACAACAGAATCCTCTGCTACTGTTTTAGTAAACACAGTGGCAGTATCAATCAGCGAGCCGCTTAAATTGCCTTTAGTACCAAGGGTAAAACCCACGGTGTCCTGGTTTTTACAGCTATTCAAAATAAAAAGACTTATCAACAGGGTTAATAAGTCTATCCGGAAAAATTTCATATATGATCTCAATGCTTTATACAACTTGTGCTAATTCTTCACTAGCTATTTCGTCGTAAAAATTGTAATAATTTTCCAAATCTGATGTAGAATTAAATTCCAAAACCGATTTGTGGCTGTTTTTAACATTATTTAACACATCCTGATCAATGTTTTCGCTACCTAAAACAATCGCGTCCGAATATTGAATCGCGCCAGCATACAATGCAGAGTTAGTGCCTGGTTTATAAGCATCTACATGTGCTTCGGTCATATCGCTCATTATCGCTTTGTGTGCAAAATCAGCGCTTAATTGTTCCGCGAAATCATTCTCATAAACAGAGTAAACTATTTTTGAGTTTTTAAATGTCGGATCGTCTTTATAAGTAGTTTTTAAATAAGCCGGTACCAGTGTACTCATCCAGCCATGGCAATGGATGATATCCGGAGCCCAGCCCAGCTTTTTAACAGTTTCCAATGCGCCCTTACAAAAGAAGATCATCCTTTCGTCGTTGTCAGCATAAAACTTTCCGTCTTTGTCGTTAAACACATGTTTACGCTGGAAATATTCTTCATTATCTAAAAAATAAACCTGCATACGCGCCGCCGGAATAGACGCAACTTTAATAATTAATGGATTATCATTGTCATTAATAATGATATTCATTCCCGATAACCGAATAACTTCATGAAGGCGGTTTCTGCGCTCGTTAATGTTTCCAAAACGCGGCATCAGGATACGGATTTCGTAACCTTTCTCCTGCATTGCCTGCGGGAGTTGACGTGTGATTTCAGAAATTTTTGAGAGTTCCAGAAAAGGCGACATTTCATGAGTTATGAACAAAAGCTTAGCTTTACCCATCTTTAAATCAGTATTAAATTATATAAGAAGTCAAACAAAATTTGAGTTTGCAAATATAATCAATATAATATGAAGTATCAACGTATTATGCAAGTAAATTCGCTTGTTTTAATTTAGTTAATTACTTTCGCCGATTATTTTTAGATTTTTAACGCCTTGAGAGTATTTACAACAACCCGGGAAATACAACAGCATTTAGCTGATTTGCGTAACAAAGGTCTGTCTACCGGATTTGTGGCAACCATGGGGGCATTGCATCAAGGGCACTTGTCGCTTATTCAGCAGGCAAAAAAAGATAACGATTTGGTTATCTGCAGCATTTTTGTAAATCCAACCCAGTTTAATGATCCTGCCGATCTTGAAAAATACCCCCGCCCGATCACCCACGATACCCAAATGCTTGAGCGGGCAGGATGCGATATTTTATTTAACCCTGAGGTGAGTGAAATGTATGCTGATAATGAGCATTGGCATTTAGCGCTTGGTGAAATTGAGCATTTACTGGAGGGAAAGTTTCGTCCGGGGCATTACCAGGGGGTAACTCAGGTGGTTTATAAGCTGTTTAATATAATTAAGCCCGATACGGCTTATTTTGGGCAGAAGGACTACCAGCAAATTATGGTGATAACCAAAATGGTTGAATTGTTAAACATGCCGGTTAAGCTGGTCATGTGCCCAATTTTAAGGGAAGAAGATGGCCTGGCTATGAGCTCGCGTAATATTCATTTAACGGCTGAAGACAGGTTGCATTCGCTTATCCTATCAAAAACCCTTAACTGGGTTAAGGAAAACTTCGATAGTAATAACATTGCCGGGTTACAGGATAAAGCAGCTGAAGCTATAAATGCAGAGGATGGCGTATCGCTGGAATATTTTGAGCTGGCTGATGGAGATACTTTACACCCGGCAAATCAGGCCACTAAAAATGTGGTTGCATTGGTAGCCGCCAGGGTTGGTAAAACACGCCTGATAGACAACGTTTTGATGGGCTGATAATGAGCACCTTGCCAATGAGTTTTACATTGACATGAAGCTTGAATTATGAAGTATGAAATATAAAGCATTAACTTTGCGCCATGATAATTGAGGTATTAAAATCTAAGGTCCATCGTGCACGTGTAACCCAGGCCGAACTGAATTATGTGGGCAGTATTACGATTGATGAAGATTTAATGGATGCGGCAAATATTATTGCCAACGAGAAGGTTCAGATAGTAAATAACAACAACGGTGCCCGCTTTGAAACCTATGTAATTAAAGGAGAACGCGGCAGCGGCACAATATGCCTTAACGGCGCTACTGCACGCCTGGCGCAAGTTGGCGACGTAGTTATCATCATGTCATACGGTTATATGGAAATGGATGAGGCCCGCACTTATCAGCCAATAGCTATCTTCCCGGATATTGATAACCAGTTGATAAAATAAACTAATTGTTAGGATAGGCACTCAATCCTAAAATCAGTTTTACGGTAACATCTGTATTAACACTATTACGCAATTTGTAAACCATGCGTATCCTAACATCAGGCTGGCGCACCAGTTGATCTAAAAAATTAGAGTTATCAATATCTAACACCATGCTATTGCCAACACCTTGGGTAATGTCGGTTCTGGAGGCTACTAAAATCTCATCACTACCATCATGTTTTGACATGTAGAACTTAACATATTCTAAATTCCCAATATTAAATCCGGCCGGATCAGTTGACCTTAGCTTGGCCGATACAACCATTACCTCACCAACATGGTTGGCATTATTTCCATCCTTAGTAAAGTTCTGATCATAGCTGGTGGCTATATTTACGGCTGTATATTGCGTTCCGGGTTGTGATGATGCCGGAATAGTAAGGTTTGTTGTATACGGGAATGTTGACTTAACAACAGACTCGAACATGCCGCAACCGCTAAAAATAAACAGCAAAGCAATTAAAACTGGTAATGTTTTTTTAGTCATATCTCACAAGTTTTATACTGGATAGTAAATATCAACTATTAATGTCAATAATAGTTTAAAAATAGGATTTTTATCTCCTTATATTAAAATTGAAAATTTTAAGTTTCAAATGGTTCTATTTTTCTATCTTTGCACCCCGACGCTGAGGTCGGGAATTTTCGCTTTCAGCGCATAGGAAAACGGTTACATTCTCAAATGAATTTAACTTTTAATCTTTAGAACTTTTTAATATAAAAAAGCCCTATGCCCAAAGATAACTCCATTAAATCTGTATTAATTATCGGTTCAGGTCCTATTATTATAGGCCAGGCTTGCGAATTTGATTATGCCGGGTCGCAAGCTGCACTTTCATTAAAAGACGAAGGTATTTCGGTATCCATCATCAATAGCAACCCCGCCACCATCATGACGGATAAGGTTATTGCTGATCATGTGTACCTGTTGCCGCTGACTTCTGAAAGTATTGAAAAAATATTACAGGAACAACAAATTGATGCCGTACTGCCTACTATGGGCGGCCAAACAGCGCTTAACCTTTGTATTGAGGTTGCAGAGCGTGGTATTTGGGATAAATATGGTGTGAAAATAGTTGGCGTAGATTTAGCCGCTATTGAGAAAACTGAAAACCGCGAAGCTTTCCGCCAGTTAATGGTGGACATCGGCGTGGGTGTAGCAACATCCAAAATTGCCAACTCGTTTTTAGAAGGTAAAGAAGCTGCGCAGGAAATCGGATTTCCGTTAGTTATACGCCCAAGCTATACGCTTGGTGGTAAAGGTGCCGGTTTCGTACACAAAAAAGAAGAATTTGATGAAGCTTTAAGCCGCGGCTTGCAGGCATCACCAACCCACGAAGTTTTGGTGGAGCAGGCAGTTTTAGGCTGGAAAGAATATGAATTGGAGTTATTGAGGGATAATAATGACAATGTGATCATTATCTGCTCTATCGAAAACTTTGACCCGATGGGTATCCACACAGGCGACTCGATTACCGTGGCACCAGCCATGACCCTGAGCGACCGGTGCTACCAGGATATGCGTAACCAGGCTATCAAAATGATGCGTGCCATTGGTAATTTCGCGGGTGGTTGTAACGTACAGTTTTCGGTTAACCCGGCTGATGAATCTATCATCGCTATCGAAATTAACCCGCGTGTATCACGTTCATCAGCTTTAGCATCAAAAGCAACCGGCTACCCAATTGCTAAAATTGCTGCTAAACTGGCTATAGGTTATAACCTTGACGAAATAGAAAACCAGATCACCAAAACAACATCCGCTTATTTTGAGCCGACTTTGGATTACGTGATCGTGAAGATCCCCCGCTGGAACTTTGATAAATTTAAAGGCGCTAACCGCGAGTTAGGCCTGCAAATGAAATCGGTGGGTGAGGTTATGGGTATAGGCCGCAGCTTTATTGAGGCTTTACAGAAAGCTTGCCAGAGTTTGGAGATCGGTCGTGCCGGTTTAGGTGCAGATGGCCGCCAAAGCCGCAATCTGGAAGAAATTATGCACAGTTTGGAGCATCCAAGCTGGGACAGGTTGTTCCATATTTACGATGCGTTGAGTTTAGGCGTACCGGTTGAATCGGTTAGAAAAGCTACCAAAATTGATCGCTGGTTTCTTAACCAGATTGTTGATGTGGTTAACCTGGAAACTGAGCTTCGCCGCTATAACCTGAATAACATACCCGAAGATTTCTTCTTCACCCTTAAACAAAAAGGATTTTCGGATACACAGATCGCTTACATATTGGGCAATGTTACCGAAGAGGATGTTTATCAACGCCGCAAAGCCCTGGGCATTAACCGGGTTTATAAAATGGTGGATACCTGCGCTGCGGAATTCAACGCGCAAACACCATACTACTACTCAACTTACGAAGGTGAGAATGAATCCAAAGTATCCGACAAAAAGAAAATCATTGTATTAGGTTCAGGTCCTAACCGTATTGGCCAGGGTATTGAGTTTGATTATAGCTGTGTTCACGGTTTGCTTGCTGCCAAAGAAGCTGGTTTTGAAGCCATCATGGTTAACTGTAACCCTGAAACAGTATCAACCGACTTTAACATGGCTGATAAGCTGTACTTTGAGCCGGTATATTGGGAACATGTTCGCGAAATAATCGAACTTGAAAAACCTTATGGTGTAATTGTTCAGCTTGGTGGTCAAACTGCCTTGAAAATGGCTGAGAAAATGCATCAGCATGGTATCAAGATCATCGGTACTTCGTTTGATAATATGGATATTGCCGAGGATCGCGGTCGTTTCTCTGATCTGTTAAAAGAATTGGAGATCCCATATCCAAGATATGGTGTTGCCGAAAGTGCTGAAGAAGCATTAGAAGTTGCACACCATGTAGGTTACCCGGTGTTAGTTCGCCCAAGCTATGTATTAGGCGGGCAGGGTATGAGCATTGTGATTAATGATGAGGACCTGGAAAAAGCAGTAGTAAGCTTACTTAAAAATCTTCCGGGCAACCGTGTATTGATCGACCATTTCCTTGACCGTGCTTCTGAAGCAGAATCTGATTCAATAAGTGATGGCGACGATGTGCATATCATCGGCTTAATGGAGCATATTGAGCCTGCGGGTATCCACTCAGGCGATTCATTCGCGGTATTGCCGCCATTTGATCTTTCTGATCATGTGATCAGCCAAATGGAAGCGTATACCAAAAAGATCGCGATCGCGTTAAATGTTCGTGGTTTATTAAACATACAGTTCGCCATAAAAGATGAGAAGGTTTATGTGATCGAAGCCAACCCTCGTGCATCACGTACCGTACCGTTCATAGCAAAAGCTTACGATGTACCTTACATTAACATTGCCGCTAAAATTATGTTAGAGGCTAATAAGCTGAAGGACTTTACCATCGTGCGCAAGCTTGAAGGTTACGCGATAAAAGAACCGGTGTTCTCTTTCGATAAATTCCCTGAAGTGAACAAACAGTTAGGCCCCGAGATGAAATCAACAGGGGAAGCCATTCGCTTCATACCAAACCTGCAGGATCCATACTTCAGGCACTTGTACAAAGAGAAATCAATGTACTTAAGCAAATAACACCCTAAAGGTGTAGTAAATATTAAAAGGCCGAAAGTATATCTTTCGGCCTTTTTTCATATCATGTCATTGCGAGGAACGAAGCAATCGCGAACTTTGCATAGTGGCTTTTCTACGTGAGATTGCTTCGTTCCTCGCAATGACATAGTGTTTTTAGATAGGCTCCAAGGTTTGAATTTTATTTCTTCGTCTTTATTTGGATTGATTATAAATAATGTCGACTTTTGTTTTACAAAGATAGATGCAGGTGATAGAAACTATTGATAACCCAGTAAAATTACAGGAAGTATTCTCTACAAAATCAGGTAGTGTATCACAATGTGATCAGGAAAATTGCTGGTATATTGATTTTGCCGGTAAGGTTTCCCGTTTTGATTATCGTTGTTTGCTTTTACTCAAAAAGGCTGTTTATAATATCGATATAGAGGCTCTTCTACTTAAAAATGCTAAAGCTGCTGATATAGAAATTGTATTTATCTGCGCCAGCGACCACTTTTATGTACTATCCACCCTGGAAATTATTGCCTTAAAAGAACTATTGCAAGGCACATTTGCCATGCTTGAATTAAACCACATTATTCAGGATCGCCTGTATCGCTTAGCGGTTTAAACTTATTTAGATTCATTTCATATTAATGGTTATAGATTGATTTTTCAATTTATAGCATTATTATTGTTATAACCTATACTTAAAATTAGTGTTATGAAAGATATTATGCGCGC
Organism: Bacteroidota bacterium; assembly: GCA_026224775.1. GTDB lineage: Bacteria > Bacteroidota > Bacteroidia > Sphingobacteriales > Sphingobacteriaceae > Mucilaginibacter. The sequence continues at coordinate 125,438 of JAMFRP010000018.1, forward strand.
CAAATGCCTCATTTCAGCCGAAATTGAGAGCCTGATCAACCAACAGATCCGTAAAGAAGCACAATCATCTGCCATTTATTTAGCAATGGCGTCATGGTGCGATAGGAATGGTTTTGATAACTCTGCTGCCTATTTCTTCAAACAATCTGACGAGGAAAGACATCACCAGCTTAAATTTTTTAAATACATTTTAGATATGGGTGGTACATCTATATCCCCTGATATTACCGGATTGAAAATTGAATACAATTCATTTCGCGAAATATTTGAGGACGCGCTTGACCAGGAGATCAGCGTAACACAATCCATCAAAAGTATTGCTGCCCGCTGCCACAAAGAGCAGGACTATGTAACCCTTGAATTTTTAAACTGGTTCTTTAAAGAACAGCGTGAAGAGGAATATAAAGCCCGCCGTGCGCTGGAATTATTCGAGATCATTGGCGAACAAGGAACTGGCCATTGGGAGATTGACAAACACGTTGGTAAAATACACTATGGTAGCGAGGCTTAAACCTTAGGTTGATCCTGCATAACTATTTGCAACACTTTTAACACTTCTTTTTCATGATATTCTTTCAGCCAGATATTATCTGGCTGAATATTACATACTGGCGCAAATTTACAGCGATCGAAGCAATCAACCTCGATTACTTCCAGGTCATCCTTATCGCCGTAATATTTTGAGAAAGCTTTTACGTTTTTGTACAATTCTTTCCCACCGCGTTTGCTACACTTGCTTCCGGTACATATGTAAATTACCCGTTCGGGTATAGTGAACTTGCCCATTATTATTAAACGCCAAAATAACAAATAAAGATATATGTTCTGAACGACAGTATATTATCAGTCTGGCTATTTCTCAACCATCAATCCGGTCACCTCAAAAGTTAATTCTTTAGAATTAGCAGCATGCTGAGTTTTCTGCCCCGCTAAGTGCTGACTATCATCAGCTGCAAACTGTCTTGCGGCAATGCCTTCAGCAATTATGGTATGGCCTGCTAAATTGGTTGGTATAGTAACGTCATATTTAGAAAAATGCGCAGCTATCACCTTTCCGTGGCCCGCATTTATCTCAAACCAGCCACCTTTGGTTTTGGTTACTTTAATCACCACGCCCCTAATGCTGGTACTTATCCGGGGTTTTGTGCCCATAAAGGCATCCAGATTTTGGGCTTCAATTACTTCACCCGTACTTGGCCGCGATCCGTAGATCTTACCTTTCTGAGCAAATGCAAAGCTTGAAGAAAATATGACGAAAGCAAGCAATAATGTTTTCATGTTATGAGTGTTTAGATGGATAACACTTATTTTGTTGCTTGGTTTGCGGCGATTGTTATTCTGCTTTTGTCATTCTGAGCGGAGCGAAGAATCTATCCGTTATATATGCCGCAAATGCTTATCGATAGATTCTTCGCTCCGCTCAGAATGACAAAGTGCGTAGAATTATTATCCAAACAACAATCCAAAAACCTCCTCAATATTACCAACGGTTTTCACCTCAATCTTATAGCGAGAGAGATCGATACGTTTCTTATCCTTGCCACCGCCAGATGGCAGATTGTATTTGGATATAAATATCTGCTCAAAACCCAATTTTTCAGCCTCGGCAATACGCTGCTCCACGCGGTTAACGGCACGTATTTCTCCGGATAAACCTATTTCTCCGGCAAAGCAGGTTTTGAATGGAATAGGAATATCCTCATTTGATGATATAATGGCGGCAGCTAATCCCAGGTCAATTGCAGGGTCTTCCACACGAATACCACCTGTAATATTCAGGAACACGTCTTTTATGCCGAGTTTAAATCCACAGCGTTTCTCCAGTACGGCCAATAGCATGCTCATGCGTTTGGTATCAAAACCAGTCGCGGTTCGTTGTGGTGTTCCGTATGGCGAAACACTTACCAATGCCTGGGTTTCTATCAGCATCGGGCGCATGCCCTCTAAGGTTGCCGATATGGTGATACCGCTTAACGGTTCATCACGTTGTGATAATAGTATTTCGGATGGATTAGATACCTCGCGTAAACCCTCGCCCAGCATTTCGTAGATACCTAATTCGGATGCCGAACCAAAGCGATTTTTAACAGCCCGTAAAATGCGGTAAACATGATGCCTGTCGCCTTCAAACTGCAAAACCGTATCAACCATATGCTCCAATATTTTAGGGCCTGCAATCATGCCATCTTTGGTTATATGGCCGATGAGGAATACGGGGGTAGAACTTTCCTTGGCAAAACGCAACAATTCGGCAGTACATTCACGTACCTGTGATACGCTGCCCGGTGTTGATTCGATATGTGATGAATGCAGCGTTTGTATAGAATCTACCACTACCAAATCAGGCTCCAGCTGCTCAATTTGTTTAAATATGTTTTGGGTAGATGTTTCAGTCAGGATATAACAGTTCCTGCCGAATTTTAAGGTGCTCTCTCCTGATTCCTGATTTTTAACTCTTGATTCTATTCCGGCAGGATCAAGTCTTTCTGCCCGCATTTTGATCTGGCGTTCGCTTTCCTCGCCAGATATATACAGCACCTTAATAGCAGGCATGCTCAAAGCCAATTGCAGCATCAGGGTTGATTTGCCTATTCCCGGCTCGCCACCTATCAATACCAATGATCCCGCTACAATACCGCCGCCCAATACACGGTTAAATTCCTTATCAGGCGTAAGCATGCGATGTTCTTCGCTGAAAGTAATATCAGGGATTTCTACAGGCTTATTGGCACGTTGTTGTGTGGTAGATGATGTAGCTTTCCAATCAGGTACAGAAGAATTAGGCTTTTCGATAATCTCCTCCACAAAAGTATTCCACGCCCCGCAAGACGGACATTTACCCAACCACTTAGGCGCCTCGAAGCCACAACTCTGGCAGAAATATGCGATTTTGGATTTAGCCATTTACATTTCAAATATAAGAAAAGGGAATGATAATTGCTAATTAAATTAGTAATTATCTAAACCAAGATTCTTTTTTTAATGTATAATCCTGAACGATTAGGTCATCTCTAAGGTCTTTAATTCTTTTAATACTTTTCTTAGAAATATTAGTCCCCAAGAGATATAGCTTTTTAAGGGAAGAGATTCTCGTTAAATCTATTATAAAATCTTCATTGTAATCTTTGAAATGATACAAAGCAAGTTCTTTTAATGAATTATTGTAAAGTAATGATTGAAGTTGATCGCTGGTCGGAATAATACTTGGATTAATTAATAATTTTTCCAATTTTGATACATTGTTCAAAAATCTATAATTGTCAGTTAAACAACCTTGTATTTTTAAAATTTTAAATCACTTAAATAAGACATTGCATTACTATCAAACGCACTATCATTTAAATATAAATTTCTGATTGGCTTGCCTATTAAAATATTTAAATCGAAATCTGATGTCTTTAAAAAAGAATGATTGTAATCCCAATGCCAAGTCAAAGTGTTAAGCTCTGATAAATTTATTAAGTACTTTAAATCTGATAATTTCCCTTCAATTACATGTAATTTTTCAATCTGTGAAAGTTTTGTCAATATTGAGAGTTGGTCAAATTCTCCCGATGCGTCTATAAACTTCAGATTTTTATAAAAATTAAAATCCCTGTTTATTACTTGAAGTATGGTATCATCATAAGGAATCCTACTGGGAATATGTAAATAATATGGATCGTCAATTACTTTCCGATTTGAGCTTTTTCCATTAGAGAATTCGACACTATTCATAAAATATCTTCTATTTATTTTCGATTCTGTATATGTGTTGAATTATTTCATCTATGTCTAAATGACAACCTTGCTCTACCGCAGAATATCCATATCCGGGCTTAATATTATACAAAGTCCAATATGCATCTCTAACATAAAGTTTATAGTTTACGCCCATATAATAGAAGTTTCCATTATCCTCATTTTCAATATTCATGTCACTATTACTTCCTGGTGAAGTATAAGTAAACCCACGACTTATTATACTATTTTTGTTGATTTTCCATTGTGTCATTTACAAATGTATATCTAAAATCATACATAAATATATCTTAAGTTTTTGAAAAGATAAGATTGTTATCCATAGACTATCTATGTTTCATCGTGGTGTTTTAACCAAAAAGTGCAGATGTTTTTTCAAACACCTGCACTTTTCAATACACTGCAATTGCAAATTATAACTTGATCTCTTCTTCTTTCGCGTTGAAGAAGTGGAACTCGGCTATCTGGTAGGCAGGGTTGCTTTTAACTTTGATCCATTTGCCATATTTAAAGTACCACTTCATTTGGAGTGTTACCAGGCCTTTTTTAATGTAGGCTTCGATATATGGGTGAACGCAAAGCATAATATTTTTTTCGTTTTGCTCGTCTAATATATAATTGAAATTGTTTTCAATATCATCTATCAGCAAAATAGTTGGGCGTATGGTGCCCGTGCCGCCACATGCGGGGCAAACCTCGCTGGTAACAATGTTCATTTCGGGGCGTACACGCTGGCGGGTAATTTGTACCAGCCCAAATTTGCTCGGAGGCAAAATAGTGTGTTTGGCCCTGTCGTGTGCCATTTCATCACGCAGGTAATCAAAAAGCTCCTTACGGTTCTGAGGCTTGTGCATATCGATAAAATCGATCACCACAATACCACCCATATCGCGCAGGCGCAATTGACGTGCAATTTCCTTCGCCGCTTCCTTATTTACCTGGAAAGCATTTTCTTCCTGGTTCTCCTTATTGGCGGTACGGTTACCGCTGTTCACGTCAATAACGTGCAGGGCTTCTGTATGCTCAATAACCAAATAAGCGCCACCGGCAAGATTTACCGTTTTGCCAAAAGCACCTTTAATCTGCTTGTCGACACCAAAGTGCTCAAACAAAGGGTCCTTATGTTTATGCAGGCGCACAATGCTTTCCAGATCGGGCGATATCTCGTGGATATATGACTTTACTTCCTCATACATCGCGTTATCATTTACAGTAATGCCCTGAAAATCGGCATTCAGCAAATCACGAAGGATGGTAGAAGTACGGCCAATCTCACCTAAAATCTTTTTAGAGGGCTCAACCGATGGTAAACGGGTAATAAATGATTCCCATTTTGATATCAGGTCCAGCAAATCCTTCTGCATTTCGGCAACGCCCTTCCCTTCGGAAACCGTACGTATAATAACACCAAAATGAGCAGGTTTTATGCTCTCCACAATTTTACGCAAGCGGGTACGCTCGGTATTGCTTTTTATTTTTTTGGAGATGGAAATTACTTCAGAAAAAGGCACCAATACCACATAACGCCCGGCTATGGATAAGTCGGCGCTTAAGCGTGGGCCCTTTGTTGAAATAGGCTCCTTGGCTATCTGTACGGGAATCAGCTGATTTTTAGTTAAAACTTCGGAGATTTTGCCTCCTTTGTTTATATCAGCATCAAGCTTAAAGTTATCTAAAAGCTTTGATTGATAACCACCGCTACGCACTTGTTTGGCAAGCTTAAGCAGGCTTTGTACCTGCGGCCCCAAATCAAGATAATGCAAAAAGGCATCCTTCTCGTAACCTACATCAACAAAAGCAGCATTAAGGCTGGGCATAATTTTTTTAATGCGGCCCAAATAAATATCACCAACAGTATAATTGTTGCTGATTTGCTCTTTATGAAGTTCTACAAGTTGTTTATCCTGTAATAACGCAATGGTAGCCCCGTTCGGGGTTGAATCGATAATTAATTCTTTTATCAACTACTACTCCATTTCTTAAAGCGGCATGAATCTGCCGCCTATCATAAGAGGTAAAACAATAACAAACACGTTCACTGTATTAAACAGCAAAAAGTTGTTCGAGACAACTTATTTTTTCTTATGTCTGTTTTTTCTTAAACGTTTTTTACGTTTATGGGTAGCCATTTTGTGTCTCTTACGATTTTTACCGCTGGGCATAATAATAATTTTTAAATGTGAATTTTAATTTTTTAATTCCTTAATGTA